>CAMLFH010000003.1 GCA_946479285.1 uncultured Flavobacteriales bacterium | reverse complement strand
TGGAGATTCCACAACGGGAAAGAAAAAATAATTCTACCAAAAAGGCAGCTTACAACTGCCTTTTTTTTGGCTGAAACTGGTTTTTTAACAATTGTCGGGCGTGCGTGTTGAAGCGACTTCCGTAACTTTGTATATGCCCAAACTTTATTTCGATTCCCGGCGTTATGCCGATCTTCCGCTGCACTACGGAAAAGTACCACCGTGGCTGGCTGAACGCATGCGTTTACTTGGTGGAGCTATCGTGGAATCAATTGTTCAGGAATACGGAAAATCAGCAGTGTTGAGCCGCTTGAGTGATCCGTTTTGGTTCCAGGCATTTGGTTGTGTTCTGGGCATGGATTGGCATTCATCCGGTATTACAACTTCTGTGATGGGAGCTTTGAAAGGAGCAGTGAATTACCGTTCTAATGAATTGGGAATTTACATTGCCGGAGGAAAAGGAAAACATTCGCGGAATACACCCGCAGAATTGCTTCGATATTCGGACAAAACCGGTCTTGACGGCAATGAATTGGTGCGATCAAGCAGGCTTACTGCCAAGGTAGATAATAATGCCATTCAGGATGGTTTCCAGATTTACATGCACAGCTTTGTGGTCACAAATGAAGGCGAGTGGACTGTCATTCAACAGGGAATGGATGATTCCTCAGGAATGGCCCGCCGTTATCATTGGCATTCGGAAAGTATTAAATCATTTATCGAAACACCACATAGCTTCATTTATGGAAAAAACCAGGGCGAGATCCTGAATTTGACGGACAAGGAAGCGGATTCGGCCAAAACAGGAATATTGGAGTTAGTTGCAGAAAAACCGTCGGTAATTATTCCGGAAGTGCAAAGACTCATTCTTCCCCGACATCATGAATTAAGAGCGGAAGATGTGAATTTGAAACGGCTCGGAAGTGTTTTGGCGATGGCTCATGATAAAGGATTACGTGATTTTGAATCGCTGCTCTTGTTGGAAGGAGTAGGCCCGAGAACCATTCAATCATTGGCTTTGGTAAGTGAAGTTATCCACGGTACGCCTTCCCGGTTTACCGATCCCGGACGATTCTCATTTGCTCATGGTGGAAAAGATGGTCATCCGTTCCCGGTGCCAACGACTGTTTACGATGAAACGATCCAAATTCTCCAAACAGCTGTTGAGAAAGCTAAAATTGGAAATTCCGACAAGAGCCAGGCTATTAAAAACCTGCATTTGGTGAGCAGGATAGTTGAACAACAATTTGTTCCGGATGAAGGACTATTCGACAAAGCGATTGCAAAAGAAAGGGCTGAATCTCATCTCTACGGCGGGAGAACTATTTTTGGAAAAGCTCAGCCGCCCAAAGATGACGGACAGCTGAGTTTGTTCTAATTGTTATTCTTTGGAACTTTCGCGCCCCGGGCTATTTATCGGAAGGCCTTTTTTGGGATTCCGGCGATCCGTTTTTTTAGCCGTTTCTTTGATTCCTGAAACGTTGTCTTGCTTCAATTGTTCTTCCTCGTTTTTTTTTGCTTCTCGTGTCATAACTTCTGATTTACTGAATACTATATCCCGGTGGAAGTGTTTCTCTAAGTTAAGATATTGAATCGGCGATTAAAAATCGTTTGTGTTGTATTTTGTTAAGGAATTCTGTGTATGTCCGTAGGAAATAAAAAAGATTTAAATATGAGTAAAAATCAATACATCGGTTGTTCGGGATATTACTATCCGGCATGGAAGAAGAAATTCTACCCGGAGGACATAAAGCCAAAAGACTGGCTGGCATATTTCAGCACGGTCTTTAATACGGTGGAACTCAATGGAACTTTCTATCGCACACCAAAGCTTTCGGACCTGGAAAAATACTACGCTGCTACTCCGGCAAATTTTCGTTTTTCGGTCAAAATGAGCAAACAGATCACACATCTTTTAAAACTCAAAGAATCTGCGTTATTGATTACTGATTTTCAGGCGCTGATCCGGGAAGGCTTAAAAGAGAAATGCATACATTTTTTGTTTCAACTGCCGCCTTCTTTTCAATATTCGGAAGAGAACCTGAATTTGGTGTTTGAGATGATCCCGCATCTTCCGGAAAATGTGGTAGAATTCCGGCATATTTCCTGGTGGAATCCAACCGTTCAACAAAAAATGGAAGAAGCAAACATCACTTTTTGCAACGTGGATTTTCCGGGAATGGAAACCTTCTTCATGCATACGAGTGAGGAGTTTTACCTGAGATTGCATGGAAATCCTGTTTTGTTCAAATCATCCTATGAAACCGGTCAGCTGGAGCAATTTTATAAAGAGATCCCGGGTGAATCTAAAAGGTGCTGCATCTATTTCAATAATACTTATTATGAAGCAGGATATGAAAATGCAAAACAGCTGCAGAAAATAGCGGTACGCAGTTAGAAAACAGATCTCTGAAAAGGGGAGTAATCCTGATTCTTAACAATTCTAAGAATTATGTAAATCGCTATTGGCAATGTGTAAACAGTTCTCTTTCCATGGTGCTTATTTTTGATAAAAGATTTAAGTAGTCCATGTGTGGTAGTGTGGGTTAAGTAGCAAAAGGGAGAGTTTGAGATGAAGGTTAGACTCTCCCTTTTCTATACTAAAAAATTTAAATCCGGAAGAAATGAGCGAAGAACATGCAATGAATCGCCGCAAGGCGCTTGGAAGTATTGGAGCAGTTTTGGCAACTGTTGCAGTAACGCCGGTTTTGGCAAAAGGAGAAACACCTTCTTTGGTTGTACCCAAAGCATTAGAAGATCCAACTAAAAAGTATCCGAAACCTCCGTTTAAGAAACAATCACAGCCCTGGCCTGGCCTTGCCGGTAAAATGGACCCGCGCCCGGATCACGGCGAAACAAGTTATAAAGGTTCCGGGCGGTTGAACGGACGCAAAGCATTGATTACAGGCGGTGATTCAGGAATGGGGCGCGCTGCTGCAATTGCTTATGCACGGGAAGGTGCTGATGTGGCAATCAATTATCTCCCTGATGAAGAAGAAGATGCCGTTGAAGTCATTAAACTGATTAAAGCGGAGGGCCGAAAAGCAATTGCGCTTCCCGGTGATTTACGAAATGAAGAATTTTGCAAAAAATTGATCTCCGATGCAGTAGCTGCACTTGGCGGACTTGATATTTTGGTGAACAATGCTGCCAGACAACAAACCCGTCCTTCTGTTTTGGATATTTCCTCCGAAGACTTCGATGCAACGATGAAAACAAATATTTATGCGCCGTTTTGGCTTATAAAAGCTGCTTTACCTCATTTAAAACCGGGTTCAGCGATTATTGGGACATCTTCAGTTCAGGCTTATGATCCGTCAGAAGATTTGTATGATTATGCCCAAACGAAAGCTGCTACAACCAATTACATCAAATCACTTGCAAAACAACTTGGACCGAAAGGAATCCGCGTCAATGGCGTAGCACCCGGACCAATTTGGACCCCTTTGCAGGTAAGTGGCGGTGCAACCCAGGAAAAATTAATGGAATTTGGCGCGAAGACCCCTATGGGAAGGCCCGGACAGCCTGCAGAACTTGCGTCTATTTACGTACAACTTGCCGCAGCTGATGCCAGTTATGCGACCGGTCAGATTTATGGGGCCAGCGGAGGAGAAGGGAATCCATAATTTAAAAGGAACATGAAAAAAAAAGGTTTTCTTAAACGAAATGTTCTTTCCATTATTTTCCTGCTATTAATGATCTTTTCGCTGGCAGGACAAATTTATACCGGATGGCACGAGCACAATGATTTTTTAGAAACCTACGAACGGCCACCTACCGGCTTGGGTAGTTACCTCAAAAGCGGACATTTCCTTCAGGCAACATTTGAAAATTGGGAAAGTGAATTCTTCCAAATGGCTTTGTTCGTAATCCTGACTATTTACATGAGGCAGGAGGGTTCATCAGAATCACGCCCAATGGAAGATCCGCCAAGGGATAAGGATGGTGAATGCAAACCTTTGGAAGATTCCCCGTGGCCGGTGAAAAAAGGTGGAATAGCCTTGCTTTTTTATAAGCATTCTTTATCAATTGTTTTATTCCTGCTATTCCTGCTTTCATTTTGTTTGCACTGGTACGGTAGTTTCCTGGATTATAACGAGCAGCAATATTTGGAAGGAAAGCCGCTAACGGCTCCCCTCGCATATTTGGGATATTCAAAATTCTGGTTCGAGTCTTTTCAAAACTGGCAAAGTGAATTCCTGTCCATCTTTGCAATCATTTATCTTTCCATTTACCTGCGCCAGGCTGGTTCTTCGCAATCCAAAAAGGTCAATGCACCACATGAGGAAACAGGCGAATGAAACCGCTTCAAAAGTGCGATTTATACAATAGATATGCATTATTTTGTAATGCTTTTTTTTGGCCAAAAACGCACCTTTAATAGAACGATTAATTGTTCATTTAAAAAAGAACTTTGGACACGAAATTGAATGAACAGGTACATTTTTAAAGTTTATCATCAATAAATTAATGAGTATGAAATCAGCAACAGATGTAGCAAAAACGGGGGGATCTCGTTTTTCTTCGACAACAATTATGTCATTGGCTGCAGGTGCAGCAGTAGGTGTGGCAGCAGGTATCTTACTTGCACCTGCAAAAGGAAAAGATACAAGGGCAAAACTCATGGGAGGAGCAAAAGATTTTGCCGGTGAAGTAAAGAATAAAGCGGAGGATGTAGTGTCTGGCGTCACAGGAGGATACACTACAGGATAGTAAACGACATCAAGATTTGTAAGGGCATTCAGGCTAAGCCGGAATGCCCTTATTTTTTTACCGGTTTAATTCCCACAGAACTTCCGCGAAATACTTTCCGGTAGTGTCGCAGCAGCTGGTTCGAGAGTTACGTTCTTGCTAGCTGTTTTCTTGTTTTACCAGTTTCAAAATAAGATCGTACAAATAAACCGCTGCCTTTGTTTTGATTTCCAACGGACTCCCGCGAAATACTTTCCGGTAATCGGTTGTTTTTTGTTTGTAGCGGATGGCATAAAAAGTAGTCCCAACCGGTTTTTCACTGGTTTCACTCCCGTCTGACGAAGCAAGTCCGGTGATTGCGGCATAAATATCAGCTTTTACCAGTTTGGATAAGTTATCCGCCATTTGCCTGGTCACTTCGTGCGACTCGCAGGTGTATTTTTGAATGTCCGCCTGCTTCACTTGTAAAAGCTGTATCTTAGCCTTAGGTGTATAACATACAAGCGAAGCAAGCAGCACATTCGAAACACCGATACAGGAGGAAAGTTTGGTAGCTGCTAATCCGCAAGTCATACTTTCAGCCAAAACAAGTGTCAGACCTTCAGTTTGCATGCGTTTAACGAGTTCATTCGCTTTCTTCTGCATCTAATTTCAATTCGTTTCTTTATCTACCAGATATAGTTTCTTTTTAGACTGAGACATACTGGATTTTTGTTGTTGTTCGATTGTCATTCGAGCGATCAGGTAACTTACCGTTGATTCGGCACCCTGGTTCAGATTCACGTGTTCCCGCTCCAAACCGTCATAACAGCCACCCGTTCCCGGATTGTAAATAATTCTTGACAAGTGATTGTTTCCAAGGAACCAGCTGAATGCTAATCTGGATTTTTCCAGGTAAGAATCAATACCAAAAACTTCGTAAAACTGATCAAGGGCTAAAATAGTATAAGCCACATCGATTGGTTGCTCACCGAATTCTTCCGGTTCATGACCTTTTTGCAGCCAGCTTTTATTGGAAATTAGCTTAATGCCTGTCTTAGTGAATGTCAATGAAAGCAGAAAATCAAAGGTTTTCTTCGCAACAACCTTGTAGAAATGATCTCCCGTTTCTTTCCATGCAAAAAGCAAAGCTTCCGGTAAAACACTATTCGCATAAGTCAGGTAGCTTTCAAACCACGGCCAGTTCTCTTCCGATTCATGCCGGTAAATAGCCAATAATCGGTCTGCCAATAATTTGATATATGCAGTAATGCGTGGAGATCGTTCTTGCTGGTTGCTGAAATACAATCCTTTGATCGTGAAAGCAATGGAACGGGGAGAATGCATCTCATTGATATTATTGAGCGCTTTCTCTAAAATAGATCTTGCCAGTGTTCCAAAACCTTCCGGGAGAATATGCTGTTTGGATATCAAATAACCCAAAGCCCAGATGGCTCTTCCGTTTGAGTCTGAAAGGTTTGTTTCCTTGTTGTGATCTGAAAATAATTGGTCCTGGTCTACATAATTGAGGAAACCACCACCGGGCTGCTGACAGAATGAAATAAATTTCAGGTACGTTTGAATAGAAACCAAACTTGCTCCGTCGAGTGTTGCTTCGTAATACATGCAGCTGGCGATCATTGCCCGTGCATTGTCATCAAGTGTATAACCTGAATCCAAATCGGGTTGATTGATCTTTGAAAACTGGATCATTCCGAAACGATCCGTCAAACGGCTGAAATGTGCCAGGTTGATTTCCGGAAGTGCGTATTGTAATTCGATTTTATTGCTCGTCATTCTTTGGAACAGGCGAGCATGAGCGATCGAAGAGTTTTCCCAGGATGTTGGAGCAATGCGTTCCAATCCGTTTGAAGTAAACAGATCTCTTAATTCTTTATCTTCCAGCAACTGTTTAACCGCTTCAGCTAATTGTTGTGCCTGATTAAAATCAACAATAATCCCCGTTTCGGAATCCAGGAATTCTTTTGCATGTGGAATCGGAGTTGAAATGATCGGACAACCGCAGCTCATGGCATAAGAGAATGTTCCGCTTACGCTTTGATTCGGATCTTTGGAAGTAAACAGGTAAATATCTGTCAACTGGAGGTATTCCAACAATTCTTTCAGTGATAAATACTTGTTTACAAAAATGACATGATCTTCCAGTTTCAGGTTAGTAACCTTTGCTTTTAATGAATCTCTGTAAGCCTCACCCTCAGATGCAATTACTCCGGGATGCGTTTTCCCCATGATCAAAAAGACAACATTCGGATGTTGATTAACAATCTGTGGAAGTGCTTCCAAAGTAGTTTCAATGCCTTTTCCGGAACTCAACAAACCAAAAGTTGACAGGATTTTCTTCCCCTTCAGACCAAACTTCTGTTTCAATTGCTCTTTGTCGTGATGAGGTACCAGGTGCGTTCCGTGCGCTATTACGTTAATCTTTTTTGCAGGAATCGCATATTGGCTTTTTAAAATCTCCGCAGCATTATTGGTCATTACAATCAGTGAATCCGAGAACAAACCAATGTTTCGAACATGTACTTTCCGATTTTCATCCGGATTTGGCAGCACCGTATGAAATACTGTAACAACCGGTTTATCTATATCCTGGATGAACTTTAAAAAAGTATTCTCCTCGTCCATGTGGAATAACCCGAATTCATGCTGGATCAAAACCATACTGATGCGTTTGTCCAGGTTGATTTGACCAGCTAATTCAATATATTCTATTGGTCTGTCTGTTTGTAAGGTATGTGTCACTTCTTTTGGATACTGGTTATCCATAAAACTCGTTTCAAGTGCACACACCTGTAACTCAAAAGAATGGCCGAACTGCTGTTTCAAAGCTTCCAATAAATCCTGTGAATAGGTTGCAATTCCGCATTCTCTCGGAGGATAAGAAGTCACGAGAAGAACCACGGGAACTTCCAGTTTGGAGAGCTTAAAATCGGGCTCTGTAAATTGACTCAGGAATAGGGGTTGAGCGAATCGATTGTTGTTAACAGGATACTTCATGTTCAATTGTATTAAGTTTGAGTTCTGCAATGAGTTCTGAAAGACTCAGGGATGCATAGGCGATTTGTTTGTCGGCTGCGCCGTAATAGATATATAAAGTGTCGCCGAACAAAGCTGTTCCGCAAGGGAAGCAGACATTGTTGACTTCTCCTTGCAATTCCCAGGGTTGATCGGGTTCAAACAAAGGATATGGTAAACGTGCAAGTTCTTTTTTCGGGTCGTTAAGATCAAGCAGTGAAGCACAGGCAGAATAGATGTTTCCTTCAGTTGTGCATTTCACTCCGTGATAAATCACCAACCATCCGGCATCTGTTTCAACAGGAGGAGCTCCGCCACCGATATAGCTTATTTCATGATCATATTTGGGAAAGAGGAGGGTGTTTTCCTTCAAGCGCGAAACATAATCTTCCCAGAATTCGGGAGTCAGGTCCTCAAGTTCATAGACTGCAACCAATTGGATATCCGGTTTGATCCGGTGCAGGAAATACAATTTCCCGTTAATTCGCCGCGGAAAAAACAGCACGTCCTTGTCCCAGACGAAGTTATCCCGATTAGTTTCGAGTATAAACGGATCTGAATTGCAATATCCCAGGTAACGGTCTCCCATTTCCCAGCCGCCTTTAGTCAGTGATTCAAATTGGGTGTAAGAGAATTGAGGAACAATCACTCCGTGTTTCTCAAAATGCTTCAAATCACGGGAAGTTGCCAAAGCTCCCAAAGCGTTAATTCCGTCATAAGCAGTATAAGTAAGGTAATAAACCCCATCAATGCGACAGATTCTCGGATCTTCAACTCCCAAAGATTCATAATCGAATTCGGGAGAAATGACAGGTTCTGCTTCACGGCTTATAATTTCATGCGGACCGTCCAATTTGCTATGTCCTATTGTTGAATGATTTCCGGGTTTTACCGCTCTGTAAAAGAGATGCACGATGTTTCCTTCCCGGATAACACCCGGATTGAGCACTCCCTGACTTTCAAAGTCAAGAGAAGTTCGTTCCAATAGCACACCTTCTTTTGTGATCTGAATCATAGCTGCGGTTCTCGTAGATTCTAAATAATCTGAGGCTGTAAAGGTCACTTTAGATAGCCCGGGATGTGTTATAGATAATTTTGCAGAACTTACAAAATCCACACATTTCACAAATATTGGCAACTGTGCTTGTGCAAAAAACTGATCCTGCGGTAGTGAAGTTTACCTGCAGGTATTCGAATTTTGGATCACTGCAATTTCCATTCGCGATAAAGAATTGCAGCATATCATTCACTTAAAAATACACCATGAAAAAAATCACATTTAAAACTGCAGCGTTGACTGCAGGAATTTTAACGCTGGGATTAACAGCTTGTAAAAAAGAAGAACTTATTCCTAATGGAACGGGGAAGAAGAAACCCGGTATTGAGAAACCCACTGAAAAATCTTATTTGCACAGTGAGGGAATAATGTCGAATGATGGCTATTCCGGTACAACTGATGTAATAACGGGTTATTATGGGATTTCAGGTGGTTTTATGGGGCAGCAGCCAACAGGTTTGTATCCTACTTCAAGTAACACGGGAACAGGAACGGTAATTGGGTGCGGAGCTACAACCAACTACTATATTTATGCCTATCAAAACAGCTCGGGTACACAATACCTGGAAGGTAATTTAGGCACAACACCCATTATGGATGGTTATTCCGGAAATACATTTACAAGAGCTATTGAAGAAATAGAGATCCATCCGCAGACATTGCAGGTTTATGCTTTAGTTAGCTACGGAAATTCCAAACGGATTTATGTAATTGATCCAAGTACAGGTATTGCCCTGCCTATTACTGTTGGGGGTAGCAGCCCTGTGATTTTTAATAATCCGATTGGAAATGGATACCAAGGCGGTTCTATTACTTTTGTTCCGGATGGTTTTGGTAACTATGATTTTGTGTTTTCACACGAATCTACCATTTACTCATCCTCAGGAGTCGCTTCCTGGCATTACACACTCATAGGAACGAACCTGACTAGCATTCCTGGAGACAATCATGCTTATACCGGGATCCCAGGAACATTTGGTACAGGAATTAATACCACTTATGGAAATGGGAAGTTATATTTTGCCAGACATGGAAGTTCAAATGCTGTATACTCACTAACCTTGATGCCTTCATTCAATACAGTTACTTCTGAAGGATTTTCAGTCACCAATAACAACGATTTCGGATATTGGAAAAATTAAATATCCGGCTGACACCTAATTTCTTAGGCCTTCTTCTGTTACCACGGGAGAAGGTTTTTTCGTTTCTTTTACCTTTGCAATGGCTTGATCCGTTGATTCTATGGTAATCAAAACCTTTTTGATTATCACTATTTTTACTTCGTGCTGAATAGAACGATCATTCTTTGTCTGCTCTTTTTGATGAGCATTTCAATTGCTTATTCTCAAAAGCTGGTTTTCCATAATATAGGTGTCAAACAAGGTCTTCCGGCAATGGAAGTTTATAACCTGCACCAGGATTCCAAAGGCTATATATGGGTATTTACCGAATATGGAATTGTGAAACACAATGGAAGTATGTTTATACCCGTTTGTGAGAATCTTCCTTTGAAGGAAAGTGCGGTTTATGCTATTGCGACTTCCGGATCGGGAGAACTCTTTATTGCAAATTCTCAAGGTCGGGTTTACCAGATCATGAATGACAAAGCAATTTTAGTGAAAGGCCTGCAAAAGTATTCGGAGGAAATTCGCCGCAGGAAACTGCCGATTTTTAATTTATACTTTGATAAACAGGAGAAACTCTATTTCACCACTTTTCAAAAGACATACATTGTCCCAAAAGGGCGTTATCAGATTCGAAAAATCAGGAAGAATAGCAAATCTTCCGGACTTGTTTCTAAAATCAAACCCTTAATTTCCATTCGAACAGGTGATTACCCAAGTGGACAAATGTCATTGGCAGTTAAAGACCAATCCGGTCATTTGAAACGAGTAATTCGTCGGGATTCGATTTTTATTGCTAAAACATTTGGCTACGAATTCAATGGAAACAGTTATTTCTCTTTTTTTAATGATATCAGGCTTGATAAAAAAAACGGGATTGTAAAGTCTTATAGTTGTGGCAAAGGAATTATCAATTTTAAGATAGGGCCTAACGGCCATGTCTGGCTGGCACTTTCAAACGGAGGTTTGGTTGAATTGGATGAAGACTTGAATCTTTTGGAGCATTATTTGGGAAATGTAGCTGTTTCGGATGTTCTTTTTGACGATCAATCGGGGTTATGGGTGTCAACTATCGGTGAAGGCCTTTATTATTGCCGGAATACAGATAATCGTTCTTATCAGAATGAATCGGGATTGAAAGGACAAATCACTGCATTAGATGTTATCGGGGAAAAGCTGTTTATCGGAACGGCGAGTGGTAAACTGTTCTTTCGGGAAAATAAAATTCTTCGGGAAATTGAATTAAAAGGAAACTCAACAAGTATCAACGATATCATTGAATTTGAAAACCGGCTTTATGTCGGAACAAAAGGTGGAGTATATACTTTGAACACTGATTTCAAATTGGTTGATTTAGTGAGAACAACAAATGCATATGCCTTCTGTCTTGCAAAAGATGGCTCACTGATGATGATTACCGGATCTTCTATTTCCAGGTTAGAAAAAAATGGAAGATCTTTTAGAGTAATCAGGCAAAACACTTGGAATCGTGGTGTTGTTGAGCGTTCTTCGGGAGAATTTTTTGTCATTCTACCAGCTGGAATTTACCGGCTGACTTCTACTTTTTCCTCACCGGATTATCTCAGTGATCTAAAAGGCAAAAATATTTCCAGTATAAAAATAGATCCCGGAAAGAATATCTGGTTGTGCACAAAGGGGAATGGACTTTATCAATTGACACCAAAAAACAAATTGATTCAGTATACACGTCTTCCTTCTCAGATCATTAACGATGTTAGTTTTTTATCCGATCGGGTGATTTTACTATCCACGAATAAAGGGGCATTTGTAAAGAGATTGGATCAACTTCACAATGAGTCACCCTGGAAACAATTATTGGATGAAGAGGTGTTGAGAATGGTTCCTGTTAGTAAAGAAGTATTTATCGGTTCTTCTTCAGGTCTGAGTTCTGTAAACATTCAAAAATTATTTCGGCCTACGAATTACAAACTGTATTTATCTTCGGTTGAAACAGCAAATAAAAAACTCCCGATAAATAAGCTTCAAAGATTGAATCACCGGCAAAATGACCTGTATTTCAATTTTGATTTTATAGCTTATGAAGAATGGTTTAAGCGATTAAACTATGACTTGCAGGGACCTTCATCATCGAAAGGAAAAGTAGAAGGAACCCAAATCCATTTGCAGAATTTAAGCCCCGGAAAATATACTTTATTGGTTTACCCGGAAGTAAATTTGGCGCATAAGAATAATTTGTCTTTGGTCACCACGTTTTATATAGAACCGGCTTTTTGGCAAACTTCTTTTTTTAAGGTTTCCATGCTGATTCTTGGATTAGTACTGACCATTTTATGCAGCTGGTTGATCATGCATTCCCGTCGGAAAAAGGAAATGCGTCGTATTCAATTGGAAAAACTTTTGGCGGAATACAGGCTCACAGCTTTGAAAGCACAGGTCAATCCACATTTCATGTCAAATTCACTGGTTGCAATCCAGGAATTAATCATTCGAAATCAAACTTCAAAAGCAAATCAATACCTGGCCAAGTTCAGTGCCTTGCTGCGCAATCTGCTTAATTATTCGGATCAGTCTGTAATCAGCCTGTACAATGAGTTGAAAATTATTGATCTGTATATTGACCTGGAACAGCTTCGTTTCAGTAACCGTTTTGCTTTTATCAGGGAAATCGATGAGACGATCCAATTGGATCAGTTATTCATACCGGCATTGATTACACAACCGCTGATTGAGAATGCAATTTGGCACGGGCTTTTACCTTTGCCGGAAGAAGCTTCTCCAATACTGACGCTTTCCATTGAAATGGATAAGGATAAACTTTGTATTTCAATTCGGGATAATGGGGTGGGTAGAATTCCAAAAGATCCGAAGGTGTTAAAAGCAGTGGCGTTTAAGGAATCAAAAGGAATGAAGCTGATCGAAAAAAGAATCGAGAATCTCAATAAACTTTATACACCGGCAGAAGGCTCCATTGAATTCATTGATTTGAAAGATGAGGCAGGAAAACCATGCGGATCGACAGTCCGGATTTTCTTTTCACTAGAGATGCTAAACAAATTATACGATGAGAGGAATCAGGAGCGTAATTATTGATGATGAAGCAGCAAATCGAAATGTCCTGAGCACGATGCTGAAAGAACATTGCCCGTCAATAGAATTAATAGGCGATGGTGCTTCCGTGGAAGAAGGGTATGAACTCATTTGCCGTACAAAGCCCGATTTGGTTTTCCTGGATATTCAAATGCTTACACGAACGGGATTTGATCTGCTGCGCATGTTTGAAAAAATTTTCTTCCAGGTCATTTTTGTCACTGCTTTTGATGAGTTTGCATTACAGGCATTTGATTTCAATGCAATAGATTACATCCTAAAGCCGGTAGATCATTCCAAACTGACCCGCGCTGTGGAAAAAGTGGAACGCTCCATCAATTTCGGTGATAATTCCAATATCATCCATTTTGTTCAGTCTGTAGACGAACACAATCACGTGATTAAACGAATTCCTTTTCACTTGAAAAACAAGGTATTGATCGTTGATTTGGATAAGATTTGCTACATTCAGGCAGTTCGAAACTATTGTGAAGTAATCACGGATGAAAACCAGCAGATTCTTTCCAGTAAAACCCTGTCGGACTATGAAGTTCTGCTTCACGCTCACCCGAATTTCATTCGAATCAACAAAAGTGTAGTTGTTAATATTGATCATATTCTTCATTATTCCAAAGGTGTAGATTGTGTTATTGCGATGAAAAACGGCAAGGAGGATTTTGAAGTTTCCCGGAGAAAAAAAACGGAGATATTGAGTTATTTGAAGGATCAGTAAATTTTAAACTAAAAAGAGCCGGAAGAATCATCAACCGGCTTTTTTAACCAAACCAGAAAGAATCCGCGCCGTTATTCCTTCACAATTTTAACTGTTCCAATAGACTGAGTATTTTTTTCAAAATTCAGCATGTAGAAACCTTTGTTTAGCGAAGAAAGATCAATGACAGTTGATTCCGCTCCGAGATTTGCCTGCATAACCAATTTTCCGAGAGCATTGTAAATTCGAACCGAAACAGCTTCCTGTGCGTTTAGATTTCCGATTTGAAGCAGGTCTTTCACCGGATTTGGGTAAACCGAAAATTCGTTCGGGTCGATTTCACTAATTGCGGCAGATGCGTCCACCGAAAGCTTTACCAAATAAGCGTCCTGGAATTGATGACACACTGTTTGATGCCCATTGGGTGTGACGATCTGAAATTGACCGGAATACATATCCGTTGAACCGCTCAGGTAAAAATTTCCCAGGTTGTCAGCAGCACAATATCCAGTATTTTCATAAGATTGACCGCCGTAAAAGGTTCCCCACAACCGCTGACCGTTTGGATTAAATCCCACCAAAAAATTATCAGTTGCATCACACGTTGATTTAAAAGCTCCGCTTGTTGCAATTGCTGGTCCGTCATCAGCATTAGCCATGCCGGACATATAAACGTTTTGGGCTTGATCAAGAGAACATGAGTAGGCCTGTGAAACGCCGCTTCCGCCGTAATAAGTTCCCCATTGCCTTACTCCCGCATTATTGAATTTTACCAGGAAAGCATCCTGGATTCCTCCATAATTCGGTTGATGGCCGGTTGAAGTAGCGATCACATTTGGTTCGGAACTCTCTGTTACTCCGCCCATGTAAACATTCCCTGAAGCATCACAAATACAAGAATATCCTTCAAAACCATATCCGCCATCTTCTGATCCTGCACCACCGTAAAAAGTTGCCCAGATCCTGCTTCCTGTTGGGGAGAATTTTGCCAGGAAAGCATCCGAAAGACCACCTCTTGTTGGTTGATGAGAACCCGCAGTTGCAATTTCAGTTCCATCGCTGCTGGAGTAACCGGCGATGTAAAGATCTCCGTTTGGATCAATAGCGCAGGATTTACTCAAGTCGTAATCCGGACCACCGTAATAAGTTCCCCATAAAAGCGTTCCGGATGCGTTGAATTTTGCAATGAATGCATCTGCAATTCCTCCGTCAAAAGTCTGCTGAAAGCCTCCCGGTACAGCAAGGTTGGTACTATTCGACTGGCCGGTGATGTAAACATTCCCTGCTGCATCTGTTTGACAGGAAAAACCTGCGTCCCATTCGTTGCCGCCGTATAAGGTTGACCAGATCAACTGTCCGGAAGGAGAGAATTTGGAAAGAAGCACATCATAATTTCCGCCGCCGTAAACGCTTTGATGGCAGCCGGAAGTTGTCAGGGCCGCATTATCGTTGTTATTGGTGGAGCCAACCAGGTAAATATTTCCGTTTAAGTCAACCGTTATATCATTACCATATTCAACTCCCGGACCACCCAGGTAAGTTCCCCATAATCTGGTTCCGTTTTCATTGAATTTTACCAGGAATGCATCAAAATCGCCTGCAATAGAATCCTGGTGCGCACCTGAAGTTGCGATTGATAAGGAAGAATTGCTGGCTGAACGACCACAGAGAAGCACTTGGTTGTTTGCGTCCACAAGTACTTTTGAAGAAGCGTCCCAGCCATTTCCGCCGTAATAAGTTCCCCATTCCCGAACGATCGGATCGATAGTGCAGGCATACTTCGGATTGTAATCGTCCAGCTCAAAACTCAGTCGATTTCCTTGCAGTTTCCAGCGAGAATGAATGATTTTGTTTTTTTGATAGACGATCGGTGCCTGTTCGACAATACTTCCATATGGCGTTTGGATTAAAACAGATCCGTCTTTTTGAAGGCTGATTTGTTCAGCTCCTTCAATTTCGAAAATAATCTGGCGATAATCGGCATAAGGTTTCATTTCAAAATCGTATTTCAAATGCCCCTCCGAGTGGTAGTAGTGTAAATCAATAAGGGCGTAAACTTCCCGGTAATAAACTTCTTTATATTCTTTAGTGTTCGAATTCATAGGAAAGTCAGAACGGTTTTCAACGGGATTAATCGCATTTACTTGCACCTGTTTATTAGCGTTCAGCCAGTTTATATCCAGGCGGTAAACCGGTATTTTATAAGGGGTGGAAGTGCCGCTCTTTGGAATAATAGCGCTGATTTTTTGATCAAAGTCGGGTTTCACAAATTGATAACTGATTCCGTTATTCTTTAAATGGAATACACCGTTATCCATCATCCCGCTATAAAGAACATCCTTTCTGGGGTTTTTAGCCTGATCCGAAACCTGGCCTTCGTTTTTAATGAACACCAGCTGGTTAGATTGTCCAAAAGCAAGAGTGAATGAAGAGATTAGGATTAAATTGCATGCCAGGATGCGTTCAAATGTAATAAATGGAATTTTCATCTTTTGAGTAAAAAATTGGTTTTTATAGGGGAATTGAACCGGTTACAGGAACATTACAACCGGGAAAATGAAAGGTTGTCAAAAAGTAATTTTATTTCACATCCCACTTGTTTTTCCTAACTTAGGAAACTGATCACGAATTGATCTCTGCAGCTAAACTCCAACTTTATAAAGCAAGCGTTGGGTCCGTTTGATTACTCAAACGGTTGGTTTAATCATTATTCAAAACAAAGACTATGAAGAAATTAGTACTTGGAATCAGCACAATCTTTAGCTTCACCTTTCTTTCATTTTCGCAAAGTGCGTTTTGGAATTCACCGATTAATGTAGCTGTGGGAACAACTTACAGCAATATTTATCCGCGCATTGCCCTCACCTCAGGAGATAATCCGCAGGTAATCTGGGGAAGCGGCGGGATCGATAAAATTTATACTTCCCGTTGGAACGGATCCGCATTTACAACTCCTTTAGCATTAAATCCTGCGGGAGTTATTCCATACCTTGCAACCTGGACAGGTGCAGAAATTGTGGCATCACAGGATATGGTTTTTGTGGTCTTCAGTACAGAACCAACAGCTTCGGGTGCACAGGTGTATACCGTTCGGTCAACAGACGGCGGATCAACTTTTCAGGACACAGTTCGGGTAGATCACATTGGAACGGACATCCCGCGTTTTCCTTCAGTTGCGTACGGAACGAGTGGAAATGTGGTAGTCAATTTCATGCGTTTCAATGCGGCGATGGAAGATCCGGAATATGCCATTGCACGATCAACAGATTTTGGGGTTTCCTACCAAACTCCGATCAATCCAACTGCAGCCGTTACCGGATTTGTTTGTGATTGCTGTCCTGCCAAAGTGGTGGCTTCCGGTGATGAACATGTTTTGTTATTCCGCAATGACGACAATAATATCCGTGAAATGTGGGGCTGTTATTCTACGGACGGAAGTGCGAGCTTTACTGCTGCCGAAGAAGTGGACCAAACGAATTGGTCTGTTTCATCCTGTCCTTCCAGTGGGCCTTCAGGAGTAATTATGGGAGATTCACTGGTTTCAACCTGGATGAGTGCCGGAGATGTTTATATCAGTTCTACAAGCCTGGCAACCCAACAGATTGGTATTCACCGCCAACTTTTCCCGATGGGAACCGGGGTTCAAAATTACCCGATCATTGCCGGGAAAGGAGATACACTTGCCGTTATTTGGCAGGGAAATAATGGCGCGGCAACAGACATTTTCTTTACTTACTCCGTAACCGGAACAGCAGGTTTGGGTGTGAATATCGATACGCTGACTGCCGGTACATCCGGATCGCAAACCCGCCCGGATATTGAATACTCAAACGGGAAATTCCACATTGTATACTGCGATAATATTGGGACAAACGTTAAATACCTGCAAGGTACGATCGATCCGGCATCACTATACGTAAACGAATCTGATAAAGCTTCTGAACTGGCAATTTTCACCACACAATCCGATGGAAAAACAAACCTCCGGGTAAAATCTGAGTTTGATACGGAAGCAGCGATTCAATTGATTAATACTGCCGGGCAACAAGTTGCGGCAAGCAAACAGCAAATTACCAAAGGAGTTTCAATCATTTCTATCCCGGAAGGAATTCAGAAAGGGATTTATTACGTGGTATTGGAAACTAAAGCGGGGAGAGTTTATAAGCAGAAGGTGATTTTGTGATGCATTCTTTCTCATAAACCCAATAAATTAAAACTAAAAAAGCGCAGGATCTTAAACTCTGCGCTTTTTTAGTTCGTAAATAAAAGACTATTCAACAATTATCTGTGTTGTTGATGAATGCCCGTTAATCGTATAATTGATCAAATAGAGCCCCTGTTGAAGTGATGGAGTATCTATCTGGAATAAATTACTTCCGATTTCGGTTTCTTTTTGCTGATTATAAACTTGTTTTCCTGTAATATCTGTCAGGCTTATTTCAGCTTTCGTTCCGTCACCTAAAGCCATTAGTGTAAATGCTGCTTTAGCAGGATTCGGATAAACCAATAAATTTTGCATTGCATCAAGCTCATCCAAACTTAACTGGCAGATCTGATTGTTCCGTTCGCACCATCTTCCCATAAATTCCTGATAATATTGATTTGTGAGAGAAGCATCGTGAACAATAACTGTATTTTCATCGTTCTTTTGATCTGCTCCGTTACTCCAGTTATGTGAACCGGTAAGAATGATCGGATCAGAAGCCGTATTCGATGCATCAACGATCAGGTATTTGTGGTGAAAGATCCAATTGTGTCCGTTTACTGCCAGATTTGCACCCATATCCGGAGAAAGAATTCCATAAGGCGTTGCAGATGTGGATGCATCGTCAATAATTCCTTTTGCCGTTAATGTTTGCTGCTGAATTCTGTCACGGATAGCATAGGCAATATCCGAGCGTGTTACAACCATGATTGCAAAATACAAGTCATCATCAGCAGTTGCAATGGTATTCAGAATTTGCATGTTTACCTGGTCTGAAGGACTGAAATAAGATTCCACACGTTTTCCGCCAATGATATACTCGTGAGGAGTATTATCGGTTTTAAACTGTCCAAATTTGGATAAAGTCATGTTTGGCTGGGAAATCTGGCTGCTATCTCCCCACATTTCATCAAATTCCATTTTATATCCACGAGCTAAACTCTGGTCCTGGAAAATAATCACATTGTTCGCATCTTCATCTAATTGTCCTTCGGTAAAGTTAGTAGATCCTGTCCAAACTACCGGATGATCAGGATTACTAACATGAGCATCCATGATCACAAATTTGTTGTGCATAATCGTATAATCACTTCCCTGCGGAGTTGTCAAAACAGGAATACCGTTATTCAAACCATCAACCCCGGAGTTTATCGTACTACCGTCACCAATCACGCGAACCTTTACTCCTCGTGCATAGGCATTATTTACAGCCGTAATAATTTTCATTGCACTCAAAGAATGGTCCCAGTTATAAATAGCGATGTCGAGTGAATAGTGCGTTCTGTCAATGTATGCAGCAAGTGTGTCCGCAATTCTGTGATTCAGGTAAATTGCGTTCGTTCCGTTGGAATAACTCACATCCGGTATGCGGTTAAAATAAGCCTTGATCTGTCCGGAAGAAAGTGATTGTGTTGCAAAAGTGCGTTCCAATGTAATAGCACTATCAGCTCCATTAAAAGAATAAGCACGGACGTAATAAATCGTTGCAGGGGTTAATCCGGTCAAAGTAGCAACGTGGTTCAATGTATTACCTGAAGAAACGGTCCCTAATTCCAGTGCCGGAGTTATTCCGTATTTGATATAAGAGTTTGTTCCGCCAAGATTGGTAGACCAGTCAATGTCAAAACCGGTAGTGGTAATCGATGAAGTACCAATTGCCTGTGTAATGTGAATGGATGACGTGGTTTCAATGTCGCTCAGTGTTCTTAGGAGCAGCTGATAACCGGAAGTACAGCCTGTAGTTGGGGAAAAACAGAATTGAGACATAATTCCGGTAAGGTTTACAGTTCCGCTAGGAATGATCTGACCGATCAACGGATTTCCATTCAGAATTCGAACTTGAAGTGTTTGACCGCCAATCGTTACATTGTAATTGGTGTTTCCTGCAAACGTTGCTCCCCCGTTGGCAAAAACACATCCGTTAAAACGAATTAATTCGCCTTCATATTGATCATCAATCGTTGAAACGTTCGTGATTACCTGAACTGCAGGAAGAGGAACATTGGCAAGTACAGTCATGGATGTAACCGGAGTTACTTCTGCAAGATTATTGTAATTGGTCATTGTTCCCGTGATAAGAACAGAATCACCTTCAATGATTGAACTTACGGCAGAACCGTAGATTGCAATTCCTCCTGTGGCATCCTGGATATAACGGATATTTGAAAGTTCCGCTCCATTCAAAGAAACTCCTCTGAAGGTTACTGTTGCTCCAACGGCTGCGTTACGGGCAGTTGCAATATCCTGAGCTTTTGCGGAAATAGCTGTTAAAAAACAACTGATAACCAGTAAGAAATGTTTTGTCATAATCTTTAACTAAATATTCAGCCACAAATTTCGGATTCAGTTGTTATGCAATTATTACCGGGGAATGGTATTTGTGCTCACTAAATGGATTTACTTGAGATCTACAAAACAAAAAAACGCCCTGACGATGAATGTCAGGGCGTTCCTTTTGGTTATTGGTGTTAATTATGATCGTACTCGTGCCCTAGTGCGACCACATCAACTTCTTTTAGCAAGGCTTTTGCCTTTTTGTTTGAAATTTGGCGTTTGAAAATATCGAAGATCAGGTAAACACATGGAACCACGATCAGCGTCAGTAACATCGAACTGGTCAAACCACCGATCAATACCCAGGCCAATCCTGCTTTCCATTCAGCTCCCGCTCCGTGAGCAAATGCAATCGGCATCATCCCGAAAACCATTGCCAGTGTTGTCATTAAGATAGGGCGTAAACGCGCCTGGCCTGCAATGATCAATGCTTCAACCGTATTGTGTCCGTCGGCTTTCTTCTGGTTTGCAAAATCTACGATCAAAATCGCGTTCTTAGCTACCAATCCGATCAGCATGATCATCCCCAGCATCGAGAAGATACTGATTGGTTCTGCTGCCAGTGCCAATCCAAGCAAAGCCCCGATGATCGCTAATGGAATGGAGAACAATACCACGAGTGGATAAACATAAGAATCGTACAAGGCAACCATGATCAGGTAAACAAACACAATAGAAGCCAGGATTGCCAATAACAGGTTTCCGAATGCTTCCGCCATGTTTTTCGCATCTCCCTCAAAAGTGTAAACCGTATTCGAAGGAAGCGGATCCTTTTCAATCAGTTTTGCAAACTCATCCGTTACCTGTTGACTGGATGTTCCCAATACTTGGGAAGTAATTGTGATGGAAGGAATGCGGTTTTTACGCTCCAGTTTGGACGGGCCGCTTGCCTTGCCGATACTTGCAAACTGGCTCAGCTTGATCTGTTCTCCTTTGTCATTGATGAAATAAACTTCTTTCACATCGGATGTGCTCTTTCTGTCGAAGTCATCGTAATTCACCAGGATGTCAAAATCTTTTCCACCTTCTGTATATTTCGCATTATCGTCCCCGTTGAATGACATCTGCAATGTTGAACCAACCGTGCTCATGGTCAATCCCAGTTCAGCCATTTTATCGCGGTCGATATTTACTGTAATTTCCGGGTTCCCGGATTCAACGGATACTTTTACCTCAGCAGTTCCTTTGATGGATTTTAAGGTCTCGATTACTTTAGTAGCTGCTACATAGTTCGAATCCATATTGTTTCCGGCAACGGCGATCTGGATCGGTGCATCATCGGCTCCACCCATAATACCCACTGAAGCAGAGTTCACTTTGACGTCCGGGAGCATTTTCTCCAGGTCTTTTTTCATCAGCTGTGCAACAATTGCAGCAGATTGGTCGCGTTTTTCTTTGTCAATGATCTTCACAGTAAGCTGCGCTTTATTATTGGCGTTGCTTTGAGAACCCATATTTCCGCTGGCAGTTCCTACACTGGTAAATACATTTACAACCCGTTTGTCATGGAAGAGGTAATCTTCCACCTTTTGCACCGTTGCGTTCGTTTGCTGGATGGTTGCGTCCTGTGGTAATTCCAGGGAGATTACGAATTCTCCGCGGTCGCCCTGGCTTACAAATTCCCCACCGATGTATGGTCCGAGCATGACAGGAATAATAATAATCCCTAAAAATGCGGCTACCGTAATGTAGCGTTTTCTGCGCAGGGCAACAGTCAGCATCCGGCCATAAGAAGTGGTGATGTTTTTCAGGATTTTTTCAAAGCCCATCACGATTCTGCCACCCAGCGTTTTGTTAGTCAAAACAGTTTCTTTCGCAAAACGTGAAGCTAATAAAGGAGTCAGTGTAAAGGATACGAATAATGACATCAAGGTCGAAATAACAATCACCAATGAGAATTGGGAAAGCAGGTTCGAGATCAAACCACCAACCATAGTCAGCGGAAGGAATACCACAACGTCTACCAGCGTAATTCCCATTGCCGTAAATCCAATTTCATTACGTCCTTCCAAAGCCGCTTTTTTGCGGTCTTTCCCCATTTCAAGGTGGCGGTAGATGTTCTCCAATACCACAATCGAGTCATCGACCAAAATCCCGACTACCAATGAAATTGCGAGCATCGTCATGAGATTCATCGTAAATCCAAGCAGGTACATGGCAATGAAAACCGAGATCAATGATGCCGGAATGGAAATCATGATAATGAATGCATTTCGCACGCTGTGAAGGAATAACAACATCACCAATGCTACGATGAAGATTGCCAGACCAAGGTCCGTTACAACCGCGTCTGCCGCTGCAATCGTAAAGTCGGATGAGTCGGAAGCAATTTCGAATTTCATTCCCTGCTTCTTGTACTGAGCTTCCAGTTTTTTGAATTCCTCTTTTACTTTTTTACTTAATACCACCGAGTTTGCATCGGTTTGTTTTTGGATCAACAATCCCAAAGAGTTTGTTCCGTTGATACGGTTAAAGGTTTTAATCTCTTTGGAAGCATCTGTAACACTTGCTACTTCGTTCAATCTTACCGGAGAACCCGTTTTCGGATCGTTTAAGATCACCAGGTTGTTCAGTTCATTCAGGTCCTTGTATTTACCACGTAAACGAACCAAGGCCTGGCTTTCATCGCTTTTTACTTTTCCGGTAGGTAATTCGAGGTTCGCACTGCGAATTGCGTTGGTGATCTGCAGGATTGAAATTCCATAGTTGGAACATGCTTCCCGGTCAACCTGAACTTTAATCTCGCGTTCTTCACCACCAACCATGGTTACCTGTGCCATACCTTCCATTTTTGCAAGGGAAGGGGAGATGTCGTCTTTTACCAATGAATACAATTCTGTTGGCGGCATATTGGCTGTTACACCAATGTTCATGATCGGAGCTTCATCGAAGGAGAATTTTCCCAATGAAGGAGAAAGAACCTCTTCCGGCAAAGTTGAAAGAATGGCGTTGATTTTTCGCTGAGCTTCCTGCAATGCTTTATCCGGATCGGAATCGTTTTTCAGCATCAATACCACTGAAGAAATTCCTTCCATGGATGTAGATTGAATATCGTCCAGGTTTTCCACGCCTGAAAGTGCGTCCTCTATTTTCTTGGTCACTGAGTTTTCAACCTCGGAAGGAGATGCTCCCGGGTAAACCGTTGTAACAGTTACAACCGGAATAGAGAACTTCGGCATTAACTCGTAGTTCAGTTTCGAATAACTGATAATTCCGAGGAATCCCAGGACTGCGAAGATCACAACGATCAACGACGGTCTCTTTATGGCTAATTCTGTAATTGACATATTTTTATTTTTTGAGCAAATAGTAACTAGCTCCTAGTGAATAGAAGGTTTTTTTCTTCACTGTAAACTATTGCCTACTGCCTAATGATTACTAGTGCCTTACTTGATGATTTTAACTTTAGATCCGTTGTCGATATTCAACTGACCTGTTTTTACCACCTTCATTCCCTGCGTTAAACCGGATACGATTTCAATCTTGTCGTCGTCCACAGCACCAATCTCGATTTTTGTCAACTTGGATTTTCCGCCCTGGATCACGAAAACTTTCGGGTCTTTGATACTTCCAACCAAACATTTCAATGGAATGGTCAAAGCTTCTTTTGTACCGCCGAAAGTGAATTTCACTTTTCCGGTCATTCCGGATTTCAAAGGAGTTTTTGCCGGGTTTGTGAAACGGATTTCTGTGTCAAATTTCTTTGATCCGTCTGCCTGTGGCGAAACAGAAGCAATTTTTCCTGCAATTGTCGTATTTTCATACAAATCCGGAACGATGTTTACTGCTTGTCCTGCTTTCACGCGAACCACCTGTACATCTAACAATTTCACACTCATTTTAAGTGATTTGATATCTACGATGTCTGCAATAGCAGTTCCCGGTGCCAAATAACTTCCTTTTTCAATGGAAACATTTGAAACAACCCCTGAAATCGGGGAAACAATGGTTGTTAGTTTCAAACTGTGCTGTAAAGTTCTCACTTTGGCATCTGCAGTATTCACCTCCAGGCGTTTATCTTCTACCTGTTGTTTGTTAACTGCACCACTTGTAACCATGCGCTCGAATTTCTCCAGGTCCAGTTTTGCTTTGTCTAAAGTCGTTTTCGCCAAGGAAAGATCTATGCGAATTTGCTCGTTGTCCAGTGTTGCGATTACTTTTCCTGCATTAACGTAATCCCCGTTTTCGACACTCAATGTTCTCACTCTACCTGAAACTTCAGAAACAAAACTCAACTGGTGATCCGGAATGAAATTCCCGTTCAGTTCGAAATCCTGGGTAACAGTTTCCATCTTCGGTTCTGCAACTGTTACCGGGAAAACGGTCATTTTTTGCTCGGTAATAGAAGCGTTTGCATCCATTTTTGCTTTGTTGCTTCCCAGTTTCATAATGATAACAAGAAGAATTACGATCCCGATCAGGATGGGTAGAATAATGCGTCTGAATACGCTTTTCTTTTTTGGCTGCTGGCCGGATGTTTTATATTGGTCTTGATTTTCCATGTCTCTCTTTTGTTTATGTTCAAATGTTTAAATTGAACTTTCTTGGTTACTTAATATTTCCGATGTTTCCTGTTGATTTGATCAGGTCGAGCTCGCCCAATTTCACTTGTACCAATGCTTTCAGGTAATTTGTCTGAGCATCTCTCAAAGAATTTTCTGCATTTACCAGGTCTGTGATAGTTGCAATTCCACCCACAAATTGTGCTTGCGTAATCCCATATACTTTTTGTGCCAATTCAATATTACTTTGCTGACTTGTCAATGCTGATTGATTTGCCTTCAAGGTATTGTTTGCGTTTTCGCGCTGCATTTTCAGCTTTTCAGTTAGGTATTCTTCTTCCAGAACTGATTGCTCCAATTGGATCTTGGTCTGTTTCACACGGGAATTTTTGGCAAGTCCGTCGAAAATTGGAATCGATAAATTCAAACCGACGTATGAATTTGGGAACCATTGCGCATCCTTTTGGAAAATACGCAGGTTGTTCTGTTGGTTTTGTACCGAGGACTGAAAGCTCAGTGAAAGTGAAGGCAAATAACCTGCTCTGATCTGCTGTAAAGTCACCGAATAGATTTCGCGCTGTGTCTGAACCAATTCAAGGTCCGTATTATCCAGCGATTCGGTATTGATTAAGGAGGAAGATTGCCCGCTCATGTCGACTTCAGAAATTTCAATCGCATCAGTCAAAGGCATTCCCATATAATACTTTAGCAACATCAATTGTTGTTCGTAACTCGTGGTGCTTGTGATTAATTCCGTTTGAAGATTGGTCTTGTTAACCGTCAGTTTATCCAGGTCCAACTGCTTTGCGGCGTCATTTTCGAACTGAATTTGAGTGATTTTGTACAAAGAATCTATCTGTGCCAGGTTTGATTCAACCAATTTCTTTTGAGTCAATGAAATCTGTGCCGAATAATAAGCGCTTGCGATGTCGTAAATCAATTGTTCTTCTGTCTTTTTGGCATTGATCTCCGAAACTTTGGTACTTTGTTTCGTCAATTTCATGGAATAGATCAGCGATTGGTTGTAAATCACCTGCTTTGCATCAATTCCTGCGCTTGTATTGTATTTCGTACCAAACTGAACAGGAACTTGTGTTCCGGGTTGTCCGATCAATTCTCCGGGAAGGATCGAAGTCTGCAATTTGAGATTATCCTGGAAAGTTATTGATCCGTTTACCTGTGGTAAATACTCAGAACGTGTTTCTGCTCTCTTTTCGTTGGCGCGGTCGATCTCTAATTTCGACTTAAGCACGCCTTTGTTTTTTGCCAGGCCATACTGTACGCACTGCTGCAGCGACAGTTGACCGGATTGCGCCCTGGCAAAGCTCATGCTTCCGGCCAAAAGGGCAAGCAGCATCAGTAAGCTCAGGTGACGGTTCTGTGTTTTTTCCTTCATACTGGTTTGTTATTTATTATTTGGTGTATTACGATTCGTCCATTCCAAATAAATTCGTGGAAATTCGACGCTTATGTATTCTGTAAATTCAATGAATTCCGCCATCTGCTGGTTGAATTCCGGAGTTTTTGATGTTCGCTGAGCCAATGCTTCTTTCATGATCTTGATGACTTCAAAGAACTTTTGAAAGTTTTCCGTAAAGCCTTCCTGCCATTTAACAATGTTGCTCGCGAAGTAACGTTTTCGATCCCCGGGTTTTGTTCGGTAAACCACTCGCTGTGTTTTCAATAACATATTCAGCGCCGAACTGGTTGTACTCTTGCTTATTCCGAGCAGTTCGCGAATCTGATCGAAAGTCAATTCCGGTTCATCGCAAACAACCAGCAGGGACATAATACGCGCCTCCATGGGCGGAACTCCATGTTGCTCATAAAAAACCCCCATTCTCTCAATGAGTTCTTTTTGGTCTTGAGTCAATTGAACGTCTGTCATATTTGTTTCGTTATTCCGGGTTTTTACCAACCGGATTTAGTCCCGCAAAATTAACTGGTTTTTTTGGTTCTGAAAATACCGAACTAAAAAAACTGTAACTTTTAACATTTGTTTGCTGAATCAAAAGTAGGTGTGGGATTTGAAGTCGGGAACATGAAATCGGTGAGTGGTAGAGAGGAATCGGTATGTGGATTCAAACAGGGTGTCTTCATGAATTTTTTAAAAATAAACGGGAAGAAAAAAAAATAATCATCCGTTAAAAATCTAAAATACAATTCCGGGCGTATGTATCGCGTCTCTAATTCCATTTAGGAGATAATGTCTATTTACTAATTAATTATGAAAAGGATGAAAAAAATTCTATTCTCGTTTATCTTAGCTGGAAGCATGGCTTCGCTAAGCTACGGTTCGAGTCACAGAGAAGCACCTTTGATTGCAAATGACCCATTGGCGGATAACACCGATGTGTATGCATTCAAAAGCCCTGATGATCCGAATTCTATTACGATCATTGCCAATTACATTCCGACTGAGTTTCGAAATGGCGGACCAAACTACTACAGTTTCGGGGAGAACATTCGTTATGAGATCCATGTAGACAATGATGCATCAACGCCGGGAGACGATATTACTTATCGTTTTACATTCTCTAAGGTGAATCAGGATCCGTCGACTTTCTTTGCCATTCGTTTAGGTGCGGAAAATGCGAAAACCACCTACATGATCGAAAAAAGTACGGATGGTGGAGCAACGTTTGCTCCGTTCATGTCCGGTTTGGCAGTGCCGCCTCCGAATATTGGTGATCGTTCGATCGGCAATGCTCCGGTTGGTTTAGGTGCCCCTAATTACGATGCACTGATTGCAAGTTCTATCTACTCGACTCCTGAAGGCGGGCAGGTTTTCTGTGGTCCGTCTGACGATCCGTTCTTTGTGGATTTAGGAGGAATCTTCGATTTGGGAGATGCTCCGCGTCAAAATAACGGCGGTGTCGTTCGTGATGGATTGGCAAAATTCAATACGCATTCAATTGCTATTAAAATTCCGGTATCCGTTTTACAAAAAGACGGTTTGGGGGTTTCTTCTGCAGCAAACATTTTGGACCCGAATTATGTGATCGGAGTGTGGGCTTCAGCAAGTCGTCAGACAACTCGCACACTGACTGCCGGTAACCAGGGTTATGCAGGAAGCTGGGTTCAGGTTTCTCGTTTGGGAATGCCTTTGACAAACGAAGCGGTAATTCCGGTTGGTAAAAAAGATTTCTGGAATTCATTAACTCCTTACCAGGAATTGGCTGAAACAACTTTGGATGAATATTTCTACAATCCGGAATTGGCTTTGTACATGGATGACAGCATCTATGGAGGAGCAGTTCCTGCTTTTGCAGGATTACGGATTCAACGTAATTCATTGCAGGGATTTGATTTTGGGAATACACAAGATGGTTTATGGCCATTGAAAGGTTCGGCAGCAGTTGCAGGAACGGCATTGGATGATGCAGTTTTCGGAACGTTGTTATTACCTGCAGCAGGAAAACCAAGATCAGTAGATTTATGGCCGATCTTCCATACGGGAGTTCCAAATATGGCTCCTTACCAGTTAGCAACAGGGAAAAATGGAAACCCTTTAGCTGCCGGAAAACCATTCATTAGTAACTTTTTGCCAAATGGAGGCGACATGTTGCGTTTGAACATGGCAGTACCTGCAACCGCAAGAAACAGTGCATCATTCAGTTCTTTAGGATTGATAAATGCGGCTGTACTAGGGTTAACGGATCCAACTTACAATACAACGACAACGATTCAATTTATTCCGAATATGGACGGATTCCCGAATGGACGACGTTTGGAAGACGATGTAACACGTATCGAGTTACAGGCAGTAAGTGGAGTAGTGTTGGCAGCAATTGGATTGTGGTTTGATGATTACAATGCATCTTCTTCTGCTCAATCACCGGTTACAAACAGGTTGTTGAACGTGTTGAATTATTCTACCGGAGTGGAACAGAATGATGTGGCATTTAAAACTTCATTCCCTTATGTAGCTTCACCTTGGGTAGGTAAAGACTAATCGAAGTTTCACATAAAATTTTAAAAGATGAAAAATTTAATTAAATATTTATTTGTGGTGCTTCCGTTTGGAACGGTCTTCGCTTCAAGTCACAGAGAAGCGCCGCTTATTGCAAACGATCCGCTGGCGGATAATACGGATTTGTATGCTTTCAAAAGCCCGAATGATCCGAATTCAATTACCATTATTGCGAATTATGTTCCCCTGCAGGTACCGCACGGAGGACCGAATTACTACAGTTTCGGTGAGAACATTCGTTACGAGATCCACATTGAAAATGATGGAACTGCCGGTGATGATATCACTTACCGATTTACTTTCTCTCAAACAAATGAAGATCCTAATACGTTCTTCGATATTCGTTTGGGAGCTGAAAATCACAAAACAACGTACCTGATGGAACGCAGTATCAATGGTGGTGCATTTACTACGGTAATTGCAGCTGGAGTTGTTCCTCCGCCAAATATCGGTCCGCGTTCCATTGAAAATCCGGTTCTTGGTGTTGGCGACAGTTACCAAAACCTGATGGATGACGCAATTGAAACTACCGGAATGAACGAAAAAGTGTTCTGTGGACCTTCAGATGATCCGTTCTTTGTGGATTTAGGAGGAATCTTCGATTTGGGGGATGCTCCGCGTCAAAATGGTGGTACACCGCAAGATGGATTGCAGTGTTTGAATGTAAGTACTATTGCTATCCAGGTACCGGTTTCTGTCTTGCAGAAAAACGGTCAGCCGGTAAGTGCAGCTGCTAATATTTTGGACAGCGACTACGTAATTGGTGTTTGGGCATCTGCAAGTCGTCAGGAAACGCGTACATTGAATCCTGCAACAGGTGCATTTGCGGAATCAGGAAACTGGATCCAGGTATCTCGTTTGGGAATGCCTTTAACCAATGAAGCAGTCATTCCGGTTGGACAAAAAGATGAGTGGAATTCAAGAACTCCATACAACGAGAACCCTGTTATGGAAGACAATTTCTGTAACCCGGAATTGGCTTTGTACATGGATGATGATTTGTTTGGAGGAGCAGTACCTGCTTTTGCACCATTGAGAATCCAAAGAAATACATTGCAGTCATTTGATTTCGGAAACACAAATGATGGTTTATGGCCTATTCGTGCTACAAATGGTGGTGCAGGAACAGCTTTGGACACTTTGCTGTTTGGAAATTACCTGCTTCGTCAGGGAAAACCACGTTCGGTAGATATCTTGCCGATCTTCTATACAGGAGTTCCAAATTTAGCGCCTTATCAATTGGCTACCGGGAAAAATGGAAATCCCCTGGCAAATGGAAAACCTTTCATTAACAACTTCTTGCCAACATTTGGTGATATGCTGCGTTTGAATATGGCGGTTCCGGCAACTCCACGAAACTCTCCGGCTTTCAGTTCTTTAGGATTGGTACAGGCAGCAGTTTTAGGCTTGACTCAGGCTCCTTACAACACGACTACAAACCTGGAGTTCATTCCAAACATGGATGGATTCCCGAACGGACGCCGTTTGGAAGATGATGTAACGCGAATTGAGTTGCAGGCTGTTGGCGGAGTTGTTTTGGCAGCTATTGGATTGTGGTATGATGATTATACTGCAGGTGGACCAAATCCGGTTACAACAGACTTGTTAGATGTTTTGACGTATTCAACAGGTGTTGAGGCAAATGATGTTCCGTTTACAACGGCATTCCCTTATGTAGCAGCACCTCATCGCGGAACTGATAACTGTTTGGGTAAACCTTACAACTATACACAACCGGCAATTCTTCCGCCTTCTACAACAGCAGGATTGGCTGAGAATGAGGTAAGCGCTGAAAAATATGCGATCAAAGCATATCCGAATCCGTTTACAAGTTCCGTGAGTTTTGAATACAACTTAGATGCCGATGCACAAGTTGAGATTCGTTTGTTTACATTATCAGGTCAGCAGGTTGGAACGGTTATGCCGAATACCAAACAATCGTCCGGTAAGCACACGCAGGAATTCAATACTTCAAGCCTGGTAGATGGTGTTTATTACGCACGTGTAAACATCAAAAGCCAGAAAGGAAAAGCAAGTAAATTGGTGAAGGTTGTAAAATTGTAAATCAATCAACATGTAATACATAGGGGGCGGAAAATTTTCCGCCCCTTTTTTGTTTTTGGGAATTCATATTCTACCACCTAGTTGACCAATTCAGTTAAATAATGAAATCTGGAACAAACATTTAATTAGTTAGCTGTTTCTAAGTCAAAGCTTGGGGTTTTAGTGAATTTCTGTGAAAGCCAATTAGAATATAAACGAGTGATCCGTTAGCTATAAACAACGTTTACAGTATGCGTTTTCATTGAACATAGTTTGTCATTCGTTTCTTCCTGGGAAGAAAAACCCCGGTTTCTAAAATCCAAAACGTGCTTAGCTACGTATCTCTTCCAGTTCTGCTAATGATTTAAAAATATTTAAAACTACATTATGAAAAACAAATACCCATTTTACGTACTTTCTATTGTTGCTTTGTTACTAAGCACTTCACTGGTTTCCTCCTGCGACTCTTCAAAAGAAGAAGAGGAAGTGGTTGCTGTGAAAAAAGGTTTCCAAATTCCGGAGTTGTTGGAACGTGAGAAAGATTTATCCTATGATGAGTTTTTGAAGATCCGGGAAAAATTCAACAAGCTTTCCTTTGAGGCTGAAAATGATAAAACAAAGATCGAAAGTTTGATCAAACTATCAGAGATCTACATCTACGAAGCACGTGTAACAGGCGAGCACCCGTATTATTACAATGCTGCTTTGGTTACTTTGAACGAAACCTTAAAGGATACTGCAAAGATGACAACTGATCAGCATTTTACCGCGTTGTTCTATAAATCAACTGTTCAGCTGTCGCAGCACAAATTCAATGAAGCTTTAAAAACAGGTGAAAAAGCATTGGCTTTAAACAATACGAATTCAGGAATATACGGAGTTTTAGTAGATGCAAATGTAGAAATCGGGAATTACGAGGAAGCAGTAAAAAATTGTGATAAAATGATTTCCATTCGCCCGGATTTACGTTCATACAGCCGGATTTCCTACCTGCGTGAAATATACGGAGATATGAAAGGAAGTATCAAATCCATGGAACAGGCTATTGAAGCAGGAGCACCTTATTCGGAATACAAATGCTGGACGATTGTGACGATGGGAAAAATGCTTGAAAACCACAATCAATTGGATTCGGCAATGGCTTATTACCAGTTTTCTGCCAAGGAACGTGCAAATTATCCATTCGGAATTGCTGGAATGGCAAGTGTTGAAGGAAAATTAGGGAATTACAAAAAAGCAGATTCATTATATACCATCGCTTTGAATGCCGTTCCGGAAATCAGTTTCATTATGGACCAGGCTAAACTATACAAAAAACAAGGGAAGAATGGGGAAGTGAAAAGATTGATCCCCAGAATTGAGTCCATGTTCCAGGAAGATATCGAATCCGGGCACAATGTTAACATGGAATTTGCTTTCTTCTTGTTGGATTTCAAAAAGGATTTCAAACGAGCACTTGATTTGGGCTTGAAAGAATACAAGCTGCGGCCAAATAATATTGATGTGAACCGCCTGCTGGCATTTGCATATTATGCGAACGGAGATAAAGAGAATGCTGCAAAACATGCTAAGATCGCTATGAAGACCAATAAGCAGGAAGGTGATTTGTACTGCATCAGCGGCTTAATCAATAACGACAAAAAGCAGATCAAAAAAGCATTTTCAATTGATCCGTACCAGGACCATTTATTTGCTGATCGCGCAAAAAAGATGATTTAATCGCACCTCATTTTTAATCTGCAGATGATCGGTCACGACTGATCTCTGCGGATCTCATTTTCGTTCTCATTTAAGCCTACGCTATGAAAAATAACGACCTCTTTGCCAAAATTGGAAAGCGTTTGATGTGTCTGTTAAGCATCCTTTTGCTTTCAAATTCGGGTTTTTCTCATGGAATTAATGGAATCGTCATTGATGATCAGTCCCAGGGAATTCAAAGCGCGAAAGTTTCGCTGATCGGTTCTGTAAAATACAGTATGACAAACGGATTGGGAGAATTTGTTCTGACAGATGTGCATTTGGGTGATTCTATTTTGATCGAAAGTCAGGGATATCAAAAACGCACTTTCCTGATCGATAACGAAAGTTATTTTGAGAAAAACGTCTTGTTCCAGTTGTTTGAGAATGTTACGGAATTGAGTGAAGTCAAAGTTACCGGGAACAGGACCCAATTAACTCAAACCGCCAATATCAATTTGACTTTACAGCCCGTTCGTTCAGCCCAGGAATTATTGACGCTGGTTCCGGGATTGTTTGTCGCTCAGCACGCCGGTGGTGGAAAGGCAGAACAATTGTTCCTGCGTGGATTTGATATCGATCACGGAACAGACGTAGCACTTTCATTAGACGGAATGCCGGTCAATATGGTTTCTCATGCTCATGGTCAGGGATATGCGGATTTTCATTTCGTGATGCCGGAAGTAATCGACAAGATCAACTTCGAAAAAGGACCTTATGATGTTACAAAAGGAAATTTAGCAACTGCAGGATCGGTCGATTTTCAAACCAGGGAACAATTGACTAAAAGTTTTGTTTCCGGAGAATACGGGATGTTCGATCACAAAAAGATCACGGCAGGAGTAAAAGTTTTGGAAAACCAACGCAACAATGCCTATTTCGCAGCGGATTATTTGCAGACAGACAACTATTTCGAATCTCCGCAGGATTTTAAACGTATCAATTTCTACGGAAAATATACCGGGATCATTTCCCCGAATTTTAAGATCACTGTTTCTGCATCCACCTTTCAAAGCAGTTGGAATGCATCCGGGCAAATACCGGAAAGAGCTGTTGCAAATGGTACAATTTCGCGTTTTGGTGCAATCGACAATACGGAAGGAGGAAATACTTCCCGGACAAATGTGCAATTGGGAGTAATCCAGAAGATCAATTCCTCCTCCTCATTGAAAAGCGATTTTTTTGTTTCGATGTATGATTTTTCCCTCTTCTCGAACTTTACCTTTTTCTTAGAAGATTCGATTAATGGAGATCAAATTCACCAATACGAAAGCAGAAAGATTTACGGTGGGAAAACAGAATACAAAAAGACCATTTCTTTCAATGAACACACAACTTTCAGTTTCACTGGCGGCGGCGGATTCCGCTACGATGATATTAACAATATTGGTTTGGCCCAAACAACTGGCCGTACCCAATTGAGAAACCAGATTCAACTGGGAAATATCAATGAGTCAAATCTTTTCGGATATGTTTCGGGTAAACTGGAAGTGAATCGCTTTGTTATCAGTGCTGCTTTGCGTGCAGATAATGTAAACTTTTATTACAACAACCTGAAAGACACTATTTATCAGCCTAAAAGCAAATCTCAAACCGTTTTACTTCCTAAACTGTCACTGTTGTATAATGCGACAGATAACGTGCAGCTCTATTTGAAATCGGGAATCGGTTATCACTCCAATGATGCCCGCGTGCTACTTTCATCCGATAATTTGAATAAAAAAGCTTTGCCTTTGGCTTTAGGAACAGATTTGGGAACTACCTGGAAACTCACTAAAAATCTCCTGTTCAACGGAGCTTTATGGTACTTGCTTTCCGAGCAGGAATTTGTATATGTGGGAGATGCCGGAGTAGTAGAGCCGAGCGGTCGTTCCCAGCGATTGGGATTTGATGTTGGGTTGACTTTTCAACCGGCTAAATGGTTGTTTTTGTATTCCAACCTGAACTACTCACATGCACGAGCGGTGGGTGAGCCAAAAGGCCAGGATTACATTCCTTTAGCTCCTGTTTTTACTTCGGACGGAAAAGTGCAGTTCAATTTCAAAAAAGGAATATTCGCCACACTTTCTTACCGGTATATGGGAGACAGAGCTGCCAATGAAGACCGAAGCGTTTTGGCTAAAGGCTATTTTGTGAACGACTTTACTTTGGGGTACCAGCATAAATCATTCGTGATTACCGGAATTGTTAATAACCTGTTCAATGTAAACTGGAACGAAACCCAGTTTTTAACCGAATCAAGGCTAAAGGACGAATCTCAGCCTGTGAGTGAAATTCACTATACACCCGGAACTCCATTTTCATGCAGGCTCCAGGTGAAATTTATGTTTTGATTTTTTTTTGAATGTGACAATTGTGTAACAATGGCATTTTACTCTGTAATGATTCGGGAGTGATTAAAGATCACCTTTGACGCACAATGGAAATAAGATTGAATAAAAAACGCGAAGAGGTGATTAACATCATCCATAAATGTGAAGTTTAATCTTCCTTTTTTGAGTTAGTTCAAAATTACCGCCTTCATGTGTATCAAATTCTGCGAAAGGAAATCTTTGCCGGAAATTATGAAATGCTCCATGAATACCGGTGAAGAACTTGATAAAGAAAAGTAAGGACCATGAAATAAGAGAATCCGCCGCGACGGATCGATAAATGAACTGCGTCAGCAGATCTAAAAACAATAAACAATTCCCATGGACAAATATCCTTTATTGCTAAAATCAATATTAGAGTGGTTATCCTGAGAATTTTTTAGTGAAGGGGTTTGCATAAGCGAATCCCTTTTTTATACAGATAAGTATGGAAAATCAAGTCAACAAATCAGCACCGTGGAGTTTTCAAAACTTCTTTCATTACTTCCTCGGATTAATAAGTTTCAAACACAGAAAGCAGAGAGTGCATCAACTGGAAACGAAACGGATTATGGATCGGATTATGGAAATTAAGAACAGACATCCCGAACTTTCAAAGTACCTGAACAAAATGCCGGAATTTCGTACAAGTGTGAACGATTCTGAAAACAGGCTTGCGGATATCAGGAAATACAATATCAGTTTGCTGGATCTGCTTGATAAGTACGAAGTGGAGGTAAGTAAAGAATCCTGGTTTATCTGAGCTTTAAAGCAAAATCTGTGATTGATGTAAGCTTTCGATTTTAGTCTATAACTTCTAAGCTCGAAATGAGACCACCTTTACACCGTGGAAATACTTCCACGTTTTATACCATAAGATGAAAAAAATAGGATCATTCGTATTCGCACTAATCGGATTAGGAATTACAGCAACAGCTCAGGAATCAGAAAAATATGACCGTCGTGAAAAATTTACTGTTGGCTTGCGTGTGGGAGCTAATCTATCAAATGTTTGGGATTCAGAAGGAGAAGATTTCGATGCAGATGCTAAACTGGGATTTGCGGGAGGTGTTTTTGTAGGAATTCCGATCGGAAGATATATAGGGATTCAACCCGAAGTGCTTTTCTCTCAAAAAGGATTCCAGGCGTCCGGGACATTACTTGGAACTTCTTATTCTTATAAGAAAACAACGAACTGGATCGATATTCCCATTCAGTTTCAACTCAAGCCGCTTCCTTTTCTGACCGTTTTGGTTGGCCCTCAGATCTCCTTTCAGGTAAGCGAACGGAATGAATATTCCTTCGGGAATAACAGTTCAGCACAGGAAGAGCAATTTGATAATGACAATATTCGGAAGAATATGCTCGGAATCGCTACCGGGTTTGATATCAATATCTATCACGTAGTTGTTTCAGGAAGAGCATGTTGGGATTTTCAAAGTAACAGAGGCGACGGAACATCTTCAACGCCGCGTTATAGAAATCAGTTCGTCCAATTGACGATTGGTTTTAAGATTTAAGCGATACCCGAAATTTCAACGATCATGAATAGCATTTTGACCGGTTTAGCAATCTTCGTGATTAGTGGTTGGGGGATAGGACATTTTCGCTATCACGAAGGAGGGTTCTTTCACTTGATATTAGTTGTGGGGCTCATTGCAATCATCAGACAGTTATTACCAATCAGAAAACACAAAAGAAAATGGATGCAGGAATCAAATTAGCAGGGCGTTTAGCTAAGTTCATCATTAAAAAATCATTAAATATGAAAGCAGAAGAAGAGAAGAAAAAGAAGAAATCCGGTAACGCGTCAAAGATCGTTGGATCTTTAGTTGCAGGAGCAGCAGTGGGTTTAGCCGCAGGAATTTTATTAGCTCCCGATAAAGGGAAGAATACCCGGGCAAAGCTTTTGAAAGATGCGGAAGATCTGAAAGATAAGTTGAAGGATAAAGCCAGTGATGGTTTGGACTTAATAACCGACAAAGTATAACTGCCTCGGTTACAGGATTCTGAAATTGATTAACGGGATACAAGTCATGTGATAAGTTTTATCGGATGACTTGTGTTTTGTATAAGAAGTCGTTTCAAGTACTTTTAAACCATGCATTAATTTGCATTTGGTTAATGAAATAAATTGCTGTACTTTCACGAGCATTCAAATACAACCAATTTTGAAAATATATATCAAATACATGGTCAGCCTGCGCTGCAAGAAATTGGTTGGGATCGAACTGAAAAAACTGGGTGTCGTAATGCCCAGAATTACTTTGGGGCTGGTTGAATTCCAGGAAAAACTCTCAGAGGAACAGCAAAACCAATTCGAAAAACGGATCCTGAAATTAGGGTTCGAAGTGCTGGATGAAGCAAACACGAAGCTAATGGACCGTATTTCAGCAGCAATTACCGACTTGATTTATAAACATCCTGAAATGCCAACGAAGGAATATCCTGATTATCTGATCGAAAAATTAAAGTTTGACTATTCAGAGATTACACACTTGTTTTCAGAGGTACATGGAATTAACTTACCACAATATATTCTAATACAGCAAGTAGAACGCATCAAGGAAATGCTCCTATACGAGGACATGAAGGTGAGTGAAATTGCTAAAGCTCTCTACTTTAAAAATGCAGCACAATTGACACGTGTATTTAAGAAAGTAACGGATTTAACTCCTGTCTATTATAAAAAACTCAAAGAAAAACGCCTCGAAGTACAGAATGAAAATACATAAATTTGAAGCCAAACGATTCGTTATGAACAGAATTACGAGTCAATACCACTTCCCGCTAAAACCAGATTTAAAAAAAGCTTGCGGAGATAAAGACCAATTTGAACGATTGTTTTACACCCTATTTATTTAATCTTCCATAATTTGAAACTGTATATAAAATACATGGTTAGTCATCGATGCAAAATGGTTGTAGAGCAAGAATTGCAAAAAATCGGAATACATGCTGAGGACATTAATTTAGGGGTGGTGGAGATTGAGGATGAGATTTCAAACGAAGACCGTGAAAAATTGAGAGTGAGTTTAAAGCTTTCCGGTTTGGAATTAATGGAGGATAAAAAGAGTATTTTGATTGAGCAGATTAAAAGTGTCATTGTTGAAATGATCCATTACTCGGAGGAAGCAATCACTGTCAATTATTCAGACCACATCAGTGAAAAACTGAATTATGATTACACCTATCTTTCCAATATTTTTTCTGAAGTGAAAGGAATGACCATTCAGCAATTTATTATTGTAAATAAGATCGAACGGGTCAAAGAACTGTTACTGTATGACGAACTGAATTTGACTGAAATATCCTACAAGCTCAATTACAGCAGCGTTGCCCATTTATCCAACCAATTTAAAAAAGTAACAGGCCTTTCGCCTTCTTTTTACAAGCAGTTAAAACAGAAGAGGGACAATAACCTGGAGAATATGTGAATACAATTGTTTCCTTTTTTTGTTCCGGATAGTTGATTATCTTCGGGGCAAGAAACTGCCATTTATGAGAACATTTTTCTTCCTGTCTGTAATCCTCGTCTTTTTCATCCTTGGTTGCAGTGAAAAGAAAAAGCGCAAATTTGTCTGTAAGGAGGAATATTTACAAAATTGCGTCATTATTAAAATCAAGAAGATCAAAACAACTATTCAAATTGATTTGGACAGGGAAAAGTTTGCGGAGGCAGGAATTTCAACAAGTACGCTTCAGTATAAACTTCGATTGGCTGATAAGAATCAAAAACTAAAAACCGTAAAAGCGGCCGAACAATTGGTGATCGCAGGAAGGAACGGAAAGAAACACCGGCTTTCCGAATTTGCAAAGATCCGCCTGGGAATAATAGTGAGTTATGAATACCCCTGGAGTGCCGAATCCTTTTCATATCTTTAAAATGCGTATTACAGCTTGAATTCCTAAAACCTTAACAAAACGTTAAATCCGCTTTTGTTAGCTAAATAAGCCCTATTTTCACCATGCAAAATTAAATCAATATGAAAATGAACATGACAAACAAGGCAGTTTTATTCCTGGCATTCGGAATGCTTTCTTTAGGAGCAGCTGCACAAAAGATCACCGTACCGGCACCAAGTCCATTACAAACAGTTACACAAAAATTCGGTTTGGGAGAAGTAACCATTGAGTATTCCCGACCAGCAGTAAAAGGCCGCAAAATTTTCGGAGATGTTGTTCCTTTCGGGAAAATCTGGAGAACAGGAGCAAATGCTACCACAAAAGTCACTTTCACAGATGAAGTGAAGTTGGAAGGAAATGTTGTAAAGCCCGGAACTTACGGTTTATACACGATTCCAAACAAAGACAGCTGGGAGATCATGTTGTACAAAGACCTTACTTTGAACGGAAATGTAGGAGATTACAAAACGGAGAACGAAGTATTGCGTTTCAAAGTAAAAGCAATCAGCATCCCAATGAAAATGGAAACGTTGATGATCAACATCGGGGATATTTCTGCAACGGAAGGAAAATTGATGTTGTTGTGGGAAAACACGGTTGTTGCAATCAAAATGACTACAGATATCGACGCTCGTGTCATTGAAAGCATCGAAGCATCCATGAAATCCGAGAAACCGGAATACTTCAGAGCAGCGGGTTACTATTTTGACAACGGGAAAGATATGAAACAAGCTTTGGCTTGGGCTACAAAAGCGACAGAGGAGAATCCAACAGCATTTTACATGTTCAATCTGAAAGCTCGCATCGAGTACAAATTGGGTGATAAAGCAGCAGGTAAAGCAAGTGCAGAGAAATCAATCGCTTTGGCAAAAGAGGCTAAGAACGATGATTACATTGCTTTAGGCGAGAAATTATTGGCTGAGAATAAGTAATCCCATTTAAAGAATTTGAAAGTCCTTTCGCTTCGGTGGAAGGACTTTTTGTTTTTCCTCCCCCTTGCGTCCCCCTCCAAAGGGGGAGATTTTGAAATCCCTCTTATTTAAAGATCGGAAATTCAAAAACTGATTATTTTAGTTGTACAAAACGTTTCAATCGAAGCCCGATCCAGTTCCCCCTTTGGAGGGGGACTAAGGGGGAGGACCTGGTCAATTGCTTGGCAGATCCCGATTGCCGATTGATTTGGCTTCTTCTTCGATTCGTTTTTCCGGCCGAAGGAACAACTGAATAATCCCTGCAATAAGCAACACCAGTAAACACCCGATCACATTCAGCCACAGGAAAGAAATTACATCGATGGCATAAATCCCAATCACCAGTATTTCTGTAATAATCGCTCCCCAGAAAACTGCTTTTCCACCAATTCTTTTCAGGTAAAATGCTACTAAAAAGATTCCGAGGATTGTTCCATAGAACAAAGAGCCCAATACATTCACCGCTTCGATCAAACTTCCCAGTTTACTGGCAAACATAGCTGTTGCAATGGCGAAAAGTCCCCAGCCGAATGTAAACCACTTGGATGCTTTGTAATAATGGAGTTCTGTTTTGTCTTTTACCCACATGCGTTTGTAAAGATCAATGACTGTTGTGGAAGACAATGAATTCAAAGCAGCGGCAATACTTCCCCAGGCGGCCAGGAAAATCATCGCAATCAATAAACCGATCAACCCTTTCGGCAGGTTTTCCACTACGAAATAGAGGAAAATATAATTCGTATCGTTGGTATCCGCGGTTTTATCCGCTTTTTTCATCACTGCCAAAGCATCTTCCCGAACTACTTTTGTTTGTGATTCGATCTGCAGCAGGTCTTTTTGCAAACCGTCGATCCTGGCTGCATCTTTTCCCTTCAGGGCATTTGCCAACAGGGTTGTCTGCGTCTGACGAATGGTGTTCAAAGAATCATTCTTTATCTGTAACGATTGGAATTCTGTCTTGTATTCGGAAGCAAGTACTTTATCCACTTCTTTCTGATTAAAGAAGATCGGTGACTGGAAGAACATGTAAAACACGAAGACCAAACTTCCTACCAGCAAAATCAGGAATTGCATCGGCACTTTTACCAAGCCATTCATCAACAAACCGGTTCGGCTTTCTTTGGTGTTTTTGGCCGACAAATAACGTCCAACCTGCGACTGATCTGTTCCAAAATAGGAGAGTGCCAAAAAGAATCCACCGATCAATCCGCTCCAGATATTGTACTTGTCTTTCCACCATTCTGAATCAGTCACGTCGATCTTTGTTTCAATCACATTCAGTTTTCCCATTTTACCTGCTACGTGCAAAGCATCGGTGAAACTTACATTTTTGGGAAGCATTTGGACCACCAGGTAGCCCGCCAGGAACATCCCGATAAATACCACGATCAATTGCTGCATCTGCGTATATGTCACGGCTTTCGTTCCACCGGTTACTGTATAAATGATCAGGAATCCGCCCATGACCAGGTTGGTGTAATAGATATTCCATCCCAGTAAAGAAGCAAGGATAATGGATGGTGCGTAAATACTGATCCCGGTAGAAAGTGCACGCTGCACCAAAAACAAAACGGAAGCCAGTGAGCGTGTTTTCAGGTCGAAACGCTGTTCCAGGTATTCATAGGCTGTAAAAACCTTAAGTTTATGGTAGATCGGAATGAAAGTCACGCATAAAACCACCATTGCCAGCGGTAGACCGAAATAGTACTGCACGAAGCGCATTCCGTCTGTGTAAGCCTGTCCTGGTGCTGAAAGAAACGTAATAGCACTCGCCTGGGTTCCCATGATAGAAAGCAGGATCAGGATCCAGCTCATGGAATTGCTGCTTTTGAAATAACCGTCTAAGGTTTTTTCGCTCTTGCTTTTATACAATCCATAACCGATTACAGCCAGTAAAGTAATGATCAGTACAATCCAGTCTATTGCGCTCATGAGAAATGCTGTGTAAAAAAGTAAAAGAAGACAATCAAAGCCGCTAATGCTCCAATCACTCCGGCATACGCCCAATTCCAGTTTTTATGATCCTGATCTTCTTCCATTATTTTTTTTTCTTGTCTTAAAACCGCAGGGGTAAGTCGCGACTTACCCCTGCGGTTTTCGATTTTTATCTATTCTGAGGCAGACTCAACAAATTCACGAACAAACGGTAAGCTCCCGGAATACCTGCCGGCAACTCGCGGAAAAATACCAGTCCGGTATAAACAAAATTTCCTTTTCCGTGTTTTGCAATGATCAAACTTCCGGCACTTGGTTTTTCATTCGGATCGTGCATCGAAAATACTGTTTCATAGTGCGAATCCATTTCAGTAGCGAAATAAATTCCACGCTCCTGCACCCAGCCTTCAAAATCGGTTTGTGTGATAACATTCGGTGTGTTCAAAACCGGGTGTTTCGGATTGGTAAATTCTACTGCGGCGTTATCATCCGTTACACGGTCCCTGGAAATCGTAAAAGGAAAAGGTCCGATCTTTGTTTCCATCGGTGCAATGCGGTTGTTGGTATTGTATTGAACGATCAAGTTTCCGCCCTGCTGCACGTAAGCCATCAATTTATCGTAATAGATGGGCATGCGATCATTGGTGTTATAAGCGCGGACACCCGTCACAATACTGGAATAAACGCTTAAATCTTCTTTTGCAAGCAATTCATCCGTCAGCAAAGTCACATCGTAACCAATTTGTGTCAAACAAGCTACCACGTTATCTCCTGCTCCGGGAATGTAAGCAATCTTATTTTTGGTCTTCTTCAAATCCAGGAATACGATTTTCGCTTCTGCTTCGCTTAGGAAAAACTGGTAAGGAATGTGATCGTATTCGATGCGTGTGATGCTTTTGGTGTATTCACTTCCATCTACTAAAACCGAAGCGCGCAACTGTCCGTCTTTTCCGTTTTTATCGGGAGTAAGGGTTGCCTTTACAATTTGTTCGTCGCCTTTTTTCTCCAGGTTCACTTCCGGATTTTTGATCTCGATCTTCCAACCGGCAGGCACGGCAATTTTCACGGTTCCTTTTAATTTCGCCTGGTTAGCTTTTACTACGAATGAAACTTCTTTCGAAGTAATAGCGCTGAAAACAAAAACCTGGTCGGTAATATTGATAGTTGCCGGAGGCAGAATTTCAAACGGACGATAAACTTCACCTTTTACCGGATCTGTTGATTTGAAAACCAATCCGCGCTCAACGTCGAAATCCATACCATCTATACTGATATGGTAAATAACACTTTTTGCAGCTTGGTTTTCCGGTGTCCCGATCAGTTCAGTATTAGTTACAGAGTACATTCCGACGGTATGTTTTTCTGCTAACCAATAGGGTGTTGAATAAAAACCTGTCTTTGGCAAAATTTGTTTCTTCTCAATAGTTTCCAATTTGTTCTTATTCAATGTAAGTGCTGTGATTTCATCTGTCTGACCAATTAAATACAACCCTTTCAGTATCACATTCCCGGTATTTCGTGCAATGATCTGGTTCGAAATAGTGATCTCGCCTCCGGGAACTGCGCTGAAATCAGAAACAGTTGATTCCATCCACAATCCGGCACACTGAATGATCAAATCCTGGCAGGCCGCCAGCTTTTGTTTCTTCCAGTAACGAACATTCGGATCTTTTTCATCGAGTTGTTTGATTTTGGTGTAAACACTTTCTAAGCTGGGAAGAGAAGCTTCCGGATGCTCCGGATTGAAATTCGAAATGCAGGTATTCAATAAATTTTCAATCTCCATTGAAGCAGGAATGCGTTTCCAGGATGCGTTGACTCCTTCAAAAACGTCCTTTTCAGCCGGTTCACCTTTCAGGAATTTGAAGTATTCGATGCTTTCTCCGCGTTGTTTCGCCGAACCAAATCCCTGGCTTTTGTGCATAGAACGACTGTTTGAGGCAACTTCGCCATAGCTGATTCCCAACAATGGATTATAAATCCCTACATCCAGTTTCAATTGATCTTCGGAAGTGGTATTGTTCCCCCCAAAATTGAAAGTGTTCCAAAAAATGCGTTTTGCCTGCCAAACTTCCACTTCCTTCAATTGTTCCGGAAATTTAGTTGGATCAGCTGCCAGGTCAAAAGCTTCCATGGCCAAAATAGCAGAAGCGGTGTGATGTCCATGCCCGCCTTCGCCCGTTGTGGGGAAACGGCAGATGATCACATCCGGCTTGAAACGGCGAATGGCCAATACCACGTCGGCAAGGATCTGTTCTTTTTCCCAAATAGTAAATGTTTCTTCCGGATTTTTTGAAAACCCAAAGTCATTGGCGCGTGTAAAGAATTGTTCTGCTCCGTCTGTTCTGCGGGCAGCTAAAAGTTCTTGTGTACGGATAAGTCCCAATGCCTCACCCTGTTCTTTCCCGATGAGGTTTTGTCCGCCGTCACCCCGAGTTAGTGATAAATAACCGGTGCGGAAGTTCTTCTCTTTGGCAAGATAACCAAGCAGTCGTGTGTTTTCGTCATCCGGATGAGCAGCAACATAAAGTACCGAACCAACGGTATTTAATTTTTTGATGCCCAGAAGGATTTCTGCTGAATTGAGTTCCGGTGATGTCTGAGCTATTAAGTGTTGTCCCACTAAAAGTGTAAGACCGAGTGTGAATTGTTTTATCATCGTGTTTGTGTGTGCTTTCACTGAAGCTTTAGTATAATCGTTGTGTATTATCGTGCGCAATAATACAGGAAATCTGCCAGTGACCGTTCAAATCCATGGCCTTTAACAATTCTTTAAAGAAGTTTGATTATGTTTATCCGCTAAATCAAAATCAATCAATGGGACTTTACTACACCGCATATAAAGTAGATTTTTCAGAACTCATAGTTGATCTGGATGTTTTAAAGGAAGATATATCCCCTCTCTATCAACAATTCGGAGAATCGGTGTACAGTATCAAATCTAACGTATTGTATAAAGTGTGGCCCCTGGAATATGCGATGAAATTTATGAGCGACAAAGGCAGACTGAAAGCACTTCCTTTTTTTATTCATACAGTTTGGTTCAATTATGATAACGAGTATGATGAAGCAGTGGATTTCAAACGTTATTCTCCTGCAGTTTTTGATGATTTTGGATTTCTTGAAAAAGATCATGAACTTTATTATCGTTCTTATTCGTGTGAAACGCTTCGTAAAATCCTTGAAGATTTTGATAAAAATATTGATATGGATGAAATTCAACAAGCATACATTCGTTCACGTGAATCGGATATACACGAGTTTGTACCGGAATACCGCACCAAATTAGAGTACGGTAAATTAACGGAGAGTTTCTTCAAAGAATTTGTGGAGATACTCTCATTAGTTATAAGAACTTACAGGGATTGTGTGGCTGATAAGAAGGACTTGATTATTCATTTCGGATAAATCATCTTAACATTTCTTACAAACGGTTTTTTAAGGAGTTTCTTCCGTTTTTTGTACCTTGAAAAAACATTTTTGCACTTTCGCAAAGGTGAAAACGGATGGTTTTATGATTTTGAGAATAATCCTTTTTTTAGTTATCAATTTTGCAGCCTTGGGAATAGGTTCACTGTTCACCAATTCCGGAGTTTCCTCCGAATGGTATTTATCCCTCAATAAAGCTCCGTGGACTCCACCAGGCTGGGTTTTCGGCGCTGCCTGGACAACCATTATGATCTGTTTTGCGGTTTACATGGCATTCATTTATCAAATTACTCACAACCGGAAAGTTTTGATTACCCTTTTCAGTATTCAATGGGTTCTGAATGTGCTCTGGAATCCCGTTTTCTTCTACTTTCACCAGGTTGGTGCAGGATTGATCATTATTACCGCACTGACAATCGTTGTGGGAGCCTTTTTATTCCGTTACGGGGCAGCTATGAGAATGAAATCACTTCTTGTTCTTCCTTATTTGTTGTGGCTGCTTATTGCAACTTCCCTTAATGCATATATTCTGCTCTTAAATTGAATGGGTTAATGCAGTAGGACGGTCCGCGACGGATTGTTCCCTTACTTCAAATCTTCATTTATCCTGGAATTCTTCTTGGTGTCTTTCATAAATAAGTAAATAAGCAGCGAAATAAAAATACATCCTGTTACATACCAGTAGAAATAAGATTCATGTCCGATATCCTTGAACCACAAAGCAATGTATTCTGCGGTTCCGCCAAAAAGAGCAACTGTTAATGCATAAGGAAGCCCAACTCCCAGCGCACGCACTTCGGCCGGGAATAATTCGGCTTTTACAATTGCATTGATACTTGTATATCCGCTTACGATGATTAAGCACGCCATCAATAGGAAAAAATAAGTCCAGGTAGAATGGTTACCGCTAAGGGCTGTAAGTAAAGGAACGGTGAAAATCGTCCCAAGGATTCCAAAGCTTATTAATAGGGGCTTTCTCCCTATTCGGTCAGACAAAGCGCCGAACAGTGGCTGCAGAATTACAAAAATCAATAAGCTCATAAAGGAGATTAGCGTCGAAACATCTTTGTCTAATTTGACGGTGTTGACCAAAAACTTTTGCATGTAAGTGGTATAAGTGTAAAATGCCAGTGTTCCACCAAGTGTTAAGCCAACAACCGTTAGCACCGCTTTCGGATGTTTCAGTAATTCGCCGATTGTACCCTTACTTTTTTTCTTTTCTTTCAACGATTCAAAGGCTTCCGTTTCATTGAGATTACGACGGAGATATAAAGCAATAATAGCCAGTAGAGCACCAATCATAAAAGGAATTCGCCATCCCCAATCCATTAATTGGTCTTCCGTAAGCACTAATTTCTGAAGCAGAATTTGGATTCCCAGTGCAATCAATTGACCGCCAACCAACGTCACATATTGAAAGCTGGAATAAAATCCGCGTCGGTTCTCAGTAGCCATTTCACTCAGGTAAGTAGCCGAAACACCATATTCACCGCCAACGCTGAGTCCTTGTAATAATCTTGCAAGCAGGAGTAGGATAGGAGCCAAAACCCCGATTGACGAATAAGAAGGGGTTAAAGCAATCACTAAAGATCCGAAAGACATCAACAGAACGGAAAGCGTCATCGCTTGTTTTCTTCCGATTCGGTCAGCAATCCCTCCAAACATCCAACCGCCAATCGGCCGCATTAAGAAACCAACCGCAAAGATTCCTGCAGTGTTCAGTAGTTGTGCGGTTTCACTAGCACTCGGGAAAAAAGCCCCGGAAAAATAAAGTGAAAAAGCCGAGTAAGCATACCAGTCGTACCATTCCACCAGGTTCCCGATTGATCCGCCGATAATGGATTTTAAACGTTGGGCCGATATTTTTTCACTGCTTCCCATAATTGCTAAAAATAGAAAAATGTGGGTGATCAAGAGCGTTTTGGATCATTAATTCTTTTTAGGGATAAGTGTCCGCCGCGGCGGATCCACCTGTTACCGCGGTAATTAATTTTTAGATACTTGAACTCTTTGAACATTTGAGCAATGAAATGCCCAACCATTTTCCCACTTCCCTCGTTGAGGTTTATTGAAAACTCAATAAAATACCTGCTATGAACAAAATACTACTCACTTCAGCATTTACTTTTCTGCTTGGTATCCAGAGCCTTTTTGCCCAATGGTCCGTGGTTTGCGGCACCGGAAACGGATTCGTGGACAACTTTGAGGTGTTTAACAGCGAACTTTACGGAACCGGCTTCTTTACCAATTTATGCGGAACCTCCAATAATCACATTGTAAAATGGGACGGAAATGCCTGGCAGCCGGTTGGGACAGGTTATCCAAATGCCGGACATCAATTGAAGGGACTTGGTTCTCATTTGTACTTTGTTGGTTATCAGCCCGCAATCGATTCAAACTGGGTGTATCGTTTTGACGGCGCCAATTTTAACAGGTTGGGAGAAGGTGTTTATCTGACCAATGCAGTAAGCGGATTTTCTCAAACTGCCAATTTGTATGCTTTGGAAGAATACAACGGGAATGTGATTGCATGCGGAGAATTCGATCGCGTGGGCAATAAATCCATTTCAGGAATCATGGAATGGGACGGTTCTTCGTGGGATTCACTCGGTAGTGGATTAAGCGGAAATATTGCTGGAACAGCAGCTATTATGTATCCGCACGATATGTGCAAATTCGGGACAGACCTGGTAGTTGCTGGAAACTTTCTGAAAGCCGGGGGTATTACTGTAAACGGAATTGCCCGCTGGGATGGAACCCAATGGCATAACCTTGGAGCCGGATTCAATGGAACAGTTTATGGCGTTTGTGTCTTTAATGGTGAATTGTACGTCGGTGGAGAATTTACACTTAGCGGTTCAACTGCTTTGAAGTGCATGGCAAAATGGAATGGAACAAGCTGGGTTGACCCCGGATTTCGCGTGTATTATAACAATTCGAACTATTATTCCTTTGTACACACACTGAAGGTCTTCAATTCGAAAATGTACATTGCAGGAGGTTTTGATCGTGTTGTGGACGGAACTACTGTTCATTCGGGCCAGGGAATTTGTGCTTTTAACGGAACAGCTGTCGATACCTTAAGCGGCGGAACCATCAATCGTGAAATAGAAGCGCTTGCCTGGTATGATGGCGATTTGTATGTTGGTGGAGGAATGAATAATACTAACAGCTACATTGCGAAATACGACGGCACAGCTTCCTTGAATGAATTGGAAACAGAAATCACATGGACGATCCGGCCAAATCCAACAGAGAACGGTTGTTTTCTTTCCGGAACTAAAAAAGAACAGCTCATTTCAATTTTAACTTTGGAAGGGAAAATCTGTAAAACAATTTTAGGACAGGAAACAGAGACTCAAATCGACTTTTCCGAACTGCCTTCCGGGGTTTATTTCGTGAAAATCGGCCACCAGCAACGGCGTATCGTAAAGCGCTAAAAAAAGGGGCAGAAATCAGTTCTTTTTTCTTACATTTATTTTTCCTGAAAGTACTGATTTTACTGGGTTTTCAAACTTTTTTCAATATCCGGAACAGGACGTAAATACCCTACGTTCTGCCCCCGTATCTTTGTCTTATAAATAAATAAACAATGAGACAATTTTTAAGGAAAATGAATCAAGTCTTCATTCACTAATCAACGGAACCTAAATCACCACACCTGACCCGATCACTATTCACCAGACCACCTGCCACTTTTAGATAAACCTAACCACTATTCTCCGCTTCGGCGGATTAACCAACCACTTCTACCTAAAAATTGCCGTGACTACCTAACCACTAGTTCACGGCAATTTTGTTTATCGTAATTCCAATTTTTAGGTATCTTCATCCTTAAAATAATTCAGGTTTTGAATTTTGACTTTTGCATTTAAATGAATAATCCATGATTTACCTGCAGTATTTTCATACGCCTTACGGAGAGTTAGTCCTCGGAGAATCCGGAGGTGAGCTGTGTTTGTGCGACTGGAAGTACCGTAAAATGCGTGATCAGATTGATAATCGCATTCAAACAGGTTTACAGGCAGAGTTTAAACTGGAAGAGACAGAATTCCTAGATGAAGTGAAATCTCAACTCAACGAGTATTTTTCAAAGGAACGTACCACTTTCGATCTGCCTTTGCTATTCGTTGGAAGTGATTTCCAGAAATCTGTTTGGGAAAAATTGCTAGCGATTCCTTATGGGAAAACAAACAGCTACCTGGAATTGTCCCGCATTTTAGGAGATGAGAAAGCCATTCGTGCTGTTGCAACGGCAAATGGAGCAAATGCCATTTCGATTATTGTGCCTTGTCACCGGGTGATAGGAAGTGACGGAAGCCTTACCGGTTACGCAGGCGGGCTGAACGCCAAACAAAAACTCCTGCAGTTGGAAGGAATGAACTTCGGAGAGCAGTTGGAGTTGTTTTGATTCATGTATAATCCCGAATTATTGGGATAAATTGTTAAATATTCATTAAAAAACAGGTTTCAATTCACTTCAATCGCCCTAGATTCAATTGGTTTCAAAAAGTATACTGGTTTATAAAAGAAATTAATTTGCCTACAATGGAAATATTTACCTAGGTTTGTATTTCTAAAAACAGGACATGAATTTCAAAAAAGGAATCTTGCTGGGAATCACCAGCGGAATAGTAGCAGGAGGAGTAGGAACCTTGTATAATGCAATTTATAACGAGGCTTTTTATACCGATTTCAGTTCGGTTTTGAATCCGATGGGAATATTTATAGCAAGCATTGTTGGGTGTTTATTGATGGGATTGGGCTATGTAGTAGCTGCCCGTTTAAAAAGACCACTTTTGATCCCAATTCTGAATGTCTTATATTGCATCCTTAGTTTTGCAAGTATCATTGGAGTATTGGACTACAAGTTCCCGTTGACAATGGATGCAGATATGATCGTTGCATTCCCGGGGCTGGCAATTCCAATGCATTTCTTCCCTACTTTGAGCTTTTTAGCCCTGGTTCCATTTTTTTGGAAACACGAAACACGTAATTAACAATCAGTATAAATAAAAACAAACAAACAAACATGAATCGTTCAGTAACAATTATCGCAGCTGCATTTGCAGGTTTAGCACTGTCTTTTACAGTTGCAACATCATCTATCTGGTCTTCTGACGGATCTCACTCAAGACTTGGGTTTACAGTAAAACACATGGGAATCTCCGATTTCAACGGAAGCTTTAATACTTACGAAGTGAAAATGACTGCTACGAAAGAAGATTTTTCGGATGCAAAAGTTGAATTGACAGGTGATATCGCAAGTATCAATACTTCAAACGAAATGCGTGATGGTCACTTGAAAAGTGCAGATTTCTTCGACGCTGAGAAATTCCCGAAATTCACTTTCGTAAGCAAATCATTTACGAAAGATGCAAAATCTAAAAACGCTTACAAAGTAGTTGGTGATTTGACTTTACATGGAATTACGAAAGAAGTTACCATGACTGCAGTTCACAACGGAACAATTACACATCCACAAAACAAAAAAGAAATCAGTGGTTTCAAAATGACAGGAACTATCAACCGATTAGATTTCAAAGTTGGTGGAGAAAATCCTGGATTGAGCAATGATGTAAACATTACTGCTGACTTGGAATTGGTTAAAGAATAATCATGAAAAGAAATCTCTTTTTTATGGCGATGCTCCTTCTTGTTGGGGGAGTATTTGCGTTCACTCAGGTGAAAACATGGAAAATCGGAAAAGATTACAACGTTGATTTCTCTGCAAAGGGAGTAAACGGGATCTTTCAAAAACTTAGCGGTACTGTCAATTTTGACGAAGCGAAGTTGTCCGAATCCAAACTTGTTTTTACCATTGATGTGAATTCGATCAATACCGGTAACGGATTGCAAAACAAACACGCTTTGGGTGCCGAGTGGTTCAATGCAGATAAATACCCGAACATCAAGTTCACTTCTTCTTCTATTGAAAAGAAAGATGGCAGTTATGCTGCAAAAGGGAAACTAACTGTGAAAGATGTAACGAAGGATATTACAATCCCATTCAGTTTCACAAAATCAGGAAGTAAAGCGAAGATCACCTCTTCTTTCTCCATTGACCGCGCAACTTACAACGTAGGGAAGGCCGGCGGAGATGTTGGAAGCTCTATTAAAATCAACGTTACGATTCCTGTAACGAAATAATAAAAAAGTCTCGCTCCGGCGGGACTTTTTCTTTTAAAGGCAGCTAAGCGGAGTCGAAGTCAAAGTATCATAACCACTTTTTCCGCTTAAAATAAAGCAGCGTCAGAGCTGAAGATCCGATCATCAATACAACCGCTATCGGATAACCGAATGAGAAACTCAGTTCCGGCATGACTCTGAAATTCATCCCGTAAATACTTGCAATCAAGGTAGGAGGCATGAAAATGACCGATACTACGGTAAAGATCTTAATGATCTTATTTTGTTCGATATTCACCAAACCCATTAAAGTATCCTGGAGATATTCCAGGCGTTCGAAGCTGAATTGAGTATGCTGCAGCAGGGACGTGATATCTTTCATAATCACCCGCAAACGTTCTCCGGTTTCGGGATCAATGAATGGAGAACGTGTCAAAGCAGAAATCAAACGCTGCTTGTCCGTAATACTTTCCCGGATTAAAATGGTATTCTCCTGCAATTCCGCAATTTTGCGAAGTGTTTTTTCCTCCGGATCTGATAAGCTCTGCACTTTCCGGCTGATAATATTGGTAGTTCGGGTAAGATTTTCAATGTAATCCGCATCCAGGTCGATCCGTGTTTCCAAAAGCAATACCCAGATCTGTGAACCGGAACGAATGAAATCCTGCCGGGCCACTTTGATTTTTTTGACAACCTCTGCAAAAGACTGCAATTCAGCATTGCGGACAGTGAACAAAACATTCTCCTTCAGAAGAAAGGAAACCTGGTGAATTTTAGGTGTTTCACCATCTTTCAGAAACCCACTGTTGGCCTTAATCGAGATGTGATCTTCCGAATAGCGCGAACTGCTTTCAATTTCCACAGCTTCCTTGTAGGTTGGCAATTTCACTTTAAAGAAGTCACACACTTGATCTTTCTCCTCCTGACTGGCGTGAAGCAGATCAATCCACAGGTATTTTCTTTTGGGATCAAGGACTGCTTTTTCAGGATATTTTTCCCAAACCAGCTCATTTTCGTGTGTGTAAAAAACGCGGATCATACCGATAAATGTTGAGTGAACGACTAAATATTTGCGTTACAAAGATGTCCTTTTTCGGTTAAAACCCCGCTAAAACGAACCGGTTATTTTGAGTTGTTTATTTGTTAGTTCATGTATCCCACATAACCGTTCTCAATAAGTCAGACTGAAATGTCCGGCACTCGAACCAGCATTTGCAGGATGTATTGAGAACGAAAAAAAAAGAGAGTGGTGAACTAGAAACCACTCTCTACCTAAACTAACTGAAAAAACACACTGCGATGTAACTTTTTTCAGTCATTTGCCAACCAAATTGGCTTTTCTTTATCGAGTGAAACCAGGTTCCTGAAATTTGTTTTTTGAAGTTTTTCAGGAAAATCGGTATTCATCAGCGTATTAAATTCCATTTCGCGCCATCTGAAATAACCACTGTCAATGCCATTGTGCGAACGCATATCTGCAGTTTGATCTTCGTTTAACCCTTTCTCTGAACGGAATTCCGCATCTGCTAAATGAAACATGAATTCCGCACTAAAGGTTGCATCATTGAACGATTCGAACAATTGTGTCAAATTGGGTTTGAATGGCTGACCGTAAAATTCATCTACCAGGCAGGTAGGATGAAACAGGTTTAAATTTTGAGCAATTTTGATTCGGCTTTTTGAATCAAGCGCATTTCTCAATTGATCAATCATTTTTAGTTTAATTCCTTCACGGATAGTTGCGTTGAACATCTTTTTATCCCAATTGCTCACTTTCAATCCTGCTTTTCTCCAGGTAATGGGAGCACGTACAGGAATTTTAAATTCAGCAGCTACTTTCGAATAAGGTTTGAACAAATTGGTATTGATGTAAACCAAACCGTGATGATTGGAAATTGAATCGATTGGTTCGTCTCCCAGCAGATCCTGAAGGATTTTGATTTGAGAACGTAATTCCTTTTCAATATGCGCTTCTTCAACCTGCTTAAATCTATAATTAACCGCTGTTTTGAATTCGTGGCGTTTTTTCTCCCCGTTGTATTTGGTAAGCGAATTTCCGTAAAGCATCGTATCAACATCATTGGAAAAACCGGATGTGATGCAGAAATGCAGTCCAATTGAAAAATCGTACCCTTCTTTTTTTAAGTCTATTAATTTTTGAATTCTTTCAGGTAAATCAGCTTCATTTTCACGATCAAAGCGCGTGGTGAAACAAGCTACAGAATTTATTTTTCCTGCTTTGATAGCTTTAATAATTCCCTGGTCAATATAATCAAGTGCTCCGTAATCGTCAGCTGTGAGGATGTATTTGCTGGTTCTCATGTGAATAGTGTGAAATAGTGTTCGTCTACAAAAGAAAGCATTTTATCTGAATTCTAATGCATTACAACGAAAAATTTCATGATTTCCCCTTTGAAGGGGGGATAAAGGGGATGGCCACGCCTCGCGTGCCAACGAAATTCCATTTTATCAATCGGCAATTATTTCTTCCTGCGTGTATCCGTAATGATCAGGATTTTCCAAACACCGTTCAATTTTACCAATTGGAAAGCATTTACTCCTTCGTGTGAATAGACATTGTTGGCGTAAAAGGCATATTTGGTCCAAACAGTTGCCAGGTTGTCATCCACTTTTATCTCGCAGGAAAGTAAACGTTCGTCCCAAATCTCCGTATGCGGTGTTCCAATTGCATTTAGGAAAGAAGTAATAGAATCCTGGTGCAATTTCGCTTCTCCCTTGATAGTGACGAAACTGGTATTTAAAGTAGCATTGGGCAAAAGTGTTTTCCGCACCATCGAACTATCACCTTTTCTCATTCCTTCAAACAATTGATCTATAACCTGGCGTACTTCTTTCTTTGCCTCTTTTTGGGAAAAAGCAAGAAATGGAAAGGTCAACATTAGAACAAGCAGTGTTTTCATAATCGTTTTGTTTAAGGTAATCTGTAGCGATCAGTCGCGACTGCCTGCTACAGATTTACGGATTCATTCTGTTTCCCGTTCTGTTCGTTTAATAACAGTTCGTGGTTCATCAAAACTTTTCTTCTTATAAGGGAAAACGTCGGCCATTTCTCCGCTGTAATAGAATTCATAAGCCACGGACCCGAAAGTATAATCTGTGTCCTTGATCTTGTAAACAGAACCACCCACAGCAGGATTCGGTTTTGGCTTCGAACGCTGGAAACCCAGGTTAAACAAAGATGCTAAGATCTCTGGGCGGTCATTTATCGGATAACCGGCTTTTTCCCATTGCGTTTTAATTTCCCGCAGGAACAAAGCAGTATACAGATAGGAATAGTAATGATTTTCAAATTGCACCAACCGCTGCAGGCGTAAGTCAAGTGTGTCATTCCCTTTTGTGGTGAAATTGGTTGTGGAATCAAAATCCAAAAGCGCTTCGTACTTTTCACCCGGATAGAATTCACTGTCTTTTTCAGCCAAATAGCGCTCAATCGTTAAAGCTGTTCCGTTTTTGATTCCTGTAACACCGTAAGAAAGGTGGTTTTCCAAGGCCAGCATTTTCAATGGCCCCATGTAGCGTTTATAAGATTCCCTGCTTGAGTTAAAGAGACGAATTTGCTCACCTACCAAACAGGCGACAATCAATCGTGGTTCAACTCCAGTAACACGGTAAACCGAGTCAATATACTTTTTGTCTTTGGTTACTGCTTGTTTGAAATCCTGCCATTCAGCAATGTTCATCCATTCAAAAACACTTAGACCGGTACTTTTTTGAGAAGTATTTTCGTTCTTGTATTTCCACTTGGACAAAGCTTTCCGGTAAGCCTTGTTCTTTTTCAATTGAAGGTCCACAGCATCCAGCATGCGAAGTGCCAGTTTCTCATCTTTATTTTCAGTATAAACCGAGAGAATGTAATTCGCGTTCTTCGGATAAAAATCATTGACAAGCATAATGCGGTTCAACACTTCAAAACGGTGTTTGATCATCGATACCGAATCGACCTTGAAAGACTGGTCGTATTTGTCATGCATTTCTGCGAAATACCGGTTGTTTTCGTCTACGGAGCCACTTTCATTGGTCCAGTTGAATTTGACTGCGAAATAAGTAACAACAAGTATAAACCCATAGGCAGCAAAACCATAAAGAAGGATGGTATAAGGTATTTTAAACCATTTTTTCCTTAAGAAGGAGAATTTCATTCGTGTTATTTAAAAACCGGTACAAAGCTAAAAATAGAATCGAATCGGAAACTGCTTTTAACACAATCAATCGATCAGTAGCCGATCGGTCGCGACTGATCGCGACAGACGATCTTCAATTATTTCTGAATCCCCTTGAATGCCGCAATCCGGATTTCCTGCGTCAGGTTAGAATGGGCATCCGTCAGTTTTTGGATCGGAACAAAACGGCCATTTCCAAAATGAGCAGCTTCTTCCATTAATTTTGCATCTTTTTCGCGAGTCTGAATTCCTACAACTGAAAACACCACGCCGTCTTTGGCATATTTTTGCACGGTCTTCTGGTAATCTTCCGAATCTTTGTTGAAAGCACCATCCGTGATTACTATCACCATATTGGTCTTAGCCGGATCGTAATTCTTCATCACTTCCTTGTATCCCAGTTTAATTCCCTTTCCACCGGCTGTCATCCCAATCGGTTTCAGGTTTGCGATGGATTTCTTCAATTCTTCTTTGTGGTCTCCGGAAGTGGAAGCCTGGAATACTTCTGCCGAACTGGCATAGGTTACCAATCCCATTTTATCCTGCGGACGCAGTTTTTCTACCAATTGATTCAGGGAATATTTCATCAGGTTCATCTTTTCGCCCATTTTCATGGAACTTGAAATATCGAGTACAAATACCACATTCACATCTTTGAAATAGGATTCGTCAAAATTTCCCACAGGAATGGAAACCAATTCGGGCATCACTTTTTGGGTAGTTGTATCAACACTTTCATTGGTCATTTGTTCATTCAGGATCTGTTCCGCTTCCTTTGGAGGCAATTGCTGAGCAATCTCTTCCGGTTCCGGAACAGGCTCTTTGGTTGGGATCGGCGGGTCGTATGACGGATCTTTGGATAGCGGAATGGTGATCGTAGAAATTTTCGGACCGACATAAATTCCGGCTTCTTTGGTCAGATAACCTTCTTTGGTTACCAGGAAATAGAAGAATCCCGGGGGAAGTTTTTCCTTGAACAGTCCCAATTTCCCGGTGATCCAGGTTCCACTGGGCTGACCGTTATGAATAATACTTACAATTGTTTTCGAAAGTGGTTCTTCCGTTATTTTGTCGATAGTGATGATGGTCAGTTCACTCGTTTCCGCTGATTTGGCAGGAACCGAATTAAAGTCGGGACATTTGGTGAGGTAATTATCATCAGGAAGTTCTTCCGTTACGTTTCCTGTTAAACGGTAAATGACCGGATTGACCTGGTCACTCATGTATAATTTCAATACAAAATTGAAAGGGCCTTTTTTAGTAGGGTTGACCTGAATTCTAATCTGAGCGGACGAATCCGGGGCAATTGCGTCTGAAGTGAGGCGGTAAGTAACTTCTGAGCTATGCTCAACCCGTAAGACATAGATCTTTTCACTTTTCGGATTCCCAATAGTCAAATCGATATATCTTTTGGATTGTGCAGTGATGTTTCCGTATTCCAGATAATCCTCGGAATTGGATTGCTGCGCGTGAACAAACCCACCCAAAAGTAACAAACATATAATCGACAAAAATCTCATGGAATCTAAAATACAATAATTTGGTCTTACAAGAAGAATGCCCTTTTAGGAATAAAAGTTGTTTGGGCTGAAAGGTTACAAAACAAAAAGCGACTTATCCCGGAAGATAAATCGCTTTTCTAAAAGATTATTGTATTTATTTACTCCATTCTTTGATAGAGTCATTGAACATTTTCGTGTAGTTGTCGTATTTTGTTTTCTCAGACAAAGCCAATCCTTTTTTAGCCGATTCAACAGCACCTTTTTTGTCGCCCAATTCTGCCTGGATCAAAGATTTTGTACGTAAGATCCAGAAAGCATCCGGGTTCATGTCAGAAGCTTTTGTAGCCCATTCCAATGCCTTTTTCAGATCTTTCTTGTTCTGTAAGTAATAATTTGCTCCTTCGAAATAGTCATCTGCAGAAGGTCCGGCCATTGTTTTGTTGATATTTGCCATCACTCTTGCATCTGTTGCCACAGCAAACGGGAATGCAACCGCAGTTTGGTCCCACTTCAACATCAAAGTAGCGCCGTTTACGGATTCCAATCCGTCGATGGAGATAGTGAAGGTTTCAACCGTTTCTTTTGACATCATTGGTTTGGCAGAAACTTTCAAAGCAACTTTCTTATCGTCCCACTTCTCAGGAGTTCCCCAGTTATCGGTACTCGTATAGAAGATTAAATCCCATGATTCTTTCGTTGGCTTTGTGAAAAGCGCATAAGTTCCCGGCTTTAACGTGTCTTTTCCGAAGATTACTACATCTGAGTTTGTAAACGTAGTGTTTTCATTTGCACCTGTTCTCCAAACTTCTCCGAATGGAACGATATCACCGAAAATGGTACGTCCTTTCTTGCTTGGGCGGGAATATTTGATACTCACTTCAGTCAAACCGACTGTTTGTTCCAGTTTACCCATTGGACTTGGCTGCGGAGCTAATTGTGCTGTAGACAAAGTGCTAAAGCCAATCGCTAAAATTACGGTAGTAAAAACGTGTTTCATATTACTTCATGTTTAAATTAATAGTCAAAAAAAAAGTTGGGACTAACCCAACAATTTCTCTAAAGCGGAAGCTAATTCGTCGTTAGCATTTCCAAATTTATTGTTATAATCGCTGTGAGATCTTTTGATCACTTCAAACGCTTCTTCTTTTCCATAAACGTGAGTAATCTCTACGTTTTTAGCACCTCCGTCCAAATCTTTGTAAGTCAGGAAGAAATGACGAACACGGTCAATCACCATTTTAGGCATTTCGGAAATATCTTCGATCGCTCCATAAGCCTGATCGCCTTTCAATACAGCAATGATCTTATCATCTGCTTCACCACCGTCAAGCATTCTAAAACCACCAATCACTTTTGCATCACAAAGAATATTTCCCTGGTGGAAAGTTCTTTCTGAAAGCACACAAATATCCAATGGATCTCCGTCACCAACGATATCAGTTCTTCCAGTTTTTTCATTAGAGAAAGCAGCTACTTCCTTATCGCAATACGTTTGTGGAACAAATCCGTACAAACAAGGCATGTGGTTCGACAATTTCTGAGGTCTGTCAACCATGATATAACCGGATGGCTTGTGAATTTCATATTTAATGGAATCTGCCGGAATGATCTCGATAAAGGCATTTACGATTGCCGGTTGTTTTTCACCGATCTCAATCCCATGCCAAGGATGCGAAGTAAAACGCTTACTCATTGCATCGATAACTGCTTTAATTTCTGCTTTCATAGGGTGCAAATATACAAATAAGTGCCATTTTGCAAGCAAATCCGAATAACGGGTCTCCAGGCAAAGGATTTTGGCTTTTATCAGCTGTTCATGGATAGATAATCCGGACAAAACTCAACCAGGTCTTCGGGAGTACCCAATATATGTACGGTGCTTTTATCCAAAATTACGGCATGAATTTCTTTCCCTTCCCGGATCAGGTAATGATACATAGGGGCAATGTAAGATTCTTTATAATTTACCTTGATCTCCTCTTTGTATTGCTGATAAATTCGCGTAAAATCACCCCACTTTTTGAAGTAGTAGAAACCAACGGTTCCCCAGTTTGAAATCCGGATCTTTTCTGTAATCTCAGTAACCGTATTTGGTTTTGTTTCATCGAAACGAACAAAACTCCATTTGTCTCCTTCCACATCAAAAACCGGAACAAACCCATCTACTTCTTCCGAAATTTGCTGATGGAGGATTTGTTTTTCTTCCACGTAAGTGTCTATATTGTAAATCACCACAGAATCTTCCGAATCGATATAAGGGTCGCAATGAAAAACAGTACTGGCCTGTCCATCTGTGTTCTCATCGATTTCTATGAGTTGAAATTGCCTGATCCCAAGTTTTTTGCAGGATTCGGTAATGAAGCTTTCGGAAAAATGTTGTTTTCTGCAAATAAAAATAAACTCATGTTCAAAAAAGTCAGATAAGGATAATAAAGACCAGTCAAACAAGGTTTTATCATATGCTTTGAGTTGATATTTCGGAGCACTCAGTCCAATGTTCTTGAACCTGCTTCCTTCTCCGGCCATTGGAATAATCACTTTCATAGCTTAAGAGATGAGTTGTTTAATCTCCTCGTAGGACAATTGTTCAAATTCTGCTGGACGAATTGCTTTATCATCTACGTAAAACCCCTGATGACCGCACCATGGTTTGCCGAGATAAATTTCGTCAAAAGGAATGTCAAATTTTTCCAGCCAGGCAAATAGCTCCTTCCCGGTAACGGCATTAATTCGACCCACATTTCCTTCAAAAGTTCTCATTTGTCTTGCACTTTGGAGGATAATGTAAAAACCGGATTCTTTGTATTCTCTCAACTTTTTTAAAATATTTTCTTTCGGCAGAACATCGATGTATTGTTGTCCCTCTTTTTTTGTTTCACAAAGGGTTCCATCAATATCCATTACTATTACCTTTTCAGATTCTATCATAATTCTTTTATAAATGGTTCTACGAGTTCCATGGCTTTACAAAGCATGATGAACTGTCTTTTCGCATTGTTTTTATGTAAAGGAAGCATGCTGAAAAACAACAGCGCCTGTAGAAGTTTTACTTTTTTGATTAATTGCTCGTCCCGGATCACTTCCTGATAAAACAAGGCCGATATTTCATCATGGATGAGGTGCGTATGCAGTTTATAATAAATTTCATTTCCAGTGCAAATGGAATCAAAGCGATCTGAAATAATGAAATCGTATTTTCCATCAATACTATGAGCAAGTTTCGCCCATTCGTATAACACATCGCCGTAATTTTTAACATCCCCGAATTTACCTCTCGGATCAATCAGGATACAATCATCTGTCTGTAAGTCATATAAAATATTCGGGAAACACAAATCTCCATGGATGAATCCAAATGCTGTGTCATTAATCAATCCGTTTTTTTCTATAATTCTACCGATGTTCTCAATAATATAATTTATCGACGGATATTCTTTACTGTTAATGCGGATAGGCCTTTCCGGATCGATCAAGTGCTGCGTTTTAAAATCATGTAATCGATCGATTGTTTTAGTCACATACATGTGATGTCTTTGTGACGCAAAATCCACTTCAAAAGGAGGATGATGCTCAGAGAATTCAGTGACAACATGTTGAATGGTTCCCAAAATCTGCGCCCATTTTTTGGTATCGAAGTTACAATTGATAAAGAGCTCATGGATTGTGAAAATCTCATGATAATACCTCATTTCTATGAACGGATCAATGGGGTCAGTTGAAAAAGAGAAAATTTCAGGAACAAATTTTTTAAGTTCGCCGGGCAGTTGAGAATACCAGGCTACTTCGTTGATGAACTTTTCCGTGTCATGACTTCTTTTTATCAGGCGCTTTTGATCTTTGTCAATAACGAGATTATTAAAAAATCGTGGTTCAATAATCTTTTTGCTCGCGAAATAATTATCAATGTGTCCGTAATCAATCCATTGATCGGTTTCCATTATTCGAAATGAATCACTGGTGTTGTAATATTCCTGCAGGGTATCGTAGAATTTTCTTCCCGGATTGGAAACAAGTAAGTCCAGCAGTTTACCGGGAGAATTTAAATGAAACACGCCGATTACCGCGTTGAAATCCGAATCAAGGGCAATTTCTTTTTTGTCTTCAAATTGAATGGTATTACTGGCTTGATCGTGGTCCACAATTGTCCATCTGAGAGAATCCGTTGTTTTACTCACAAGCAGCAGGTCCTCATTGCTTAAATGACTTGTCATATAAGGCAAATAAGTATCCCCGAATAAAATGGTAGTTGGAATATTTAATTGGATGTTTTTTAATCCTTGTTCAATGGAATAGGTCAAATCTTTTACCTGGTCTAAAACAATGGGTTCAATAGCATACTGCATGTGATCCAAATATTCGAGAACAAACTGCGCCTCTTTTTTTAAGACAATAGAAATATGATCGTAATGATTGACGTTTTCGTGATAGATAAAATCCAGCGCTACCCGATTTCGAACGGGGACCATGCAGGAAGGCAAATGTCCGAAAAAGAGCTGCATTTCAGGGCTGATCGTCTCGCCGCTTAAAATTAATAGTTGTCTATTCATTAACGATATATCTGGCTAATAGTTTTTTTCTTAAAGAGACAGGTGAGTATTTGATCATAAAAAAACAGATAATCCCAATCAATGCTTTAAAATTTAGTTTTCCTTTTTGAGTAAAATAAGTTTTTGGTGTTTGAAAGATAAAATAATTAAATGCAGTCAACTCCCGGTCTTTTGTAAATTCCTTGTTTAAGAATATTGCCTGGTTAGGATGAGGTGATATTAAATCTCCTCTCCAGGATGTGCCGTGCAAAAGTTCCAATGAAAAAGAAGTGAATTCGTCATCTGCAAACGATGTGATTTCTTTCGCACGGGTACAATTATAAAGGGTAAATCCAAGATTGGGGAATTTAGGTTCAAATGATTTCAGGTAAAAGAAATTCATCAGCTCTCTTTTTTTAGCATATCGTTGGTAAAAGGGAGCCTGAATCATGACTTTGTGAACAGTAGTTTTCACGATGTCTATTTGCGGAATTTCCTGAACTGATAATACGTCCCTGCAAAACTGTTCCAGCTTTTGATAAGGTGCCAGAAAATAGAAATCGGATATTTCATTTTTAGTAAAAAAGGAGATACCTATCTTTTTCTGATTATCTGAAGAGCTCTTTTGATGTTCTTCGATCATTCGGTTCAAATCCACTTCCTGGTCTGTACGAATTTTGATCACATAATTGTTTTCACCTGCAGTGATATCCATTTCCTCCATTCCTTTCAGAATGCTGTAAAATTGCCTCATCAGGTTTATTTGTCCGGTTGGATGTTTTGAATCAATGTAGGTTTGATCCAGGTTTTTTAATTTGACCAATTTACAATTTTCCCACGCATTCAATTCCTCAGCTTCGATAGTTTCGTCTTCCCAGGTGGCCACCACAATTTTCTCAAATAACGATGCATATTTTGTCAGTACATTCTTTATGGTCTCTCTGCAATCAAAATGGACAATGTTTTCATTGGGCGCAGCTGGGTTGTAAGACTTGTAAGAATTGCCAGACCTGCCAACAGATAAAATGGGACCCTGAATTACTAAATGGTATTTTATCATAGATGCGTCAAATTAACAATTGAGATCATTTAGGAAAATTGCTTTACAGGAGATTTAAACAATTTCCCGGAAAGCGCAAAACCATCCGGAATTTATTTCTCCTTTGATAGGATGCAAATATACAAACTTGGAAGACTTTGAGACTACAGACCACCAACCAAATTTGTTCAGATTCCTCGATCTAAAGTTTTGTATCTGTTGAATCTGACTGACTTTGAATGATTCGCATATCTCTTTGCGGATAAGGAATTCGGATCTTGTAGTGACGGAACAAACGATCAATTTCAAAACGGATCTCGGATTTGTACACGTTAATGTCCCAGCTTTGGTCTGCCCAAAACATCACTTCCATTTGAAGTCCGTTTTCTCCGAAATCATTCAGTCGAACATCTACTCCTTTTGTTTTATGAACTTTCGGATGGCTCAGAACAGCTTGTTTCAATAGTTCGCTAACCAAATGTGTATCACTTCCATAAGCAATGGTTACCGGAAGCCGAAAACGGGAAAGCGTGCTTCCGTGACTCCAGTTTTCAACGTATTCCTGCGTCAGTTTGGCATTGGGAACAATGAGAATATTCCCGTCGCGCGTTTCAATTTGAGTAGTTCGCACATTGATGCGGATAATTTTGGCAACCATCGAATCGGATGATTTTCCGTCATTGAATTCCACCACGTCTCCTACACGAATGCTTCCTTCAAAAAGCAGGACGAAACCCGAGAACATGTCTTTGAAAACATCCTGTAATCCAAGTCCTAAACCAACCAGTAATGCTGCGGAACCCCCCAGGAATAATTTTGCATCCACATCCAATGCCACTAAAATGCAGAAGAATGCTACTACATTGATGATGTATTTGGCAACCTGCGTGTACACATATTCCGTACCGATTTCAGAAATTTTATGTCGTTTAAACCGGCGCTGAAAGAGCAGCCTCACAATATTTAAAGTGACACGTGCCCCGAAAATGATCAGGATCACTAATATCACATTCTCAAAGCTCACTTTGATCTTCGAAGTATCAATGAAATGATAATCCAGGAATTCTTTGAAAGTAACTCCTTCGTTATTAATGTTGAAACATTTGATGGAAAAATAGGCTGCCAAAGCGAAACCACTCTGACTCAGTAATTTCATCCAGGTAGCTTTTCTTCCTTCCAAATGAATATTCGCTGAAGTGAGGTAACGTTTTAACGAACGATAAATGATCTTTTTTGCCACATACGCTAAAAAGAAAGAAACAATAATAATGAGGATGTTCAAATAACAAACTTCGATCAAACCAAGTGTGAATCTGGTTTCTAACATGCTCAGTGAATGATGGTTTGATTCAACTTCCCTGCAAGCAGCATTTTAATCTTTTCCAGTACGATCTGCTCGGATAACAAGTCCTGGAATTGTTCCTGCGTAACTTCATCAGCTAAGTCTTTCAATTCCTTCTGAATTTTTTCGATGCGCTGCATCACACGCAGTTTCTTGAAGGCATAAATCACATTCATGACCGTACTTTTCAGTTTGTCTATTTCGCGATTCGTGTCTACGCTGTATTTTAAAAGCCACTGCGGACTCAATTCGTATTGATCGGTTTCAATTTCGGTAATGAACTGCACAATTTCCTGGTTTTCATGCCGCATCCAATACGAAACTTTATAGAGGGTTTTTTCAATTAATCCGTCTATGATTTGCTGATAAATTTCCTGGAAGATGGGAAACTGAAAGGTCAGTTCGTCCTTTGCCAATTCATGATTGATCAATTCTGCCACGCTCACTTCAACCGTATGGGCCAGTCCGTGTTCGTCAATATGGTCTGTTGTAATGGCAAAAACACCGTATTTCACCAATACACGGATTAATTCATATTCTTCTAAGGCATACGGATGTTTGACCACTGTAGCTGTTACAGCTTGCGGTGTTGGCTCCGTAAATGTGTCTGTCAATGAAGGATTCGAGGCAATCATCGGCTCGTCCAGCTCTTTGGCAATCTGGTTCTTGCGCAGTTTGTTGAGTTCATTGATCACAATGCTTTCATCAAACCCGAAAACTTTAGCAATCTCAGTAGTAAAAACAGAACGCGTAATCTGATCCGGGATCAATGAAATGGAATGGACCACATCCCGGATGATCTGCGCTTTTTGAAGCGGGTCGTTGTTTCCTTCAGCAAGTAGGAGTGAGGTCTTGAAACTGACAAAATCTTGCGTGTTGGCTTTGATGAAATCCATCAATTCCGTGGTGCTCACTTTTTTGGAATAAGAGTCGGGGTCGTCCCCATCCGGGAAAAGAACCACTTTTACGTTCATTCCTTCTTCCAGGATGAGATCAATTCCACGGAAAGAAGCTTTGATTCCGGCTGCATCACCATCATATAAAATGGTAATGTTTTGGGTGTAGCGCTTGATTAAGCGAATCTGTTCCTTCGTCAAAGATGTTCCGGAAGAAGCAACCGAATTGGCAACTCCGGCCTGGTGCATCGAGATCACATCCGTGTATCCTTCGCACATGAAACAATTGTCGTATTTGACGATATCTCCTTTCGCGAAATACAATCCATACAAGATCTCACTCTTGTTGTAAATAATACTTTCCGGAGAATTGAAGTACTTGGCAACTTTCTTGTTGTCGGTGATGAGCGTTCGTCCTCCAAATCCAAGTACCCGACCTGAGATGGAATGAATGGGGAACATCACACGACCGCGGAAGAAATCGAAACTGCGTTCTTCTTTGGTACGGGTTAATCCAACAGATTCTAAGTATTCTTTTTTGTATCCTTTGTTTAAAGCTGCTTTGGTGAAATCATCTCCGGAGTTCAAACAATATCCCAGTTGGAATTTTTTGATAATGTCTGCTCTGAATCCACGTTCTTCAAAGTAGGAGAGACCGATATTCTGACCTTCCTGGACATCATGCATATTGTGCATGAAGTGTTCTTTGGCGAATTCGTTGATGATATACAAGCTTTCACGCTCGGTGACCGCAGCCATTTCTTCCGCGGTCTGAGGTTTGTCTTCCGGAACCTGGATCCCGTACTTATCAGCCAGCCATTTTAAGGCTTCCGGGTAGGAAAAGTGTTCTTTTTCCATTAGGAAGCTGACTACCGTTCCGCCTTTCCCGGAAGAAAAGCATTTAAAGATCTGTTTTGCAGGAGAAACCATGAATGAAGGCGACTTCTCGTCCACGAACGGACTTAGTCCCTTGAGGTTAGATCCTGATTTTTTTAAGTTCACAAATTCCCCGATCACCTCTTCAATACGAGCTGTCTGCATGATTTCATCAATGATATGCGGGGGAATGCGGGACATATTCTTTATTGAACGATTTCTTTGTTTCCGTAATCTTTTTCAGAGATAATTGTTCCGTCTTCTTTGTAAAATTTCCAAATACCGGCTTCTTTATCCATATTGAACTCCCCGGTATAGCGCATTGCTCCGTTCGGGTAACGAACAAAAATAAATCCGTGTTTTTTTCCGTTTACATATTCGGTCATAGAAAGTTCGTTTCCTCTTTCGTCGTAAAAGAACCAGCGTCCGTTTCTCTGGCTCATGTCATCCTGTGGTCCTTTGAACTTAATGGCTTTTCTACCCGGATAGTATTCCGTGTACATTCCATTCTTGATTTCTACTAAATTGTCCGTTTTTTCGGGAGCTTTTTTCTCTTCTCCACAGCTATTCATTAGCAGTGAAATGGAGGCAATAAAAATAAGACCAAGGATTTTTTTCATGTTGTTTTAATATTGATTCAAAGGTACTAAAAGTTGTCTAAAAATTGTTGTTGACCACAACGTTGAAATGAAGAGAAACGTTGAAAGTTTACTTCTTTCTGCTGAATTGCTTAGATTTGTGGTAAATCAACTTAAATGCTTGCACTTATACCAATTTATTTTTTCTGGAGATCTTATTACAACCTGTCAAAAACCCATAATCGCGCTCATTGGGCATATGGACTGTTGGGAGGTGCTATATTTTTGTTTTCACAATTTCTTTTTGCATTCCTGATTGGATTGATCATTGTGTTTGCAGATATCAGAACAGATTTACCCAATATTGTGATTTCATTGGCAGCGATCGTGTTTGCTGCTTCTGTCGCCTATGGAATTGAACATTTGCTGAAGAAGAGCTGGGAACGGAATCCACGGGATTACAGAGGATCAGATTTGCTGGATCAATAAACTATCATTGAAAATGCATTTTCCCGAAACTTCAGGACTCAATGACTTTTTCATTACGGAGTTAAGAAACAACCAGAAAGGTTACTGAGCGGAATCAGAGTTAAGGTGACTGAATGCTTGCGCTAAAGCTTATGCTTACGCCGTAGCTTCAGCGTAGGCGCACAGCAAAGGCGCAGCGGAGTCGAAGTCACTTATCCCGGGTTACGGTGTACTCCACCAAACCGATCAGAGCTCTTTTTGATTCGGAATCCGGAACATCCGTCAACAGGTCAAGAGCTTCTGTTTTCAGTTCAATCATGCGTTTGTGTGCGTACTCAATTCCTCCGGCTTCAATAACTAGCTGAATGGCACGCTGCACGTATTTCTTTTCCTCGTTGTGGTTTTTCACAATGTTCATCAATTCCTTTCGAACTGGTTTATCACTATGCTGCAAGGCGTAGATTAGAGGCAAAGTCATTTTGCGTTCACGAATATCGTTTCCGGTTGGTTTCCCAATGTTCCCGGGAGTTCCGTAATCGAAAATATCGTCTTTCACCTGGAAGGCCAAACCAACGAGTTCTCCGAATCGGCGCATGCGGTCGGCCATATCTTCCCGGTCAACGGATGCAGCTGCAGATTCGCAAACAGTTGCAATCAAACTGGCTGTTTTTTGACGGATGACATCAAAGTAAACTTCTTCCGTAATATCCAGTTTTCGCGCTTTTTCGATCTGAAGTAATTCTCCTTCACTCATTTCACGAACAGCTCTTGCAACAATCTGCAGTGCTCTTACATTGTCGTTTTCGAGTGAGTGGAGCAACACGCGTGAAAGCATGTAATCTCCAACCAAAACAGCAATTTTATTCTTCCAAAGTGCATTGACAGAGAAGAAACCTCTGCGTTCATTGGCATCATCAACTACGTCATCATGAACTAATGTTGCGGTATGCAGTAATTCAACCAGTGAAGCGCTCTGATATGTTTTTTCATTGATCTCGCCAAGCATTTTTGCTGTCAGGAACAAGAACATGGGCCGCATCTGCTTTCCTTTTCTGCGAATGATGTAATGCGTGATTTTATCCAGCAAAGGAACCTTTGATTTCATACTCTCATGGAAGCGAACTTCGAACAACTTCATTTCCGTTTCGATGGGCGCTAAAATCTCCTGAACTGTCATGTAGACAAATTTACTTTAATTCAAAATGCAAAAGTCAAAATGCACAAATTAAATGAAAAGTGCACTTCGACTTCTCTCAGTGACCTTTTCCAGAAGCTGTATGATAGAAAAATCGGAATTGAATAATTTAATTGATTATAGATGAAAGGTGGCTGAATGCTTACGCTAAAGCTTCAGCATAAGCGTAGCGAAGTCACCTAACTGACTTTCAAAACCCGCTTGTCAATCATCTTATTTTTATTTGCCAACTGACCACATGCTGCATCAATGTCTTTTCCACGGCTGCGGCGAACGTTTACGATGAGGTTGCATTTTTCTTCTAAGAAACGGGCAAAATCATCTACTTTTTGGCGGTCTGCCTGGCGGTATTCTCCGTCGTCGATCGGGTTGTATTCAATGATGTTGATCTTGCAGGGAACTATTTTTGCGAAATCTGCTAATTGTCTGGCATCTTCCAATCCATCGTTGAAATCCTTGAAAATAATGTATTCGAAGGTAACACGTGAACCTGTTTTTTCATGGAAATATTCCAGTGCCTCTGAAAGTGCTTCGAGGTTATTGGTATCGTTGATGTCCATGATTTTGGAACGCTTGGCATCGTCTGCTGCGTGCAGTGAAAGTGCCAGGTTGAATTTCACCTGGTCGTCGCCCAGTTTTTTGATCATTTTGGCAATTCCGGCTGTGGAAACGGTAATCCGCTTCGGCGACATGCCCAAACCGTTTTCATCCGTTAGGATTTCTGCACTGCGAACCACGTTTTTGTAGTTTAACAAAGGTTCTCCCATTCCCATGTAAACAACATTGGAAAGGTTGGTGTTGTATTTGTCAGTTGCCAGGTTCTTGAGGTAAACAACCTGGTCCACGATTTCTCCGGCACTTAGGTTGCGCATCATTTTCAGTCGGCCTGTAGCACAGAATGCGCAGGACAAACTGCATCCAACCTGCGAAGAAATACAAGCGGTCATGCGGGAAGGTGTAGGAATCAAAACTCCTTCAATCACCTGGCTTTGACCTTCAATTCCAAAAGCACATTTGATCGTTTTATCCACCGAAACCTGCTGATCCTCAACAGTAATTCCATCGAAATAAAAGTTCTCCTGTAATTTTTCCTGTAGGCTTTTCCCGATGTTTGCCATCGCATGGAAGTCGTGAACATTTTTCTTCCAAATCCAATCGTAAACCTGTTTTGCACGGAATGCAGGTTCCCCGAACGCAACGATTGCTGCTTTCAGTTCTTCCGGGTTTAAATTTCTGATATTGATCAATTTGGATGACATGCTTACTTCAATGAGAGCACAAAGATACGGTACTTTTCGTGTACAATTCTGGAAAATTCAGGAATTACAATTTTTTATAATCTTCGTAAAGTGTATTCAGGAAGTAAGAACAGTTTTTCTGAGCTTTTTTGAAGTCTTTTCGATCCTTGAAATTATCGTCTCCAATAATTTTCTGTTCCATGTAGTAAGTGAAATTTCCTTTGTCTGTTCCCCAGCCGTATCCGCGGATAACCGCATGGAAAGCAAATTGCGGAACTTTCGGATTCATAAGATCTTTACTATACGGATAGCGCGCCGGCTGACCTTTCATCTGATAGATTAAAGTTGCAGCAATATCTGCCTGTGAACCAACTACGTTCATGCGTTTGCCACGGTATGCTTTCTTAATTGGTTGCCCGTAGAATAAAAGCGGTACATGATAGAATTTACCTCTTCCCGGATCAACCATTCCCGGTGAAGCATGTCCGTGATCGGCAACAAAGACAAATAAAGTGTTTTTAAACCACGGATTTTTCTTACAGTTTTGAATGAATTCGCCCAAACACTCATCTGCATAAACCAATGAGTTCATGAAATCCGCTTCTTCACCGGTAAAATGTTTTCCTTTTTTAGCAGCTGGCTGATCGTATGGAGCATGTGTGCTCCCTGTAAAAGCACATTGCAGGAATGGTTTCTTGTTTTGATTGATTTCCTGGATCAGGAATTTGTACAAATCGCGGTCGAAGAAATTGAGTTTTCCGCGTGGAAGGTCAGAAGGAAAATCTGCTTCATCTTTCACCACATCAAATCCATGGTCCATGAAGTAACCGCCAATATTTCCATATTTCAAGTCACCACTGAAAATGTAGGAACTGTGATAACCCCAGTCTTCCATGTCTTCATTCAGACAATGTAATTTGCGGTGTTTTTCCGGCTGCATAGAAATAGAAACTTCCGGTAGGGTGTAATGTCCGCTGAAAATACTTGAGTTCCCGATTTCGGAAGTAGTCCCGGTAGCATAAATATTGGTGAAAAGCACGCCGTTTTTGGCCAGTTTGTCAAAGTTTGGAGTGGCGCCTTTATTGGGTCCAAGACTACCAATAGCTTCTGCAGACCAACCTTCCAGAACGATAAATACCACATTCGGACGTGTGTTCTCCAAAAAATAATTGTCATGCTCCCTCGGATAGCTGTACCATTTCTCAACTTCCTTCCGGGCTGCAACCTTATCCACCTTCGGGATGAATGCATCAATTTCCGAACGGTTGTACAACAAATAACTTTTCCCGAAGAAATAAAGTGAGTTGATGGAAATATCGTTTACAACAGCTTTGTTTGAGTAACTGGCAGCATTGATGTTTAGCGGAACCGGTTGAAATCCTCCGCGCAGAGACAGGAAAAACAGGAAGATCGCTGCAACATATGTGACAGGTAAAGCCAGCCATTCAAACCAATGCCTGATGTCTGCTTTTTCAATGGGTTTTTTCTGAAAGAATTTTCGGGAAAGGAAAATGTAGATTGTGAGCTGGATCAAAGCATACCCGATATACCAAAAGATCATCGAATAATTCGCTGTTCTGGCTACTTCATCCGGATGCGAAAGATGCATGAATACGCGGGAAGTCAGTTTGTGGTTCCATTCACCGTAAGCTACAATTTCACCTGCCTGAACTAAAACGAGAAATAAAATAGAAGCAATTAAGCTGATGCGGAATAAACGTCCCCACCACTTCCAATCCGTGTAATATTGAAACAAGCGGAATAAGAAAGGAAGTGCCGAAAGTCCGGCTGCTGTTGCAAGATCCAGGCGGAACGAATAAACGAAAGTTAAGAGCCATTCTCCCAATCCGGCTTCTTTCAGTTTTCCGAAATGATGCATGGAGAACAAGATTCGGTGGATATCGAAACAGACAATCCAGAACAGGATCAATTTAAGAACATCGCGAAAGGGACGAAGCATGCAATTTTGAAAATGAAGTACAAATTTAGGCGATATTTTGAATGTGGGAGTTTTTGGACCATTTTTTACAGAAAGGGAAATGATAAGAAACAGAGGAATCAATCTTCATTCTGTTTTCTCATTCCTGTTCTGTCCCGATTCCAGTTTTTTTTCAGATTTTTAAGGGAACTTTGAATAATGAAGATATTAGTTGTAGAAGATGAACCTGAGATGCTTGATTCGATCGAACGCGCATTGAAACAGGAAAACGCAGTTGTGGAAACGGCTTCGAACCTGAATGATGCGTTGGATAAAGCGTTGATCTATGAGTATGACTGCATTTTACTGGACATTAATTTGCCCGATGGAAGTGGTCTGGAATTGCTCCGGGAACTGAAAAATCAAGGGAAATCAGATGGTGTTTTGATTCTTTCTGCCCGGAATTCACTGGATGACAAATTGGAAGGATTGAATTTAGGCGCGGATGATTATTTGACGAAACCCTTTCATCTTTCAGAATTGATTGCGCGTGTTCGTTCCATTGTCCGCAGAAAAAAGTTTGATGGAAATGGATTGCTCGAGATTGGGAATATCCGGGTCGATGTGACCAATCAGTCGATTAGTCTGCGCAATGAAGAACTAACACTCAATCGGAAAGAGTTTGCCATTTTGATGTACTTGATCTCAAACAAGGGAAGGCTGGTTTCAAAAACTGCTTTGGCTGAACACGTTTGGGGAGACAATATTGATGAAGCGGATAATTTTGAATTTATCTACTCACAAATCAAGAATTTGAGAAAGAAAATGAATGAAGGAGATTCGGGAATCGAAATACAATCGATTTACGGGGTCGGCTATAAATTGATCGAATCGTGAAGTTAATTCAGCGCACCATTGTTTATATGTCACTGGCATTACTCCTTGGATTGTCTGCCTGGGCTTTCATCTTTTATGTAAATATGATTGATGAGGTTCATGACAGTATTGACGATGGTTTGGACAATTCCAAACTTCTGATAATTCACGAAGCAAAACTTGACTCGACCGTGTTGTTGAAGAAGAGTTTTGACGAAGGAAATTATGCAATTCGGAAAATTCCCGAATATCATGCCCTGAAGCATTACGATAGGTACAAAGACACGCTGATGTACATGGAAAACGAAGATGACCTGGAGCCTGTACGCTTACTGACCACTGTTTTCGAAGCAAGCGAAAATGAATTCTATCAGCTGAAAATCATTTCTTCGATGGTCGAGGAAGATGATTTGATCGAAGACCTGTTTTATTCCTTATTGTGGCTCTATCTCATTTTGATCGTTACGATTTTAGCAATCAATACGCTGGTTTTGAAAAGGATGTGGAAACCGTTTTTCGCTTATTTGAATCGGCTTGCTCAGTTTAAACTGGGTAAAAATGAACAGGTTCAGCCGATCCAATCCAAAACTTCAGAGTTTCAACTGTTGAATAAAGTCGTCACGGAAGTATTGGAAAGCAATGTCCGTTCATTCCACAACCAGAAACAACTGATCGAAAATGCTTCACACGAACTTCAGACTCCGCTTGCAATTGCACTAAATAAGCTGCAGTTGTTGGCAGAAAATGAATCATTGACGGAAGAAGCAGTGAAAGAGGTTTTTCAAACCATTGAGACATTGGAGCGGCTAACTCGTCTGAATAAATCCCTGCTCTTGCTTTCTAAAATTGAGAATAAACAGTTCCTAAATGAAGAATCTGTTGATTTGAATGAGTTGATCCAGAATGTAATTGAGGATTTCCGGGACCAGATTGCCTTCAAGGAGTTGGAACTGGAATTCAATTTCGATCCAACTAGTTATCAGGACCGATTGAAGGTAACAATGAATCCCGAACTGGCGCGGATCCTGATTACAAATCTGGTTAAGAATGCGATCCGTCACAATGTTAAAAAAGGGAAGATTGGAATTTCGTTGAGCGATTCTTCCCTGCAGATTTCGAATACAGGTTCTGATAATCCGCTGGATAATGAAAAACTGTTTCAACGCTTTCACAAAGAATCGGAAGATAAATCTTCTACAGGTTTAGGACTTGCCATTGTTAAATCAATCATAGACCTTTCCGGGGATGAGATTTCCTATAAGTATGCGTTGGGGATCCATCAGTTTACTATTCAGTTCAAACCGTTGTAGCGATCAGTCGCGACTGATCGGCTACCGGTTTAACGTTGTTTTCCAGATTCTTTCCTGATTTGCCCCATAACTTTGTAGTATAAATATTAAAACAAGAGTTGTGAAAAGTTTAAAAATCATCTTATTGGCCTTTTTGCCAATAGCATTTGCGTCTTGCGCGGGCACGATCGATCAACAGGAAATTCCTTCCGTAGTAATCAATGCAGTAACGACCAAATACCCGGAAGCCAAAGATCTGGACTGGGAAGTAAAGAATGGAATTTATGAAGCGGAATTCGATTTGGGAAAAGACGATTACGAAGTTTGGGTGAATGCAGAGGGAACGATTTTGAAAGTGGAACAGGAGATTGCCAATGCGCAAATTCCGGCAGCTGTACTTACGAAAGTGAAATCCGATTTCAAAGAATTCAAACTGGATGATGCAAAACGCATTGAGATTGGAAAAGCAGTTTATTACGAAATTGAACTGGACGGAACATTAGGTGATCAAACGGTTGTTTATTCAGCTGTTGGAGAAAAACAAGACCCGATGGTACTTACGAAAATCGGTAAGTAGTTCATTATAAGATGACAACGATCTTAATAATCTTATTTATTGTTAGCTTTCTGGCATTTTCTATTAGTGCCATTTGCGGAGGTGGGGCAGGACTGATGCTCATACCGATTCTTGGTCAATTGTTATCTGTAGGTCAGGTTCCGGCCGCATTATCGGTTGGGACCTTTACGAGTTCTGCTTCACGGCTCATTGTTTTTAGAAAGAATATCTGTTGGAACATTGTGACGTATTTTGTGCCGGCAGCTTTACCGGCTGTTTGGTTGGGAGCTGTGCTCTTAAAATACGTCAATCCGGTTTACCTGGAAATTGTAATGGGAATTTTCCTTGTGAGTAACCTGATATTTTTATTCAAAAAGCCAAAAGAGATTAATGAACAGGAAAGACCCGCTGCAATGAAACTCGCTTTCGTTGGCTTTTTAGCAGGATTCTTATCAGGGTTAACAGGAGCAGTCGGATTGTTATTCAATCGGTTTTACCTGCGTTATGGATTGACAAAAGAAGAAATTGTTGCAACGCGCGCAGCAAATGAGATCATTTTGCATTTGGTCAAAATTGGTTTGTACTTTTTATTTGGGCTGATAAACGGTAAAGTCATTTACATAGGATTAATCGTTGCTGCTTCCGCCATTTTTTCGACGTTCGCAATGAAATCGATTTTACCCCGTTTAAGTGAGTTTTCCTTTCGGAAAATCGGCTATTCAGCAATGGTTTTATCAGGTTTTATGATGCTTGGACAATCAGGGAAAGATCTGCTTTCTGACAAGAATCCGGTTTCTGCTCCAAATTTAATAGCCTACGATCAGAAATTGAAATGGCAGCATGCGAACTATGAATTGGAATTCACTTATGATGAAGGTTTCGAATTTGAACAGCTTATTCCTCTCACAGAATTGTCTCTCTATCAGCAAAGTTTCGTAAAAAGCAGAATGCCAGATGCTGATAAAATTACGATTGAAGCGGTTTACGCGGTTAATCAGAAAAAGTCTTACGAAGCTTACTGCTTCAAGAACAACCAATTAGTAGATAAAATTGATTTTGTATAAGAGTGGCCGTAACTTTTTGAATTCGTAATTCGTAAATTTGAAGCATGTCAGTTTTCCTGTCACCTTGTCTGTTTCCGTCCTATGGCAAGGTAGTTGACTATTCTGCTTCAAAAAATTGACAATAATGGCAGAAGAAGCAGTTCAAAACGAAGAGTTTAACCCGAATGCTGAGGGACAGAATCAAGAAAATCAGGATGAAGCGGTGAATGAGCAGGTTGAAAACGCTGACAATTCGTCAGTAAATGCCGGTGCGCCTTCAACTGAAGACCAGGTTGCGGCATTGAATGATAAGTATTTGCGTTTGTATTCGGAGTTTGATAATTACCGTAAACGCACCAATAAAGAGAAAATCGAATTAATTTCAACAGCAAGTGCAAGTGTTTTGAAAGATATGTTGTCTGTGATGGACGATTTCGAGCGCGCTATTGCAAATAATGAAACTTCAGAAGATATTTCAGGTGTGAAAGATGGATTCAAATTGATCCACCACAAATTGAGAAACCTATTGGAAGGAAAAGGATTGAAGCAAATGGAGGCAAAACACCAGGCTTTCGATTCTGATCTTCATGAAGCAATCGCAAACGTTCCGGCACCATCCGAAGATTTGAAAGGAAAGATCATCGATGATGTGGAAAAAGGATATTATCTGAATGATAAAGTAATTCGTTTCGCGAAAGTAGTTGTAGGACAATAAAACATTACAGATGGCAGTATTCAGGGATTTGAAGGCTGCCATTTGCAATTGAATGAAATATGGATAAAAGAGATTATTACGAAGTTCTTGGCATTACAAAAGGTGCAACGGAAGCAGAAATTAAGAAGGCTTACCGTAAAATGGCATTGAAGTATCACCCCGATAAAAATCCGGGAGATTCCGAGGCGGAGGATAAATTTAAAGAAGCTGCAGAAGCATACGAAGTACTTTCGGATGCAAATAAAAAAGCGCGTTACGATCAATACGGTCATGCCGGATTAGGTGGAAACCAAGGTTTTGGCGGCGGAATGAATATGGATGATATCTTCTCGAATTTCGGAGATATTTTCGGTGGAGCATTTGGCGGCGGCGGCAGTTTTGGCGGTGCAAGAGGCGGGGGCCAGCGTGTAGTGCGCGGAACCAATCTGCGCGTTAAAATGAAATTGACTTTGGAAGAAGTAGCAGAAGGTGTTACCAAAAAAATCAAGGTCAATAAGCTGGTAAATGCAGACGGCGTAACCTATAAAACATGTGCTACCTGTAACGGATCCGGTCGGATTACACGTGTTGCCCAAACATTTTTAGGAGCTATGCAGACGCAGACAACCTGTAATGTTTGTCAGGGAGCCGGTAAAATGATCGATCAAAAACCTGCTGATGCAGATAACCAGGGACTGAAACGACAAGAAGAAGTTATTGAGATTGAAATTCCTGCAGGTGTTGAAGAAGGAATGCAATTGAGTGTTTCCGGAAAAGGAAATGCAGGACCATTCAATGGAATTCCGGGAGATTTGATCGTAGTGATCGAAGAACAGGCTCACGAAGAATTACGCAGAGATGGTGAAAACCTGCATTACGAAGCGTTTGTGAATTTTGTGGATGCTGTACTGGGAGAAACAATCGAAGTTCCTACTGTAGGCGGGAAAGCAAAAATAAAAGTAGATCCCGGAACTCAAAGCGGAAAAATGCTTCGTTTGAAAGGAAAAGGATTGCCGGTTCTTCAGGGTTACGGACAAGGAGATTTGTTCGTTCACATCAACGTTTGGACACCGAAAAAAGTGAGCAAAGAAGAAAAAGAAATCCTGGAGAAATTGAGAGCAAGTGAAAACTTCAAACCAAGCCCGGGACAAAACGAAAAAGGATTCTTTCAGCGAATGAAAGATATGTTCCAGTAAGAGGAAATAACAATCATAGACGGTAGGGGTGCGATTAATCGCACCCCTACCTGTTTGTTAAAAAACAGATGTCATTCAAAAGAATTTATCGACAATCGGGTTGAAACAGATCAATAAACATTCTTTTCACTAGATTTACGTAATGAGAAGATTTACTAGTCCGATCGAGCCCACTATCGGGATCAGGCATTATTTGCTGGGGCTCGTTGCGATTATCATAGGTGTTTACTTTGTAGGAGGCTCTTTGACCGGGCTCCTGATGGCTGCTAAATTACCGGAAGGTGAAAGCCTGGCATCTTTCTCAAATGCCAAAGATTTCTTTTCTAAAAATGAATTTTTTGCTCTGAACATGATTCCCTTCATTTTCGGTTTACTATCCATTGTACTTTGTTCCCGGCTTATTTTTAAAAGATCTTTTAGAACCTTTTTGACGGCACGCCCCCGATTTGATTTCCGACGATTTTTCTTTTCGTTCGGCTTGTGGTCGACCTTGATGATGGTTTCTTTCTTCATCACTTTCATTGATTTCAATCACCAAATCCACTGGAATTTTCAACCGGAACATTTTTTCTGGTTGGTGCTTATTTCGGTTGTGCTGGTTCCGATCCAAACCGGATTTGAAGAAGTACTTTTCAGAGGTTTTTTACTTCAGATGTTCGGGAAAGCAACTCAAAAGGGAATTTACCTCGTTCTGATCAATGGAATTCTTTTCGGGGCTTTGCACCTGATGAATCCAGAGATAGACAAACTAGGGTCTTTTGCTATTGGTTATTACATTCTTTCCGGAGTTTTCACTTCATTTATTGCCATTATGGATGACGGATTGGAACTTTCATGGGGATTTCACCTGGCAAATAATTTATTCGGAATAATTATCCTGACCAACAATTGGCAGGTCATTCAAACCGATGCATTGTTCATGGATGTGTCAACACCGGTATTGGGTTGGGATATGTATGTAACCATGTTCCTGTTTTATCCGTTAATGATTCTTGTTTTTTGGTTGGTTTACCGCTGGAAGAACTGGAATAAATTACTTTTACAAAGTAAATAATCCCGCAAAAAGCAGTGGATTAAAGATATTTTTGATTGCATGTTAGAAATTCAGGAGCTTACAAAGCGTTATCAGCGAAAAGCTGCAATAGACCAGGTTTCATTCTCACTTCGGAAGGGAGAAATCTTTGGTTTACTGGGTCCGAATGGAGCAGGGAAGACCACGCTTATTCGAATTATCAATAAGATTATTGAGCCGGATTCGGGAACGATCCGTTTTAACGGCGACCTGCTGCAGCAAAAGCATTTGGCACATATCGGTTATTTACCCGAAGAAAGAGGTTTGTACAAGCAAATGACTGTGGAAGCACATGCACATTTCCTGGGAGCTTTGCGTGGAATGAGCAAAAGCGAGATCAATACTTCCTTGGATTATTGGCTGAAGAAGTTCAACTGTGCTGATTGGAGAAAGAAGCGGATCCAGGAACTTTCCAAAGGAATGGCGCAGAAAGTACAATTCATTTATGCCATTTTACACGAACCGGATTTACTAATTTTAGACGAACCTTTTTCCGGATTTGACCCGGTAAATGTGGAACTTATCAAAGCAGAAATGCAGGAGATGAAAGCAAAAGGGAAAACCATTTTGATTTCGACACACAATATGCGCAGCGTGGAAGAAATCTGCGATCGCGTGGTATTGATCCATCAGTCCAAAAAAGTACTGGAAGGCCGGGTAAGTGAGATCCAGGATCAACAGAAAACCGGAGAATATGCCGTGAAGTTCAGGGGGAATATGATCGCTTTCGTAAATGCACTCTGGATAGGTTTCGAATTAACCGATAAAGAAATATTGGGCGACGATCGCTTCATTGCACGTGTGAAAATGCGCGGAGATAATTCCTTTGAGGATTTGCTGAAAACGTTGATCGGACAGGTGAAAATTGAAGCTGCATGGGAAGTTCTGCCAAGTATGAATGAAGTATTTATTTCAACTGTAACAACTGGAAACGATGAGAAATAGTTGGATAATTGCAATGCGTGAGCTGAGAGAGCGACTGGAAAGCCGTTCCTTTATATTGATGGCAATTTTAGGGCCTTTGGTGGTGTTGACTTTTACCTACCTGATTTTTCAATTCGGTGGGAAAGAACAGCAGAAATGGAACGTTTTGATCGTAGATCCTGCAAATGTGATGGAACACAAGATTATGTCGGGGGAAGATCCGAATATAACCTATTCCTTTGCTACGAATTACATTGAAATTGAACAATTCGCTAATGAAAAACGCTTTGCCGAGTTTGATGCAATGGTGGAGGTGAATGAGAAGATCCTTTCGAATAAAACGAGCTTTTTGTTTTACCGGGAAAAACCTTCATTTACTATGTCGGTCAATATTCGCTACCAGGTTGAAAGAAGACTGGAAGAAGTCCTGGCGAAAGAGTTTACCAAATTATCCGTTACCGAATTCAGGAAGATCAAACAGCCGATAAACTTTGCATTTCGCAATGTTTATGATCCCAAGGATGTGAAAAGCGATTTGGCAGGCTGGGTCGGATTGTTCTTCGGAGCAGTGATCTTTGTGTTCATTTTCCTTTTCGGAATGACAATCCTGCGTTCTGTTTCCCGGGAAAAAACAAACCGGGTGGTAGAAATCATATTGGCCACAGTGAAACCAAGATCTTTGATGCTTGGCAAAATTCTGGGGATCGGAATCAGCGCCTTTTTACAACTATTCTTATGGTGTTTGATCATCGGACTGGGCTTGTATTTCATGCGCGAAACAATTTTTGTGGACATGTACGATGCTTCCAACCAGGTAGCAGCAGCAGGTCAGGTAAGCGATTACAATCAGTTTGTGGAACTGGTTTTCGACCGCGTTCAGTTTGGAGTGATGATCTTTTATTTTTCGCTGTTCTTTACCTGTGGCTATTTGTTCTACGGAGCTTTTTTCGCGGCTTTGGGAGCTGTTTCAGGATCCGAATCGGATGGACAGCAATTCCTGATTCCATTGATCTTAATTTTGTGTTTTGCTTTGTATGCAGGTTATTTTGCCCTGGAAAACCCGGATAGTCCGATGACAACTTTCCTGATGTATTTCCCATTTACGGCCCCGGTAGTTGCCATGGTGAAATTATCGATCGGATTTGATCAAGGAAGTGCGTACCAATTGTTTGTTTCGTTATTTTTACTCCTGGCGAGCTCTATTGGCGTGATAGCAATTGCAGCACGATTATTCAAGAACGGTTTGCTTCAATTTGGACATACGCTGCGATTTAAAAATATTATTCTTTGGTTGAAAATCAAGTAAAATGCGTGTAGCGGTCATTGATCTGGGAACAAATACATTTAATTTGCTGGTTGCGGATGTAAACGCTTCCGGATTTGATATTGTGCACAATTCGAAAGAAGGTGTTGCACTTGGAATGGGTGGTATCAATGAAGGAATCATTTCCGATGAAGCTATGGAACGCGCTTTTCAGGCGTTTGAAAATTTCACCAGGATTTGTACCAGTTTGAATGTTACCAGTATTACAGGAATTGGCACTTCTGCCGTTCGTGATGCAGGTAACAAGATCGAATTTCTGCAGGAAATCAAGAAACGTTTCGATTTGGAGATCGAAATAGTAGACGGACTGGAAGAAGCAAAACTGATTTACCAGGGAGTGAGCTGGTCTTACGAATTTGATAAAAGTTCATTGATCATGGACATTGGAGGAGGAAGTACGGAATTTATCCGCATCGAGACCGGGAAAGAACTGGAGTTTATCAGTGCAAATATCGGTGTTTCGAGAGCCGTTCAATTATTTCCCCTGGAAAACCCTTTGACCAAAGAGAATAAAACGCAATTAATTCGCTGGTTTGAAGAAAATTCGAAGGAATTGGAGAACTTCCGATCTTGTCAGGTGCTTGTAGGAGCATCCGGGAGTTTCGAAACATTCTATGAAATGGTGCATGAGGAAGCATTTCCAAATATGCTGCAAAACATCCGTGTTCCACGAGCGGAACTGATCGACACCTTGGATTGGATCATCGAATCAACTGCCGAACAGCGGGAAAATCATCCTTTCATTATTCCGATCCGGAGAAAAATGGCCCCGGTTGCCGCTTTAAAAACCAAATGGATCATTGAGAAATTCGGGATCAAAGAGATTGTTATTTCTCCGTGTTCGTTGAAGGAAGGGGTTTTACGCCGATTTTTTTGAATTGTGAATTAATAAATATGGAATACCTGTAGGCACGCGATGCGTCGCGTGCCTACCGTGTTTATAATTGACCAATACATTCACAATTCGTAATTAAATGGTTATTTTCGTTCACCAATAAAAACACATGGCAAAGATATTGATCATTGATGATGAGCGCGCTATTCGCAGGGCTCTGCGTGAAATCCTGGAATTCGAAGACTTCCAGGTAGACGAAGCTGAGAATGGAGTAGAAGGACTTGAGAAAGCAAAGAATACGCTTTACGATATCATTTTCTGCGATATCAAAATGCCGCAAATGGACGGATTGGAAGTTCTTGATGCTTTAATCGTTCAAAAGATCGATACTCCGGTTATCATGATTTCCGGTCACGGAAACATTGAAACAGCTGTCGATGCGATCAAAAAAGGTGCTTTCGATTTTATTGAAAAGCCGCTTGACCTGAATCGTATCCTGGTTACGATCAGAAATGCGAAAGACCGGGTGGTACTGGTGGAAGAAACGAAACAGTTGAAAACCACCGTACGTAAATTCAAAGGATCTTCCATTATTGGTGAAACAGAAGGAATCAATAAGATCAAAGAAATGATCGAAAAGGTTGCGCCTTCTGATGCGCGTGTTTTGATAACAGGTGCAAACGGTTCCGGAAAAGAATTGGTTGCCCGTTCGCTTCACGATCTTTCCAATCGTAGAAAGATGCCGTTTGTAGAAGTCAACTGTGCAGCTATTCCAAGTGAATTGATCGAAAGTGAATTATTTGGTCACGAAAAAGGGGCATTTACTTCGGCTGTAAAAGATAAAAAAGGAAAATTCGAATTGGCTTCCGGCGGAACCTTATTCCTGGATGAGATTGGAGACATGAGTGCTTCTGCACAGGCAAAAGTATTGAGAGCTTTACAGGAAAATGTCATTCAGCGAGTTGGCAGTGAAAGAGACATTAAGATTGATGCACGCGTAGTTGCGGCAACAAATAAGGATTTGCGTAAAGAAATCGCGGAAGGACGTTTCAGAGAAGATTTATACCACCGCCTGGCGGTTATTTTGATTCATGTTCCTTCGTTGAATGAGCGCAGAGAAGATATTCCGATGCTTGCCGAACACTTTATCGCCCTGGTTTGCAACGATCATGGAATTCCGAAGAAAGAATTTACCGATGAGGCCCTGCTTGAGTTGCAGCAAACAGACTGGACGGGAAATATTCGTGAGTTAAGAAATATTGTGGAGCGTTTGGTGATTTTGTGCGGAACGAAGATCACCGGCGATGATGTGAAGATGTTCGCGAATCCACAGAAATAAAGATCCATTAAAAAAAGTAGGGACGCGATGCGTCGCGTCCCTACCTGAATTGTATTTTATTGATATCTTATTTCTTCATTTCTTTTGCGCCCATTTTCATGATTGCATAAGTAAATTCACATCCCTTTTTTGCTTTCAAAGAACTTAGAAGTTTTTCGATCACCTGGTCTTCTGTTTCGGTAGTATAAACTTTGTCATACTTTTTCTCCAACTCTTTGGAGCATCCCTGCATTTCTGTTCCAAGGTCCTGCATTGCCTGTGCGTCAGCCATTCCGGTTTTCAGATCTTTCATCATCACCTCAGTAACTGCAGCCTGCATATCTGTTCCGTCTTTTTCAGATTTCACAATCGCATCTTTCATGTTGTCAGAAATCCCTGTTGAAGATTTGTTCACACAGTCGCACATGTCTTGTGCCATTGCATCATAATCAGCATCTGTTGCCGTGTTACAAGATGTAACCAATACAGTACCCGATACCGCAAGTAAGAGTAATAACTTTTTCATATTGTTTTGTTTTTTTCTAAAACTAACCAAAATTAATTTAATTGAATCAACCCCGGCTGAGTAGAATTGATAATAGTCAGTGGATAATTGATAATTGCCGGGAAATTGCACTGCTGCTTGTTTTAATCAATTAGTCATGACTGGTCCCGGTCTCTCCAATTCAATTCCGCCCCATTCCAAAACATCAAAGCCATCGCGGTTGAGTGGATGTAGTATTTGGGTTTTAATTAATGGAATTTGTGACGAATTCAGTTCGAAGTTTGTCCAAATTAGATAAACCCTGTTTAAATGTGCGGGAGTTGGTTGAATAGCTAAGGTTGCAAATTCTTCACACTCTTCATTGATCAGGAATTGAGCCATGACCAATTCATGCTTACTAATTTGTGGTCCCCAATAAGTAATGAAATCTGTTTTTTCTTTTTCGTTGAATCCCAGTTTAGTCAGATGCTTTTCCAAAGATTTTACAGCATGTTCTTTGTATAAAAGCACACAGCCGATCTCTTTATTAAATGAATTAAAAGGCTGCTGAGATTCCCAGAACAAATAGGGGTAGTGTTTTCCGTTTACATCGATTGAACCATCCGGATGTGCTGTTCCCTTCCAGCCTGAGGCATAATCCGGGTAGGAAAATGTCAGGTTGCCGGTAGTTTTGAGTTCAACGGAAACTTCGGTGTCTGATTCCGGATAGAAGTATATGACGGGTTTCTTCAATGAAGGTTCTTCTTTTTTGTCTCTGCATGAAGAGAAAAGTACCGTACTCGCTAGTGCAAGAAAGATTAATTGTCTCATAGTTGTTTAGTTTGAATGAGTGGGTTTGATTTCAATTCCGCCCCATTCCAGCACATCAAAGCCATTACGATTCATGGTTTTTAGTTTTTGAGGATTCAGAAAAGTTTTAAACGGACCATCAATCCCATGCCAAATCATATAAACCCGGTTTAAATGCTCCGGTTTCGGTTCAATTTCCAATGCAGCGAACTCGTTGCAGGAATCATGTAGAATGAATTGAATCAACACTTGTTTATGCTGCAGCAGTTGTGGTCCCCAAAATGTAATGAAATCTGTTTTCTCTTTGTCGTTGAATCCAAGATCAGACAGGTGTTTTTCCAAGGATACGATGACATTTTCTTTGTCTATGAGAAATCCGCCAATCTTTAAATTGAAATTGTTAAAACGTTGTTCCGATTCCCAAAACAAGTACGGGTAGCGATTTCCGTTTACATCGATAGAACCATCCGAATGAGCGGTTCCTTTCCATCCGGAAGCATAATCCGGGTAAGAAAAAGTTAATTCGCCGGCTGTTTTGAGTTGAACAGAAACTTCGGTGTCCGATTCCGGGTAAAGGTAAATGACCGGTTTTTTCACCGGACGAGGTTCATTCCTCGCTTTGAAATGCAAAGAAATAACAGTTATTTGTCCTTTTTTGACTTCAATGGAATCTGTTTCAATTTCCTGGAAGTTACTGTCATAGTAGAATTGAAAAACGGCTTTTTGTGGTTTTCGGATGACTTCCACTTCGTTTTTGTCGTTCATCCTGATCCGTTCATTGCTTCCGTTCATCCCGAAGCGCAATTCACGGAACAAGTCGTAATCTGAATCAAACTCACAAACAATCCGGATCCGGGAACCGGTGTTGGATGGCTTTTTATCGGTTTGATAACTCACCAAGTAATCAGGAATCCATTCCGGGGCATTTGCCAACAAATTAGAACTGATCAATAAGAAAAAGAATAGTGTACGCATGACTTATAAATTGGAGGGCATTTCGATTCCGCCCCATTCCACCAAACAGTTATTAGCCCGTTTAATGGGCATCAGCTGGTTCAGTCTTTGTATTAAAGCTTTATCTGTAAGTTCGCTGATTTCTTTGAAAACAATGTAAATGCGGTTCTGATTAAACACAGGAGAAGTTTCCAGGGAAGCAATTGCATCAATGGATTCGTTTTGGATCCAAAGTATTTCCACGTATTTCATTTTTTGCATCCGTGGTCCCCAGTAAGTGATAAAATCCGCTTTTTCTTTCGGATTAAATCCCAAATAATCCAGTTGTGCTGAAAGGTATTGGCTAGTTTGTGTACCCAGGATCTGTTCCGAATGCTGCCAGTTCAAATTCAGCTTTTCAACAGGAAGCTGCGCATCCCAAAAAAGATACGGATAGTTTGATCCGTTGATCTGAATAGTTCCATCCGGAGAAGTAGTTCCTTTCCATTCATTTTCATACGCTGGATAAGTAAATTGTAATTCAGCATCTGTTTTGATCTTCAGGCTGAATGGTTCTTTTTTCCCGGTGTAAAAGTAAATGACCGGTTTTTCTACCATAATTTGTGTCCCTGAATTTTCGCCTCCCTGAAAGTTTAAACCATATTCATAATAGTGGCTCCCTTTGAATTCCTGATCAAGACTGATCTCTTCAAAGTTAGCATTCACAAAGAAATTTAATTGGTGTTTTCCTTTTGATAAAGCAAATTGAAAGGTCCGCTTTTTATTCGTAACCGTATATTTCTTTGTTCGACCGTCAATTTTGACCTGGATAATTGCAGCATGTTGGTTCAACATCAATTGATCATAGAAATCCTCCACTTGAAAGACCAGTCTAATACTGTCGGAATGAATTTTTCCGGAAACGCTGTCTTTGATTAACCTAATTGGTGAAACAGATTTTATTCCCTCAGACAAGCCGAAAAACGGAATCATTAGTACAACCAGTAAATACAGTTTTTGGTTCATAATTCGATTGATTTTAGTTCAAATCCGCCCCATTCCAAGAGATTAAAACCTTCGCGTTTGAAAGCAGGAAGTTCGACCGGATGGGTAAAAGATTCCAATTGATAATTCCATTCGGAAAAGGCAATGTAAAGCCGGTTGATAGCTGTTGGCATGGGTTCACACTCCAAATGCGCAAACTGGTTGCAGTCTTCCTGCAGGTAAAATTGAATGAATACCGATTCGTATTGTGTCAATCGCGGTCCCCAGAAAGTAATAAAATCGGTTTTTTCGGTGGATGTCAAACCTGCATTGGAAAGTTGCTTTTCCAAAAAAGAAATGACATCTGCTCTTGAAACGCGGTATCCGTTTGCATGCTTTTTCAGGCTGAATGCCTGTTTCGAATTCCAGAACAGGTAAGGATATTTCTGCTTGCCGATCTCGATTTCACCTGTCGGATAAACGCTTCCTTTCCAATTTTCTTTGTACGCCGGATAAGTGAAAGTGAACTCATTCGTTGGTTTTATACGGATTGAAAAATCCAGTTTTACCGGACTTTGAAGGTAAATAACCGGTTTGTCCACTTCTATCATCAAATTCTCGGAAAGGAAATACACCTGCGCTTCATACTCCGTTTGATCAGTCACCTCTATCGTATCGCTGATGACTTCATTATAACCTGGTCCCGGCCAAAATTTGAATACCGTTTTTCCCATAGGAATTTGAATGCTTGTTGTAAAGGAAGAATCTAAAACCAGGGTATCGATTAAGTCATTGACAGAATAATAGATAATAGTTTCGTATCCTTTTGGAACATCACTGAAATTCTGGCTGTAAAAATGAAGGGTGAATTTAGCTTCTCCCTTGCTCACCGACATGTTTTTACTGGTCTTATAAATATAAAACCCGGATATGGATTTTATTTGTTCGGAAGCATTGACTTTAAAAACCAAGCTTGCCAAAATTAGAATGAGAGCAACTATTTTCATGATCCGATATTAGAACAATTCCTACTACATTCCAAATTCCCTTTCGTTCAAGGATTACCTGAAATTAGAATTCACGATAATTTCTGCCAAAACACCCTTTGGAAGATTAAAGTTCTTATTTTTGGTCGACAATTTTAACTTATGGATATAAAAGGCTTTTTTCAGAAAAATTGGATGTACCTGGCAATCATCGGGGTGATGTTTATCATTATTGCAGCATTCTTTAAGCCACAATTTGATGGATATGGTGTTAAGCAGCATGACGTTAAGGAGTGGAAAGGAATGAGTAACGAATCAGAAATGTATCGTGAAGAAACAGGTAAAGAACCAATGTGGGTGAGTTCCGCTTTTGGAGGAATGCCTGCAGAGCAAATTTCGATGGCTTATCCGGGAAATTGGTTTAAGCGTATTATAAATCAGCATTTTAAATACCTTCCAAATCCAACAGGAACCATCTTCCTGCATTTCCTGTGTTTCCTGGTCTTTGCCCGATTGCTGAGATTAAATCCATGGGTGGGACTACTCGGTGCCATTGCATTCAGTTTCTCCAGCTATGAGTTGATTGTTATCCAGGCAGGTCACGTTACTAAGTCGGGAGCAGCAGCGTTTTTACCTGCTTTGCTTGGTGCTTTTATCTATGCTTATCGAACCAATAGGATGTGGGGAGTTATCCTTTCGGGACTCTTCATGACGTTTGAACTGGCGATGAACCACGTTCAGATTACCTATTACTTCCTGTTCATTTTATTGTTCCTGGGGATTTATTTCTTCATTGAAGCAATTCAAAAGAAAACCCTTAAGAACTTCTTTATCACTTCAGCGGGGATTATTGGAATGTTCATCCTGGCCTTTGTTATTAACAGTGGAAACATCATTTTAACTAACGATTATGCTAAGAGCACAATCCGTGGTGGAAACGATGTAACTATCACACCGGAAGGTACGCCGGCAACAAATCAATCGACTGGTTTGGACCGCAATTATATTACTCAATGGTCTTACGGAGTAGGAGAGTCATTTACTTTCATTTCTCCTTACGTAAAAGGAGGGGCATCTGAGCAGTTGGGGAATTCACCTTTTTCTGAACAGATCCAAAACAGTGATATGTCCCAGGAAGAGATCAACAATGCCTTAAGAGGATATTCCTATTGGGGAACACAGCCTGTGACTTCAGGACCTGTTTATATCGGCGTAATTGTTTGTATGCTGGCATTCTTAGGGTTGTTCTTCATGAAGGATAAAATTAAATGGGCACTTTTCGCGGTGACACTATTGGCAATTATGTTATCATGGGGGAAAAACTTCATGGGATTAACGGATTTCTTTATTGACCATGTTCCGGCATATAACAAGTTTAGAGCTGTTACCATTATTTTGGTATTGATTGAATTGACCATTCCGGTAATGGGGATTTTATTCCTGAACGAGCTCATCAAAAAACGTGAAGAGATCATTGCACAGAAACAAAAAGTATTGATTGTTTTGGGAGCATTTGTGGTATTTTTAATCATTGTGAAAGTCGTAGGATTAGGGGATGGATATACGAATCCGGCAGAAGCAAATCAATACGCAGGATTGAGCGAAGCATATACCCAGCAGGTTCTGCAAATGGATCCGCAAATGGCAGCTCAATACCAGATCGACCTTACAAATCCGCAGCAAGTGCAGCAATTTGTTGACATGCAGGTTAAATCTCAAATGGATTCTTACAATGCAGTTAAACTGGCCAGACAGCAAATTTTCAGTTCCAGTATGACGCGTTCCATCTTGTTTGCATTTTTGGGTGCAGGATTATTTGTCATTTTCCTATTCGTTAAGAATGAAAAAAGTGCTAATACTGTTTTAATTGCCGGATTGGTTGTATTGACATTTGCTGATTTGGTTCCTGTTGCTTACAATTATTTAGGTACCGTAGACGATGCTTCCGGAGCGAACTATAAATATTGGGAAGAGGCAGGGTTGGCCGCTTATCCTATTTCCACAACAAAAGGAGATGAGGAAATTATGGCAGCCGAGTTGGCTCAAAATCCTTCGCTTGCAGCTATTGTTAATAAAGGAAAATTAAAAGGAGAGCAAAAAGCTCTTGAATTGGAATACGATGGTCTTGCAAGAGCGAATGTGATCAATTCATACCGTTTCCAGGCTTTAAATAAGGTTACAAATTACCGGGTACTGGATTTTGCAGGAGCTTTCTCAAGCAGTAGAGCTTCCTACTTCCATAAATCATTGGGAGGTTATCACGGTGCTAAATTGAGAAACATCAATAACCTGATGGATTTCCAGATTTCCAAGACTAACAATAAGGTGCTTGATATGTTGAATGTGAAGTATTTCCTTCAATCTTCTCAAACAGGTTTAGATACGGCAATCAGGAATCCTACAGCGCTTGGAAATGCGTGGTTGGTGAGACAGGTTCGTGAAGAAGCTACTCCGAATGACGAAATTCGTGCACTTGGAAATAAATTCAACGCTGAGAACCGGGGTACCGGAGTCTTTTTAGTAAACCGCATACCGGTGAAAAAAGCAACGATCTATGGTGGTGAAAACCTGCAGTATGTTGTTCCGGGAATCAAAGACACTTTAAAAGTACAATTGGCAAGCGGCCTGGGGAAAGGTCAGGAAGCTATGTTTGTGATTGATGTGAGAGGAAATACCAACCTGGTGCCTTTAATGACATTACAGGCTGACACAGCCAAATCATTTACTTCGCTGGTTTACCTGAAAGTTACGGAATCTTTTGATCCGGCAACTGAAGCTTTGATGCTCCCCGAGTTTGCAGGTAAATTGAATGGTAGAAAATTCTCTGCGGAAGGCTCTGTTAAATTGATACATTCTGTTCCGAACAAATTAACTTACCAGGCGGATGTGAAAGGAAACCAATTAGCTGTTTTCTCAGAAATTTACTATCCGATAGGTTGGAAAGCATTTGTTGACGGGAAAGAAGTTCCGATCTTAAAAGTAAATTACCTGTTGCGGGGAATTCAACTGAAAGGCGGAAAAAGTAAAATTGAATTCGTTTATGACTTGCCGAAATACAAAACAGTGAATACGATAGCAAGAATCGGATCAATCATATTGATGGCATTATTAGGATTCGGACTTTATATGTCCTGGAAACGTAAGAAAAAGCATGTTGAACCGGCTGCATAAGCAGTCAGTCAAAATAAGATCAAAAAAAGAGGACTTTATTCGAAGTCCTCTTTTTTTATGCGGTCACCTAAGGTGAAATCTTTTAAGGACCGTTTTCCGATTATTTCGGAATAGTATTTTGGATGTAAACTAAATCCGGGCCTTACAGACCGAATATGTTCAGGAGTAACCATTTCTCCTTTTTGAAGATCTTTTGAAATATATAATGACCGGCTGTGAGCTCTGCTTACCAGTTGTTTTTCGCTTAGTTCAAAAGTTACCGTTCCCAGTGCTTTTTCGGCCTCACGAACCGCTTTTACCATTTCGCTGAATTCTGCTTCATTCATGGAGAAACTTGCATCAGGACCACCGATCGAGCGATCAATGATAAAATGTTTTTCAATAACTTTTGCTCCCAGGGAAATTGAAACTAATGGCACAATTGATCCCATGGTGTGGTCTGATAAGCCGGATATAACGCCAAACTCCTTTGCCAGATAAGGAATCATCACCATGTTTGCTTCTTCAATAGGTGCCGGATAACTGGAAGTACATTTTAACAGGATGATTTGATCGTTTCCAACTCTTCTGCATGCTTCCACAGCTAATTGCGCGTCTTCATAAGTTGCGATACCTGTGGAGATAATGATTGGTTTTCCTTTAGATGCTGTGTATTCTATTAAAGGAATATCTGTTATTTCAAAAGAGGCAATTTTGTATGCCGGAACATTTAAATTTTCCAGGAAATCTACTGCAGTGTGATCAAAAGGGGAAGAGAAACAGATCAACCCTTCTTCCTTTGCTGTATCAAACAATTGCTGATGCCACTCCCAGGGAGTGTAGGCTTCCTGGTACAAATCGTGAAGGTATTTTCCTTCCCAAATGGTTCCCTGGATTAAAAAATCTTCCTTTCTGCTATTCAATGTGATTGTATCAGCAGTATATGTTTGAAATTTGATAGCATCTGCTCCGGCACGTTTTGCAGCCCGGATTGTTTCAATGGCTGTTTCAATGCTTCCGTTGTGATTAGCAGAAAGTTCCGCAATGATAAAACAAGGTTTATCGTTTGCTATTTCAAAATTTGCAATCTTCATAAGGCAATTTTTTTAATAAATTCTTCTGTAATTTCATCCAAAGTATTCACGGTATATTGTGCATCGTATCCCGGAGCGGCTTGCAGGGATTGAAATTCACCGGTTAATACCCGAATGGTCTTAGCCCCGATCTTATTGAGCGAAACGAAATCCTTTTTAGGATTGTCTCCAATATAAACCAATTGTCCGGGTAATTTTCCGCCTTCCCATTGCAGGATCTTTTCAAAGCAAAAAACGGATGGTTTGGAGTACTGAATACCATATTGGTATGTCGGGATAGTTTTAACAAAATGTTCCTGCAGCTTCAATGCACGCAGCTTGTTGCGCTGAACACGTATGTTTCCATCAGTGATCACGTACTTTCTATAGTTTGAGAAGCGCTTCAGGAAACGTTCTGCTTCCGGATAAAGCTTTAGTTCCGGTTGATGAGACCGATATACCGAAAGGCATTTTTTGCGGTTTGAAATGGTGTTTATGCCATGTTGTACCAATACGGCATCAAAGACCTTTCCACGACCAGTTGTTTTCAATTCCCGGAGCATGATCTCATATCCTTCTTCGGGATCAATTTGAAATGTACTATTCAGGTACTTGCAAACAGCACGGAATCCGCTGTGAACAAATTCGATCTCCGGATAAAGTGTATCGTCTAAGTCTGTTACAATGATCATAAATACAGATCTGCCGGATAGCGAACCTGGGTAATCGGTTCTTTGGTTGGAATAAACGGATAAGATTCAATGGAAATATTCGAACTTTCAAGATAAGCCCAGTAAAAACTGTCCAATCCGGCTTTGATTGAAAGAGTGGAAGCTCCACCGAACCGTGGATTGCATTCGATGATGTGAATTTCTCCTTTTGAATCGATAATGGCTTGTAAAATGATATGTCCGCTCAATTTCAAGCTGTCAATGACGGCATAGAATGCGCTTTCCAATTGATTGTCCTGAATAGTAGTAGTAATCTGAGATTCACCGTTAACAACCAGCTCTCTTTTTCGCATAACCAATCCTTTTACTTTCCGGGAAGTATCAATATATGCATCAATACTTAATTCCGAACCTTCAATAAAAGGCTGGAATATCGGATGCTGCAATTGTTTGGAATGGGCCAAAGCATCAGCTGCGTTTAAATTGATACCGATTGAATCTGATCCGGCACCAAAACGCTCCTTTACAACGAAGGCTGTTCCATTCGCTGAAGCAATGTCTTCAAATGCGGGAATAATGGTTGGAATGTTTTTGTTATTGGTATAAAACGACAGTTTGTCGACGCATTTTTCAATGGATTCTTTATCAGAGACCATCACATGAATTCCTGCTTCTTTGAACTGTGATTTGTGTTCGGAGAAAAAAGCCAATTCACCATCGCGGGATGGGATAATCAATTGGATAGATTTTGTTTTACAGCTTTGTATAAATTCCTTGATATCAATTTGACTAATGAACGGAATTTTCCAAAAATCATCTGAGAAATGTTTTGCCAAACAGGTATCAGAGGCATCTGCTGCAATTACTTTGATCGAAGGGTGGATTTTATTCGAAGCTTTTTTAACTGCCTGAATTAAACCAATCTTGCGGGAAGCACTTGTAACCAGAATATGGCCGTAAATGACTTCTTTTTCTACAGATCTTTGCTGTTCGAATGCAATGATTTCAGGAATGGTATTTTCCAAATCCCGTTCCGGTGTCCAGTTGATATAACTTTTCAATAAAGTCGTGTCTGCTTCGGAGGCTTCAATTAGCTCATCCGTTTTCCGAATATGTTCAGCCTGCATTTGCGGGAAATGCACCTGGAGAATTTGAATGACGTCTCCAACTTGCCTGGATCTTCCCGTTCCCAGGTTTACAATTCCCGTTTGATCACAGAGCGCCAGTTTAAGTAATCCTTTTGCAGTGTCTCCGGCATAGATATAATCAAAAAAACCCTCCGGATTGTAGACGGTAATTTTCTGGTTATTCAACAAATCTCTCACCCAGCGGGAAATAATATCGCGTGAGTTTTTACCATAGCCACGATAAATACGTGCAGAAATACTGGTAAATTGATCTGACTTGAAAATGGCCAGAAAATCCAGTTCAATTTCATGAGCCAGTTTTGCCAGCCCGGTCAGGTTCCTCGGATTAATGGTATGTGACTCCGTCAGTTTTACTGCTTTTTCCTGAGCTTCTTTAAACTGGTAATGTGTCTTGTCGTAAATCAAATAGCTGGATGCATTAACTACCCGTTTTAATCCGGGAACATTCCGCATCAATGTCATCAAATGATGGCTCAACAAAATATTGTGATGGAAGTTTTCTTCCCAGTGTTCGTATGTTTCGGCAGAACGCTCGAATGTGGCTGCAAGGTGAATAAAATATTCCGGGTTGAAATGATCTAATTCGGCTTGAGTGATGGAATTTAAATCGCCCTGGCGGTAAATAATTGTTGACGGAAAATCGGTAGGAATGGGCTTTAGATCGCCCACCATAATATGAGCTCCCTGCTGATGAAGTAGTTGTACCATTTCTGTTCCAATTACGCCGGCACCACCGCTGATAAAAATCCGTTTTCCTTTAAAGTCCATAATCTTTTTTTACTATTCCATGAATCAGAGAATCTACAAAGATACCATTAATACATACGTGAGAGCGCATTCTGCCTTCCAATACGAAGCCGCAGGATTCTAAAATCCCTATATGATGATCGCGTATATCGTAAGTCTCTGTAAAGATCCGATTAAACCCCAATGCTTTGAAAGCAATTTCCTTCATGAGTTCGATGAAGTGACTGAAATCCTGCTCGTAAACCGACAGATCGGCTGCATGATCCGGATCGACAAGAAATGAAAGTTCCGCACGTTTGTCCGGCCAGTGAATATTCGTTAGTCCGCCGTAACCAATGCATTTACCGGCCTGCAAAAAACTAAAAAGCATGATATTCGGATATTCTTTTTCAAAACTCGGAACAACCACATTTTTGTAATAATTTACCTGCTCTTCATTACTGATCAATTTAGCCTGGCGGAGCACATCCATTTGTGCATTTCTCCATTCTTTGATGCGTAAAATATCGCTTTCTCTCATTGGAGTTACCTGGAAGTCGTTTAGCGAATAAACCTCCTGGTTCAAGTATCTTGAATAATTCATGACTTGGTAAAATAAGCTGTAACTTGTCTTCCGGATCCTAAATTTGCAAATGCTTCATAGAGTTCAATGGTTTTCGGGATTGAAATGGAGCAGTGCAGGTTATCGAGCCACATACGTGCCTGGTGACAATTTTTGCCTTTGCTTCCGTCTTCAATGTAATTGCTGTCCGGATTTGCCAGGAAATAATCGATCGGAAAATCAGACAGGCATTTGTGAAATTTGAATTGCTGATCTTCACAAAGGGCAATCAATGAATCTTTCGAGAAGTAATTTAAATGGTCCGGGGTTTTGATCCAGAATTGCCGGGAAATTTTCTGATCCGCTAAAAGTGATTTTTGGAGTATAGAAAAATCGTTCGGTACCAGGATAATCAATAAACCTCCTGGGGAAAGTAATTTCTGTAATTCTTTCAAAGTCAGAACAGGATCAATTACATGTTCCAATACATTGAGAATAGAAATGACATCGTATTGTTCCTTTTTCTCAATCAACTCCTGGATTTGCAGGTAAATATCTCCCTGCAGTACAAAAGGCTTCATTTCCGGGTTCTGACGAGCCACACCATCCTGGGAATAGTCGATTCCGATCACCTCCCAACCTTTTTTGAAAAAGTAGTCCATTGTAAAACCTTCGCCGCAACCGACATCCAATAACCTCCGCTCCGATTTTGGTTGATCTTTGAAAAAGTCAGCGATAATTTCCGCTTTCAAATGGTTGGAGTTTTGAAAGAAAGTTAGTTCCTGTTCCGAGTAGGTAGCTTCGTAAGCACCCTGGCTTGTTTGAAAATAGATGTCAGCGTAATAATTCTGCAACTCTTCGGGACTTGGTTTTTCTGCAATTTCCAGGTAACCATATTTGTTTTCCACAAACCGGATATTTTCAGGTGAATCCATTCAATTAAGAATTAAGAAGTTTGTATTTTAATTCTGCTAATTTCCAATCGGTTTCATTGTCGATATCCTGGACAAAAAGTTCGTCGAGTAAGATGTAGCCGGTATTATCTGTGAAAATTCCCTTTTGCTGAATCACTTCATTCGTTTTCATCCAATAGAATTGCCCGGGATCAAAATACGATTTTTCCAAATCCTGCGAGCGTGTAAACCGGTGTTCCGGATTCAGATAGCGCAGTTTTTCTTCCGAGATCATTAAAGCTCTTTGAATAGGAGGGGAGTATGGAACAACAGGATAGACAGAAGAAAAAGAACCCTGAACCAATTTTTGGTGTGCGGCAGCCAAATCCTTCACCTGAAGCATCGGAGTGCATGGGTAAATACAGCAGGCTTCTTCAAAATCAATTCCTTTTTTTGCATAGTCCAGGATAACTTCCTCAATGACTTCAAATGTTCCTGCAAAATCATCACTGTTTTTATCACTTCTTAAAAACGGGACATCAGCACCGTATTTTTTTGCAACAGCAGCAATTTCAGCATCGTCTGTTGAAACCATAACCTGGTCAAAAAGGGAGCTTTTCAGAGCTAATTCGATGGAATAAGCAATGATGGGTCTTCCAAGAAAATCCTTGATGTTTTTTCGGGGAATTCGTTTGCTTCCTCCTCGAGCCGGTATAATTGCTATTCGTGCCACTGTGCTAACTGGAATAATATGCTTGAATGGTAGAAATAACACGTTCTATTTCTTCTTCGGTCATACTTGGGAACATCGGAATGCTGATACATCTGGAATAATATTTTTCTGCATTCGGAAAATCTCCTTCTTTCCATCCCTGCTTTTTGTAATAAGGCATGAGGTGAACAGGAATGTAGTGAATTTGGGCAAAAATATGCTGTGATCTCAAATAGTCATACAAACCTTTTCGATCGTTTACCTCCAAAATGAAAAGATGGTAAGCATGTCCCTCAACAACACCTGAAGAATGAATGACATCATCCAGAGAATTGAGCGAATCGGTATATTTTTGTGCAATTGCACGTCTTTTAACCAGGTTTTGTTCCGCCCGGCTCAATTGTGAAATTCCCAATGCAGCCTGGAAGTCAGTAATCCGGTAATTGTAACCCAATTCCTGCATTTCCATGTACCAAAGCGGGTATTCTCCGTTTGAAACACCGTTGCCAACTGCAAATTCGATGGAGTTTTCATACAGATCTGTGTTCCGCGTGATTCCGTGCGTGCGCAAAGTCAGTAATTGCTGATAAAGCTCCGAATTATTGGTGGTGATCATTCCGCCCTCCCCGGTGGCAATGTGTTTTACCGGATGAAAGGAAAAAACGCTCAAATCAGCAAATAGTCCATTTCCTGCAGGCTGCTCTTTTCCGGTTTCGTCCTGAAAAGACCCACCCGGAGAATGACAGGCATCCTCAATGATCCATAAGTTGTGTTTATCTGCCAGTTTTTTGAAAGCATCCAATTGAGGAACGCGGCCGGCAAAGTCAACAGGAATAATCCCGCGGATTTTCTTGTCCGGATTGTTTTTGATCAATGCTTCAACGGATTTCAGGTCCATCAAATACGTTTCGGGATCAATATCTGCAAACAAGATCTGTCCGCCGCAATATTTCACACAATTAATGGAAGCTGCAAAGGTAATGGGAGTGCAAATCACGTATTCATCCTCCCGGATTCCCAAGGCCATTACGGCTAAATGGAGCGCTGCGGTTCCATTGCTTACCGCAACTGCATAGGTTGAACCAACGTATTGGGCAAATGCATTTTCAAATTCAGCAATTTTGGGTCCCTGGGTCAGAAAATCAGATTGCAGGGTTTCAATAACCGTTTGAATATCTTCCGGAGTTATCTCCTGTCGTCCGTACGGAATAATACTGTTCATACTTCAAAAGCAGGATCAACGTGTTCTTTAATGAGTGTTCTGAGGCTTTCAACCGTTTCCCAATCAGAATTTTTATCAGACGAGTACGAAAAACCTTCTGAAACTTTCACTGCTTTAAAATGGTCCACAAACTGGTCCATTTTCCAATTAGGTGTTTGAGGCAAAATAGTGTAGTATTTCCCCAGATCGTAAGTGAAAAAAGAATCGGATGAAGTAATCATTTCTTCGTGGATTTTTTCTCCGGGACGAATTCCGATAACCGGTTTTTCACATTCCGGACCAATTGCTTCTGCAACATCTAAAATGCGGTAGGATGGAATCTTAGGAACGAAAATTTCTCCTCCCCAGGCGGTTTCAAGGGCATGCATAACCATGTCCACACCACCTTGCAGGGAAATATTGAAACGTGTCATGGATTCTACCGTAATCGGTAAAACACCGTCGTTGCGTTTTTTCTTCAGGAAAAAAGGAATCACTGATCCGTTTGAACCCATTACGTTTCCGTAACGGACCACAGAAAATTTCACGTTTCTTTTTCCTTTGATATTATTTGCAGCAACGAATAATTTATCGGAAGTCAATTTGGTAGCTCCGTATAAATTGATCGGTGCACAAGCTTTGTCTGTAGAAAGTGCAACAACATGTTCCACATTTGTTTTAAGAGCTGCTTTGATCACATTGTCCGCTCCTCCGACATTTGTTTTCACGCATTCATCCGGATTGTATTCCGCAATGTGGACGTGTTTCATAGCTGCTGCGTGAATAACATAATCAATTCCTGAAAAAGCTCTTTCTAGACGTTCTAAATCGCGAATATCGCCAATAAAATAGCGAATCTGGGGATAAGTCCTTTGCGGGAATTCCTGTTCCATTTCAAACTGTTTCTGCTCATCCCGGGAAAAGATAACCAGTCGTGCTATTTCAGGATGATTGCTTAAAATATGTTTGGTAAGTGCCTTTCCAAGGGAACCTGTTCCGCCAGTAATTAGTATTGATTTGTCTTTCACAAATGTATTTTTGAGATATTACAAAGATAACCGAATGATTTAATTCTTATGGAAGAAAACGTTTAATTGCACGTCCATCTCCTGATTGCTGATATCCTGCATGAAAGGTTTTTCCTCGCGTCTGGCCTGCAGCACTTTATATCGGAATCCCTGGGAAGCAAGCAGTTCTAAAATACGTTCTAAACGCTGTTCTCTTTGAGGGAAGGAATGGAATTCGATAAAGACGTATTTCGATCTGCCCAGGGAAGAATAACAGTCTTCGATTACTTCCATTTCAGCACCTTCAATGTCAATTTTAATTAAGTCGATGGAAGGATATTCTTCAATGATGTCTTTGAATCGTACAGTTGGGACACGAATCACGTTTTCTGTAGAGAAGATAGAACCTGAATCTGCGCCGGCCTGGCCGAAGGTGATTTCAGAATCGGAATTGCTCCAGGCTGCCTTTTCAATAACTGTTGCAGAACAGCCGTTTGCCTCCAGATTTCTTCGAAGAACTGCTGCAACTGCCGGATCAGCTTCAATAGCTATAATTTGAGCTTTTGGATGAGTTCGGTGAAAATATAAGACGGAAAGGCCGATGTTCGCTCCGCAGTCAATGATTACCGGTTTTTCACTCTTCGTTGCAAAACGGTAATGCTCCTGGTAAATGATCTCGTGATACATTCCCATCAAAGCCCGAATGTCATTGTATTCTATTTTAAATCCACCGATGCGGATCGTTCCGGACTTATTTTTCTTCTTGAATGCGGTCAATGCGATCAAACGCAGCAAGGTGTAAAATTTGGGATTGAAAAATTTAGAAAATGCTCGTTTAAACATTGCTTTCGGAGTATTTATGACAATTCGTTTAGTTTTTTGCGTTCGAAGGCATCGATCAAAGAAACTTCGCTGCAATTATAGATCTGAATGTTTTTGTTTTCAATGTATTCGTTGATTTCCCAATATCCCTGGAAAGTGAGTTGGAATTTTTGCAATACCTCGTGAAGTCTTCGCGGCCTTAGCTGATAATCATTCATTGGGATAGCTTTAGACTCGTTCTCATCGTAAAAATGTTTCTGATTGATCAATGTTATGTTATCTTCCGAAACTGAAATTTCTCCCAGCCAGGAATGATCTGCACCGATGAGAATAATGGTCCTGTATTTCAGGTAGATCATGTTCATGATTGCAGGGATAATCACATTGTGCGGACGGGGTGTCCCGACTCCCATTTTGAAAAGCAAGTTTTTGAACCAGGAAAAGCCTTCAATGGATGTTAAATTGAAATAGATGGGTTTTAAGTGTTTGTTATCTGCCAGAAGTTGTTTAAAATCCGGTGATTTTTTAGCTGCGAATGGCACCATGATTTCCATGTCCCAGCTTGTTTTTCTGAGGTTATCAAAGACTTCCCTTTTGAAATCCTGGTAAATTTTGCTCTGTTTGGCATCTGGTAAGAACACAATGGTGGCATTGATAATGTAGTAACGGGGCTTCAATTCCAGGAAAGAATCAGAAGCGGCGAAATTGTTGACACAAACCAGGTCGTGCCGGCTCAGCTCATCCCGGTATTTATTCAAAGAATCTCTAAATGACGGACCGTTTCCAACAATCACACAGGTTGTCTTATCGGCCGAAGTGGATTTTAGAATTCCGGTCCACCGACTCAGAATCAATATGCGTGCTAGAGTTTCACTGCTTAACCTTAAATTTTGTATGAACTTGAGCATTTAATTCAGTTTGTTTTCAATAATTAAAAAGTCCTTTGGAAACCCAAAACCGAAAGCGGATCAGCATGATTCCTTTAGCAGGTGCAAGCATCAATGTATATCCCAATGCAAGCAGGAATGTAGCTCCCCATTTGCACAATTCCCTGATACTGGTTTTGAAGTAGTTCATTCCTCCCAGGTTTTTAGAACGAATTCGCTCGCTAAGCCCAATTCCCACCCCCATTTTTTTGATAAAGGATTTTTGAAGTCTTGCATCCGGGATTACGTGATGAACGATCGTATTGGGAACGTACCAAATTCCATAATTCCGGGCACGCATGCGCGAAAAAATGTCTTTTTCTTCTCCTCCGAGAAGGTTGTTCCCGGTCCTTCCCAAATGTACATCAAATGGTTTCAGCGATTCAAAAACGCTGGCCCTGATTGCCATATTTGCTCCAATGGGATATTTCCCGAACTTGAAAGGTTTTGCTTCGTTTCCAAGGTCGATGGTCGACATTAGCGGAACTAAAAAATGAGAAAGCCATTTGGGAGCTTTTCCTTCAAAACGCGGATAAATCCGTCCTCCGGCAGCCGCAACATCCGGATTTTGATCAAAGAAAGCCATTAAGTTTGCTGTATAATCCTTTTCCATGATAGCATCGTCATCGATGAAGCAGAAAATTTGTCCTTTGGATTCCTGCATCCCCCGATTTCTAGCGTAAGATAGGCCCTGATTGGTTTCTACAAAATAATGGAAAGCAGGAACGTTCGGATCGTTTAACAGTTTTGTGCAAATTTCATGAGTGCTGTCGGTAGAGTTGTTATTGATAACAACAACTTCGTAAGTATCCGGATGTGATGTCTGATTTAATGCAGCTTGGATGGATTCAGCAATGTATTTATCTCGATTGTACGTACAGATAATAACCGATAATTTTTTATTCATGAAGTTATTTTGCATCAAAAATCAAAGATAGCGAATATTATTTGCTCTATGACTTGCGATTGTTTAATTACATTTGTCAGGTAAATTCAGGTGTTGAATGGGACTGGTACAAAAAGATGCTTTCAGAACAATGATTATTTCCTATCTGGGAATTGTTTTGGGGTATTTGAATAAAGGTCTTTTATTCATATGGTTTTTAAGTATCGAACAAATTGGTTTGGTAAACCTGATCGTTACTGTGGGTACGCTTTTTGCACAGTTGGCAAACATGGGGAGTCTATTCACGGTGTGGAAATTCTTTCCGTTCTTTAAGAATCCCGAAAAAAAGCACCACGGTTTTTTGCCTTTTACCCTGATTATAGTTTTGATTGGAATAGTGATCTGTACCCTGTTGTATATCGGGCTCAGTGAACAAATTCAGGCCAGGTACAGTGAGAAGTCTGCTTTGTTCAATGAGTATTATTACTGGGTTCTGCCGATCGGGATTTCATATGTGATTTTCATCGTACTTGAATCTTACCTGCGGAGTTTGTACAAGAATATCGTTTCGGTCTTTGCATACGAAATCGTTCTTCGCGTAGTAACAACTTTTTTAATACTGCTGTTCATAGCGGATTGGATTTCGTTTGAGCAATTTGTGGTATGGCATAGTTTGCTTTACATTGTTCCAACTCTGATCCTGCTTGTTTACCTGATCCGGATCAATGAGTTTAACCTGAGTTATTCGTCCATTCAAATCTCGAAACGCTTCAAGCGGATTATCTTCCAGTTCTCCTCTTTTTATTATGTAAATAGTCTTGGATTCGTTTTGGTTACCTCACTGGATTTGATGATGCTGGCCGAAATAATCGGATTGGAAGAAGCGGGAATATACTCTACAGTAGTTTTTCTGAGCGGTGCTCTACAGGTGCCTTATCGTTCGATTCTTCGGGTTAGTGCGCCTTTAGTTGCAGATTACTGGAAACACCGGGAGATGGATAAGATGAAAGATCTTTACCAAAAAGTCAGTTCTGTTTCGCTTGTTTTGGGATTGGGAATGTTTTTAATGGTCTGGCTGAATATTGATTTTCTCTTTTCTCTGTTGAAACCGATATACCAGCCCGGGAAATGGATTTTCCTGATGTTGATGATCGGTCGTTTACTGGACATGTTTTTGGGTCTGAACGGGGCGATCTTTACGACTTCCAAGAAATACCGTTACGAATTGATCTTTACCGTTATTTTAATTGGAACGGTTTACGCCTTTAATCTGCTGCTGATACCGCAGTGGGGTGGAGCAGGAGCTGCCATTTCAACAAGCATTGCATTTATCATCTTTAACCTGGGAAGATTGATTTTCGTGTGGAAGATTTACAAGATTCATCCCTTTACGCGAAATCAGTTCTTTGTCATCGGATTGGCGGTAATCACATTCACGGCAGGTTACTTCACACAAGGACTCATAAACAACAAATGGATCCAAATGTGCTTTGAATCCATTCTTGTAATGGGATTATTCGTGTTTCCTATTTATATTTTCAAACTGGAAAATGAGACTATTTCCTATTTTCAAAAAGCACTGGGCTTTGTGAAAGGAAAATTCGTTAAGAAATAGTCTTTCTAATCGTTTCGATTGCTTCACTTAGTCCTGCCGCATTTTTACCTCCGGCGGTTGCGAAGAAAGCTTGTCCGCCTCCGCCTCCCTGGATTAATTGAGCTACGGATTTAACCAAAGCTCCTGCATTCCATCCTTTTGCTGAAACCAAGGTCTCGTCTACCTGCACACTGATCGCACATTTGTCGTCTTCTTTTGAGCCAATTACTGCAAACAGGTTTTGAACTTCGCCTTTCAACTGGAACAAAATATCTTTCACGGAACCTGCATCCAGATCAATGATTGCCTCGAGGTAAGAAAAATCCCCTTTGGAAACAATTTTGGTCTTCAAATCAGCTTTCACCGATTTAGCCTGTTCCTTCTTGAAGGTTTCCACCTGTTTTTGAAGCTGGTTGTTTTTCAGGATCAAATCTTCTACAGCCTTGGAAACGTCTTTCGGATTTTTCAAGAGTTCATTTACCGATTTCAATTTCGATTCCTGATCTGCATAATGCGATTCTACGGCAACATTTGTAATCGCTTCAATTCTGCGAATACCTGCTGCAACAGCAGATTCAGCCTGGATTTTGAATAAACCGATTTGTCCGGTGTTTTTAACATGTGTTCCACCGCATAATTCAACCGAATCACCAAATTTGATCACACGGACCGTATCGCCGTATTTTTCACCGAACAAAGCCATAGCACCCATTTCTGTTGCTACTTCGATCGGAACATTGCGTCTTTCATCCAAATCAATGCTGGCACGAATTGCTTCGCTCACCAATGATTCGATTTTAGCCAATTCCTCATCCGTCACTTTCGAAAAATGAGAAAAGTCGAAACGCAGGTAATTTGAATTTACCAAAGATCCTTTTTGCTCGACATGAGTTCCCAAAACACTTCGCAAAGCATGATGCAGCAAGTGAGTAGCAGAGTGATTGAAAGCCGATAAATGACGTTTTTCTTTATTTACTTCAGCAGTAAAAGGTTTGTTCGGGTTTGCCGGGAGATTTTCAGATAAATGAACGATGAGGTTGTTCTCTTTTTTCGTGTCAAAGATCACCAGAGATTCCGAATCGTTGTAAATTCTTCCCGTATCACCAACTTGTCCACCACCTTCCGGGTAGAAAGGAGTTTTAGTGAAAACCAATTGATAGAAAGTCTTTTGTTTCTGAGAAACCTTCCGGTATTTCACAATTTCAACAGCTGTTTCCAAATAATCGTATCCAACGAATTCCTCCACCGAATCATCGATCAATTGTACCCAGTCATCTGTTTCAATAGCTGTTGCGGCTCTTGAACGGTCTTTTTGTTTCGTTAATTGGGCGTTGAATCCATCTTCATCTACAGAAAGATCGTTCTCACGAGCAATCAAACTGGTCAAGTCGAATGGGAAACCGTAAGTATCATATAATTCAAAGACAGAAACTCCATCAAGAATGGTTTTATGGTCATTTTTCGCAGCTGTAATTAAGCTTTCAATGCGCTTGATCCCTTGTTCCAGTGTACGGAAAAAAGACAATTCTTCTTCACGGATCACTTTCTCTACCAATTCGCCTTGTTTCACCAATTCGGAGAACGGATCTCCCATGACCTGGGAAAGTACCACCGATAAACCGGAAAGGAAGGGTTCTTTCAATCCCAGTGTTTGGTATCCGTAACGGACAGCGCGTCTCAAAATACGACGAATCACATAACCGGCTCCGGTATTGGATGGCAATTGTCCGTCTGCAATAGAGAATGCAATGGCACGCACGTGATCAGCGATCACACGCAAAGCGATATCCGTTGTTTCGTTCTCTCCGTATTTCTTTCCGGAAACTTTTTCCATATGCTGGATCAAAGTCTGGAATAAATCGATGTCGTAATTGGAAGTTTTGTCCTGAAGTGTCATTGCCAAACGTTCCAATCCCATTCCGGTATCCACGTGCGTTGCAGGAAGTGGTTCTAAGCTTCCGTCGGCTTTGCGGTTGAACTGCATGAATACGTTGTTCCAGATCTCAATCACTTGCGGATGATCTTCGTTTACGTATTTCTTTCCGTCTTCTTTTGTTCTTTCAGCAGCAGGACGGTTATCTACGTGAATTTCCGTACAAGGTCCGCATGGGCCCGTATCACCCATTTCCCAGAAATTATCTTTCTTGGAAGCCAAAATGATGCGGTCTTCAGCAATGTATTTCTTCCAGATATCAAAGGATTCCTGGTCCATTGGAACACCGTCTTTTTCATCACCTTTAAAAACAGTCACGTATAAACGGTCTTTTGGAATTTTGTAAACTTCAGTCAATAATTCCCATGCCCAGCCAATAGCCTCTTCTTTGAAATAATCTCCGAAAGACCAGTTTCCAAGCATCTCGAACATGGTGTGGTGGTAAGTATCCACGCCCACTTCTTCCAGGTCATTGTGTTTTCCTGAAACGCGTAAACATTTTTGAGAATTGGCGACACGACGATTCTTCGGAACCGCATTTCCAAGGAAAAAATCCTTGAACTGGTTCATTCCGGCGTTCGTAAACATCAAGGTTGGGTCATTTTTCACAACCATTGGTGCTGAAGGAACAATCTGATGTCCTTTCGATGCAAAAAAATCAAAAAACTGCTTGCGAATCTCGTGTACTGTCATTACTGTTAACTTGTGAATGCTTTATTTACTCTCTTTTTGAGAGTTGCAAATGTAGCTGAAATAGTTAATTTACACCGACATTCCGTCAACAATTTTGATCCCGCTAGCTATCGCGATTTCGCTTGCTTATTCCGGTTTTGCCAAAACCCGTTTTATGAAATGAGTGAATACGAGAATCGCCCCGAATGCAGACAGCCAGATAACTATAGGATCTTGACCCCAATAGTAAAAGACACTATGTTCTGTGTGCTGGTTGAAGCAACTGTCCATGTATTTTCTTTTCAAGACAGATTCCAAAAATTGGTAAGAGAAAATCGGAACAAAAATCGTCACTGCAAAACAGAGGTTGAAAGTGATCAAAAGAAGCCTTTTCGAAATACTCTTTTTGGAATAGAAGATATACAGCAATGAATACAAAATTCCACTGAAAATCAGCAGTTGTGCAAAAATCCGGAATGTCGGATCGTAATCCTCACGATAATCATGCTGTTCTAAAAACAAAAGGAAGAACAGGATGTTTAGAATCACAAATACTCCGCCAACCGAAGCTGCAATGATCAGGTTGATCGGATTTCCTATTGCAAAAAGGAAAAACACCAGCGCAAAGCCAAGTGCAAAAAAGAGACTTGCAACAAATGGAATCCAATTAATGGCAGGATCATGCGCTGCCTGGCTGTTTGAATACAATTCTTCCAATTGCGCTTTTTCTACAAAATACAAAGATTGTTCGTGTTCGTCTTCCGTGGAGGCTCTGAATGCTTCATACCCCTCCAGGTTGCCAAACCGGGAAAGGTCTGCTTGAGCCTGTTCCGGATTATTGGCAAATTCACCTACAACTGCTGGAGCAGTCATCTTGTGTTTTCTTTTTAGCACGTAATCCAAAATTTCAGCATTGTTAAGGGAATGCCTGATTTTATGTCGAGCTAATAGGTCCTGATACTTATTAAGTACTTTCAGGATATCGTCTCTTTTACTGGATTTTAAAAACGCATTAAACGATTTGTTGGCCTCTATGGAGAAATTTTGCTCACCGTCGTATTCGTTATAATGGATCAAATAATTGTAATCATTCCTTCTTTCAGCGTATTCGTGAAAGATATTCTTGTATTCCGGGTAGGAGAAATAATCCGGTGATAATTCCTCTTTTGAAAAATTTCGTAAGTCATACAGTCCGTTGGGACATAATTGCCGGAGCTTCTTTGTCTCTAATAAATAGGTGTATTCACCTGAACTTGAACAAGGAGATTTTGCCACAATCGTTTTGAGCACTAAGAATTGCGTGAGCATGTTTTCAACCGTGTCATTGTTTTCAGGATGAAGAGACGGGCTGTAATACGTTTCATCACTTTTTAATTCAACTTCAGCGATCTGATTTTTCGGGTGATATTCGAATTTATACTGATTTTCAGATTCTTTAAGTTTGGATAGACTACCATAGAGAACAGATGGCATATTGGTCCATGTGGAATCGTTATAATCGAACTGGATTTCTGTTACATCGGGATGGTAAACATTTAAATAAGTATTGTAGTAAAAGCTATTATCAAACAAAAATGCATCTGCTAAATTGATAGTTTGAATGTGGTCTTTTAATTCTTCTATTGGAGCAAGCTGCTTCACTTTTGCTTTCACTCCCCAATTGAATGTGGTGTATGGCCATGTCAAGCTCCAAAATATCACCATAAAAGAGCAAAGTAAACGTGTGAAGTAAAATCGCTGCAAAGGATAGAGATTCTTTAGTGCACTTTTCCTATAGAAAGCCAAAGCCCAAACGATAATGAAAGTGGCGTTCAGGAGAACAAAACAAAGAGATGCATTTGAACGCTCGAAATAAAAACTTTGAGAAATGCGGATGATGGACTTTGGATCCGTATAAAAATAACCCCAGGAATAAAAAAGGATGCTCATCAAAACAGAAAACAAGCAGGCATACAATAACTTGGTATGCCAAAGCAGCGGAAACTTTTCCAGCAAAAAAATATCAAATTTCTTAAAAAGGTTCATAGTTAGGCGTTTTGGATGAAAAAGCGTCTGGATGATTTGGAGATGTCACGAATGTAGGTGATCTGCACCTTGGAATCAATGAGTTTCTGCAGCACTTCGTTCATGCACGATTGTTTTGAAATATGAACAATGAAAATCCCGCCGTTGTATTGGATTTGGTCTATCGGTAAGGATTGAATAATTCCCGAAAGTTCTTCTTTTGAAAGTTGAATATCCATTTCCAGGATGGTTTTTTCTGCTCCGTCCAATGAATCTTCTTCGACTTCTTTCGATTGATTGATGTACACAGGACTTCCTTTTTTCAGGAAGATCACTTTATCGGCTACTTTTTCGACTTCGAAAAGCTGTTGTGAACTCAAAATAATTCCCAGCGGATTGGATAAGCTGGCAGCCATGAGCTTTAAATCTTCTAAAATCAATTGCTGGGCAAGAACGTCCAGGTTGGCCAATGGTTCATCCAATAAAAGCAATTTGGGTTTTCGAAGGAAAGTCCGGGCCAGTTCAAACCGCATTTTATATCCGGAAGATAATTCGCTCCATTTGTAATTGCGGAAAGACCACAAACCAAAGCGAATGATGTACATCAATACCAGCAATTCATTCTCTTCTCCTAAAATACCGTACTGACTTGCAGTGAATTTCAGGTTGCTCTTCAAAGAACCATGCCATTTCGGGGTTCTTTGCGGAATATAAGCCAGGTGAGAGCGCTGATTGTATAAGTTTAATTGTTCCAAATCATGCGAGAAGAGAATCGTGCCTTTGTCAAAATCCAGATCTTTCGCAATAACGCGAAGCAAAGAGGTTTTTCCGTTTCCGTTTTCACCCACTAATCCCCAAATTTCTCCGGATTGAATAGCGATGTTTATTGGTCCGATCTCAAAGGAGCTCCTGCGGTATTTTTTTGTCAGATCGGAAATTACAGCAAGTGCTTCATGCCCATTATTTGCATCAATAGCCAGTTGTTCCAATTCCTGAAGCAGTTCCAGTGATCTTTGAACAAATTGATCGCGGTCTTCCGGGTTTTGTTCCTTCCAGGAAACCAGGTCAATGGTTTTTTGATAGTAAGTTTTGTCTGCAGTATCCAGCACACAATCCACCAGGTTTCGAAAGCCCAGATCAATGTCCGAGTTTTTAAAGTGATTCCTGGTTTGGTTAATTTTAGATTGAAAAGTAGTCATGAATTATTTGGCTCTAAACATCATTCGAAGTACAACAAAAACGGATATAACGACTGTGGTCACAAAGAAAATATCCGGGAAATTCCCAAAAACTTCATGCAGAATTGGTCTTCCATCCTTGCTGGTGAAAATTTGCACATTGTAAACTTTCAAGAGTGTGGCACAGATCAAGAGCATCCCCAGTAAAACGATCGCGCCAAAACGGTATATATGCCTTCTGATTTCTGTATTCCCGATCGTATTTCCTTCTTCTCCGAGTTTGATGTTGTGACGCAATCCTTCGTGTTTGAAACTCGTTACGATCGCTTTGATATCTTTCGGAAGTGTTTCTACCAGGTACAAATAGTCTTCCGCAGAGGTGATAATTTTAGATTTGATGTTCTTCCAGGAAAAACGTTCTTTGATTTTTTCGACTGCGTAAGGTTTCACCATGGAGATCATATCCAGTTTTACCTGCAGCGCTTCGGCCACTTTTTGAATAGTAACCAGGGTTTTCAAAAGCATGTACAGGTTACTTGGAATCGTGATCCCGTATTTCATCAATAACCTGAAAGTATCCGTAAACAAACCGGAAATATCTACATCATTGTATGAATAATAGGTGTATTTCAATGTCAGCTCCCTGATCTCAAATTCCAGGCTCTCCATCTCCCGGAAGTTTTCCACTTCGGTTAGTTTTAACAAAGCCTTGGAAATTTTATGCGGATTATTTTCCGAAAAACCGATCAGGAAATCGATCAATCCATCAATTTGTTTAGGTTTCAGGCTGGAACACATTCCAAAGTCGATCAAAACGATTTGGTTGTCTCTTCGGATAAACATATTCCCCGAATGTGGGTCGGCATGGAAGAAACCATGTCTAAGGATCATTGTTAAAATGATGTTGACTCCGTTTTCTGCAATTTGCTGCGGATTATATCCTTTTTCAACCAGGTTTTCGAGGTTGTCCGGAGCTTCTCCTTCAATATATTCCATCACCAATACTTTGGCTGTAGAATACTTGCTGTAAACCTTTGGAACATATACCCGGTCATCGCCCTTGAACATGTGTGTAAAACGCATCATGTTGGAAAGCTCGTTCATGAAATCGAGTTCTTTGAGCATGATGTCGCCAAAATCTTCCACGAAGCGGATCAGGTTGAAATTACTGATTTCGGGATATTGGTTTTGAACTTTCTGGGCAAATATTTGAAGAAGTTTGATATCCAGGCGTATTTTGTTGCGGATGTTCGGACGCTGTACTTTAACGACCACTTTTTCCCCGGTATGTAATTTTCCGGTATAAACCTGGCCGATAGAAGCTGAAGCAATGTGTTCTTCATTGAATTCCAAAAAAACCGTATCGATAGAAGCTCCGATTTCGTTCTCAATGATCTGGATCGCAATATCATCGGGCATTGGGCGGGCAGAAGATTGTAATTTTTTCAATTCCATCCGCAACCCTTCCGAAGCAATATCCGGCCTGTCAGCAACGATTTGTCCGAATTTGATAAACGTGGGACCCAGATCCTCAATGATCAAACGCAGTCTTTCAGAACGTGTTTTTCGATTTTTTCCTCTTGGGTCAAAGATAATCCGCAAAGGTCCGGTTGTCAGCCAATTGGCTGTATAATGTCCGGCAATGATTCTAATAATGGACAGTAATCTGAAAAAATTCTTAAGGTTTGCACTAAAGCGAAAAATCCACATAGAAGAGCTTTATTTATATCAAATGTAACTGAAAGTTTAGTATGAGGAGAGAAGGTAGGTTAAATTCGGAACAAATATTTAGATTTTAGCATTCATTCACATTTTTTCTATCTTTAGACACTTGAAAACTAAAAAATCTTAATATGGCAGGCAGTGTATGGCGTAAAAAACCAATGAGCGCTTTTGAAGACGACATGAAGAAAAGTCAATTGAAGCGTGTTCTTGGAAAATGGAGCTTAACAGCAATTGGAGTTGGTGCAATTATCGGAGGTGGAATTTTTGTTCTAACGGGAACGGGAGCTTATTATCATGCAGGTCCTGCGTTATCTCTATCCTTTATAATCGCAGGGATTGCATGTGTTTTCGCAGCTTTATGTTATTCGGAATTTGCAGCAATTTTACCGGTTGAAGGTTCAGCTTATGCTTATGCATACGGAACAATCGGTGAACTTTTGGCTTGGATCATTGGTTGGGGACTTGTTTTGGAATATGCAATGGGATCAATGACAGTCGCCGTTTCGTGGTCAGGATACTTTAATAAACTCCTCAAGGTATTCCACATAGTCTTACCGGACTATTTAACCTCCGATCCTGCAAGTTACACAGGTACAGGTTTTTCGATGAATTTACCTGCATTCCTAATTGTTTTATTGGTTGTTGGAATTTTGGTTAGAGGAACTAAAGGCGCAGCGAAAGCCAATAATTTCATTGTAATCCTGAAAGTGGCAGCAGTACTGTTTGTAATTATTGCCGGTTTGTTCTTTATTAATATGGCCAATTGGTCTCCGTTTATTCCTGATGTAAAGCAAATTTCACATGAGGGTGTCATGCATAATGCTTATGGAGTTACAGGAATTGTTTCCGGTGCTGCAGCTATCTTCTTTGCTTACGTAGGTTTTGATGCCGTTTCAACACAGGCTGGTGAAGCAATTAATCCGAAGAAAGATGTGCCGTTTGCTATCGTTGCTTCCTTATTGATCTGTACCGTTTTATACATCCTTGTTTCCTTAGTATTAACGGGAATGATGAACTACCAGGACTTCGATCCGAAAGGTGCTTATCCGGATGCAATTAAAGCTCCTGTTGCCTATGCCTTCGATATTGCCGGTCAAAAATGGGCAAGTACACTAATTACAATTGCGGCAACTATTGGTTTGGTTTCTGTATTGATGGTAATGATCATGGGACAATCCCGTATTTTCCTTGGAATGGCAAAAGATGGATTGATACCTAAAGTTTTTTCGGAAATTAACCCGGTTTCAGGAACTCCAAAACGAAACCTTTACATTCTTGGGGTTATCATTGCAACTGTGGCTGCCTTTACACCGATCAATAAACTTGCTGATATGACTAGTTTCGGAACCTTGTTTGCGTTCTTAATGGTTTGTATCGCAGTTTGGGTACTCCGCGTGAAACAACCGAATTTACCGCGTACATTTAAAGTTCCGGCTCTTCCTGTAATAGCGGTTTTGGGTATTTCTATCAATATCTACCTGATGTGTAATTTGAGTATTGATGCACAGTTGCTTTCATTGAGCTGGCTTGCTTTAGGAATTGTCATTTACTTCCTGTATAGCCGTAGAAAAAGTAATCTGAATCATTACAATTTAGATGCTTCCATCACCGGACATGATACGGAAGAAGAAGCTCCTGAAGAATAAATTTATTTGAATTCATAAAGTCCCGATCCGCAGCGACGAATCGGGACTTTTTTATTACTGCTTATGGAAGAAAACACGACTAAGAAATCATTGGGCTTGCTGGATGCAACTTTCCTGGTTGCGGGAAGTATGATCGGTTCGGGAATATTCATTGTTTCCGCAGAAATGTCGCGCGATTTGGGAAGTTCCGGATGGTTACTTTTTACCTGGTTAATTACGGGAGTTATTACCTTGTTTGGTGCCTTAAGTTACGGAGAGTTGGCTGCAATGTTCCCGAAAGCAGGCGGACAATTTGTTTATATCCGCGAGGCTTGGGGGAAATTGCCGTCGTTTCTATACGGCTGGACAACCTTTGCTGTAATCCAAACGGGAGTAATTGCAGCAGTAGCCGTGGCATTCGGGAAGTTTGCGGGAGTTTTCTTTCCTGTATTAGTAGATAAAACCTTGCTCGAATACGGTTCAGTGAAGATTAACGGAGCCAATTTCGTTGGGGTAGCCACGATTCTGATCCTTACCATTATCAATGTTCGCGGAATCAATTATGGCAAAATCATACAGGCGATTTTCACCAGTTCCAAGTTAATTGCTCTTGCTGTCTTGATCGTTGCCGGAATAGTGGTTGGGTTTTCATCCGGTTTTTTTGATGCGAATTTTGAAAATATGTGGCATGCAAGTTCTATCAAGAAAGACGAATTGGGGAATTGGCTTCCTGCAGTTGATCTGACCACTGTTGGATTAATGATTGTTTTGTCTACAACCATCATCAACTCACTGTTCTCTTCAGACGCGTGGAACAATGTAACGTTTATTGCAGGAGATATTCGAAATCCCGAAAGAAATCTACCAAGAGCTTTGTTCCTGGGTACATTCATCGTTACTATTCTTTACATTTTGGCAAATGTTGCCTACCTTGGTTTGCTTCCGATTCACGGAGCTCCTTTTGAAGGCAATTTTGTCTACACCAAAGAAGCTGTTCAATCAACAGGAATTCAATTTGCCAGTTCGGATAGAGTAGGAACGTCGGCAGCGTTTATGTTGTTTGGAAATGTAGCAAATATCCTGATGGCCATATTGATCATGATTTCCACATTCGGTTGTAATAACGGATTGATCATGGCAGGTTCACGTTTGTTTTATGCGATGTCGAAAGACGGCTTGTTTTTCAAAAAGGCAAGCCAGTTAAATAGTTTCGGAGTTCCTGCCTGGGCAATGTGGATCCAGGCTTTGTGGTCGATCATTTTATGTTGTTCTGGTTCTTACGGGATCCTGATCAAGTTCGCGACCTTCGGATCGATGATTTTCTACATCGTAACGATTCTTGGTTTGTTCAAATTGCGCAGAACCATGCCAGATGCTCACAGACCATACAAAGCTTTCGGTTATCCGGTGATTCCGTTTTTGTATTTGGTTTTTGCGGTGATAATTTGCGTTTCACTCACACTATTTACTTTTTGGGATACGTTTGGGAGTATTTTGTTGATCCTTGCAGGAATTCCGATTTATTACCTGGTGTTTAAGAAGAAAGATAATCAGTCAGATAAATTATTGGATTCATCGGTGGAATAGTTATTTGCATGAAAATCTGGATGGAGCGAACTGCTCCAACCGAAAATTTAAAAAACTGACTGAGCTCGCGAAGTTCCTAATATTCAAAATAAAATCTGCGGGATCTATAAATGCGTGCCTATAATATTGGTTCAGTCAGTTCGATTTTTAGCTCAAACTGACAAAAAGGTACTTCAAAAGACATTTCTCTGACAAATCGACAGCGGAATTCCTGTATTTCATGTCTTTTTTGTCAAATCTGTCAGAATTAAGACACTCTTTCCAACTGGCACAACCTTTGACTTAAGGAAGGAAAATCTGAATAAAAACAAAAAATAATAAAATGGGAAAAATAATTGGAATCGATTTAGGAACAACAAACTCATGTGTTTCCGTAATGGAAGGAAATGAGCCGGTTGTAATCGCAAATTCTGAAGGTAAACGTACAACACCATCTGTTGTAGCATTCGTAGAGGGTGGAGAACTAAAAGTTGGTGATCCTGCAAAACGTCAGGCGATTACCAACCCAACAAAAACTATTTCCTCCATTAAGCGTTTCATGGGAGCTTCTTATGACGAAATGAAGAAAGAGACCGGACGTGTACCTTATAAAATAGTGAAAGGCGACAACAATAGTCCGCGTGTAGACATCGACGGACGTATGTATTCTCCGCAGGAAATCTCTGCAATGATTCTTCAAAAAATGAAGAAAACTGCTGAAGATTATTTGGGACATGAAGTGACTGAAGCGGTTGTAACCGTTCCGGCTTACTTTAACGACGCACAACGCCAGGCTACAAAAGAAGCAGGTGAAATCGCTGGTTTGACAATCAAACGCATTATCAACGAGCCCACAGCTGCAGCTTTAGCTTACGGATTGGATAAAAAAGGAATTGACCAAAAGATCGTTGTATTCGACTTTGGTGGTGGTACTCATGACGTTTCTGTTTTGGAATTAGGAGATGGAGTGTTCGAAGTATTGGCAACAGACGGAGATACGCACTTAGGTGGTGATGATGTGGATAATGCAATCATTACCTGGTTGGCTGACGAGTTTAAATCAGAAGAAGGTTTGGACTTGCGTGAAGACCCGATGGCTTTACAGCGTTTGAAAGAAGCTGCTGAAAAAGCGAAGATCGAGTTGTCTTCAACAACTTCAACAGAGATCAACTTGCCATACATTATGCCGGTAAACGGTATTCCAAAGCACTTGGTAAGAACATTACAGCGTTCTAAGTTCGAGCAGTTGATTTCTTCAATCGTTGAAAGAACAATCGCTCCTTGTCGTTCTGCTCTTCAAAATGCAGGATTGTCTACAAGCGATATCGACGAAGTGATTTTGGTTGGTGGATCAACACGTATTCCTGTAATCCAGGATGCAGTGCAGCGTTTCTTCGGAAAAGCTCCGTCAAAAGGAGTAAACCCGGATGAAGTAGTAGCAGTTGGTGCAGCAATTCAAGGTGGTGTATTGACAGGTGAAGTGAAAGATGTCTTGCTATTGGATGTTATTCCATTGTCTTTAGGAATTGAAACAATGGGAGGTGTATTCACGAAATTGATCGAAGCGAATACAACTATTCCAACTAAGAAGTCTGAGACTTTCTCAACAGCTGCAGACAACCAACCGGCGGTAGACATTCACGTATTGCAAGGTGAACGTCCGATGGCAGGCGACAACAAAACATTGGGTCGTTTCTCATTGACAGACATTCCACCGTCTCGTCGTGGTGAACCGCAAATCGAAGTAACATTCGATGTGGATGCAAACGGGATCATGCACATTTCAGCAAAAGACAAAGGAACCGGAAAAGAGCAGTCAATCAAGATTGAAGCATCTTCAGGTTTGTCTGATGAGGATATCAAGCGTATGAAAGCAGAAGCAGAAGCAAATGCAGATGCAGATAAAAAACGTATGCAGGAAGCAGAAACTTTGAACAAAGCAGATTCATTAATCTTCCAGACTGAGCGTCAATTATCAGAATACGGAGATAAAATTCCGGCAGATAAAAAACAACCGATCGAAGATGCTTTAACAGCATTGAAGACTGAGTTTGAAGCTAAGAACATGGCAAACTTAGATGCGGCAATGGAACGTTTGAACAATGCTTTCCAGGCAGCTTCTCAGGAAATGTATAACGCTGCGAATGCAGGTGGTGCAGATCAGGGAGCTCAAGGTGGAAACACTGGCGGAAATGCAGGTGATGAGGTGACTGATGTTGACTTCGAAGAAGTAAATGAGAACGATAAGAAGTAATAAATAAATTAACAGGAAGAGGGCTTTTGCATTGCAGAAGCCCTTTTTTGTTTGCTGGCGCGAGCCTCAGGCTCGCGCCAGCCTTTATTTTAGATAAATCAAATGTCCTTTTTCAATCTCCAGCGGAGCCTCAAAATTCGTCTCATACAATCCGCCTGTTCCCAATCCTTGTGGTAAAACCGCATTATAATCTGCCGTAAACTGCGCAATCGCATTCAATCCGATATTGCTCTCCAACGCCGAAGTAATCCACCATGGAATGGCTCTTTCGTCCGCCAGTTCAATCCATTCTTTCGATCCGCTGAATCCGCCGTGCAAACTCGGTTTCAGGATAATGTACTGCGGTTTGATAGTCTCCAGCAATTCAATTTTTTGCTTCGTCTCATTGATCCCGATCAACTCTTCATCTAAAGCAATTGGCAAAGGTGTAAGCTCGCAGAGCTTTTTCATATCGTTCCATGACCCGGCTTTAATCGGCTGTTCAATGCTGTGAAGTTCTAATTGTGCTAATTCTTCGAGTTTCCAGGGTGCATCTGCCATCGTAAAAGCACCATTCGCATCTACACGCAGAACAATTTTCGATGCATCAAATCTCGAACGTATTCCTTCCAGTAACTTTAATTCCTGCTTAAAATCAATTGCTCCGATCTTTAGCTTGATACACGTAAATCCGGAAGCGAGTTTCTCTTCTATCTGGTCCTGCATGTAATGCGGATCTCCCATCCAGATCAAGCCGTTGATAGGAATACTGAATCCATCCGGTCTTTTAGCTGATTCAAAATAGATGCGTTTTCCGTCATTCAACAAGTCGAAATAGGCACTTTCCAAACCAAACAGGATGGAAGGATAATCGTTTAAAAGCGCTTTGTTTTGAGTAAATAGAAATGGATTTTGACAAACTTCTTTCAGTTTTTGCTCATAACCTTCGTCTGAACTATAATCCGGTGACAAACCCGGAATGACGGAACATTCTCCCAATCCGGATCTTCCTTCAAAATCGGTTAATACCAGTTTCCAGCCTTTCTTTTGGGTCAAAACTCCGCGACTTGTTCCACTTGGACGTTTAAAATCCAGTGTAAATGCCTCAAAAGAAGCTTTGAGTTGTTTTAGAGAATCCATTGATTGACAGAAACGCTGATTACGAATAACAGGCTGATGAAAAATGTTCCCAGAGCTACTATTTTCAATTGAGAGTCCAATTCCTTTGGGATCGTATTCTTAGCAACAAAAACAAGGTGTTTGATAAATAAGACAGCCGGAAGGAAGGAGATGAATCCAAGCCAGTTTTTTGTCAAGGCCAAAAAGATTCCCCAACTCACAAAAGCACTGATTATTAAAAAGAAATGATACTTTTTTGCATTCGAAGCTCCCAGTTTTACAACTAATGTACGTTTCCCTACTTTTTCATCATTCTCACGGTCACGCATATTGTTGAGGTTCAAAACCGCTGTACTTAGAAAGCCAATAGTGATAGCAGGAAACACAAGAAACCACGATAGTTTATCTGAAAATAAAGGGTAAACACCAATCACGCTCACCAACCCGAAAAATACAAACACAAAGATGTCGCCCAGGCCGTTATACCCATATGCCTTTTTTCCGATGGTATAAGTAATTGCAGCAAAAACAGCAGCAATTGCCAAACCGATGTAAATGTAAACGCTTGTTGCAGAGAGATTTTGAGTCCCGAAATAAATGAGTGCTCCTGCGCTGATAAAAGACAAAAGAGAAGTCAGGACAACAGCATTTTTCATGGCATTTTTCGAGATTGATCCCGACTGTACGGCCCGCATCGGGCCAACTCTTTCCGAATTATCAGCGCCTTTCAATGAATCGCCCAAATCATTTGCCAGGTTAGACAAGATTTGAAACAAAAGAGTAGTAGATAAAGCTAAAGAGAAAATAATCGGGTTCCAATAACCTTGAAACACGGCTACGAACGAACCAACGAGTATTCCGGAAATGGATAAAGGAAGAGTTCTTAATCGAAGTGCGCCGATCCAGTCTGATGAATTTGCCATGTTCAAATTTCGTCATTTTATCTCTTCCTTGTTCTAATTGACAACTAAACTTTCGGATTCACGAAAAAAAATGATTAATTTGGTTAGACTAAATTAAATGTATGAAAAACGGAATTGCACTAATTATTCTTTTAGCCGTTTCATTCGGAACCTTTTCACAGGAAGAGGCAGAAAATTCAGGCGAGAGAAAGTTCGCGCTTAAATTCTGCCCTACTCAATTGGTTGCAGGAGAATTCAATTTCAGCTATGAGCAGCGAATTGCCCCGATTTTTAGTTTGGAACTGGAAGTAGGTCCAACGATCTCGCAATTCGGATTGAACTTTGGAAATCAGCGTTTGTGGCAGGGAGACAATGGACTGGGATTCTGGGATTTTGAATCGATTGACTCAAGAGCTAAACCTTCCATTGGTATACATGTTTCTATAGCTCCGAGATTCTACCCAATGGCACAGGATAATCCAATGAAAGGATTGTACCTGTCACCTGTTGTTAAGTATAGAAGATACAATTACATCAATGAAGATTTAAGTGATGTTTTGGATGACGCACAATCCTATGTGGACCAAATGATCTATCGATTCAATTTGGGACTTCAGTTCTGGCCAGGCGATGGCAACTTCAGTATCGATATGTATTTTGGTGTGGGATTAAGTACCTATAATCTCAAAGGAAACAGATACTTTAATACTGTTACTAATGAAGGAAATGTGCAAACTCAATGGGATACATATAGAGATAACGGAATTCGTTTAAATGTCGCGACAGGTCTGAAATTCGGATTTGGAATGTAACAAAAAAAGCCTTAAAAATAAGGGAGAGCCTTTCTGAGAAATCAGGGAGGCTTTTTTGTTAATTCAAAATGATGAATGAAAAATTCAAAATTGAGCAGGATGTAGAGTCACAACCTTTTTACATTTTGAATTCATAATTTTGAATTGATAGTATGCGTGCATAATTATTCGTATATTTGAAAGTAATCAATTGAAAATGGAAAAATTAGCTCTGAGCAATTTATTGAATATTGAACATCCGATTATCATGGCGCCCATGTTCCTGGTTTCCAATGAGGAAATGATTATTGCCGGAACTGAAAATGGAGTTGCTGCTGCGATTCCTGCACTAAATTATCGATCTACGGATCTTTTGAGAGAAGGTCTGAAGCGCATGAAGAAAAGCGCAAAAGGGCCAATCGGAATTAATTTAATTGTGAATGCTTCCAACATTTACATGGAAGAGCAATTGAAGATCTGTGTGGAAGAAGGAGTAGATTTTTTCATCACCTCTTTGGGGTCTCCGAAAAAAGTAATAGATGCTGCTCACGGCAAGAATATCAAAGTTTTTTGTGATGTGACAGATGTTACATATGCTCAAAAAGTAGAGGCTTTAGGTGCAGATGCAGTTATTGCGGTGAACAACCGTGCCGGTGGTCATGCCGGGTTAATAGATGCACCAACTTTGATCAAAAGTATCAAAGAAGCCATTTCAATTCCTGTTATTTCTGCCGGAGGAGTAGGCACAAAGAAGGAAATGGACGAGCTGATTGCCGCAGGAGCAGACGGATTTTCTATAGGATCTATTTTCATAGCCTCCCATGAAGCAGGTGTTTCTCAGGAATACAAGCAAGCTTGTGTAGAGTATGGCGAAAAAGATATCGTGATGACTTCCAAACTATCCGGAACTCCCTGTACGGTTATCAATACGCCTTATGTAAAGGAAATTGGAACAGAGCAATCCTGGTTTGAGCGTTTTCTAAATCGGAATAAACGGCTAAAAAAGTGGGTGAAAGCATTGACTTTTTACCGCGGTATGAAATCTTTGGAAAAAGCCGCTTTTAGTGCAACTTATAAAACAGTTTGGTGTGCCGGACCAAGTATTGAGCATGTAAAATCAATCCGTTCAGTAAAAGAAATCATCGAAAGTTTGACCAAGTCATGAGCAATCCGAATTTGAAGAAATATGGCATGATGCTTCGATTGATGGGTATTTTCAAAATCCCAATGATTGGTTACGTCCGTCCCAGATTAGTGGAGCTCAATGATGAAGATGTTGTAGTTCGAATAAAATTAAGAAGAAGGACTAAAAACCACCTGAAAAGCATGTATTTCGGGGTTTTAGCTGTTGGAGCAGATGTAACAGCAGGCTTACATGCATTCTATTTTTGCGATGAATTGAATGTCCGGCCTTCTTTTGCCTTTAAAGGAATGAAGTCGGAATTCGTGAAACGCGCGGAAACAGACGTAATCTTTTCCTGTAATGAAGGAGCCGTTGTGCGGGATCAGGTTTTGAAAGCGATTCAAACCAACGAACGCCAGAATCACTGGGTGAAAGTAACCGCCAAAGATCTGAACGGGGATGTGGTGGCACTTTTCGAGATGGAAATCTCAGTCAAAATCAAATAAATTCAAAATGATGAATTCAAAATTCAAAAAAGCATTGATAGAAGAACCTTTTGAATTTTACATTTTACATTTTGAATTAAAATCTATCTTTGCCAGAAAAAAGAATGAATCGTATTACCTCTGAAGCTTGTAAGCAGCTGATTCAAAATAACGAGGCAGAACTCATTGATATCCGCGAACCATGGGAAGTAGAAATTTGTTCTATTGGCGGAACGAAGATTCCGATGCACAAAGTTCCGGAAGTTGCTGAGTCGATGGATAAATCGAAACAGTATATCATTGTTTGCAAAACCGGCAGAAGAGCTGAATCTGTTGCGAATTTATTGGAGTGTGGACATGGTTTTCAGCACATCGCAATCTTAGAAGGAGGAATTACTAATTGGTTTGAAACGTTCGAGCCTACTTATGAAATGTACTAAACGATGGTAGAATTATTCAAACATTTATTTCACCTGGATTTCACCTGGATCTTCGATCATTACAATGATTCCATTTACGTGGTTCTTTTCCTGGTTATTTTTATTGAGACCGGATTGGTTATTATGCCTTTTTTACCGGGAGATTCCCTGCTTTTTATGGCGGGAATGTTTGCCGCTAACGGGAAAATGGATTTGGCTTTCATACTTGGATCGCTTTCAGTTGCTGCTATTTTGGGAGATAATGTCAATTACTGGATCGGACGTAAAATGGGATTGGGTGTTTTTGAATGGAAAATCAGAGGTCGTCAGTTGGTAAAACAATCTTACTTGACTAAAACAGAACAATTCTTTGAAAAAAGAGGAGTTGCGGCAATTATCATGGCGCGTTTTGTTCCGATTGTGAGAACATTTACACCCTTTGCCGCTGGTGTTGGGAAGATGAAATACCGCACATTTTTAATTTACGATATCATCGGTGGAATTTTGTGGATCTGTACCATGACTTTAGCAGGTTACTTTTTAGGAGAAATTAAATGGGTTCGGGAAAACAATGAGAAAGTTGTTCTGTTGATCATTTTGGTTTCTGTCCTTCCAATGTTGATTAGCTTCCTGAAATCAAAGTTCAGTAAAAAAGATGCCTGAATTCGGATTAATTGGTAAGACCCTCGGACATTCTTTTTCGAAGCAATACTTCGAAGAGAAATTTCTAAAAGAAGGCTTGAATCATAGGTTTAAAAACTATGAATTGGCTGAAATAAAAGAGATTCAGCGTATTTTTAGTATTCCCGACCTAAAAGGTTTTTCCGTTACAATTCCTTATAAGGAACAAATTATTCCATTTTTGGATTCATTGAGTGAAGAAGCAAAAGCGATTGGCGCAGTGAATTGCGTGCGTCTATCTTCCGATGGAATAAAAACAGGATACAATACCGATGCATTTGGTTTTCACCAGATGATCAAACCTTTTTTGACGAATGAACACGAACGGGCATTAATTCTGGGAACAGGCGGAGCTTCAAAAGCTGTAGCTTATGTTTTGAAGAATATTGGGTTGGATGTTTTGTGGATCTCCCGTAATCCGAAGACAGAGAAGGAGTTTTCATACGAAGCTATCAATGAACACATGCTTCGTGCTTGTAAGGTCGTTGTCAATTGTACGCCTGTAGGAACTTTTCCGAATGTGGACGATTTTGTTCCTTTTCCGTTTGAATTTCTGACAGATAAACATCTGTGCATTGATTTGATCTACAATCCGGAGGAAACACGCTTTTTGAGAGAATGCCGCTTGCACAGTGCAACTACCTTAAATGGGCTTTCTATGCTGAAAGAACAGGCAAATAAAGCCTGGGAAATCTGGAATAGCTGATCGTCAGCCGGAAAATTCAGGTAACAAGTTCGAGAAATCTAGAACTCGCGAATTCTGAAATTCGCGAATTTGCAAATTCCATATGATAGCTTTAGTTTTCCCGCTCAAATTACTTTTCTTCTTATTTTTGCAATATGCAGTCGGTAAAACAATTAATCAAAGAAGGTGAACACCAGCAGCAGGATTTCAAGTTCCGGATCGATGACTCCAAAAAGATTGCAAGAACACTTGTTGCCTTTGCAAATACCGATGGAGGAAGACTACTGATTGGTGTAAAAGATAACGGAAAAATCGCCGGGGTCGATCCAACCGAAGAAATCCATATGATCGAGGCGGCAGTTGACATGTATTCCAAACCAAAGCTGGAATTTCAATCGCGTGTCTGGCAGGAAGATATGAAACTGGTCCTTGAAATTTCCATTGAAAAAACAACCGATAAACCCGTGCTTGCACTGGATGAAGAAGGAAGGTGGAAAGCCTACGTCAGAAGGAAAGATCACACATTATTGGCTAATAAAATCCTCCTGAATGTTTGGAAGCACGAACGTTTTGATCAAAAAAAACCGGAGAAAATAGGCGAGGAGGAAACACAGCTGCTTGCTATTATTTCTGATAATCCCGGAATTACACTGAGTAAAATTTATCGGTTGTCTAATTTGCAAAAATCCAGTATCGATCGACTAATGGTACTGTTTATCTGTTGGAAGTTAATCTCCATGGAAATGAATGAAAACGGTACATTTTACCAGCTTGTCGAATGCTAAATCATTTTCTATTTTGGTGATAATCAGTCCTTTTTTTAGGAATTTAAAAATAAAGTCATATATTCGCGCCAAATTTGAAGATTGAATAAAGCTCTTTATATTTCAAGCTTGGTTCTTAGCGTACTATTCTGTGTCACTATTATCTACTACATTGAGTTGGTTACAGCAGCCAGATATAGTAGCTGGTATTCAGGTAATTATTACAATTCAGGATCAAATGAAACCCAGGAAGCAGGGCTGATAAGTTTATTTTTCTTTTCATTTTTTATGACAACATTTTTACTCGGATTAATTAAAATTAAGCGAGTTACAAATAGAGTTTTGTCGATCATCGGCTTGTCTTTGTCGGCATTATTTTTGCTGTGGGATTTAGTCATGTTGAGCTCACCGTCGAGTTTAAGTTTTGACGAAATAGGGATAGGTTTTTTCTTTTTTATACCCGTTATTGCGGCTTTTTCCATCGTTGGAATAATCCAGTCGGGCAGGTTTAAAAAACAAGGGGTCCTATACAAACAAAAAGTGGAATCTGATTTATTGGATTCCTAAAAAAATATAATTTTAATCGAAGCATTTAATGTATTGCTATATTAGATGCAGAAAAACACAAACAAATGGGTAGACCTCCAACGAAACCAGCAAGATTGCGAGATGGTTTTTACATTGAAGTTAGAAATTCAGGATCACAAGGTATACGAATTAGAAGAGATACTAGAGAGCAGATGCTCCTTGCAGCTGAGGATTATTCGCGTACTAAAGACGTAGTGATCTTAGGTGAAATGAAAGATGATAAATGGATTGATTAATTTCACTCCTCGCAGAATGTGATAAAGAGGTTTTTCGGAATGAAAAGCCTCTTTTTTTATGCCTTGACGTATTGATCAGTCGCGACTGATCAATACTATTTCATTCTCATTCTGTTTAATGAATAACCACCAATTTTACCGGGGATTTCTGCTCAACAGAACCAACGTATCTAACATAATAAATTCCTACCGAAAGCTTATCTGTTCGAACTTCCACTTTCGGACCTTCAACCGTGTGAGTTGAAATAACTTCGCCGTTCATATTAACGATTTCAATTGCTCCGTCCTGGATAGCCTGATCGAATAGAATGTTAACATAAGAACTCGCAGGATTCGGGACCAGGTGGAACAACTCTTTTTCATTTTCAGCAAGGCCAGTCACATCCAAATTGTATAAGATCTCAAAATCATCAAAGTAAAACCCATCGCCATTTGTTCCCTGATCTGATTTTAGCAGGAAACGAACCCTGATATTGTCTCCAATGTAATCACTCAGGTTGATTTCTTCCAGTACCCAGCTTGCTTCTGTGCCTTCGTAAAGAGGTTGATTATCCGGTTGTACAGAACCAGAACCGGAGCTGTTTCCCGGAACGGTGTAATTTCCGCATTGACCAATCCATGAGGCTCCATTATCTGTGGAAACCTGGAATTGACAATAGTCATAATCTGCTTCAATTTCCCATTTTGCATAGAATCTGATCATTGCTTCAGTAACATTTGTCAAATCAATCGTATTGTTGAATTGGTAGGTTCGGGTAATGTTGTTTGCATAATCTCCGCTTGGAGAATCTGTGAAAGAAGTACTTGGGGAAACAAAAGTGGAATTCGTTGTCGCCCAGCTTCCAGTCCAGTTTACTGAGCTGTTTGCCTCATCAATAAACTGGGAAGTAATGCTTCCGAAAGTTTTGATGACGGTATCGTGTTTTGTCCAGCCAATGTATTCTGTATTCAGTACGTATTTGATTTCATCTCCGAATTGAATGGTTGGATTCAATACATAAGAAATTCCACCGTTTTCAAGTCCCATAACAGCCAGGTTGTGAGTATTGGCAGAACCAACGGATTGAATTCCGGAGATAGGGGTGATGCTGACGTTTACAGGGCCGTTTTCAAGTCCTAAACGGTAAGCACTGTGATTGAAATTACCGGTTGCAGAAGCAATCATTCCCGGATCAATGTCTTCCACTACTAAATAACGATGAGTCAGATGAGATAGAATTAGATTCGGGAAAACCATGTCCTGGCAGATTCCTGTAATTTCATTCACCGCCGGCCAAAATCCTCCGCTGGTGTTACTTACTTCCGGAGTCATGGCAAAGATCTTGGGTTTGATGATCGTATCTACTTTGTACATGTAATCATCAGAATCTCCCGAAGCTGGATAAAGTGCCGAAGATTTTTTGTTCTCGTATCCGTTGTATTGTACCATGTGATGTGTGAATGCATCAAAATAGTTGTGATCTACGGCAAATTCTGCTGTTGTGGTTCCGATCGGGAATAAGATGTCATTTGCGTAAGTATGCGCATTGAATGCATATTTGAAATCGCGGTTTTCGCAAAACCATTTGACTGCCTGAGTTTCCGGTTCCGAGAAAGCAGCAGTTCCGCAATAAGTGTCGTTCCCCTGGTTGGTACTTGTTCCTGTTGTTCCCCAGCCGTAAGAATAGTTTCTATTTAAATCAACTCCGTAACTTCCGCCGCTGTTCAATCTGCGGTTTTTTCGCCACATACCGCCACCGGCAGAATTTGTTGTTTGGTTATAAACATATCCGTCAGGATTAACCATCGGAACAAAATACATTTCGGTATTGTCTACCAGGTATTTGATCTCCGGGTTCGCATTGTAGTTTTCCAGCAGGTACCACATGTAGAAAATCACTTCAGATAAAGAGTTTGGTTCTCGGGCATGGTGAACAGCTGTGTAAAGTACTTCCGGCTCTGCTTCGTCTGAATTTGGATTATCACTCAGGCGCATCCAGTAAATCGGACGGTTTTGAATACTTAAAAAGTTGTTTATCGTGTCTTTTACTGAAATCAGGTTGGGATATTGAGCCGCCATTGCGTCAATTTCGGCAATAAACTCCTGGTAAGTATAAAATCCACCCATGGTTCCCAAATTAAAATTTGCCGGAACAGCAGGAGTGAATGTACTTGAACCGGATGTTGGCGGACAAGTTGCATTTTTTTCAGTTGCCGGGGAATTTGGATCAAGCCCGATATTCTGATTGACATAATATGCCTGAACATCAGCAATCAGAATCTCGACCTGGAATCCCGCGTCACGAATTTGTTTTATTTCTTCTTTGGAGAAGTCGGAAATAAAGAAAGTTCCGCGTTTTACCGTGCCGTGATCGATAGCAATTCCAAGTTCCGCAAGGTGCTGCAAACCGTCAGAATCGGTGAGGACTTTTGCCCTGGAATAATCCTGTGAGAATCCCCAATACGAAATCAGGAACGAAAATAATAGGAGAGTTGTTTTCATAGAGAGTATAGTTTCCTATAAAAATAACGATTCTTACGCATTCTATACTAACTAATTAACACAAACGGCATTTCGACTTCGCTCAATGACCTCCCGTTTGGCTTCATAAGATTTAAAGGTGACTGAATGCTTCCACTGAAGCTTTAGCATAGGCGCAGCGGAGTCGAAGTCATTTCTTCCACTCAAATGTCTCGATCAGATGGATCAAATCTGCTTTCAGATAGTTCAATGAAGGTCGAAGGGAATCGTAATTCGGTCTGCAGTTCATCAAGACTTCACCTCTGATGAAATTTGACGTGGAATCTGTCAGGTAAAACTGGAAATTGGTTGCCACATTTCCTTCAAACTCAAACAAAGTACCGTAAACTTTTTTATCCTTGAAAATGAAATTCTGATCCTTAATTCCTGTAGCTTTAATTTGGTGCTCATCCACCTTGTCATTGGATAAATTGATGTATCGAACCAAAGTATCCCTGTTCGGGACCGGATAGTAATTCAAATAAATAATTCCGTTCAAAGGACCAAGGGTAATTTCTTTGTGATTGGTAACTTCTCCTTTGTAACTCAATGCCTTTTGGAAATATGCTTTCGATAATTCAAAGGAATAAGTCGTTGCGTCATCCACCTTCACATATTCATGCTTGGGAAAATTGGTGCGCAGGTAAGTAGGAGGTTTTGGAATTAATAATTCATCACCGCAGCTGCTTAAAAGAAGTGTCAGTATTAAACTCGTAAAACCAATAATCTTAATCATTTTCCCGGATTGTTTTAATCATTTTTATTCTTCGCTTATCAGAACTTTCAACGATAAGTTTGATATTTCCACAACGAATGTATTCGTTATTTCTCAGAATTCTGCCGGCTTGTTCAATAATAAATCCGCCAAGAGTGTCTGATTCTCCTTTTATCTGGTCAAAATCCTTGCCGTCGATTTCCAATACTTTGTAAAAGTCAACCAAAGAAGTTCTTCCTTCAAACAGGTAGGTTGAATCATCAATCTTCGTGTAAACAAGATCATCGTCATCAAATTCGTCTGTAATATCGCCTACTATTTCTTCCAGAACGTCTTCCAGCGTTACCAATCCATTTGCTCCACCGTATTCATCCACAACGATAGCCATGTGCATCTTCATATCCTGGAACTCCTTCAGCAAGTCATCAATTTTCTTGTTTTCAGGGATGAAATACGGCTTTCTCATCAATGTACTCCATTCAAACGATTCGTTATTGATGAAAGGCAGTAAATCCTTGATGTACAAAATTCCCGTCACATTGTCGAGAGTTTCTTCATGAATCGGAATTCGTGAATATCCTGCATCCAAAACAACGTCCAATACGTCCTGAAAACTCGAATCGTTTGAAATAGTTACAATATCCATCCGGGACCTCATGATTTGTTTCACCTCCGTGTTCCCGAATTTGATAATTCCTTCCAGGATGCGATGTTCATCTTCGTTGTCCGAATCTTCCTTGGTTAAAGCCAGGGCATGTTCCAAATCATCTGCAGACAAATTGATTCCGCGCTTTTTCGCTCTGCGGTTGATTAGATTCGTTCCGTTTACGAGCAGCCACCGCAGCCAGGAGAAAGGAGGCAGAATATTGATGAATGTAATGGGATTGGCCATGAAACGTGCCGTAGACAAGGTGTTTCTGGAAGCATACAATTTAGGTGCTACCTCTCCAAGCAAGAGTAAAAATGTAGTGATACCAACAACTTCAACCAAAAATCGAAGTGTATTTGGTTGATCTGAATTCGGAAAGAACTGATCAATCAATTCAGTGGAAAGGATAATGATGCAAACGTTGATGAAATTATTGGTGATCAGGATTGTTGCCAGTAAGTCTTTTGGTTTCGAAAGCAGTTTTAAAATGGCGCCGGAACTTCTCGACTGGTCGTCTTCCAGGTCTTTCTTTTCTGCAGGACCTAATGCAAAAAAAGCAACTTCCGATGCGGAAATCAATGCCGAACAAGCAATCAGGATTAAAACAATGATCAGTGAAATGACGTGGTCTGACACAAATCCGGCGTGAATACTGGCGGGAATAATATCAGAACTTAATTCGGGTATGGATTCCATTCTTAAAAGGGTAAATCGTCATTGGGACTGATGTCCAGGTTCATCGGACTTGGATTCTGAGGTTCTTCTGTTGGATAAGGAGGTGTATTTGAATTCATCGGAGCCTGCTGATCACTTCTCGGTGTCAGAATCGTTAATTCATCTGCCACAACTTCAGTTGTATAGCGTGTTGCGCCGGTTTGATCTGTCCAGGAGCGTGTTCTAAGTTTTCCTTCAACATAAACCTTGATGCCTTTTTTGACATATTTCTCAACGACTTCAGCCAATCCTCTCCAAACCACAATATTATGCCAATCCGTATTGTCTTTGCGTTCTCCGGTTGTTCTGTCGGTATAAGTTTCAGATGTTGCTATTGAAAAACTGGCAACCACCGTTCCGTTCTCTAAACGTCTCACTTCCGGGTCTTTCCCTAGATTCCCGATTAAAATAACCTTGTTTACGCTTCCTGACATAATTGATATTTGTTTCTAGATTCCTAAAATTACGAATTACGAATGAACATCCAAATAATTCGGAATTCATAATTCGGAATTACTTTCGAGGTATTTTTCCATCAACCGGTGTATCGGATAATCGGGCAATTCACTTTTGTCGATGAAATGAAAGTTCAATCCTTCAATTTCAGATTCTTCTGTTCGGTAGAAATAAGCATAAATATGCTGATGGCTCAGAATGTGTTTGGTTTGATAACATAGGTTTGCAGAGTCCCTGAATTCGGAAGGAACGTTTTCGCTTTCACTTTCGATCATGGGAAATTCGTATAATTTTTCCCAAACATCTTTCCCGGTGCGTTGATCCAATGCGATTTCGGATTCTTTTTCAATGTGCAGGTAGTGGAAGTAGCGCTTCCGAACTTTCGTTTTCCCCTTTTTAACCGGAAGTTTTTTGATTAATTCAGTATTGAATGCGCTCACACAGCTTTGATTTAACACACAGGATCCGCAATCCGGGTTGTTCGGAGTACATTGCATCGCTCCGAACTCCATAATTGCCTGGTTGAAAAGTGCCGGTTCTGTTTCCGGAATGAGTGAATCTGCCAATTTTTGGAAGATCTTCTTGCCCTGTGTAGAATCGATTGGTTCATCAATACCATAGTAACGACTAAGAATACGATAGACGTTTCCGTCAACAACAGCATGAGGTAAATCAAATGCAAAAGAGGAGATGGCAGCCGCAGTATATGGACCTATTCCTTTTAATTGAATAATTTCCGCATAAGTTTTTGGAAACTCTCCTCCATATTCGTCACGGACTTGTTGAGCTGTTTTGTGTAAGTTTCGAGCTCTCGAATAATACCCCAATCCCTGCCAAAGTTTTAGAACGGATGCTTCATCAGCATCTGCAAGTTGGTTCAAAACGGGATAGTTTTCGATGAACCGGAGGTAGTAATTCATACCTTGGTCAACCCTTGTTTGTTGCAGAATTACTTCCGATAACCAGATGAAATACGGATTTTTCGTGTTTCTCCAGGGGAGCTCACGAGCATTTAGTCTGTACCAATCGCTTATTAGTAGAACAAAATCAGCCATTTAGGGAAAAAATTCATAATTTTTAAAAATAAAGCAAAAATAAACGTTTATGCTGACTACTTTTGCACCTGAAAATCACAATGTTGAAAATTTTTAATTTATAATAAGATGACAAAGGCAGATATCGTTGCTGAGATTGCAGAGGAAACAGGATTGGAAAGAAATGAAGCACAGAAAGCGGTTGAAGCTTTTATGACTTCTATTAAAACTTCTTTGACGAAAGGTCAGAACGTTTATTTAAGAGGTTTTGGTAGCTTCATTGTGAAAGAGAGAGCAGAAAAAACAGGGCGCAATATTTCAAAAAACACAACGATTATTATCCCGGCTCATAATATTCCTTCATTCAAACCGGCTAAAACTTTTGTTGAAGAGGTGAAGAATAAGGTGATTGTGAAATAATTCCATCTTTTTTACTACAACTAGTTTGTAGGAAAACTTATTTTAATATCTTTGCACTCCTGTTTAACGGCAGGAGTGCTTTTTTTAAAGCTGTTGAAAAAGAAATAATTGTATTAATAACCATAAAATAATATTGCTATGCCAAGCGGTAAGAAAAGAAAAAGACATAAAATGGCGACGCACAAGCGTAAGAAAAGATTAAGAAAAAATCGCCATAAGAAGAAGAAATAAGAATCTTCTTAAGATAGTTGGAAGAGCTTAGTAAGTAATATGCTTACTAAGTTTTTCTGTTTTAGTTACTTTCTAATTATACGTTCGTGAGTTTAGAACTAGTTGTTGACACCCGTGATGGTGGTGTTTGGCTTGCTCTCTTGCGCGATGGGAAATTGATTGAGCTGCATCAGGAACAGGGGAGTACCGATTTTGCCGTAGGTGATATATACCTCGGTAAAGTTAGAAAGGTGGTTCCAAGTTTAAATGCGGCTTTTGTGGATGTTGGATATGAGAAGGATGCATTTTTGCATTATCTTGATCTGGGACCGCAATTTCAATCTTTGAATAAGTTTACCAAAGATACCATGCAAGGGAAGCAGGGTGTTGCCGATCTGCTTTATTTTAAGCCGGAGAAGGACATTCCAAAAGACGGGAAGATTACCGAAATTGTCTCTACTACATCACCAATATTGGTCCAGGTTGCAAAAGAGCCTATATCAAGCAAAGGACCTCGTTTAAGTGCAGAATTGACACTTGCGGGGCGCTATTTGGTTTTAGTACCATTTTCGGAAAAAATTTCGATCTCTCAAAAAATTAAAACCCAGGAAGAACGTGATCGCTTACGTCGCCTGATGGACGATATCAAACCAAAGAATTTTGGTGTGATCATTCGTACGGTTGCTGAAAATAAAAAAGTGGAAGCAATTGATCAGGACCTTAAAAACCTGATGGAAAAGTGGAAGAATATGCATGCAAATTTGAAGCAGGCAACTCCACCGCGTCGGGTTTTAGGTGAAATTGACAAAACGTCATCCATTCTTCGGGATTTATTGAATGCTGATTTTTCCAATATTCATGTGAGCGACGAAAAGCTCATGGCTGAATTGAAGGAATATATCAGCGGAATTGCTCCGGGTCGTGAGAAGATCCTGAAATTGTATGATGGAAAACTCAATATTTTTGAGCGTTTCGGAATCAATAAACAGATCAAAACGATGTTCGGTAAAAAAGTGCCTCTGCCTTCCGGCGGATACTTGATTATTGAGCATACGGAAGCCATGCATGTAGTTGATGTGAATAGCGGAAATCGTAAAGGTGCAGATGGGCAAGAATCCAATGCGCTTGCTACAAACATCGAAGCTGCAGAAGAAATTGCACGTTTACTTCAATTGCGTGATATGGGTGGAATCGTTTGTATCGATTTCATTGATATGCACGACAAGGAAAACAACAAGGACTTATTTGAGAAATTGAAAGAATATATGCGCTCAGACAGAGCAAAGCACAATATTCTTCCTCCTTCCAAGTTCGGAGTTGTTGAAATTACCCGCCAAAGAGTAAGGCCTGAAACAGATATCAATACATCTGAAACATGTCCTACTTGTAACGGTACCGGTGAAGTACAGGCATCTATTTTGTTTGCTGAAGAAATTGAAATGAACCTGAACTTCCTACTTGGAGATAAGAAAGAGCAGAAAATATCTCTTTTGGTTCATCCTTACCTGGAAGCTTATTTCAAGAAAGGATTATTCTCCAAGCGTTGGAAATGGTTCATGAAATATAAGAAATGGGTGGATGTGCGCGGTGTTACATCACAGCATCTTCTGGAATATAGTTTCCGGGATAAAGATAATAACGAAATTGCTCTCTAAGTGGGGAGCAATTTTTCGTTATAGTTTGAGGATTAAGTACTAACATCTGGATGAATGTGATGGATCAGGAAACATCAAAGAAAGAACCGAGAAAATTTTCTTTTTTAGAGGCCAAGGCAAAAATTGAATCCTATTGTGCCTACCAGGATAGAAGCCACTTCGAAGTAAAGAACAAACTCTTTTCCTGGGGATTAAGTTCAGATCAGGTTGATCAGATAGTCGCTTATTTAATAGAGAACAAATTCCTCGACGAAGGCCGTTTTGCAGAATCCTACGTTTCCGGGAAGTTGCGCATCAAGCATTGGGGGCGGATCAAGATCAAACAAGGACTAAAACAAAAATTTATATCGGAAAAGATCATTCAACTGGCTTTTAAGACCATCGATCCGGATGAATATGTCAAAATTCTGAAGCACGAAATCGCGAAAAAACAAAGGGACCTTTCAGCTGAGAAAGATCCCTGGAAAAAGAAAGCAAAAATCCTGCGTTACGCGCAGTCTAAAGGTTTTGAGAACGATTTGATTTTTGATGCACTGGCTGACACAGAGGAAAATTAGAATGATGAGGCTCTCATTCTGTTGATGATTTTTTTATTTTTACTCTGATTTCATCACCTAAATTACTCTATATGGAAGAAATAGCTCAAATACTTGCGAATGCAGTTTCAGAATCCGCAAAAAAAGAATGGACAAAAGCAGAACTGACTATCAAAGTTTTAGGAGCATCCATTGATAAATTTCTGGAATTCCAGTACAGCAAAAACAAACATAATGTTTCAGAAATCCTTTCCGACAGGGGAAAAGTTTCACGTCCGGTTTACGAATTGCACAAAACGATGAATGCTGAAAGTCCAAAACACTGGAATAAGCTTCTCTTCACAATAGATTCTGATGGAAAATTCGATCTGAGTTTCGAGTGGGACCAGAAAGAACAGGATCATTTTGAAGCACATTCTAAATGACAGAAGATCCCACGAAACTCATAAGGCGACCGGTAGGCGCCTCTCAAAATTCGTGCATTAGTGGCAAAAAAAGTGCCTGCTAGCAGGCACTATAATATTTATTTAAAAGTCGACTTCTTAAACAAGCCCAATATCTTTTCCTTATCGGCATCATTGTCATAAGAAATGGTAACGTTCATAAACTTGCCCTTTATCACTGCATTCAACAATAATTGAGTTGTAAACACTTTTGCCTCGCGATCATTTAGAGAAAGTTCGTAAGTATCAAATGTAACTCCGCTTACTTTTAATGTTCCTGCTACTGTATCGGAATATATCTTACGCTCCAGGTAGTTGGTATAAATCAGTAAGTGATTTCGTGCAATAATCCGTCTGTAAGAAGCCTCGTCACCGGAAAATTCTTCCCAACTCGATTGAAAATTGTTGTCGAAGTTCTTTTGAAACGCCAATGTGCGTTTAAGCCCGGACATGTTGGAAGTTGTATCGTCTACCAATTCTTTACTACGTTCATCCAAAGCCTCTAAACTGGATTTGGAAGTAATAATCCAATTATCGGGAAACTCCATGGTCCAGCCCAATGCCTGGCTTGTGTAAGTGTTTCCGCTAAAAGTACCTTCATCAACTTCTTTGGAATAATCCTTTTTTGCTGGTCCGCCACAAGCTGCTAATAGAAAAAGTGCGAGTGATAAGGCCGGTAGAATTGCTTGTTTTAAATTCATTGTTTTGGATTTTAGATACATATTAAATGACAACTATTTTTCGAATAATGGCTTGTATTTCATCTTTATCCGTGTAAAGATGGATTTTAATTTGGTAAGTTCCCGCAGAAAAATGAACTGGAATTTCAGCATAACTGAAGTGCTCACTGATTCCTTCCGAAACGGACTTTCCGTTCAGATCATAAATGGTCCATTCGGTTTTTACAATTTCATTTGGAATGGTCATGAATAGAGATCCGGAAGTGGAAACCGGATTCGGGAAAAGATCCATTTCTTGCGTGAGTGGAAATGATTGAAGCATCTTTTCCTGATCGAAATGCAGCAGGAACAATCCGTATTGTCTATCTGAAACAAGCAGTCTTTTGGAAGGCAGATCTGCGAAAATTCCCCAGTTTCCATTCATTTTGTAAGGGTGTTCATCCGGATAAGTATCGTAATGGGCTACTTCAAGCGGAGACGGGTAGCGCAGATCAAAAACGCGAATTCCTTCATTGTAATACGCAACAAAAGCAAATTCATTGGTTGCTTTGATATTGTGTGGAACGGAACCGTTTTGATAATTCGTCCCGAAATAGTTGTTTATAGTTACCAAAGAACCGTCAAAATTGCAATTCTTTACGCGCTTTCCATTCGTCTCATCGGCAAATAAATACCTGGTTCCATCAGGCGTGAGACATCCCTGGTGATTGTATCCCTGATCGCTGTAAATCGATTTTGAATCCAGGTATAACGGAGCGTTCGTATTGGTGAAATCGTAGACTTTCAATCCGTCGTAACCGCAATTCAACAAGGCTTTCCCGTTCCGAACATAGATGTCGTGTACTTCATTTACATCGGTTGGTCCGCTCCAAAGTTCCTGTAGAGCCAATGGATCAGCCAAAGAGAAAATTTTCATCGGCGAATCAATTGTCTGGGTGTTTACGGTGCTTCTGTGAATACAGGAATATAATTTCTCCTGCGCAGGATCAATAAAAATGTTGTGAACACGACCAAATTGAAGCGTATCTTCTGCTGCCATGTGAATAGAATCGGGAAGATACTGAAGGTCAATAATTTGTAAGCTGCTCACTCCTTCATCACAAACGGCATAGAGGTAATGTTTGAAAACAGCATATTCACGATGCTGGACGAAGGTACTTGAATATCGCCCTTTGATAAATCCTTTAGGAACGAGTTTGTCCTGTTGATCGACCAAAAAAACATGTGTTCCTTCCGTAGAACCGATCACCGCATATTCTTTTCCGTTTTGAACAAAACCAAAACAATCCGAATAGCGCACTTTTGAAGAGTTTGAGATCAGGCTGTCCTGGTGCCACTGATCCAAAAGTGTCATATTGCGAAATGATTGGGCAAATAACAAGTTATTCAGAAACAAAGAAAATACTAAGAATGCTATTTTTGAAGTCCATTTCATGTAAAATCAAAGATAATGAATAATCAAAATCACGAAGGGTCATTCCTTTAAATGTGCCGATTATCATGTGAAATGTAAATGTTATTTAGTCAAACACCAATTCGTCATTCGCAATTTGTGATTAGGCATTTGCAATTCATGTAAATTATGTTAGAAACTACAGAAATGCGTACAAGAAAGCGGAATTTGACTATTTTTATCACCTGAAATTAAACCCACGTGACGCGAGCAGTTGTAATTATCCCAACGTATAATGAAAAAGAGAATGTCGAGCGGATGGCTCAGGCTGTAATGGGCTTGCCTGTTGCGATTGATATTCTTTTCGTAGATGATAATTCTCCTGATGGAACAGCATCTATTATTCGCGACCTGATTTCCCAATTTCCGAATCGCATTTTTTTAGAAGAAAGGCAGGGGAAACTAGGTTTGGGAACAGCATATATTCACGGTTTCAAATGGTCCTTAAAGCAGGACTACGAATACATTTTTGAAATGGATTGCGATTTTTCCCACAATCCTTTGGATTTACCAAGATTATTGGAAGCATGCACTCAAAAAGGAGCTGATGTAAGTATCGGTTCGCGTTATACGAAAGGCGGAAAGGTTCAAAATTGGCCAATGGGACGAATTCTGATGTCTTACTTTGCATCAGTCTATGTTCGAATGATCCTGTTTATCGGTATTTCGGATACAACTGCCGGATTTATGTGTTATTCGAGTAAAGTGCTGAAAGCAATCGATTTGGATAATATTCATTTCAAAGGATATGCTTTTCAAATTGAAATGAAGTACGCAGCAAAGAAAAAAGGGTTTAAACTGATTGAAGTTCCGATTACGTTTATCGATCGTCAGTTTGGAGAATCGAAAATGTCTTCAAGTATTTTCAAAGAAGCTTTCTTTGGAGTTTGGAAAATGAGAAATTTAAAGGTGTAATGGCAAAGGTTTTATTGAAAGGCGCAACGCTTGTAAATGAAGGGAAAGAGTTTGTAGCAGATGTTTTAATCGACGGAAAGCGCATTGCTAAAATCGCATCTTCTATTACTGTGGAAGGATCCGTTGAAGAAATCAACTGTGAAGGATTGCACTTGCTTCCGGGCTGCATGGATGACCAGGTTCATTTCAGAGAACCGGGTTTGACACATAAAGCCAACATTCAATCAGAATCAAGAGCCGCGGTGGCAGGAGGAATTACTTCTTTCATGGAAATGCCGAATACGGTTCCCAATACACTTACACAAGAATTATTAGCTGCAAAATACCAGCGTGCTTCAGAAGTTTCTCCGGCAAACTATTCCTTTTTCATGGGAGCGTCGAATGATAACTATGATGAGGTGATGAAAACAAACAGCCAGGATGTTTGCGGAGTCAAAATCTTCATGGGTTCCTCAACCGGGAATATGCTGGTAGACAACACCAATACTTTGGAGCATTTGTTCGCCAATGTGCCGATGCTGATTGCTACTCATTGCGAAGATGAAGCAACGATCAGAAAGAATCTGGAGGATTACAAAGAGAAATACGGTGAAGATATTCCGATGTCTGCCCACCCATTGATCCGAAGTGCCGAAGCTTGTTATTTATCCTCTTCCAAAGCGGTAGAACTGGCTAAAAAGAATAATACGCGTTTACACATTTTACATATTTCTACGGGAATCGAGACAGAGCTCTTCCGAAATGATATTCCGCTGGAAGAAAAACGAATCACTGCAGAAGCTTGTGTGCACCATTTATGGTTCTCAGATGCTGATTATGAGAGTAAGGGTGCATGGATCAAGTGGAATCCGGCAGTAAAAACGGCAGCGGACAGAGATCAGATCTGGCAGGCACTTTTAGATAATCGCATTGATGTGATAGCAACAGATCATGCACCTCATACCATTGAAGAGAAACAACAATCCTATTTGGCAGCACCTTCAGGCGGACCTTTGGTTCAACATGCTTTATTAGCTATGCTGGATGCTTCTGCCAACGGAAAAATTCCTTTGGTGCGGGTAGTTGAAAAAATGGCACATGCAGTTGCGGTTTGTTTCCGGATCAAAGACCGTGGTTATTTGAGAGAAGGTTATTTTGCCGACCTGGTTTTGGTTAATTTGAATAAGAAGTCTACTGTAACGAAAGAGTCACTGCTTTATCAGTGCGGCTGGTCTCCGTTTGAAGGCACGAATTTCTCTTCAACGATTGAAAAGACTTTTGTGAATGGGGCTTTAGTTTATAACAATGGTCAGCTGACAGGTGTTCAGGCTGGAGAACGGCTGACATTTAACAGATGAAACAATTCTTTGTCATAGCGATCCTGGTAGTGCTGCAGTCATGCACAAGTGAACTTCGGGGCATGGAAAAGCCTGCGAATCTAATTCCTAAGGATCAAATGATAGAAGTGATGACCGAGATGCTTATCCTGGAAGGTCATGTTCAAACAACCTATTCTACGGTAAATCGCTATTACAAAGTAATGACGGCTTCCGGAAAGTATTATTTGAAGAGTAAACACATTACTCAAAAACAATACGAAGATTCATTTAAGTATTATTCCTGTACTTACGAAGAGTATAAGCAGATGCTGGATAAAGTGATGGAAAATCTTCAGAAAGAATCTATAGAACTGCAAAAGAAGTCTTAATGACATTCCAGTTGAACAGAGGTCATTAATTTTCTGAATTCCTGCCTGTACTGGCTTTCATTGAGCCACACTTTTTGATTCTGCAGAACGCAATTCCACCAACCATACCTTAAGACTTCAATGCGTGCCCAGAATTCGGGATTCGGGCTATTCCAATGCTGTTCAAATGCGGCATTGATCGGATCCGGATCAAGTGCTCCTTCAATTTCTTTATCATGCAATGTCTTCCATGCATTCAATAATGTTTTGCCACCTTTTTCCAAAGCTTCGGTATATTGAGAACATTCCTTGCAATACGGTGTTCCTCTCAGAGCTTTAGGCTGAGTCAATGCAATGACTGCTTTCTCGTGCAAAAGACATTGTTCCTTGATATTGTTCAGTCTCAATTTCTTAAGATTCGTCCAGTATTCACCTTTCGGATATTCCATTTTCTCCAATTCCGAGATGAAATTACTACATTCAAATCGAATGCTTTTGACATTCATATAAGCTGTGTCTTTTGGCTGATACGCCAGGAAAGGCTGACTTAATTCGGATGCCTGGATAATGGTGAAATGTACATTTTGGACCTGCAGATAATTTGCCTTTGAAGAATCGATCTGTGATTTGGAAAGACAATAGCCTTCAAACCACTCAAAAACCTCTTGCGCCTGAAGAGATGCCGAAAATGAAAGAAGAGAAATAGTAAGGACAAGGAGATTTTTCATCTTATTTTTCGTTCCGGATTTTTACTTAGAAAACTGGTCCAGCTGTTTCCTTTACTTTTATTGTTTTCACCAATTCCTTTGGAAAAATGATGACAAACAGCTGCTGCCAAACCATCCGTTGCGTCCAGGTATTTTGGAATTTCTTCAAAACGAAGCAAGGTTTGGAGCATTGCTGCAACTTGTTCCTTGGAAGCATTTCCGTTTCCGGTAATGGCTTGTTTAATGCGTTTGGGAGTATATTCTTCGTAGGGAATGTTTCTTCTCAAAGAAGCGGCTATAGCAACGCCCTGTGCTCTTCCCAATTTTAACATGGATTGGACATTCTTTCCAAAGAAAGGAGCCTCAATAGCCATTTCGTCCGGTTTGTATTCTTCCATAAGCCCATCAAGGCGATCAAAAATGCGTTTCAGTTTATCGGGCTGGTTGTCTAATTTATGCAGCTGGATAATTCCGAAGTTGAGCATTTCAATTTTCGTGCCTTTAATATGGATTAATCCATATCCCAATACAGTTGTTCCGGGGTCAATCCCTAAAATTATTTTATCTTCGGCCATGCAAATGAAAGAGAAAGTTAAAGCTACTAAAAAACGGGCTGGTTTAATGACTTTATTCAAATTATTGCTGTTTGCAGCGGTAATGTGGACCTTGTATTATCAGTTGAAAAAGGTGGATTGGCAGCATGCTAAAGGATTGGAAATCAAACATTGGTGGGCACTGGTTCTGGCTTTTCTATTACTTGTCCCTAATTTATGGATGGAATTCCTGAAGTGGAAGGTCATTACAAAACCTTTGAATGTAGAATCCAGGTTGGTAAAGAATGCTTTTTGGGCAGGAGTAGCGTCCGGTTTTATGTCGCCCAACGGATGGGGAAATTTTCTTGGAAGACTGATTTATTTTCAGAAGCGACAAACCATTTACATCGTCTTTTCAACAGCTCTTGCCAATTTAAGTCAACTCATCCCGACTTTGCTTTTTGGTTTGTTTGCGGTGCTTTTAAAATATGGGAATTCAAATTCGTTGTACCTTCCAACCGGTTTCGGTGCGATAGTCATTTTGGCATTTTATTTTTTCGGAGATTATTTACTTCCCAAAAGAAGAAGCCGGTTTTTATTTGTGCGAAGATTGCAAAGCATCCGTGGAAGATATCAAAATCTGAAATGGCCTTTCCTGGCCTTTTCGAGCATACGTTTTGCAGTATTTAGTTTGCAGTATGCCTTATTGTTTGTGGCTTTTGGTTACGAAGACCTTTGGTTTCTGCTTACTCAGATTTGGCTCATTTACCTGTTTACCTCTTTTGTGCCTTCACTTTGGTCGGGGAAAGTCCTGATCCGGGAAACGGCTGCATTATTTATTTTTGCAGGAACAATTGTTTCAGCCCCGGATGTAATTGTTTCAAGTATTATTATTTACCTCATAAATATCGCTTTGCCCGCATTTATGAGTAGTTTTATTTGGCTGCCGAAAAAACGATAGCAGATCCGCCGCGACGGATCGCTCTGTTTTATAAGAAAAAAATAAGTTATGTGGTTGGTTGGTTCCTGGGTACTTCTTTACATTCTTTCGATATTGACACTGCTCTTCGGTGTAAATCGCTTACGTATGAGCCGGTCTTCGAAAAAGATGATGGCAATCGACGAAATATCGGTCGTGATTCCTTTCAGAAACGAAGCACATAACCTGCAGGAGTTTTTAGAATGTATTTACGCTCAACGTTATCAGCCCGCACAATGGATTTTTGTGAATGACCATTCTTCGGATTCTTACATTGATTTATTTAAAGAAATGGATGCTTTTCCAATCCGCTTATTGCATTTGCCGGAAGAGCAAAGAGGGAAGAAGCGCGCTATTCGTTTTGGAATGGATCATGTTCGAACAGAATATTGTCTAACCATGGATGCTGATGTTTCTTTCGGAAAGGATTACATGAAATCAATGCTCTTGCTTCCGGAGGCCGAATTGATTATTCTTCCGGTTGAAATGACAGGTAAGAAGTGGTGGCAGTCTTTTTTTACCGTGGAATACCTTTTTACCGCACTATTGAATAAAGGTATTGCAGGTTGGTCAAGACCGGTCAATTGCAGCGGGGCAAACCTGCTGATCCATGTTTCCAGTTTTGACCAGGTTGACGATATTGAAGATCACGACCACATATTAAGCGGCGACGATATTTATACGCTCAGGGCATTTCGGGAATCCGGGAAGCGCATTGAAATAGTAGAAAATGAAGCTCTGAAAGTAGAAACAGAAACTCCCGAAACCCTTTCAAAGGTCATGGAACAGCGAGTTCGCTGGCTGGGAAAGACAGGTCACGTGGCAGATTCACTGAATAATTTCCTTGGAATTTGGGCTGTAGGATTGCATTTGTATTATTTCCTGCTCCAGGTCATTACCTTTTTTGCCGGAGTTTACTGGTTGACGTTTTTACTCATTGCTTTTAAATTCGGAATGGATTTTATGCTCGTGAAAATGGATAAAAAGAAGCCGAAACCCTTCGATTTGTTGGGTCTGGCCTTATTTGAACTTTTGTATCCGATCTATTTGTTCGCATTAGTAGCATACCTGATGGTTTCTCAACCTGAATGGAAAGGACGATAATTTAGGTCTTTTTAATATTTGCCGGGTTTATTTCTCGCTAATTTAGACCTATTCAAATATTCAGGAGTTCAAACAGATCAAAGTTGAACCTTTTGAACTTTTTTGAACCTTTGAACAAATATTATCTTGGAACAGTCGAAACGATTTACTCAAACAACCCGTGGAAAGCTCATTTTAGCTTTCGGATTGGTTTTGTGCGTCTCCCTGTTTACCTGGATCGTTAATCGAAGTGCATTTGACCGGATCAATACCGTTGTAGAGGATCTGGCAAGACCAAATAATCGCCTGGAATCTCTGAATGAACTTCAAATGGAAATGAGCCGGCTGAATGATTTCTATCGGGCGGAAGCGCTGCAGAATAAATACAATCCTTCCGATGAATTCGATCAAAGAGTTAACGGGATTTCCAGCAGGATCAACGAGTTAAAGGATTCTTTTGCGGATAATTCCACCCAGGTCCAGCGTTTGGTTGAGGTAGATTCTATTTTTACCAAACGGAACAAATTGTTTGAGAAATACCTCAAAATCCGCTACAATTACATTCATAACGGATTGGTGGACAAACAATTTGAAGAACTGGCAGAGCAGGTTGATCGTGAGAATCTGAAAGTAGATACAAATGTGGTTACAGTCGAAAAACAAACGAAAACCTATACTTATTTTGATCCGGTAGTCAAGGAAGCAGTTCCGGAAAAGAAACGAAGATTCCGGCGGAAGAAGGAACCTGTTGTGGAAACAAAATCGTATGTGGTGGTAGAAGAAAACACGAATGTTCACATTGATACGCTGAGTGTTTCACAGAAAAAAGACAGTATTATCGAAAACATCCGCATTTCCTTAGATCAGGTGGAATCGGAACGGAATTCAGGACGAGAATTCCTGCAGAAACAAGAAATGATTCTCATTAAAAGCAATGAGATCTTATTCAATCGACTGCTGGAAGTGATCGGAGAAGTAAAAGACGAAGAACGTCTCAGCACACAAATGAGTTCGGCAACATCGATCCAAATTGCGCGGGAAACTATTTCCTTTACCAGAATATTAACTGTAGTTTTCGTTTTGGTGGCTTTTGCGTTGATCGGTTTTATTATCGGGGATGTCTCAAAGTTCAATCGCTACCGCAAGCAATTGGAAGCTTCACGGGAAGAAGCCGAGTTTCACAGTCAGGCAAAACAGCGTTTTCTTTCAAACATGAGCCACGAGATCCGTTCTCCTTTGCAAACGATAGTTGGGTATTCTGAATTGATGATGAATGAACCCGAAGCGGATAAATCAAAAATTGAAATTGTTTCGAAGGCTTCTGAACATTTATTGCAGGTCGTCAATGAGATCCTGGATTATTCCCGCATCATTTCTTCCAGTTTTAAAATAGAAAACAAACCTTTTTTATTGAATGAGATCATTGGTGAAGTGGCAGATCTGGCTGCTTTTCAATGTCACCAGAAAGGACTTCATTGGAATTTTGACATCAATGAATCGGAAATAGAACAGATGTTTGTTATTTCAGATTCCTTCCGCTTAAAACAGATCTTGATCAATGTTTTGAGCAATGCCGTGAAGTTTACTGAAAAAGGTTCGGTTTCTCTAATGGTCCAGCTGGAAGATGATTTGGACAAAATAAGCGTTTCTTTCAGGATCCTTGATACCGGGATCGGGATGAGTCCGGCTGACCTGAGAGTTGTTTTTCAGCAATTTGAACAAGCTAGAAATGCTCCGATTCAATCCGGAACAGGTTTGGGATTAAGTATTGTAAAAGAACTGGTTGGTGCCCTGAAAGGCGAAATGAGTGTGAAAAGTACTTTGAGAAAAGGAACAGAGTTCGATCTGCGTTTCACGTTCGAAAAAGCACAGCTCCCGGAAACGAAAATTGTTCGCAATGAACCCGAAATCATTGAAGTAGATGGAACCGTTTGGGTAGTAGATGATGATCCTGCTATTTTGAAATTATGCGGACAATTATTAAAGCAGAAAAATGTGCGATTCAGATGTTTTGGTAGTCCTCAGGAATTGCTTGCCGCGGATTGGGACGAGGAAGTGAGGTTGGTTTATGCCGATGTGCGAATGCCTGGAATGAGCGGGATTGAATTGTGTGCTGCGTTGAGAAAACGCGGACATACCTCAGTGAAGATCATTGCGCTTACGGCCCAGGTCCTTCCGGAAGAGAAAGAACTATTCCTATCAGCTGGTTTTGATGGAATTGTCTTAAAACCGTTTAAAAGTAAGGAGTTCTATGGTCCGCTTCAGGAAGGAAGTAAAAAAGAAAGTGAGTTCGACTTTTCAGCCTTACGAACCATGATCACCGATGAATCCGATTTCCGGGAAATCAAAGCGCAGTTTGTTTCTGATTCCCGGGCAGATTTAGTTTCCATGAAAACCGCTCTCAAAGAAGAAAATACCCGCGAGATTTTGTTATTGGTTCATCGCCTTGCCGGAAGGTTCGGGCAAATGGGCTCGAAAAAACTGGCTTCGCGATTGCGGAAACTGGAAGTAAGCCTGAAGAATACCGCCCGGGGAATTGTTATTTACGAAGTGAAAGAGATCATTCCGGAATTAGAAAAGGCTATTAGTACGATTTGATTTCTTTGCGCTCTTTCACTCTTCGCGGTAAATTTTTCTAGGTTTTAGTCGCGGTGAAGTGTTAATCCAACTGGTATTTTTCCATCTTGCTGTAAAGCGTTTTCCGATCAATATTCAGTAACTGGGCGGCTTTCGTTTTGTTATATCGTGTTTGTACAAGCGCATGAAGGATCAACTCGCGCTCGTTTGTTTCCTGCACCAGTTTCAAATCATTCGGATTATTGGTTTCAGCACGAAAGGTCATTTCTTCCGGCAGTAATTCGATCCCAATTTCATTGTTCCCTGAAAGCAGCACCGAACGTTTGATTACATTGCGTAATTCGCGTAAATTTCCCGGCCAGTCATATTTTTTGAACACTTGGAGAACTTCCGGAGAAAGACGTTTTACCGAGCGGTCCAATTCATTGTTTGAGAGATTGACAAAATACTGAATGAAGAGTTCTAAATCCACATCGCGATCACGCAGGGCAGGCATTTGAATTTTAAATTCGTTGATTCGGTGATAAATATCTTCCCGAAAATTACCCGCACCGATTTCCTGCAGCAGGTTTTCATTCGTTGCACTGATTAAGCGAATGTTGATCGGAATGCTTTTTCCGCTTCCAACCGGTTCAATAGTTCTTTCCTGGAGTGTTCTAAGCAATTTCACCTGCACATCGTAGCTTAAATTCCCAATTTCATCTAAAAATAAAGTACCGCCATTTGCTTTTTCCAATACACCAACCTTGTCCTGCATGGCTCCTGTGAAAGAACCTTTCGCATGCCCGAATAATTCGCTGGCAGCCAGTTCTTTTGAAAGAACCCCGCAGTCAACAGCGATAAAAGGTCCGTCAGCGCGTTTACTTTGGTTATGAATGGATCGCGCAATGTGTTCTTTCCCGGTCCCACTTTCCCCGATGATCATAACAGACATCTCAGTTGGAGCAACGAGGTCAACGTATTCGTATAGTTTTTTAGAGACAGAACTTTCACCTTTAATGAACGAAGGTGTTGGTGAAACAGTTTTTTCCACCGCGGTGGGCTGTTTTTTAGAAGAAGTTTCTTTGTGGAGAGCTGACTCAACCACTAATAACAATTCATCCGGATTGATAGGTTTGATAATGTACTCGAAAGCCCCTGATTGTATTGATTTTACGGCTGTTCTGACATCATCAAAACCCGTTATAATGACTATAGGAAGCACCGGGAAATGGGTTCCCATTTTGGAAATCAGGTCCAAACCGATTCCATCAGGTAATCTATAATCCAACAGTAAAAGATCGAATTTCTCGCTGCTTAACAGTTTCTCTCCGGATTGGAGATTTGGAGCAGAATTTACCTGATAACCTTTCTTGTCGAGGAAAGTCGTTACAATTTTTGCGAAAGTCGGATCGTCTTCAATTAACAGGATTTTCTTGCTCAAAGCCTAAGTATTGTGATTCCTAATAAAAATAAGAAAGGTCAAGCAGAAGCAAGACCTTTCTTATGATTATTTAAGGAAAAACAGCTTAGTTGATCACTGTACCGTCTCCTCTGAATTTCACTGTTTTTAATTCTCCGGTTTTGTTAGCCAACTCTACTTCGTAATAAGGTGAATCTTTTTTTGAATCTACAATGTAAGCAGTTTTTGCTGTCCATTCCATGTAAGCACTGTCTTTCAATACATTTCTTACTGGTTCAGGCAATTCTTCCAATTTGATTTTTACACGATCAGCTTTAGTTGCATTTGCATCTGTTGCTGCTACGTTTTGTTCTGCCTGAGCTTTATTGTTTTCTGTCTGAGCCGGAGCCTGAGCGTTTGCGAATACGGTTGTTGTAAGTGCAAGTGCTGCGATGAATAACTTTTTCATGGTATTTATTTTTAATGATTTCTGCAGATACACTAGGAAATATGATACCACAAATTGAATTCAACATTCAGAACTATGTATTTGAATGCTGAAACCGTTGGTATGAAAGGGATTTAGAATATGTATACCTTGATCAGGTTTTGCATGACCTATTTATCAAACCCAAAAAAAGTGTGGAATTGTTCCACAAATCGGGGAGAGGTTCTACACATTGGTGGAAGAAATGTAACTATTATCCGATCGAAGGATCTAGTTTCAATTGTTGAATGACTTTATTGCGGATAGGGAAAAGTGACGCGAAGTAAAGAATACCAATTCCGCACAGCAGGACGAAAAAAAGATTGGATGTTAACAGATAACAAACAATGGCAAAAAGAATGGAACCATCGAGCAAAGCCAATTGAACAATTCGTGAGGATGTATAAGATTGGAGAAGTTTCAATGGATTTGTTTCATTGTGAACTTTTGCAAGCATAGATTTTCGAAGAAAAATACTGACACTTACCGTTACTACCATGAAAATAGAGGACGTCAATTGGAAAATTTCCATTTGATCAGTAGGTACCTGAGTTTCCCCGGGAGTAACGAGAAGAAGGGTCGTTACAGAAAGAAAACTGAGTATACCAAATAGCAGTCCACCGAAAATGATTCGGATCAAGATAATAGTTAATTTCAACTTACGTAAAACTTGCTGATTCATGGATTGAAGGTAGAAACCAGTAGGGGCGCGATTAATCGCGCCCCTACTGGTTATAATAATTACTTAGAACGGTAAATCGTCGTCGTCGCTTGGTGCTGTTGAAGCATTTGGAGTTGCAATTGGATCTAAGCTCATAGCTGTTGGTCCACCTGCCGGAATTCCACCTCCCATGGAAGAAGCTGCTCCAACTTTTTCAATTCTCCATGCTTCCAGGGTATTGAAGTATTTTACTTCTCCCTGTGGGCTTGTCCATTCGCGACCTCTTAAGTTGAATGATACTTCAATTTGGTCCTGCATATTGAATCCATCAATCAAGCTGCACTTATCTTGTGTTAATTGGAACAAGATATCCTGAGGATACATACTTGCGTTATCAGTTAAAACAAATTCTCTCTTTGAGAATTTTTCTGATACTTGAACTGTATCATTCTTCACCTTTAAGATTCCGGATATTTTAAACATATTTCTACGGGTATTACTTATTTTAATCGTTAAAAGAAAGCAGGGTCATCCATGCTCCTTCAATATCATTGTTGTTAATTAATTCCTTTGCACGCGTGTGTAAAGCGAGTTCCAGCTTTGCCGGCTCATCTTCTAAAGTTAAGAATAAATCGCTTAATTCTAATAACTTATATTCGTTCACATCCGTTTCATTTGGCGTTTCGGTAATACCTGCAAGTTGTGCAAGATCATTTCCGGAAAGCACTGAACTTGTGCGGATATCATCCGGGAGCTGGTCAAAACCGATCCCGATAGTTGTAATTGGTTTCGTGACTTCAAACATGGATGCTTCATTGGCATGACAGTACCAATTTCCCCCCATTCTTGCTACCAGGTTGATCTTTTTCTGATCAATGGTACCGTCTTCTGCAAGAACTTCTTCGTGGATGTGAATTTTAGTTACTTCGCAGATTACCAAATTCCCGGCACCTCCCTGGTCGCCCAGTTCTTTCACCTCAAGTACCTTGCATTCGAATTGAACAGGAGCTTCCAGAACCCGCATGGGCTTAATTGTATCCGATTTAACCGGAGTAAGGCCTGCTTTCACAAATTCATCCACTTCAGGTCCGTATGGAGAACTGCTCAAACTCATCTGGTGCAGAATATCCATGTTCACAATGTTAATAACCACTTCGGGAATATTTTTGACATTGTTGTAAGTGTCTTTGGTCGTATTCGTTCTTCCGTTTCTTGCCGGAGAAAAAATCAGAATCGGCGGCGCAGCCGAAAACACATTGAAAAAACTAAACGGAGATAAATTGTTTACCCCGTCTTCATTGATGGTTGACGCAAAAGCGATAGGCCTTGGACCAATAGCCCCAAGTAAATAACCATGAAGTTTTGGTACTGGAAGTTCTTTCGGATCAATCGTCAACATCTTTGGATTTTTTACAAAAGTACCAAAATCAGCGAGGTGTTTTGAAGATACTTTCCAAAATTAATTAACAAAAAAGGAGCTTTTTTAGTGTTCTTAAATAATAACTTCTAACATAGCCTTTACCTCATTCAAGTTAAACTGAGATACTAAATTATACAACCCATTCATCATTGATTTTAATGCTAGACTTCCATCTTCTATATTTTTGAATTGTTCTCCCGCATTACTCAATAATTTTATGACTGATTTTAACTTTCTACTCCAACCTTTTTCAATTACATCGCCACTATTTCTTGCTGATTTTGAGTCGTTTGCAAACTGAATAACCTTGTTTAAAGCGTCTTTCAGTAGCTCATTGTTCTCTTCTAGAGCTTCAAGCAGATAATCGGCTTCTCCTTTAATAGTACTACTTATATTATTGACAACGTTAATGTCAATATCTATGTTTATTTCAGTATTTATTTGAGCGTTTACTGTTGGACTGTTATTATTTAATATATTAATAATTAATGGTGGAATTTTTTCTGTTTGGAAATCATTGTACTCTATATCAAAGACTTCATTTTTAAATTTCTCTATTGTCTGTTCCTTACTTTCAAACATCCCAATCAAGTATCCCACGTTAAAATCTCGTTGTAATTTTGGATGAAAGTAAATTGATTTGTTTGCCGAAATATGACTAATTAGATCTTCATAAGAAACTGTGTTTTCAGATTTGTTGTCTAATGAAATTAATTCATTGTAAGAAATTGATGCGTAATTAGATGTAATGTCATGAAGTTCCCTGCGAATATGCTCCCAGAGGCCAAGTTTTTCTTTGCCTTTAATCCTCACATAAATTCGTTTTGCCTCTTTATCAGCATGAATCATAGCTAGAGACTCACTTTTGTTATCATTTATGACAATTCCTGAATACCAATAATTGTTATTATGCGCATTTGGTAGTTTTTTTGCTGTAAATCTATGAATCAATGCCAGTGGCATGTAATCCTTGAATTGTAAGATATAGGTGCGGACTTCCTCGCCTCTAAATTCGCTATATTCTACCTTTGGAACTTTTCCGAATGCTGATGGTATTAAAATACTTTTATCATCAGGTGAGTAGCAGAGGTCGAATTTTTTCATCATACTTAGAATATAACCATAATGTGCTTCTTCATAGATATAGTCATTTTCACTTGAAGGATATAATAACTCTTTAAAATGATTGATGTTAATAACCCCTAAAAGTTCCGCAGTCTTTTTTGAAGTAATTATTTTATAAACACCTTGAGTAATCCATTTAGGACTAAGAACATGAAGGAAATTTAGATAGGTATCACCAAACCAAGTTATCGCACCAATTGTTGTAAAGTATTTGAGCAAAAGTTTCTGAATTTCCTCACTATTAACATTATTGGATTTGCAGATTTCACTGTAACTCTTGTAATCCAAGTAATGCTGTTCACCTGAAGTACATTCTTTAATTGCTTTTTTTATGTTGAACCAATTGTTAGGAAATTGCTCATCGACTGTTTGTAATTTGATAACGTTTTTTGCTAAATCATCTTTAAATTCATCAACTCCAAATCCAGTTTTGCAACTTGTATTATAAAAACCTATAATATTTGGATATTTTTCCTTTAGAAACTTTCTATCAGCTATTTCTGTTATATTTTCATCTTGTTTATTGAAAACTAATAATACAGGAGCATTTCCACCAAGGCTTTCGATTTGTTGAAGCCAATATTCAGGTTCTTCTTCTTTACGATTATCTAGGACTAAAACATATAAGCATCCTTCAGTGAAGAAAAATTTGTGAACAGCATGCTGAATTTCTTGACCTCCAAAATCCCAAATATGAAATGTTAAATTTCTACTATCTAAATGTGTCAACTCCCATTGTTCAATGAAAATCCCATTAGTTTGAGTTTTTCCTTGGGCAAATGAGTTATGCAAAACCCTTTCAATTAAACTTGATTTTCCGGCGCTTCCATCTCCAACTACAATGATTCGACCTTCAGACAATGGTTCATAACCAAATGATTCTGAAGCCTCATAGTAATTTTTAATAGATTCTTGACCTAACTGTAAAACTGAATTAGGAGGATATTCTAAAGGATTTCTGCTTAAACGAAGAGATTTATTTGCATTAACTCTTCTTTGGCTCAACCAGCCGAAAGATTCTGCAACTTGTTTCGGAATAATTTTAATGTTATTATTTGTCAAGTCAACTTCCTTCAAATCAGTCATTTCAGCTAGTATGGATATATCTGAGATTTCATTATAGGAAATATTAATAATTTCAAGATGATTTAATGAGCGAATAAAATCTAAGCTTTTTATCGCTGCTCTTTGGCAGTATAATTCACGAAGATTTGTTAGTGCACTTAATGAAGTTAGATCTTCTATTGGATTAAACCAAATAGCTAATTCTTCTAATAGTAAGGATTGTGCTATTGGAGTTATATTTGTTATCTTATTAGATCCTAAATATAAATATTTTAGTTTCGGTTTCGGAAATATATCAGAAATATCAGTTATTGAATTGGTCGTAAGGCTTAAAAAAATCAAATTATTTAGTCCTTTAATATGCTTTAAATCTTCTGATTTAAGAGATAATTCATTTATACCTAAAGCGATGATTTCGCCATTCCGATTGCGGACAAAGAAATTTCTTAAACTACGATTTATACGATCAGCTAAGAATGAACTTTCCTTTTCTTCATTGAATACAATATCGCAAATTAGTTCTAGTTCCAATATTTCATTGGGTTTCTCTAAAGACGTTTTCATAGTGGTATAATTTATTTAATTCTAATCTTGCTTCTTTATTACATACAAATTCTTATTCAATTCAAAGGAATAATCATGCCCGATTGAATAAGAACTCCATTTGGAAGTACAGGTCAGTTTCTGATCTCCATTCATGATAGGCATATTGAAACCTTTGACACAGTTTATCCAGCGGAATTTGACTTTGTTTCTCTTGTGTTTCAGCTGCAAAGTCGGCGAATTTTTCGTTCTCAGGTATTGATCAAAGACTTTTGAAAGGTCCATATTCAGCTGGTTCGACATAAACTGCTCAATTTGCTGAGAAGTCACCGTTTGATGATAGAATGTTTTATTCATCTTCCGAAGCATCATGCGGAATAAAGAATCGTTGTTGTAAATTGTTCGAATGGTGTGAAGCATGTTTGCTCCTTTATAATACATATCGCCGCTTCCTTCCGTATTTACTCCATAAGGTCCAATGATCGCTTTGTCATTCATGATGTTTTTGCGAAGTCCCTGGATGTATTTGTCTGCATCTTCTTTCCCGAACCAATATTCCGTAAATAAAGTTTCACTGTAGCAGGTAAATCCTTCGTGAACCCACATGTCGGCAATGTCTTTAGTGGTCATGTTATTTCCGTACCATTCATGACCACTTTCATGGACAATGATGAAATCCCATTTCAATCCGACACCCGTATTACTAAGGTCGGAACCGAGATACCCGTTTTTGTATTTGTTTCCGTATGCCACAGCACTTTGATGTTCCATTCCGAGGTGAGGAGCTTCCACTAATTTATATCCGTCTTCGTAAAAAGGGTAGGGACCAAACCAATATTCCAATGCTTTCAATGTTCTGGGAGCATCCTGGAATTGTTTTTTCGCTTTCTCTTCGTTTCCTCTAATAACCCAGTAATCAATTTCAAGACTTCCTTTTTCACCGGTAAAATGTTCGTGCATATTTACGTAATCACCGATGTAAGGGATCATACAATAGTTGTTGATCGGATTGGTGACTTTCCAGGAATAAGTGGCTTGCCCGTGATTATTAATTTCTTTCCCAATGAAAATACCGTTGCTCACACAAACCAATGAACCCGGACAAGTGTAATGCATCGAAACTCCTTTATCCGGTTCGTCGACTTGTGAATCTTTGCACGGGAACCAAACGCTTGCTCCTTGTCCCTGACAGGCAATTGTTACCCAGGGTGAACCGTTCGGATCTTTGGTCCAGATAATTCCACCGTCCCAGGGTGCGCGTTTTGCCACTCTTGGTTTTCCGTGAAAGTAAACGGTCATTTGCTGTTTTGTAGCTTCTTCGTCATCATATTGAGCGTCCTGATAGTTGATCAGGTATGCGTCTCCGTCCCGTTGAATGTCTTTTACAGGAATTTTGAGCATTCCGTTGAAAACACTGTCGATGACCATTGGCTGCTGTAAATCTATTTGAATGGTGCGATCCATGTAGACTCCTTTAACAGCATCGGCAGAAAAAGTAATCACATTCTTTCCGTGAATTTCCTGCTTATCGATATCAAACGTTACACTCAGATCATAATGTTTCAAATTCCACCAGTCGCGTGTTTTTCCATAATTTCCCCGCAGTGAATCAGCATGTGTGAATTGACTGTGTGAATAAAACGCAGAAATGATCAAAGCAAGAATAAGCAGATATTTCATGAAAAAGTTTTTTCCGAAGTTAATGATTCCATCTAAATAGGACTTGTCTTTTCCTTCGTGCCAAGCAGTTTGTGACTGCTGCCCGAAGTCTTCAATAGCTTTGCTTTTTCTTCTTACTTTTTTCCGTACTTGGATTGGTTCTCAGCCAGGCGGAACAGAACGATTTCAGTAATGAGTTTGGAAGGAAGCGGCTCATCCAACGGGAATTGCACCGATCCTTTCCCTTGTTTGTACTTAGAAAGTTCTTTTTCGAACGCTTTGTGTCCTGTTGGTGTGGCGTAAAAACCAATGTGAGACTTGTATCCGCCGAAATAAACCAACGGTTTTCCATGAACTTTATACGCAGGCATTCCGTAAGAAATGGATTCCACAGCTTCCGGAGCAGCTTCCTGAACAAGTTTACGGGTTTGAGTTAAGCGTTTTTGCGTTTCCCCCTCAAAATCATTGATGTATTCATCGACGTTGGCAAAAGTTTTCATATCTAAAAGACTAAATACGTTATACATAAGACCAAAGACAGATTCAAGTCTTATGTCTTGACTCTTTTGTCTATTAGTCTTTTAATGATAAATATAATTCAATTATGCCTTGAAAGAAAGTCCCTGGTCGCTTAAGAGTTTTCTCAGCGTTGGAAGCGAGGCTTTTCCCAATCCGTGAAATTTCAGAATTTCTTTTTCGCTGTAAGAGACAAGTTGCTCCAAAGAATAGATGTTGTTATTCTCCATTGCTCTCTGCGCCGGGGCTGAAAGAAGGGCAAAGATTCCTGCCTCAGATTTTTTTTCTTCCTCGCAAATAGGACAGGTCGGACAATCCGAACTCTTAGAGTAATGGTGTCCTTTCTTACAAACTCTTTCTGTTTTTTGTGACATCTCTTAATCGTATTTTCCGGGGTTTGATGAATTTTGTTAACCTGCTGTTGGTCGGATAAGACCGGTTTTTTGTCAAATTATTGGTGATGACTGCCACTAAAAGCAAGATCATTACTCCGGATAGAACAGGAGATAAGACGTACATAAATCCAAGTGCTTTGATTTTTGGAATTCCGATCACGGCAATCAATGCGGTTGCTCCTCCGGGCGGATGGAGTGTTTTGGTCATTTGCATGGCAACGATTGAAAGACTTACGGCAAGCGGAGCTGAAATCCAGACAGGATCTGGAACCAGTTTGAATACACACACTCCTATGAAGGCTGAGATGACATGACCACCAACCAGGTTTCGCGGCTGTGCAAGCGGACTTTGAATGGCTCCATAGATCAATACACTGCTGGCCCCAAAAGATCCGATCAGGAAAATGTTCGATAGTTTGTCGAGAGACAAGGACTGCGTAAAGGCAATTAATCCGATCCCGAAAAAGGAACCGATGAAGGTCCAGATATGCTCTTTGAAATCAACAAGTGTTTCTTTGTAAAGCACATAGCGCACTTTTCGAATGGATTTGTTTCTTTTTTTTTGCATCTGCTTTTTCCGAATTTTTACAGGTTGACGTAATATTGCGTTTTTACGTCCGATAAAAGGTTGGTCATTGAATATCAGGAATCTTTTGCAGTACAAGTTGGTTCGTGATCAATCGGGAAATTACACGAATTCGCTATGAAACATTGTTTATTGGCTTCGTGGTGCAGGCTGTTGGCAAGTTCGATCCTGGAAGAATCTGTGATTACCACTTCGGGTCGAAGAATCACGGATGTAAAACGACCGCCAGCCGGGTCCTGGATCATCTTTCCAATCGGTTTGTCTGTATATTCAATCACCTGAATTCCTGCATCGGCACATAAATGGAAAAACCAAAGCATGTGACAGCTTGAAAGCGATGCCAAAAAGAAGTCTTCCGGATTGTGTTTGGTTTTATCACCGCGAAAAGGGACGTCTGCAGAACAAAGCAAGTCGGGTTTATCATCGATTTGAAGCGTAAATTCTCTTCCGTATGAAGCATAATCGGAAGTTCCGGTTCCTTTATTGCCGGTCCAAAGGATCGTTGATTTGTAGGTATGTTCTTTCATAATGAAAAGTTCAAAGAGTTTAAAAGTTCAAATTATTTGTTATTCTTCAATACCAAAGTAGAAAATTGACGTTCTACCGGCTGGCCTTCTTTGGTTAGAACAGTTTCCAGCTGTGAATCTTCCTGATCCAGCACAAAGGAACTTTGTGCTACTAACTTCATTACTTCATCCGGATTGTATAAGGTAAATCCGAAAGGTGTGAAAGGCAGTGTTTCCATGAAATTCCGGTGAGCAAAAGTTAGGGAGAAAAGAGCTTTTGGCTTCAAAACCCGCGACAGTTCTGCAAGCAGCTCCAGCGGATTTTGCCAGAAATACAAAGTATTCACGGTGAAACATTTATTGAAGGAATCAGCAGCAAAAGGAAATAGTGTTCCGTCATATAAAACAAAAGACGCTTTTCCGGAATCAACAAAGGATTTATTAGCAAGCTGAGCCTCCTGGTTCATCAGTGTTGAGATTTCCAGGCCGGTATAGTGAATGTTTTGGCATTGAGAAAAGAGAAATTCCAAGTGACCGGCATTCCCATGGCCTAATTCCAAAACAGAATCATTGGAAGTGAGATTCAGGTTGGCGATGGCATTTTTTGTCATCCCGATATTGGTTGCATGCATCATTTGTGCAATTTCATTGCCATGATCACCGGAAGGATGACTTAACTGCGAAGCAAGTGCTTTTAGCTGATCTTTCTCCATTTTAATGTGTTTTTACGAAAATAGTCATTTGAATTACATTCATAATTAACAATTAACATTCACCTAACGTCCATGCACCGGAATATGGGGAATTTTGCGCAAAAAAATGGAAATTTTCATCAGTGTTTTTGCCGCTTTATTCTCAGTTTTGAATCCTTTGGGAACGGTTCCCGTTTTTGTTGGGTTGACCAAAGATGATACAAAACATCATCGGGACAAGACCTCTTTCTGGACCTCAGTGAATGTGTGTATTATTCTTCTAATCTCTTTTTTTGCAGGGAAATACGTCTTGAATTTCTTTGGAATAAGCATTAATTCGCTGCGTGTTGCCGGCGGATTGATTATAGCAACTTCCGGTTTTGCGTTGCTTACAGGCTCTTTCACCAAGCACAAAGGTATGAAGAAAGCCAGTGTTCAGGCCGATATGGAAACACGTTCGGAGGTATCGCTAACTCCTTTGGCAATTCCTATGCTGGCCGGTCCGGGTTCTATTTCCCTATTGATTACTTACAATCAATCATTCGACAAACAAGAGCAGCATTTGTTTTCGGTTTGTGCTATAATTGCTGTCTGCCTGGTGATTTACCTGATTTTACGGACCTCGCACTTCATTGTAAAAGCCCTCGGAGCTTCAGGCATCAATGCAATTTCCCGAATAATCGGATTTATAGTGATTGCAATAGGAGTGGAGTACGTTTCTTCAGCAGTACAGGAGATTTTGAGAATTAAATAATTATCACTGGTCTTCCTGTGGACTAAACGTAATGTCGAAAATAGTTTCCGGATACGTTTTCAATTCCATGGTTCCTTCCAGCTGGTCTGTTAGAGATTCGATGAGGTCTAATCCGAAAGAACCCTGTCTGGATGGGGCTTTCCAGGTTCCGCTGTCTTTGTAGATCAATTTGCATTTTTTTCCCTGGTGATGCATGAATGAAATGGAGATGAGGCAATTATCGTAGTCGTCGAAAGCGTATTTCAAAGAGTTTGAGATCAATTCGTTCAGAATCAATGCGATTGGTACAATGGATCGTAAGCCGATGGAGTCGATATCGCATTCTATTTTGAGGCTTACCGGATAACCGGATTGGTAAGACGACACCAAATCGGAAGAAAGGTCATGCAGGTATTCGCGCAGGTGTAAAGTGGAAAGATGATCGCTCTGATACATTTTTTCGTGAATCATGGACATGGCGATCACCCGGTGGGTTGCATCTTTGAATTTGGCAATTGCCTCCGGGTTTTCGAGCTCCCTGGATTGAAGTCTGAGCAAACTGGTAATGATCTGGAGGTTATTTTTCACGCGGTGGTGAATCTCTTTCAGCATCACTGTTTTCTCTTCGTTTTGCTTGGAAATGATGTTGTATTGAACCTGTAATACCTCTTGTGCTTCGTTTAGTTTTTTCCTTCCAACCTCATTGGTCCGGATGTTTTCCCAACCCAGGTAACCGATGATCAGGAAACAAATGATACAGTTAACGACCGTTGCGATGAGTTGTTCGTGAGTCAGGTTCCGCATGATTTCCATCTGCTCGTCCAAAAAATAATAGTAATAGACTGATTGGCAGATCGCATGAAAAACAGTTAATCCAATTCCCCACCTTGCTCCAATGACGATAAAGGCAAAAAGAATATTGATCGTCATCCAAAGGCTGTTTAAAAAATGAGGCTGATTATCGAGCAAAAAAAGTGGAATTGCACAGGATACAGCACCAGTCAGGCTGAAGATGATCGTTGGGACGCGGAATTTTCCTGTTCTATAAATATAGATCGTGGCAACAAGGATGGTGAAAAAAGCAATGAGGGTGATGGATGCAACCGCAATGTGGAAATAAATGAAAAGTACAATGCTGAGTATTCCTATCGCTATTCCCAGGAATAATGACATGCGGTAAGCAAGCGTTAATTTGGTTAGATCTTCGGAATTAGTTTCATTAGTGAACTTTGGATAGAACACACTTTGAAGCAGTTTAAGCATAGTCTGGTTTTAATAAAGTGAATATACTGATTCTTTAATTGTCTGGGTAGATTTGTTATTGAATTGTTCGTAATTCACGGGGAATGTTAGTTGAAAAAGGAAAATATCTCCCTTTGAAGTAAAGCAGACTTATCAGTCGCTTTATTTGAACAGGAACGCAGAATGATTTGGATTGTTTAGCCCTTCGCGAGTTTAGATTGTATTCTGGCTGAAAAGGAAACAAAAAAGCCCCGATAATATATCAGGGCTTCAATCTTGTTATTGTCAGCTGTGGCTGACGTATTGAATCGAAAGCAATGCTTACCTCAAACTAATGCTTTATAAAAGCAATTTTCGTCTTCAAAAGCTTTGCTTTTTCTTCTTACTTTTTACGATCTACTTCAACAGTTGCTAATTCGTCTGCTTTATAAGCACCGGCGTCTAATTTATCTTTCAATTTTTTAAACGTTTCGATGGTATAGTTTACATCTTCTAAAGTGTGTGCTGCAGTTGGTATAATACGCAACATGATCACATCTTTGGGAACAACCGGGTAAATAACGATTGAACAGAAGATATTGTAGTTTTCACGCAAATCGAATGTCAAATTCGTAGCTTCTGCCAGGTTTCCTTTCATGAAAACCGGAGTTACCGGAGAGTTTGAATCACCTATATCAAATCCTGCATTTTTGAATCCGGATTGAAGTGCGTCAGCGATTTCCCATAATTTAGCTTTCAATTCAGGACGTGTACGCAACAACTCCAAACGCTTACGAGCACCAATTGTGATGGTGATAGGCAATGCTTTTGCAAACATTTGCGAACGCATGTTGTAACGGAAGAATTCAACGATTGATTCTTTTGCACAAATAAATCCACCGATAGATGACATAGATTTTGCAAACGTACCGAACAAGACATCGATTTCGTTTTGAACTCCCTGAGCTTCACCGGCACCTTGTCCTGTTTCACCCAATGTTCCGAATCCGTGAGCATCGTCAACAAATAAACGGAAGTCGTATTTCCCGGATTTACGGAATTCAATAATATCTTTCAATCTTCCCTGGTCACCAGCCATTCCGAAAACTCCTTCCGTGATAACCAAAATACCTCCGCCTGTAGTTTCAGCCAAACGGGTAGCATTTCTCATTTGCTTATCGAAGCTTTCCATGTCATTGTGCTGGAATACGAAACGCTTACCTGTGTGTAAACGCATACCATCCAAAATACAGGCATGTGCTTCAGAGTCATATACGATAATATCGCTTCGGTCAACTAAACAGTCGATAGCAGAAACCATTCCCTGGTATCCAAAGTTCAAAAGGATACAATCTTCCATCCCCATGAATTCAGCCAACTCGTTTTCCAATTTTTCGTGCTCACTTGTCTGACCGGTCATCATACGAGCTCCCATCGGGTAAGCCAAACCGTATTGCGCAGCTGCATCAGCATCAGCTTTACGAACTTCCGGGTGATTTGCCAATCCAAGGTAATTGTTCAAAGACCAAACCAAACACTCTTTTCCGCGGAAAATCATTTTGTTGCCTAATTCACCTTCTAACTTTGGAAAGGTGAAATAACCGTGAACTCCTTTAGAATACTGTCCGATAGGACCACGATTACGTTCAATTTTATCAAAAATATCTGCCATACTTGTTCATTTTCCATTAATCATTCTAATCGCTGATTAACAGTTGAGAGTGCAAATTTAGCAGTATTCCACCTATATTACCAATTTGTAATGAAAATTAATTAACCAAGAAATGAACAGATTGAATATTTGAAAACGTAGGGGCGCGATTAATCGCGCCCCTACGTTTTATTCTAAAACGCTTCGTCTGTGTCTACGAGATACCGTTCTTTGATGATGTTGCAATGATGAATCGTATGTCCGATCGTGATCCAGCCCAGGTTTCGCGCCGTATTCGGTGTGTTGTTTGCTGTTCCCACGAAATCCAGCATCGGAGTGTTCATTCCTTTGAACAGGGAAATACTTGCTTTACGAACATCTGTAAATTCCAGTCGTAAATCTTCCAGCGTGCGCTGGTCGTAATTATTGTGCTGTACATACTGGTCTTCATCAAATCCATCCAATGGAGTTTTGTCTTTCCGTGAAAAACGAAGTGCCCGGTACTGGAAAATGCGTTCAGTTTCAATAAAGTGAAGGATCACACCTTTTAGCGTCCATTTGTCATCAGCATATTGAAAATCTGCTTTTGATTCGGGAAGAGTTGCTATGAAGTTTGCAGTGTCGTTCAAATCTTTCTCTAAAGCGGCAAGTAAATCCTCCTGACCTAATGTGCGTTCAAAATAATATTTGGCATAAGCGGGTGCAAATTCCGGGTTTGGTCTTCCGCTGAATGGATTCTGTTCGCTCATAATTACAAGGATTTATCTAACAAATATACAAAAGCAGCCATACTTGCGCAGCCTAATTCGAGTTCGCGCTTGTTGACACTCTCAAAGACATCGCTTGCTGCATGGTGAAAGTCAAAATAACGCTGAGAATCCGGAACAAAACCGAAGAGTGGAATTCCTTCATAGGATTTTTTCAGCGGACTGATATCCACTCCGCCATAACCGGCTTCAAAATGGTGCAGATCGTATGGTTTTAGCAGTGGTACGAAACTTTTGATTAATTGGATATATGATTCATTCCCATCGCATTCAAAGCCATCCGGACTAAATCCGCCGCGATCACTTTCAACTGCTGCAATGTGTTTTTTGTTTTCTTTTTTCGCCCATTCGGCATAATTGATCCCGCCTTTGTTTCCGTTTTCTTCGTTCATAAAGAAAACCACGCGAATGGTATGTTTTGGTTTCACTCCTGCAGCTTTCAAAATGCGTAAAGCTTCCAAACAATGGATAATTCCGGCACCATCGTCGTGTGCACCTTCTCCGGCATCCCAGGAATCCAAATGTCCGCCGATAGTAATGATCTCATCCGGTTTTTCACTTCCTCTCAATTCTCCCATCACGTTGAAAGAAGGCTCATCGGGGAAATCGCGGCAATCCATTTCCAGGATCAGGTTTACTTTTCCTTTTGCAAGTGCTTTTGATAATTCATTGGATGAAATGGTGGAAAGCGCTCCGGCAGGAATTTTAGCAACTCCATCTTCATAATACATGGAACCTGTGTGCGGAAAATGATCGTCAGGCAAAGCCAATGATCGTATCACCACTCCAACAGCTCCCAATTTTGAACTTTCAACAGCGCCTTGTCCGCGAATGCCGTAGCAGCCGCCATAAGCTTTAAAGGTCATAATATCAGACGGATTCATTGCCTGGTTCAGGAATACGATTTTTCCCTGCACGCTGGCTTTCGATGCTTTTTTCAGGTCTTCCAATGATTTGAATTCGATCACTTCTGCTTTCAACGTTCCGTTTGTGCCGATTGAACCGCCTAACGCTAATACGTCAACAGGAAAAACTTCTCCGTTGCCGCTTTGCATCCAGGCTACTTCTTTGTTTCCTCTTTCCCAGTGCGGAACCATGATCGGCTGCAGGTAGATTTTATCGAAACCGTATGCTTCCATTTTTCGTTTTCCCCATTCCACAGCCATCTGGGCCTGAGCAGAACCGGAAAGCCGTGCACCAATCCCTTTGCAAAGCGAACGCAGGTCTTCGTGGGATTTTCCACGTATCAATGCTTCGTCGAAGAATTTACGGATGGCAACAGAATCCGATTGCTGACCTGAAACTATTCCAGTGAAAAGAAATGTGAAACTGAAAAGTATATGACGAAAAACCATATTCAAAATTTTTGGTTTGATGAGGTGCGAAAATAAGAAATGAATTCAGAATACCCCTTTTTGTTTTCCTAATTAGGCATTCTAAAAAGTGAATCAGTCAGTTTTTTTAATTTTAGGAAGAATGCTGGAATAATTAACATTTTTTTTGTTTCTTTGTCTAAGAAACTTAGATCCTAAACTAAATTAATCCACTTGACCACACGGCTTACCATTATTTTCAGTCTATTTTCAACTTTCCTTTTTTCTCAGGACATTGAGAACCTGGCATCTGATGTTAAAAATATACTTCATCAGGATCCATTAAGTCTGACAGGTGGTTTAAATGCATCCGCGGTATTTTACGATGCGAAAGGGATGAAAATGAACCGAGACCCATTCTATTGGTCATTGAATGGCAATCTAACTGTCAGTTTATACAATAAACTTTCTATCCCGCTTTCTTTTACGTTAACACAGCAAGATAAGCAATTTTCAAATGGTTTAGATCGCTTTAATCAGCCTTTTAATCAGTTTGGAATGAGTCCGCACTATAAATGGCTGACTGTTCATGCCGGATACAGAACGATGGAATTTAGTGAATACTCTTTAAGCGGAGCACTTTTTTTAGGGGGTGGTGTAGAAATTGTTCCAAGCAAAGGGATTGTCTCCGGAAGCGCTGCATTCGGAAGGTTTTTGAGGGCTATTCCGAAGGGCGGGATAGATGGCGCTTCAGTTTCCATACCATCCTACGAACGATGGGGTGGAGCGGCAAAGCTAAAAGTTGGAAAGGAAAAAAACTATATTGAATTGATTTACTTTAAAGCTACTGATAGAAAAGAGTCTATTCCTTTTGATACATCCACAAATGTTTTGCCTTGTGATAATCAGATTTTCGGATTAAAATTCATGAAATCAATTGGTCAAAAGCTTTCTATTCAAGGTGCATACCATTACAGTATGTTTACTCCGAACACTTATTTACCAATCTCTAAAATAGAGCGATTTACCTATATTAATAAATTGTTTTCTTCCCGAGCGTCTTCCCGATTTAATTCAAGTTACAATTTACAGGCAGATTATGAAATAAAAGGATATAGAATTGGGGCTAAATTTAAGCGAATAGATCCGGATTATGTTTCTTTAGGTGCCGTATTCATAACGAATGATGTTCAGGAATTTTCTGTTACATTGAACAAGCCATTTTTTAAGAACAGAGTGAATATTAATTTGGGGTTGGGAACAACACGAAATAATTTGGACAAAAACCAAATAGCTACTCAGCGAAGATTGGCCTTGAATGGAGCTGTAAGTATAAGCCTAATCAAGAATTTGAATGTTTCAGCTTCTTATAATAGCTTTTCAACGGATGTGGTGGCAATCAGGGATGTTTTTTATGACTCAATCAGATTGTCTCAGGTGAATGAAACAGGAACGCTTAATCTTGGTTACAATCTGGGTAAAAATATCCGTCAGACATATGGTATAAATGTCATGTATCAAGAGTCAGGAGGTAACAAACAGGCTACAAATGCTGTATTTATGCTCAATCCTTCCTATAATGTTACTTTCACCAAGTACAATTTTGGAATTATTTTAGCTGGAGCATACACACTAAGTGATGCAGTTTCTGCTAAGACTGAAAACTTTGGACCAACTTTAGGATTGAATAGTTCCTTTTTTAAGAATAAATTAAAAGCGGGAGTAAACGGTTCATACCAGAGTTCAAAATTGAACCAGGTCCTTTCGAATAAAAATTATGCTATTACTACTTTTCTGAACTATACGCTGACTAAATCCCAGTCGTTGAAAATAAATTACGCTTTCATAAATCGTATTGCAGTTGTGCCCGGGGCTCAAAATTTTTCCGAAAACAGGCTAACTATCAGCTACAGCTATACGTTCAGCACCAGTTATCTAAAAATTAAAGAATTAATTAAAGCGAAAAAAAAGGATGAATAAATTTCTTCTGATAGTATTTCTAATAGGTTCATTTTCCCTGTTTTCGCAGGAAAACAGGTTGGTTATGAAGCAAAATGACCATTCCATTGAATTAAAGTGGTATTCAAAAGAATTGATTTTTAAAGAATCTATTATGCTTTACCGATCGGTTAACAATGGATCCTGGGAAAAAATAGGTCCGAGTCAATTTAGTTTGGGTCAGGTAAAACCAACCAGCTCAGAGTTGAAGGCGGACCCCGAGTTAAAGGAACTGGCCGAACTCTTAAAAAGTTCCAAAAAATTGGAAGGATTAGGGTTATTAATGCTGACACTTAAGTCATTCAACAGCACCCCGTTTTGTAAATATATTGGAAACTATTTTGAGGACAATCAAGTAACAGAAGGAAATAGATACCGCTATCGGATTATTCATGCAGGACAATCAGTTTCAGATCCTTTAGCTGAGTCAGAAGAAGTTGTTATTGGGGTAGAAACATGGAATAAGCCAATTGATAGTATTCAGTTTAAAACTCGAAAAAGAGCGGTTGATTTCCGCTGGAAGCCCGAACCTGATCGTTACTACGGGGTGCAGGTTTTCAGATCTGAGAGTTTGGATAGTATAGGACGCTTAATAACAAAAGATCCGATTCTTCTATCTACTGTCCTGGACCCTAATGGAAAGGTTGTTTATCCTGAATACTTTTTAAGCGAAGAAAAGTTAACCGAGAAAAAGACGTATTACTACACTTTTGTAGGAATAGGTTTCTTTGGTGAAAAATTGAATGCCTCAGAAAAAATTCGGGTAAGAATTAAAGATGAAACATTACCGGAACCTCCAACAGCTATTAAAAAAGTGCTCTATGGTAAAAGTATTCAATTAAATTGGCACAAAGAAAATAAGGAAACTGATTTTGCGGGTTACAAAGTATACCAGGCGCACGTTAAAGGAGGAGATACTGTACTATTTAATCCTGTGAATTTGGAATTACTTCCTTTTAAGGATTCTACATACAGATTTTCAGTTCCTGAATTTGGATTGTATTTTTTTAAGGTTGCAGCTGTAGACGACGAAGGAAATGAAGCATATTCTGCCGAATTAATTGTGGATGTAATTGACAACGAACCACCGGGAATCCCATTGAATGTAACGGTGATTAGTGATACAGCCCGCCTGATTATTACTTGGGATAAAAATAAGGAGCCTGATATCTTGGGGTATAAGATCTATCGTTCTATCAAAAATGACAAAAGCAACTTAGCTCTTAGATCTCCGGATGTTTTAAGGGAAAATGTTTTTTACGATTCCTTGCCGGCAAATGCTCTCAATGAGTTTACCTATGCCCTCATTGCACTTGATACCAGCCTGAATGAAAGTAAATTGTCCAAACCGGCAACGAATGTTATGATTGATGTTTTGCCGCCAAAAGACCCCTTCCTGAAGCAAGTTTATCGTTCGGAAGATAAGATCGTAATAGAATGGGTAAAAAATACGGAATTGGATTTAGTGGGCTATAACTTGTTCCGAACTTCAGATGCGGATTCGAACAGGGTACAGTTAAATAAAGAAGTGATACCTAAGGATATTTCCAGTTATTATGATCGAACAATCGAACCGGGGAAATCATACAACTACTTTCTTGTTGCTTTGGATTTAAGATCAAATTGCTCCAGGGAATCCAATAAAATCACTATAAAGACTAAGAGTGAAGCTTCAAATGTAAAAGGAGTAGTACAAATTTCTAAGGTAAAATATGAGAAAACTACCGGATCTGTGAAAGTGTCCTGGAGATCCAATCCAACGGAGGAGCAGGTCAGTTATGTTCTTTTTAAACGAATTGGAGCTGATGAATTTAAAATGATAACATCCCGAAATGAGATAACCAACTATCGGGATTACGTGGTGAAGCCAGGTGAATCAATTGATTATCAGGTACGCATGTATAATCAGGAAGGTAAAGTTGTTAGAAGTGAGATAGTCTCATTTTCCGTACCCAATAAGAAAACAAAAAATAAATCATAACTATGAAAAAATCAATCGTTTTAGTTTTGTTTGCTTTGTTTACAATACATTGTATACAAGCACAAGTAGGAATAAATACTTCAACTCCGGATTCTTCCGCAGCTTTGGATATTCAATCTCCTTCAGGCGGAAGCAACTTGCGAGGTGTTTTATTTCCCCGAATGACGACCAATCAGAGGAATGCTCTTGGGCTTGAGAATCCAGCTCAATCCTTGTTTGTTTTTGACACTGACGATATGCTGTTTTATTATTATGACGGCAGTCGCTGGTTAGGACTGGTACCAACAGAACCTGCGGGTACAAGTGGTCCCGGAATCCCCCATGTTAATGGAGACATTACACTTACTACGGGAACCGTTTCCGCTCCAAATTTGCAAACAAATACACTCGACGTTACAGGTTTTTCAAGTAATGCGTTAGTACCAACAGGTGCAATAATAATGTGGAGTGGAACAACTCTTCCTGCGGGATGGGGGTTATGTAACGGACATTATTATGCGCCAGGTGGTGCGGAGTTCACCACTCTTCCAGGATTTGCAGTTCCGGGTCTTATTCAATCGCCAAATTTGCAAGGACAATTTGTAGTAGGGCTTGATCCATTAGTTGTCGATTATAATTCAATTGGAAATCAGGCCGGAGCGAATTCTGTGACACTCGTAAAGGAAAATTTACCCAAGCATACACATGTTTTGGACGATGGAACTGATGGTGCTGTTTTCTCCAATAGTGGGGCCCACAGTCATGAAATTGGTTTTGATTCTCAGGATAGAAGCGGTGGAAATACAGGTACCGACATGGTCCGAAGTTATCCGGGTAATGATGGTACTTATACAACAAATACTATAGGTGACCACAGGCATACCGGAAATACAGGAGATGGAACTACGAACGGATTGAATGCCGCTCCATTTGATACTCGTCCACCATATTACGTTTTAGCTTACATCATCAAACTTCCTTGATATGATAAAAAAACTGATTTTACTGTGGCTATTTCTAGCGACAGCTGTTTTTTCCAGGGCCCAGGATGGATTGTTTATAAATGACTCGACTGGTGGATTCAGGGTATTGCATAATGCATTTTTGTATATAGACGGAGATTTCCAGATACTAAAAGCATTCCCAAATCCTATTAATAAACTCATCAATGGTCAGGTTTATATCACAGGGAATTTAGTTTCAACAGACTCCGTTTATTTTGAGCGGCAGGATAGTTTACCCCATACAAAACCTTCACAAATTCACTTTGTAGGGAATACGGATTCACGTATTCTGGGAACAGTAGCGTCTAAATTATCGCAGGTAATTGTGAATAAGTCGGCAGGGAATGTATTGGCAGAAACTTCTTTTGAATTGCATGATACACTTCGTTTTTTAAGTGGGAATATTATCATTGAACCAAATATACTCGTAGAGTTGGTCTATCATACGGGAACAAATTCAGTCAACTCTAACCCCTGGTTACTTGGAGAATCTGCTCAGCATCGATTTCTGGGAGAAGGGATGCTGCATACGAGTTTTCCGATCGCTGCCGGTCACGATTTATCAGTCGCAAATACAGGGTTTTATTTTCATGGACATCAAAGTGATACACTGAACCTGTATCGAGGGCATAAAAAAATGCTTTATGCCGGTAATGGAAGTATTGATCGTTATTTTGATATTGCTTTTATTAATGGATTGTCTTCAACAATCTATCATGATACTATTGATATAGAATATCTTGGAGATGTAGATTATACAGCAATGGGAGTTGATGTAAATCGATTGGGCGTGTTTGTTTCGTCTCAATTTCAGGATATGGATTTTAGAAGAATTCAGGCGGAAGAATTTCCATTACAAAACAGGTTTTCATTAGCAAACGGGACTAACTTTTCAGTACCTCAGGTAAATATCTCTCCTTCATTTTATCGATTAACTCTTGCAGATACCCTTTGTACACAATTACCCGTCTCAAACCTGCCAAATAACTTATTACATATTTGTTCAGGAGACAGCGTTTTAGTGGAGGCAGTTGGAAGCGGGTATCCATATCCAATCTATTGTTTTTGGGAAGATGGGATACAGGCGAGTAATCGTTATTTTCAAGCAACTAATACACCCCAGGAAATTCAGTTGCAGCTGATTGATTCAAGAGGTTGTTCCATCTATGATACGCTTTTTATTGATAGTACAGCTCCGTCTCCGATACCAAACTTTACGTGGGACGATGCATGTTTAGGCGATTCGGTCTATTTATACAATGGATCATCTGTCTCACCCGGAAGTTTTACTTCTTCCTGGTCATTCGGAAATAATACGTTTCAAACAACTTCTGACAGCATTGTACCTGTTTTTTATGCTTCACCGGGGAGTTATGTTGTAAACCTGCATTTGGAATCCAACTATGGGTGTGTATCGGAAACAACCCACCAAGTTGATGTTTTTAATAATCCTACTGCTTCTTTTACGATAACTGAAAATTGTTTTTACGATGTTTTTCAAGTGGATGGAAGTACTTCCACCGGAATTACAATTCCAAATAATTTCGCAATAACCTCCTATAACTGGTTCTTAGACAATAGTTTACTAGTCAATAATACATCAGCTTTTAACCTGGCATCTCCGGTTGTTGGAACACATGTTCTTGAACTGGTGGTCTCTGCAGGAGGAGGTTGCACAGATACCTTACAACAGGTGTTTTCTGTTTTCACACCTGATACGGCTGCTTTTACACTTTCAAATGCTTGTGTGGGGCAGGTGATACCACTTCTAAATACATCGATACTTCATAATTCCGGAGCTTCTTTTCAGTGGATTTTTAGCGATGGAACCAGCTCTACAGATATGAATCCGTTAAAATCGTTTTCTGCTCCGGGAATTTATGGAGTTCAATTGATTTTAAACACAGATGCAAACTGTTCGGACACCATTTCTTCTTCGGTAACCATTTACGATTTGCCACAAAGTACGTTTAGTGCAGGGAATACATGTGTTTTGTCAGCGAATGCACCATTGCCGGATATTATTGATCTTAGTTTTAGTTACAATTGGGATTTTGGAGATGGAACGACAAGTTCTCAAATTACACCACAACATCCGTACGCAGTGGCTGGAACTTATACTATTTCATTAGATATTTCCAATGCGAATGGATGTTCAAGTCATCAGGAGGTTCCTGTAACTGTTCATGCATTACCTGTTGCATCGTTTAATAATACATCAGTATGTTTAGGCAATTCTACTCCTTTTTACTCCAATGCTTCCGGAAGCGGTTTAAGCTATATATGGAGTTTTGGAGATTTGAATCAATCCATAGCAATGAATCCAACTCACGCGTATGGAAGTTCAGGAAGCTATTTAGTAGAGCAAGTGGTGACAGATCTTAATGGTTGTTCGGATACCAGTATGCAGAATGTTGTTGTACATGCATTACCGAATATAAATTTCGGGAATATTGCAACATGTGGAAATCAATATGTTTTAGATGCGTTGAATATTGGAAGTTCTTATTTATGGTCTCCGGGGAATCAAACGACACAATCAATCCAGGTTAATCAATCGGGAACTTATTCTGTAACTGTTACCAACCAGAATGGGTGTTCGGCTGGAGCTTCTACAAATGTAACTTTGAACAGTAATGTTTCTCCTGAATTGGGGGCAGATACCTCCATTTGTGGAGCTATTCTATTGAATGCAAATTATCCGGGTTCATCTTATTTATGGCAAGATGGTTCAACTTCTCAAACATTTGAAGCATCGTCTCAGGGAACCTATTGGGTAGAAGTAACGGATATGAATGGTTGTTTAGGATCTGATACGATTGTTGTTCTAAACATATTGACACCTGCTGTTCCTGATTTAGGTTCCGATCAAATCGTTTGCTTAACGAATCAATTGATTACTCTTGATCCGGGAATGTTTACGACTTATTTGTGGAACAATGGTTTACAAACAAATAACATTCAAGTAAATACGAGTGGTTATTACTTTGTCCATGTAACATCACCAAATGGTTGTTCGGGAGCAGATACCGTATTCATTCAATTCAATAATGCACCAGCGACTACTTTAGCTAACAATATGTCAGGATGTGACCAGCTCACATTGACAGCTGCCTTGAATCCAACTGATAACTATTTGTGGAATGATGGGAATACTGCTCAGATCCGTTCTGTTTCTGCATCCGGAACATACAGTGTTATTGTAACCAATCCGCAGAACGGTTGTATGGTTTATGATACAACAGTTGTTGTGATTAATACCACTCCATCTGTAAATTTGGGAGCAGATGTTACCGTTTGTTCCAATACTCCCCTGGAACTAAGTACTCCACAAATTCAAGGGGCCTCCTATTCCTGGATTTCTTCTTCCAGTGCAATTGTGAGCACTTCAAATTCATTCACACCAACCAGCAGTGATACGTATATTGTAACTGTATCACAACAAGGATGTAGTGCAAGTGATGCTATTTCAGTAACCCTTTTACCCGCACCTTATATTCCACCACATCATCCTGTTTATTATATCTGTGGAACAACACCAGTTGTTTTGAAGGGTAGTTTGTTCGGACAGAATATCTGGACTTCCGATTTCGGATTTAGTTCCGGGCAGCAGGATATTGAAATGTTTGAAACGGGAAGCTACTACTTAGAATCAAATGTAGCAGGTTGTCAGGTTCGGGATACTTTTAAACTTGAAACGTCTCCAAGTCAGATTCAGGCGATGTATATTGTTGATAATGATACGACTAAAAACAATGCGTTGAAGTTTATTGATCTTTCAGAGCCTACTCCTTTGAGCTATTTGTGGAATTTCGGAGATGGTACATTTGATACAATTCCATACCCGATTCATGAGTATTCTTTTGTGGATACATTCTACACCACTTTAACAGTTTCGAATGGAATTTGCATTAGTACCTATCAAAAAATGGTTAATCAAAAGGACTTTGTATCCATTGAACCGACACCAACTCCGGGCGCTTCATTGGAGATTAATCAGATGAATATTTATCCAAACCCATCGTCCGGCTTATTACATGTGGAAATCGGACTCAATAACACAGCAAACTTAACGATCGTTTTGAGTAATACACTCGGACAGCGTTTACAGCACGATTTTTTTGAGGAAAAGAGCACATTCCTGATGGATTATGATCTAACCAATTTTGCTCCGGGGCTTTATTACATTCAAATAACAGCAGAAAGTCTTAAAGGAAAAATAGCTAAAATGACAAAAATTTTAAAAACAAATGATTAATAAAACAATGTTCAGAGGACTTGGCATGAGTGTTTTCTTTTTGTTGATTGTGTTCCATGGAAAATCTCAACAACTGAATACCATTAACCTGATCCATCAACAGCTGCCTTTTTTGAATCCGGCAGGTTTAGCCACATCCGGAAATTCGGTGTTTGCAGATTACAGAAAGCAATGGGCCGGGTTTACAAACTCTCCGGAGCAATTGTCTTTATTGGTGCAAGGAGGTTTTTTGCAGAATAAAATTGGATTAGGACTGGTTATAGATCAGGATAAAGTGGGAATGTTAAATCGTTTTCATATAGGAGGGGGATTCCGTCATAAGTTGAAGTTTTCGGATAACCATTACCTTAATTTGGGGCTCCAAATCGGAGTAGAAAGAAATCTCATTGATTTTTCAAGAATTGAAGCCCATGATCCATCAGAAGTGGAAGATATTCAAAGCTCTCAGTCACTATCTGTTGCTCGTACAACCATTGGAGCGCATTATCATGTGGCTAAATTTAATATCGGGATCTCTGCAAGTTTTTTCCTGGGAAGAAATCTGAAATACTCAAATCCGGTAACAAGTTCATCGGTGTCTTTTTCAAAAGTTCCATTTTACAGTTGTTATCTGAACCGTCCATTTAAGATTGGAGAAAAATGGAAATATACACCTTCTATTATCTTAATTTCAACTCAGGGATTGCCGATTTTTATAAATCATTGTCACACGTTCGACTTTGACAATCGTTTCGACTTTGGACTTGGTCACAGACAAACAGCAAATTTGTATTTGCATGCAGGAATTATGCTTTGGTCTCAAATTAAAATTTCTTACGTCTATCAGCAGAATTTCTCCAACTATTCATCCATTTTATCAAACACCCATGAATTGGGTATTTGTTTTCAGTTTAAAGCATCAAAAGAATCGGGCTCAACAAGTTCTTCTTCGAAATCAACTGATAATATGCAAGAACAAATTGATCAAAATGAAATTCGCATTCAAGAATTGAATCGGAAACTGGATTCATTGCAGCGTCATCTGTCGAATCAAAACAGCGAAATAGAATCAATCCGAAAAGAACAGGTGGATAAAGGAGATTTGGAAAAAATGATCCGGGAATTGAAAAATACAGATTCAACCAATAGTGCTATTAAAGTAACTTCCTACGAAGTTATTAATGTTTCAAATGATGCGAATTTGAATAATTTGCTGGAAGATGCGAACGCTACTTACCACATTGTTTTGGGAGCCTTTCGGAATATGAACAAAGCACAGGAATTAAAGAAAGTTCTGAAAAGGGATGCAGGAATAGATGCTCGTTTGATTTCAATTATTCTATCTGATCGAACTATGTATATGGTTACAATTAATGAGGAATACAAGGAATTGAAAAAGGCAACGAAGGATTTAATTGCTTTTAGAAAAGAAAAACGAAGTCAACTTGCTGATTTGATAAATGGTGAGGTTTGGATTCTAAAAATGAAAAAATAATGAGTAACATGTTGAAAATAATTATAATCTCTTTCCTTTTTATTTGTTCTTTAAACAATTTGTTTGCTCAGGCATCTGTTGGCGGGGTTTTAGGCAGCCCGGATACAGAGAAATGCGCCAGTGCAAATACAGGAAGCATCCAATTAACAGGCTTCACAGGAAATATTATTCGCTGGGAGTATAGTTATTCGGGAGGAGACCCGTGGACACCAATTGCGCATAATGCTGCAATTTATAATTTTTCAAATTTATCGGAATCCATTTCCTTTAGGGCAGTTGTTCAGGTCCCATCTAATTTACCGGCAACATCGTCAATCATTCGGATCAATGTTTACGAGCCATCATTAGGAGGGGTTATCACGGGTTCTGCAGGTGTTTGTGCAGGTACAAATTACGGGCATACGCTCTCCGGAAGTAATGGATCTATTTTGAATTGGGAAACAAGTATAAATGGTGGTTCTTCCTGGTTGCCAGTTCCGCAAAGTACAGATAGTATTTCTCTTTTCAGGTCCTTCACCCAAAATACAATTTACAGAGTTCAGGTTAAGAACGGAGCGTGCCCGGTTATTTTTTCAAGCCCATTATCCATTACTGCATATCAGGCTTCTGTAAGTGGAACCATTTCAGGTGTTGATAGTGTATGTGAATCAGGGAATGCGGTAACTCTAAACCTGGGCGGATCCCTCGGAACCAATTATGCCTGGCAAACATCTGTGAATCCAAATGGGCCCTGGTCACCGATTGGAAATAATACAACTACTTTTTCGACTTTAGATTTAGAAAACACTTCTTTTTATAGGGTATCTGTAAAGAATGGAGGATGTCCGGAAAGTCTTACCACTAGTTTTAAAGTTGTGGTTTCGAGTAGTTCAAATGGAGGAACTCTTGCCGGAGACATATTGATTTGCACCGGAGATTCTGTTTTACTTACAAATGTAAATTATACAGGAATCATTTTGAATTGGGAGAAAAGTATCAATGGAGGAACATCCTGGACTTCTATTAATAACGGAACGGATTCTTATTTGGATAATAGCGCAACTGTAAATTCCTGGTACCGGACATCTGTGAAAAATGGAGTTTGTCCGGCTGTGTATAGTACTATTAAACAGCTAACTGTATCGCCACTGCCTGTTCCAACCTTTACATTTTCAAATGCTTGTTCGGGAAGCCAGATTTCCTTTATCAATACTACTTCCGGCTCCAATACTTGTACCTGGGATTATGGAGATGGTACCGGGGGAAATGTAGTGAACTCTGTTCATACATATACCAACTCGGGGAATTATGCGGTTACGATGAATGCAGTTAATGTAAGCGGATGTTCAAACTCAATAACTCAGGGAATAACCATTTATGCTAAACCAAGTGCGAATTTCACTACGGTCGATACGATTTGTCTAACTGATCAGGTTACCTTTTCTAATTTAAGTCAAAACACGGATGGTTTCATCACGGGTTATACATGGGATTTTAACGGATTAGGAACTTCCAATTTAGCGAATCCGGTGTTTTCACAACTTGTAACCGGAGCAAATCAAGTCGTTTTGAGTGTTTTGAATTCTGTTGGATGTACGGATTCAATTTCAAAAACAGTGGTTGTGCGGGAGAAGCCTATAGCTGGATTTGAATTTCAAAATGCCTGTTTAGGTTTGCCTATTACATTTGTTAATACTTCAATTGGTGGAAATATACAAACATTTTATAATTGGAATTTCGGCGATGGTCAAACGAATTCATCTGTAAATCCTATTTATTCTTACAGCTCTTCAGGAAATTACATGGTTTCTTTGAGGGTTTCAAATACCTTTCAATGTGCGGATACTATGTTACTCCCGTTAACTGTATTTAGTCAGCCTCAGATCGACTTTTCAACGAATAATGCCTGTTTAGGAGATACAACTTTCTTTACTCCGGTAATCAGTGGAGTGAGCGGGTATTCAACGCAATGGATTTTTGGAGATGGATTTTCGGATACGACAAGCATCGCTTCGCACGTTTATACCAATTACGGGGATTTCCAGGCACAATTAACTGTTCTGTCAGATTCCGGATGCTCGCAACAACTGGTGAAAAATGTAAAGGTTTACGCTATTCCGAATGCTGTTTTTAATGTGCCAAACGGATGTATGTTTGATTCGCTGATTTTCACTAATTACTCTTCCATTCCGATCGGCTCTGTTACTGCTTCGTGGGATTTAGGGAATAATTTCAGCTCTGATTGGAATCCCGTAAATGCATACGATACGGAAGGAGTATACCAGATAGAATTAATCGTGTCGTCAAATTTTGGATGTACCGATACTGCGAATATGACCATTACAATTTTTGATAAACCGCAAGCATCTTTTACTGCAAGCAATGTCTGCTACGGAGTTCCTGTAAACTTTACAAATACCAGTACGGTATCCTTTGGAAATATTTCGAGTGTTTTGTGGGATTTTGGAGATAATTCCAATTCTACAATTCTCAACCCGCAGAAGGAATACCTGAATAACGGATCTTATACTGTCAGTTTAATTGTACACGCATCATCAGGTTGCAGTGATACGATTGTAGATACAATCCTTGTTTATGATGCTCCAATAGCAAATTTTACAGCCCTAAACAGTTGTTTTGGAAGTCAAACTACTTTTCAAAATACCACGATTTTGGATAACGGATCATTTTCATCGCTTTGGTACTATGGAGATGGAAATACGAGTTCAGAATTTGCACCGCAGTACTTATTCGAAAGTGCTGGAATTTACACGCCAAAATTGATTATTACTTCTGATTTTGGTTGTATGGATTCGATAACTGAAACGGTTGTTATTTATAATCTTCCAGCTGCAAATGCAGGAATAGATGCTCAAATTGATAAGGGATACAATACACTTCTTACAGGAAATGGCGGGGTGAGTTATAGCTGGACTCCTTCCAATGGATTGTCAACACCTGAATCTAAGGCAACTTTAGCTTCACCGGATGAAACAACCATTTATGTGATGACTGTGTTTGACAATAACGGATGTATGAATTCCGACTCCGTGATGGTTTCTGTTGAAGATACTTATAAGATCAAGCCGTTTAATTTCGTAACACCGGATGGAAATGGAAAGAATGATACCTGGATCATTGAAAATATTGAAACATACCCTTCCAACCAGGTTACTATACTGAATGAATTGGGACATAAAATTTGGAGTATGGATAGTTATGACAATACCTGGGACGGAAGAAATAAAACGGGTGAAATTATCGCAGATGGGACTTACTACTACATTATCTCATTCTCCGGATCCGACAAAATTTACAAGGGAGATTTACTACTAATCAGAAACCACCAATAAGATGATATTTAAGCGTTGTATACTCGTTTTTGCTACATTATTTTGTTTACAGAGTTCCGTAACAGGTCAGGTTTATCCTACGGTGGTAAATCCAACAATTCTTGGCCCATGCTCCATTTATTTTGAGGATTTTTATTCTGCCATGAATCCAAAATTGAACATTTTACTTCAATTAAACGATTTATCTGTAGCACAGAGAGATGTCTATTTGAAGATGAAAATAACCGGGCCGGGATTATCCATTTCGAGCCTTCCAAATTCAAGACCATCTGTTCCAATTACATTAACGGCTGGAATTCCATCAACCCTTTTTGGGGCGGATATTTCCAGTGTTTTCGACTTCAATAATTTGGTTTTTTCAGGAATTTCACGCCAACAGTTAGAGGTAAACGGACGATTGCCTGAGGGATCTTATATGGTTTGTTTTACCATTATGGATTACCAGCAAAACGTTGCCCTTTCTCAGGAAACATGTGTTCCCGTTCAGTTGGCACTAAGTGATCCTCCAACGATTATCAGTCCAATGTGTGGAAATGTAATTGAACAAATAAATCCCACCAATTTCTTATTCAACTGGATGCTGACAAATTCGAATTCACTGGTGGATTTGAGTAATCTCAGCTATCAGATTAATCTCTATGAAGTAACTCCTCAAACAGCTAATCCTCAAACGGCAATTTTGAATAACCAGGCATTGAAGGTTTGGGAGTCCGAACTTATAAATGGATATGTTTATAATTACGGCATTACCAATCCGGCGCTTGAGGTTGGAAAGAAGTATGCTTATACTATTCAGGCAATTGAGAATTATCCCAAATCCCAAATTAAGAATAATGGATATTCAGCACCTTGTTGGTTCTATTACGGTTATCCTGAAGGAGGGAAAATTGAATTAACCAAACCCGATAGTTCGTACCAATTTAATTTGAATGATATCGGATTGTTTGGGTGGAAACGTCCCAATAATGCTTTACAGGGACAACTGGTTTCTTATGATTACAAGCTGGTAAAGGTCAATAACGGACAATCACCGGCAGATGCCATTTTAAATAATCCGGTGTTCAATACCTACACGATTAATCCTACTACCGAGCAAAATATTCATTATACCATTCCCCATGCAGTTTTAAATGGGTTAGAAAAAATGAACACATACGCATGGACAGTAGAAGGGAAGTCCGGCACACAGACGGTTGCCAAAAGTGGGGTGTATACCTTCATTGGACCACCTCATGTTGATCGATTTTATGCAGCCAATTTCCTGGTTAAAGTGACGCGGGTTACCGCATATGATTCCATTACTCATATGATCTCGGGATCTGGGAAAACGGTATTGAATGGGCTCAATGAATCTCCTGAATTTGATTTTGCAAACGTTCAGCTTGAATCTGCAGGAAATAACCTGTGGATCATGGTAGGTGGTTTGATTCAGGATGATATTACGCTTTCCGGTTATACTATGAGCCCTAAAACTTTTCCGGTGAATGGAAATATGAGCTTTCAACCGGATAGTATTTTTATTGATCCGGAGGAGCTCAGGCTTGGGGGGAAATGTATCATGCAGCTCCCATTAATAACGGACAGTGATGTATTACCGCAGATTGTCTCTCGTTATTCCCGTTTAACACTAACCAATCTTACTTTTGAATTGGCTTATGAAGATCCAATTGAGTTGGAGGATAACTATAATTTTCCGCTCTTAGAGCCATTTGGATTTCGATTTATAATTGATCAACCTTCAAAAATTCACATTTATCAAAGTAAGTACGAGTTTTATTTAGATGGGTTTCTGGAGCTGCCCTCTAAATTAAAGGAAACAAATAATTCGTCCGTCTTGATTCCTTACCGAAATCAACAACAGGTGAATTACATGTCTGAAGACAACAGTTCCTTTTTAGCAGAGCAAATTGATTTTCTTGAAAAGGCTGATTTTGGATTAAGAGCGAAAAGTTATATCATTGATCTCACAGAAACTAAATCACCCGGTGATTTAGCTGCAGATAGTTTGTGGAAAGGTCTTTATTTCCTCACAGGCGAGCTCGTTATTCCGACTAACGGAGAAGAAACGGAGCAATTAATTGCAGACGAAGAACTGAAAGTTTTGTTTGCAAATGGCAATTCAGATTCCAATTCGGTTTTTGTAGATGACAACGGCCTTCACTTTGTAGCATCCACTCCATTTTCAACGGGTGAAGTATTAAAATTTAATACCTTTCCATCTAGCTCAACGGTCTTAAACATTGATATTCAGGAGAACTTCTTTAATTCGGGAGAAATAATAGGAAACATTCAAATTCCGGTTGTTGATACAGCCCGTCAATTCCCGTATACTGTTCCTTTAACTTCCAACGGATTTACTATTGGAAATATCGATGAAACGCTCGTTGATCTGGCATTTGTATTTAATGCCGGAGGCGGTGAGGAGGAGCATGTCAATATGACTATTACACGTGCGATTTTCAAAGATAAAAACCGTATTGAAATGGATCTGGATGCCGTTTGGCCCCATTTCCAAACCACTTTAAGTAATCTGCAGGGTTTCAATGCCTGGGGGAATGGGAATATTGGGTTTGATATTCCAAACGGAGCAGCTTCTCTAAACGATCAGTCGATTGCTAAAAGCGGGGACTATAATATGGTCATTGATTATGTTGGGTGCGGACGTAACCTCAATGCATATGCATTTGGAGTTTCAGCCAAAATGAACATGGCTGAAAATATTTCCGGAGAGAATAGTGCTCCAATAGTGAATGGATACAGTGTATACATTAATCCTTTATTAGATGGTGTTTTTACAGGTAATTCAGATGACCCCAATAGCATTTTATCCGGATTTAATCCGCAAGACACATCTGTTTCTACTGCAACAATAGCTAATGCAGCAAATCTGAGTGGTGATTTGGATTCTTATGGAGAAAATCTTGGAATTGATTACACCGATTCACTGAGCCATTCCGGAGGTTCCAATGTGCTAATCTCAGAGGGAACGTATATACAGCTAAAGCGTATTGTCGAAATAGCAGAGATATTCGTTCAATTTATGGATTCCACTAAAGCTGGTAAAGCATTGGACTATATTGCTGTCGCTCAACAAGCTTTGAATTCAGACATTGTAAAGGGAGCAGTAAACAAAGATCCCAAAGAGTTTTTAAGTGATATCCTGGAGGATGCATTGGATGGGCTGATCAAACGGGTAAATAAGCCGATTGAGAATGCGACACTTTATGCAACCGGTAAGTTTAGGAACTTAGTCAATGACAACGTCACTGATCCGATTAATAATAAGATTGATACAGTCTTATCCAAAATTTTCGATAAAATCAATGAACAAGTAGCTTCCTACATTGAGGATCCACAAGCACTTGAAGCGATTAAGACGATAATCAATTCTATTAAGTCTGCCATTGGTACTGAAATTACAGAATCTGTAAGTGCTTCCATTGAAAATAACATTACCAAAAAGATTACTGATTTTATTGAAGTAGGTATTTCCAAACAAGTAACAGATTTTGTTTCCCAGCAAATTAAGGATGTGGGAATGGAACTCATTAATAATGGTGTGAATGCAGATATCCAATTACAAAATATTGTGGATGATGCCGGTGACTTGTTTAAAAATATTGGAGATACAATCGTTAGCGGTGTGAAAAGCATCAGCATGAGAAATATCGTGAAAACAGCAGAAAGCTTGGTTGAAGATGCATTTACAGGGATTAACTGGGATGATGTTTTAGCCAAAATACTCAATGATGCTGCCAATCAAGGGCTTAATTCATTGGTAGATGGAGTACTTTCACAAGCTCTGAATGGTATTGGTGGAGAGGCATTTGCTTCCCTGATGAGCAATGTGCAGTTTGATTTTTCCAATCTCGGAGAAAAGATTAAAAGTGGAGATTTAAAAGGAATTGTCAAGTTCGACCCAACAAATATTAGCATTAAAACGAGTGCATGTGAAGTTAAAGGTCAATTAAAGCATACAAAAGACGATCCAATTTATGGAGATCATTGGCGAGCGATGGTCGAAGTCAAATTATTAAAACCAGAGAAGCTGAAAGATGTTTCCATTTCAGCCTTGTTTATAACTGGTAAAACTGGGTATTCTGCACCTGTTTCAGCAAATTACGTTTCACCGGTTGATCCCAATGATGCGGCGGCGGTTGCAGCTCAACAGGCAGAATTTGCAGCAGATTTGGCAGATAGCACTATATACAGTTATTGGTTTGCCAGTCTGGATGTTGCAGGGTTAACGGTCCCTCTCTCTCCAATACCTCTTTATCTCAATGGAATCGGTGGATTTGCTTATCATCACATGCAAAAAGATTCACCAACAGCCTTTCCGGTTCCTTGTAGGCGCAACAAATTAGGGTTGGGTGTCAAATTCCAGTTTACGGATATGCCAATGACGGGTAAAATTGTGAAACTGGAAATGCAATTGGAAGTGATTATCAACGAAGGGGCATGGGCAATGGAAATGTATGTCGAGGCCAAAGTTGGTAACAAAGGCGGGGCTTCCGGAAACTTCCCGCCAATTGCTACAGCAACCGGAATAATGGGCTATTATAGTGCATTGAAAACGTTTAAAGGAGAGATTGTAGTTGTATTTAATACATCTCCTTTGTTGTGTGCAGGTGGTACAATTAAATTCCATTTTGATGGATTAAATCATACCTGGTATGTGAGTGCAGGTACGCAGGCAGAACCCATTTTCGCCAAATTATTATGCAAAGACTGGTTATCTGTGTCCGCATTTGTGGAGGCTCAGAATACTGGATTCAAAGCAGGATTGGATGTAAATATTGATATCAAATCAAAATCACCCTGGCTGGATTTCGGAGCGGTCGAAGTAAGAGGTGTCGCTGAATTTTATTTCAAGTTTAACTCTTATGTCGATCTCCAGTTTGAACCTGATTTCAAGTTGATGGAAGCCTATATTTACCTGGCTGCCGGTGCTTCCATATCTGTTGAGTGGAAAACAGCTGTCAATTCGGATAGCTTTACAATAGCCGGGGTAGCCATTGCCGGTCATGTTCACTACAAAGCGGCACCTGAGGGAAATCTAAATGGGGGACTAAGTGGCTCTGTTACTGTATTAGGAATAAGTTGTGGAATTGATTTTAATGTGAATTATGATTTTGGAAATAGGTCGGATAACTCGTAAACGCTTACTGATTGTATGGATCTTGCTAACTGGATTTACCGGTAAGGGGATCGCACAGGGAAATGTGAATCAATGGGTAAAAGAGTACATTGCAGGAGAAGGAAAAGATGTGCAAACGTTTAATGCTATTCTACAGCACAATCCTTCAACAGATGTTGCAAAGGCAATAGAGGGTTATGTAAATGACACGACTCATACAACCTTTGAATATGCGGTATTTCTGATTAAAAAAATGGAGAAACGCATCACAGATAAACCAGGTCGTGTGTCATTGATTAATTCATTGCTTGCCTGTGCCTTGAAGCAAAAACCTCAACTCTGTGAATCTGCTCTTCGCACAATGACCTTATTTGATAAGAGCTTGTTTTCCGAAGAGGTTAAGGAGAGTATTCAGTTGATTGCAGCTCAATATTCTTTGGGTCGAAAAGAGGCGATACTATTATTGGGTTACATAGGAGGATCGAATGATATTTCTTTTTTAAACGGATTGGGGAAGTATACCAAATTAAGTAAACAGGATAAATATTATCAGCAGCTCGCACTTGTTCGTTTGAATGACGGAGAGGCTGTAAATGCATTCTTTCTAAGAATCCAGGAAGGTTCATTTAATGATGAAATGGTGATTAATACTGTTCCGGATTTGGTGTATACACACAATAAAAGGATCTACGATCTGCTGATTAATGAGATCATGAATGATGCCCGAAATTGCAGATCAGCTAACAATGACTCTGATGAACGGATTATCTGTGCTTATCGCATCATGGAACAATTGGCTGCTAACAGGATCTCCGGATTTCCAATTCAACTAGACAGGTCCGGGGAAATTATAGGGGATTATTCGGAAGCACTTAAACGTGTCAGAGATTGGATCCTTAGTACCAAATCAGAATACTCCATCATCACTAACACCTATTAATTAAGCAAACATGAATAAGTTTTTAACCCTTCTGGTTTTTCTTGGCTTTTTTAGTATCCAAAGTCGGGCTCAGGATACCACAGCTGCTGCTCCCAATAATTATTTTTTGGAATTCGTTAAAAAGGTCTATTTCAATCCAACTGTGTTATTGCGGACCCAAAATTTCCGGGAGCAGACCAATGTGAGAGCGGTGGTTCTTCCGGATTTTAATGGTTCAGGCGCCAATCAGATAACGGGTTTTGAAAAAGCACTCCAAAAAATTATTCGATTCCTCATTGAGGGAGACGATAAAGGATCTGTTCGCTTTTATTTCGATATTAAAAACGGGACCAAACCCTTTTCATTTGTTTGTTCAGAGGAATTGTGGTGTAAATTCAAGAATTCAAAAGATAGTATTGAGAATCGATTGAATGCTCCTTTTGCGGGAGCCAGTTTTAACCTGAATAGTCATGTTTTGTTTGAAACGGCGATTGATTCTGCATTGGATTATATTGCGGTCTGTTTGCAAAATAATCTGGCTGATTGCGGAGAAGAACCGGAAAATCAGACTACGGTTATAAACACCAAACCTATTGCAATTAGTCTGCACAATACAAGCGGATCTAAATTTGACATTGATCAGAAGCAGTTCAGTCAATTGGAATCGCACTATGCCAAAGCCACCGATCTGTTTACCCAACAGGATTGGTATGCCCCTGCCAAAGCAGTGGTCAGCGGAATGGAATTGGATGAGCCAATGGTTCTTGCAATTACCAAACATGAATCGATCTTCAAGAAAGAGAACCTGAAACTGAAAATGGTTTATAACAACGGGGTCTTGCCGGTTTTGGCAGGAAGCACCAATGATTCTATCCGTTTCAATATTCCTAAAAATTTACCCAAAGGAAATCCGGTAGAGGTGGTGGTGACATATAAAAGTCCGGTTGACAGCATTACCTATACAGTTGGTTTTTTCATGGTTCAGGTGATGGAGAAACAAACCGTGAAGTTGAATTTGCTTGCAGCGAATGGCTTCACTATTTCGGATAAAAAAGCGGAGATAGAGAGCGCTTTGAAAAAGGTGTACGATCCCCTGGGAATATCCTTCGAAGTGTCGGTAAAGAATTGGAATCCATTACCCGATTCAGAGTGGCCAACAGCTATTGAGGTTGGAAGCAGCGGTTTATTGTCTAATTATCCTCCGGATTTGCGCGATTGGGTGAATGGAGTTCAGGACCTGGCAGATTACGACAAAGAGGAATACTACCTGGTAGTTGGCTTGTCCAGTTCAGAGCTGGCAGGTTATATGCCCAGGGCAAGAAACATCGGATTTATTTTCTCCGGAGCAACAGATTTTGGGGAGACAGTAGCCCACGAATTGGGACATGGGGTTTTCCATCTACGCCATATTTTTGCAGACGAAGAACTGGGAGCAGAACAGATTCACCAGACACGCAATGTGATGGATTACAAAGAAGTGGCGGCCAATAAATTGAAAGATTTGTATCTCCACCAATGGAAATTTATTGCAGACCCTGCCTTTGTGAGTTTGTTTAGTGGAGATGATGAGGACGGGGCATTAACAATTACTCAAAACATCCCTGATGAATTTCGGAATCCGGGTTCAAGAACCATAACGTGCCATGCCAAATCCGGTTCATTGATAACACTTCCAGCTAATACAACCTATTTGGAATTTTCAACGATAGATCCCTTATTTTTTATAAGTAGTGGTGAATATGCGGACCGAGATGCACCAGTCGGTACTTTGATGGGATTCAAAATACAGGTTGGAGATGTGGTATCAAGCTACCAATATCGTGGTTCAGGCAATTCTATTTATTATATTAAGGACAACGATGAAAGTAAAAAGTATGTTGATTCCTTAACAAAAAATGAGATAAATAATATAAATTCAATCACTGCATTTCCATACTATGAAAATGGAAAATTTGGGTTTACGTTATACAAAACCGAAGCTGCAGGAAAAGTGCTGTTCTCACCTAGCCTGTACAATGGAAATAAAAGTGATTTTCAGCAAGCTATTACAATCTTCAACCCCTTTTCACAATTTAGTATCATTGATTATGTTACGGGTGTGACTCCGGATACAGGAGATGACATGAGAGCAATAAGTTACAAGGATTTTTTCAAGAATAAAGCAAGTGCCAAGGTTGATGGCCAGATTGGAGTAGCCATTTCAATATTAGGCAAGAGTTATCTGGAACATTACAAACAACACTGTAATTCTTCAAACCCTTTTGCGCCGATTATTATTTCAAATGCCTTGTGGATTTCACGCTTTGAATCCATTGAAAGTATCTCAAAATGCAAATTTGATCAATTTGTGAATTCGGAATCAATGGATTTGTTCAGAGCACAATTTCCGATTCCTACCTGTTCTACCAACGTTCAAATTCCTTATACTCTTGATGATGCTGCCTTTGATAAATTTTTAAAATTCAGAAAATACATAACTGAAATAAAAAATGCATCCGATGAAGATGACGGATTGATCACCCAAATTCAAACGCTGTTTAATTCCAATCAGAGCTATTATGATATTTATGTAAATAACTCTATTCTAATCGACAAGCTAAAAGTAATTGATGATTGTGCCCTTGAGAATCTGAACATTGATTTACGAATTTTTCTGATTAATATCCTGGAGCCTCAAAATGAAGAGGGATTGATCTTGAAATTAATTCGTACCACTAAGTTCAATGCCCAGATATCGGCGCTGGTTAATCGTCTTTTCCAGGGAGATGGAAATGTTACTCCGCTCTTTGAAAGACTTTGGGATCGTTTTCATGGAGAAGAATTTCACAAGTTGATAAATAAGTTAAGCGAATACACTTTAATAGCAAAATATGGAGAAGAGGTTACTAAAACCATCAAACTTGGTAATAGATCTTCACTTTTCCTGAATGGGCAGGAAAAATCTGGAACCTTTGAAATCACGGCGATTAATTATGACTGGGTTGACGGAAATAAATTCATGTTCCACAGGAAGTATTACGAATCCAATGACATCGTACAGGCAACTGGAAGTTATTATAACAGAAATCATGACCAGTGGGTTTCATTTGATTATAATGAAGTCATAAACATAGAATTTTCTTCAGCTGCACAAGATATTTTAAAATTTGATGATAATTATACTGACAAGACCATTGCATTACCTGCATTTCACCTGGCATATCTTGTTTATGAGAGAAATAAAAGTGACAATTTAAGAGTAGTCCGGGTAATTGGAAATTTGATTGCAATTGCTGCTGCGATTCCTACGGGTGGGGCATCATTAACATTGGTAGGAGGAATCAGTATCGCCGTTGCGGCAGGTGATATAATCGTAGCAGTGAATGAAGATGAACTGAATAAAACTGAGTCTGGGAAAACCTTTTTGAGTGTTTGGTCAGCAGTTCAATGGGTAGATGTAGGGTTAGGAGCTATGAATATCGGTAAAGCAACCTATAAGTATACTGTTAATACGGCAAGACGATTTAAGTTTGTTTATGGAGAACTCTCCACAAAAATTGCTACTGATGCCAATTATGGTAATAGTCTGGTATCAACACTAAGACAGGCCATAGCTGAATTAGAAGTTTTGGGGTTGTCTTGTTGGACCAGTGTGTTAAATACACGTCTGATAGCCCGGTTAGAAGCCACGATTATCAAAGCTAAGTTCGGAGTTATTTCCGAAAATGCTGAATTAATTATTAAAAGTGAAATAGAAGGTTTCATTAAGATAAACGGTGTTGAGAAAAAAATATTCAACATTAAACCTTCTTCTAAAGGTGCTTTCATCGAACCTAGCGGAGAGTTAATGACTTCTAAACTTGCAACCGGTGATAAAGTAATAGGTAAACTCGATAAAGCTCGTTTTAAAAAGGGAAATGATATTGTTAGCGAGGATTTGTATCTTATTAAGACAAGTAATGGTGTTCGGTTAGCAGTTAATGGGGCGGTGAAGATTACTACAACTTCTGAACTTAAAGCATTTTTAAAAACAATTGATGAGACAACTACTATCGTTCAAATAGAACAAAGAGGTATAAAATCACTTTTTAGAGGAACCACAAGAAGTAAAGCTGATAATACATTATTTTCTGGCAATACAAATACACAAGAATTTGGTATTTCGACTTCAACTGACCCTATTAAAGCAACTATATTTTCAATTGAAAGCGCAACAAGTAATGGAGCATATAATGGTGTGCTTCAAATAGGATTGCCAAGTGATTTAAGAAGTATAGGACTTAATTCTCCTAATATTTATCGATGTGAAAAAGAACTTGAATTAGTGCTCCAAACTCCAGCTAATAATTTTGCTAATTTATCTACTGTTGAAATTTCTGCGGAAAATGCTCGTAAACTTGTTAAAGAGGTTTATGGAATTGATTTACCAGCAAAAATTTATCCTACGGGACTTAACAACAGCAATGAATTGTTAGAAACTATCCCGGCATCAAGTTTGGATAAAGCATTTGAATTTTATCAAAAAGCGTTACAATATAATTTGAAATAATATGACAGATAACATCGGAGAATTTTTTATTAACTTAAATAACATCGGAGAGTTAGAGAAAAATCCCTCAATTTTGATCCTGGAATTACCAAATGAATCACAGTTGAAATTGGGCCATTTGCCTAAAATAGATAATGTAAATCAGATTTTTGTACTTGCGACTACTGTAGTCAGCAATGGGTATCTGGAAATTAAAATAGGTACCCGGTTTGATCTGATTTTTCCTAGTAAAGAAATTGATGATTTTGTAGAATGTAGTGCAATTCTGAAATATGTTAATGTAAATCCTAGACACGAAATAAATCATTTACCCGGTGGGTATACCGGTATATGCTTATTGGAATTTCAAAATGAAATACCAGATGAACTGTTAAATAAGTTAGCAACTTATGATGAAAAGAGAGATAAGCTGAAGCACGATACATTAATTTTGACTCAACAAGATGTATTAAATAAGTTATTAAAAGGAATAAAAACCGCCGAATAGGTGATTTTGCTTTTACAGCGTATATGAAGACAAATTTTATTTTCATGAATGACAAAACTGCTTTATTGGAAAGATTCAAGTCTTAGAGAGTAATATTGAACTTGAAATTAAGATATTGTAACATATGGAAAATCTGATAGGATTAAAATTTCGTTCCGGATTATTAACGGATGCGCATTTTCATGCCGGGAAAAACTTTTTTGGGATTGTGTATAGGGATCACCTGTCATTCAATGAAAACAATGTTGTATTATCCAAAGAAGTTGTATTGCCTTTCAAGCCCATGGATGCGAATGATATTGACTGGTTTAACGGATACCATGTTGAAGGTACTTATTCTGTAAAGGATGATTTCATTGAGTGTTACTTTGAGCCCTTATCATGGAGATTTACCGGGGTTTTAGAAGAAATCCCGAATAGAATTTTAATCTTTTCTAATTTTGATGACCGATTAAGAAAAAATTGGTCGGTTGTGTACGAAGAATCAATTTGATCTTATTGTGAAGTGGTTATAAATGAGGGCTGTTTTCGGAAGAAGATTGATTATTTAAACTCCAAGGTTATATTATCTTACGTGATGGTACTGCTGTTAAATAGTTCTAATCCTAAAATCATGACAACTGATAACATACTTGATCGTTCCCTGACATTGTAACAAGCAAACAGGCAGAAAAAACTCAAAACTGGCAGACAAACTATTTCGTAACAATTGGAAACGATAGTTGTGCCGAATTTAACCTGATTGTAAAAGGATCTGAAGAAATAAAACAACGGATATGAAGCATTTTCAGACTGGAATTTTGTTTCTGCGTGTGATGTCTATAAATTTGATGAGGATAATGATTGCAGACAATTATTTCATACCGGATTGCCGATAAAAATTAAAAATGGAAACTAAAATTTCAATTCTTCGCATCGTTCCGAACATCTACTCCATGGACTTGGAAAAAAGCAAACAGTTTTACAGGGACTTTTTAGACATGGAACTGGTCATGGATATGGAGTGGATTTTGACATTTGCTTCCAAAGACCATCCAAATTCGCAACTATCCATTTTGCAATACGACGAAAATGGTAGGTTAGACAACTCAGCGGCGTTTCTATCGATCGAGGTTTCTGATGTTGACGCATTGTATGAACGGGCAAAAAACCTAAATTGTGATATCGTTTATCCAATAACAGACGAACCTTGGGGAGTAAGAAGGTTTTTTGTGAAGGACCCGAATGGGGCAACGATCAATTTATTAGCTCATTAATCGGAAATGGATGCTTCGGGACCTACCTTCTCAAAGCGGTAATCAGTATTCCAATCGGTACTTTTAAAACAAATTGAATCATTCGCAATTCGTAATTCTGAATTCGTAATTATAAAGTATCTTTGCAAAAAATTAATTTATGGCATTGAAATGCGGAATTGTTGGTTTACCGAATGTGGGTAAGTCAACTTTGTTTAATTGTTTATCTAACGCTAAAGCGCAGTCTGCGAATTTTCCTTTTTGTACAATCGAACCGAATGTAGGAACTATTTCAGTTCCGGACCCGCGTTTGGAGAAATTGGAATCGATGGTGAACCCGGAGAGAGTAGTTCCAACTACGATGGAAATTGTAGATATCGCCGGTTTGGTGAAAGGAGCTTCGAAAGGGGAAGGATTGGGTAATCAATTCCTGGCAAATATCCGTGAAACAGATGCTATTCTGCACGTATTGCGCTGCTTTGAAGATGGAAACATTATTCACGTAGACGGTCGTGTAGATCCGGTAAGCGATAAAGAGATCATCGACATCGAATTGCAGTTGAAAGATTTGGAATCGATTGAAAAGCGCATCCAGTCTTTGGCTCGTACTTTGAAATCCGGAGATAAAGAAATCGTTAAAGAAAATGACCTGGCACAGGCTGTCAAAGCTACACTGGAACAAGGGAAATCTGTTCGTTCCATGACTTTTGACGAAAGAGAGCAGGAAATCGTTGAGAAATTCCAATTGATCACATCCAAGCCGGTCATGTATGTTTGTAACGTGGAAGAATCGGCTGTAAAAACAGGAAATGCACACGTAGATGCAGTTCGTGAAGCTGTGAAAGATGAAAATGCTCAGATCCTGATCGTTGGAGCAAAAATTGAAGCAGACATCACCGAATTGGAGACATACGAGGAGCGCCAGATGTTCTTAGAAGAACTTGGTTTGGAAGAACCGGGAGTGAACCGTTTGATCCGTTCTGCGTATTCGTTATTGAATCTTCAGACTTACTTCACAGCAGGAGTAAAAGAAGTACGTGCATGGACGGTTCCAATTGGAGCAACAGCTCCACAAGCTGCAGGAGTAATCCACACGGATTTCGAGAAAGGATTTATCCGCGCTGAAGTAATGAAATACGATGATTACACCACTTTAGGTTCCGAAGCAGCCGTAAAAGATGCCGGGAAGTTTAAAGTAGAAGGAAAAGAATACATTGTGCAGGATGGAGACATTATGCATTTTAGATTTAACGTGTAACTGATTTAAATTCATAGTTGAAGCCCTGACATTTATCGTCCGGGCTTTTTTGTTCGCGATTAATTAATTACCCTGGTAGGTGGGGGATAATCTTGCACTTATCCCCGAAAATTCGTTGAGAATACAACTCATAATTGTTCTGAAATGCAGGATTACTCCGTGTTTATTGGTGGTTGAATGGTATGGATCATCACGCTTATTAATTCTCGAAAAAAATAAAGTACTGTCAATCAGTGAGTTTCGAAATCATCGGTTTACGCTTGTGAAATTGTCCTGTTTTGTCCCGTCAAAAAAGACCTTGAGGCCTGTTGAATGGCTAATTTTGTGCCATGTTTAATAAGAATTTTTTTATGAAATCAACATTATTTATGCTCTTTTGCACCGTCTGTTTTATGACTGCAAGGGCACAATCGCTCAACCCTGTATCACTGGAACAAATAGTGAATACGGATGTTCCAACAACACAATTTAACAGCCAGGTAGCTGCAGATCCGAGTGGTGCGTATGTTATTATTTGGACCACATTGGAAAATTCGGGAACTATCAAAGCCAGAAGGTATAATAGTTCTCATACAGCTGTTTCTGCAGAATTAACGATCAACGTGGAGGACTCCAAAAATATCAATATCGAACATTGGGAAGATGGAAAGTACATCATTTCTTATATCGAAACAACCGGAAATATCTTGAAATTTGCTGTTTTGGATGAATTGGATGTGGTTGGGGCAGAGGTAACTGTTTTGGCTTCCGTAGTGAAGTACGACCTGGCTCCCAAAGGAGATTCTTTGGCTTTCCTTTACAGCAAATCAGCAACAAACGTTCAATTGTATCTGAGAGGATACAACCTGTCTTCCAATGCATGGTTAAATACAGAAGTTTTGGCAACAGAGATCGGAGGTTCCTCATACGATGAACCGAATATAGTTTATCATCCAAACGGTCGAATGACTGCAATTTATCACTTGTATATCAATACATCAGGATGTTGTACCTTTGATCGCCGGGTTATGCGAAAAACATTCAGTAGTTCTTATTTGGCGGAATCGCCTGAATATGCCGTTTGGTCGATAGGTTCGGAATTCAATGTGGGAAATGATTTGGATGCCAGCGGGAATGCGAATGGAGAAGTAATTATAACCACTACTCATGGTACAACATCTTCCCAACGATACCTGCGATTATGGATTTTAGGAAATGCCGGTTCGACAATTGTTAATAATGCCGTATTGCTTCCTGTGGTAACTACTAACGATTGGTACGATAATATTGAAGGTCATTTGTATGATAACGGAGATTTTTTAATCTCTAAGTCTATTCGGACAGGGGGATATACGAATCCGAATGATAATGAAGCATACGTTATTTATGGAAAAAATTACAATGCAAGTAACAGCGGGCTTTTACGAATGAACAGTACGTTGGCAGGGGAACAGGAATATGTGAGTACTGCTAAATTGCCAAACGGCGGATTCGTGGGGTGCTGGTCAGGAAACGGATTCCAGGGAGATACCCGCGGAATTTATGCCCGCGCTTACAATGCAGTGGCTTTTCCGGCTGTAGCATTTACCAATGCAGGAACTTACACAGTGAACGAAACAGGAACTACAGCAACAATCGGTGTAGCGCTTGCAACACAACCCACCGCAAATGTAACCGTGAACCTTTCTTCTTCTGATTTAACAGAAGGAACAGTAAGTGTTGCTCAATTAACATTTACCACATCTAACTGGAACGTAGCTCAAAACGTAGTGGTGACCGGAGTAGATGATGCTGCCGACGACGGGGATATTTCCTTCAACCTGGTTGCATCAACTACGGGAAGTGCAGATGCAACTTATGGCGGTTTGGCAAATAAGAACCAGGCACTGATAAACCTGGACAATGATGCTACGACTACCATGCCTTCCGCGCAAAGTTTTTGTAAATCAACCGGAATGAGCGGCGTCAATGCAATCATTACCAATGTGGGAACTGCGATTACTTCCGTAACAGGAACAAGCAATAATCAAGCAGTAGTTGACAACAGCGATATCACGGTGAACAATTTGGGAGGCGGAACTTATGGAGTAGTGATCAATAACCTGAACAACAACATAACGGGAACAGCCCAGATTACCCTGACTGCAAACGATGGTCAGTTCAATTATACGGGCAGCTTTAACGTAAGTACAACCGGTGTAACAATTGTTACCAATGCAACTGCAACTATTATTTGCCAGGGAGAATCCATCACTCTTTCAGCATCGGGTGCACAAAACATTACCTGGAGTAACGGTGTTCTGAATAACGTACCGTTTTCACCAACAATGACAACAACTTATACCGCTACAGGCGATAATGGAGCGGGATGTTCCGGATCGGCTTCACAAACAATTACTGTAAATACAGTTCCTCCTGCACCATCTGTGAACACAAGTGGTTCAACGACAATTTGCGGCAGCGGATCAGTTACCCTTACTTCCTCTTATGTTACCGGGAATACCTGGTCGAATGGGGCAACAACTCAAAGCATCACCGTTTCAAATGCGGGATCGTATACAGTTACTTATTCAAATGGCGGGTTTTGTAACTCAACTTCTGCTCCTGTTGCAATAACTGTAAATCCGGCTGCTTCAACTCCAACTATTACACCAAACGGATCAACGACTTTCTGTGCGGGTGGTTCAGTAACTTTGACTTCGTCTCAAGCTACAGGTAACACCTGGTCAAACGGGGCAACAACTCCAAGCATTACTGTTTCAACTTCCGGAACTTATTCGGTAAGCTATTCAAACGGATCTTGTTCTGCTGCATCAGCTCCGGTTACAGTAACTGTGAACCCGGCTTCTTCTGCACCAACAATCACTCCTGGAGGACCAACCAGTTTCTGTGCAGGCGGTTCAGTAACCCTTACTTCTTCGGAAGCTTTCGGGAATACCTGGTCGAATGGAGCAACTACTCCAAGTATTACCGTTTCGGCAGCCGGAACTTATACTGTTAGCAATGGCGGAACTTGTGCTGCTGCTTCAACTCCTGTGACGATTACAGTAAACAATACTCCTTCCGCACCGATCATTACACCAAATGGTCCAACCACTTTCTGTGCCGGAGGATCGGTAATTTTATCGTCTTCGCAGGCATCTGGAAATAACTGGTCTACAGGAGTTAACACACAAAGCATCAACGTAACCGGGACGAATACTTATTTGTTGACTTACACAGATTTAAATGGTTGTACATCTCCTTCCGCGAGCGTTTTGGTAACAGTTCAATCCGCACCGAATGTGTCTGCGGGACCTGATCAAACGGTTTGTGAAGGGGCGATGGTGACTTTGCTTGCATCCGGCGCATCCTCTTATTCCTGGACAGGTGGAATTACAAATGGTGTTTCTTTCCCGATTAACAATCAGGCGACTTTTGAAGTAACCGGAACAGGAAGCAACGGATGTACGAATACAGACCAGGTAACAGTTTTTGTAAACAGTGCTCCAAATGTAAGTGCAGGACAGAATATTATTGTTTGTAACGGGGAATCTGTTACACTAAACGGTACGGGAGCTGTAACTTACGATTGGGATAATGGGGTTGTGAACGGCGTTTCTTTTGTTCCTACTTTGGGAACTACAACCTATACTGTAACCGGAACAAATGCAGGTGGCTGCGAGGCAGAGGATCAAATGACTGTCACAGTAAACCAATTACCGAATGTGAGTATTTCAGCTGTTCCGATCTTCTGTGTTTCCGATGGATCTGCTGCTTTGACACAGGGAACTCCTTCAGGTGGTTCGTATGCGGGAACCGGAATCACAGGAGTTGTTTTCAGTCCTTCAACGGCAGGTTTGGGCATTCACCCGGTAACTTATACTTACACGGATTTGAATGGTTGTGAGAATACTGCTTCCGGCACAATTACCGTAGATCAGTGTTTAGGAATGGATGAAACAGCAGCAGCTAAATTATCGGTCTATCCAAATCCAACAACCGGCATTGCAACTATTGAATTACCCGGATCATTCAACTATTCAGTTACAGATTCCCAGGGAAGAAAAGTACTGGAAGGAACAGCTTCAGAAGCAGCTAAATTGGATTTGTCTGACTTCAGCAACGGAGTTTACCAGGTCTTGATCCAAACGGAGAACTCTTCTGTCACTGTGAGAATGGTGAAGAACTAAAATAAAAATTCATTATAGAGAAAGGCATTCGTTAATCAGCGGATGCCTTTTTTGCGATTATCTGTTTCATTTTTCGAAGAATATAAATAGAACTATAGCAAATGCCAATAGAAACGATGTGGTAGGTCATTCCATAATAATCAGATGGAACGAGAATGTAACAGCTGAAACCAACAAAGATTCCAAGGATGAAACCTGTTAGTCCGTAAATGAAATAATCTTTGGGCTTTCCCTTCGGACGAATCGCATTTAGGAGATAGAAGAGTGTGCTCAATATTACAATTGATTCGAATCGTTTGAAATATCCGCCGTCTTTCCCGGAATAAAACCTCAGATCGTAATTCCGGATTCTGTAATCAATATACGCAATGGTCAATGCTGTTATCAACAGAAATACCAGGATCAGGATCGTTTTTAGTTTCATTACTTTGAATCAGGTTCTGTACAATAGTAAGTATAAATAAAAAAGCACCCGTCAATCGACGAATGCTTTCTTGTTAATTTATCCTTGGAGTTCAACCGAAATCACCTCCAGCCGCCCCCCAAAGCCTGGTAAACACTTACCATGTTATAAAGTTGTTCCTGCTTGATCTCAATCAGGTCGAATTTGGATTCCACTGCATCACGCTGTGTCATCAAAACTTCCATGTAATCTGCTTTTGCCGATTTGAACAGGTTTCCTGAAATCGCAACGGATTGATTGAGTGCATCTACCTGTTTCTGCTTCCAATCGTAGCTTTTCTTCAGGTTTTGAACTTTAGATACCCGATTCGTGACTTCGATGTAAGCATTCAGGACCTTTTGCTCGTACTCGTAAACTGCCTGGATCTGTTTCGCATTTGCAGAAGCATATTTTGCTTTCAGGGCGTTTCTGTTGATCAACGGTGCCACCAAATCACCTGCAAGGTTATAAAGCAGGGATTGCGGGGAAGTAATCAGGTACTTCACGTTGAAAGCCTGGTAGCCAACGCCGGCAGTAATACGCAGGGAAGGGTAGAAGTTCGCCCGTGCCACTTTGATATCCAGTTTAGAAGCTGTAAGTTCCATTTCTGCCCGACGAATATCCGGGCGATTTTGCAATAACTGAGACGGAATTCCAGTATAAATAGTATCGGGTACCATTTGCTGGAATGCTGCCGAGTTGCGTTGTACCGGTTGTGGAAAACGCCCAACCAGGAAGTTGATCCGGTTTTCCGATTCGATAATTTGCTGCTGCAGGTAGAATAAGTGGCTTTGGTTCTTGTAAACTTCCGCTTCAAACTTTTTAACCGCTAGTTCGGTTACTTCACCTGCTATTTTCTGCATCTTGACAATTTCCAGTGCGTTCTTCTGAATCTCCAGGTTTTGCTGCAAGATCATTAGTTTGTTATCGTACGCCATTAATTCGTAGTACGATTCTGAAATTTCAGCGACCAGGTTTGTAACCATGAAGTTTTTTCCTTCAACCGATCCCAGGTAACGGGATGAAGCTGCATCTCTGCCGTTTCGCAATTTTCGCCAGATATCGATTTCCCAGGAAGCATTCACTCCAACCTTGAAATCGCCCAATGGATCTGGAAAGGCTTTTCCATCGTGGATCGGTAAGTTTTTTTCAACTGCACCATCGCGGGTGTATTCTCCCACTTTCTCCACACCGGCACCGGCAACAACTCCGGCTGAAGGAAGGAATTCCCCTTTTTTAGCTCTAACCTCCGCTTTAGCCACGTTGATTTCCTGCAGGGTGATATTCAACTCCTGGTTGTTTTTAAGTGCCGTATCGATCAACGCCGCCAGGTATTGGTCCTTGAAAAAGTCCCTCCACTTAATATCTGCGGTGTTCGTTGTATCCTGCGAACCGTTATAGCTCGCAGGTGTGTTCTTATTCTCTATTCTGGGATTCATTTTCAGGCTTTTGCAAGCCGAAACGGTTATTGCCACAGCGGCAATCAATACCCAACTGTTAATTCTGTTTTTAATGCGCATCGCCTTCAGTTTCTTCTGTTGTTGGAAAATTGTCTATTGCATGGACCAGGTTTTCGGTCAATGGATTGTCGTCTTCATTTTTAATCATTTTACGACCATCTGCAAGAGAACCGAAAATGTAGTAGAGCCCCGGGATAATAATCACCCCGAAAACGGTACCGAAGAGCATTCCTCCGAGTGCGGCCCCACCAAGTGTCTTATTCCCGATAGCACCAGCTCCGGTTGCTACGATCAATGGAATCAATCCCGCAACGAAAGCAAACGAAGTCATCAAAATAGGTCGGAAACGTACTTTTGCTCCTTCAATGGCTGCTTCAAGGATTGTTGAACCTTCGCGCCTTTTTTGAATGGCAAACTCCACAATCAATACGGCGTTCTTACCGAGGAGCCCGACGAGCATGATGAGTCCGATCTGTGCATAAATGTTGTTTTCCAGCCCCATCACTTTCAACATGAAGAAGGTTCCGAAGATTCCCACAGGAAGAGAGAATACAACTGCCAATGGAATTAAAAAGCTTTCATACTGTGCAGCCAGTACCAGGTAAACGAAAACCAGTACCACGATAAAGATGTAAACGGATTCATTTCCTTTAGCTGCTTCGTCGAAAGAAAGCCCTTCCCAGGCAATGTCATACCCTTTCGGCAGTTTTTTGGCCACTTCCCGAACAGCTCCAATTGCATCTGCCGTGGTATAACCTTTTGCAGGAAGTCCCTGGATGGCTGCCGAGTTATACATGTTGTAACGCGTAATCTCGTTTGGACCTTGTCCTTTTACCAGCTTCATGAAAGCCGAATAAGGGACCATTTCTCCTTTGTCGTTCTTCACGAACATGTTCAGGATGTCGGAAGGAAGCCTTCTGAATTTCGGATCGGATTGTACATAAACCTTGAAGAATCGGTTGAATTTGATGAATCCCTGTTCATAGGTACTTCCCACCATAATATTCAGGTTTTCCATCGCATCACTGATCGTAACTCCTTTTTGCATGGCTAAGTTGTTATCGATCTCCAATTCATATTGCGGATAATTAGCTGCGAAGAAGGTAAACAAGCCTGAAAGCTCTTTACGTTTACCCAAATCTTCCATGAATTGTTTGTTGATCTTGTCAAAATCCTGGTAATCGGTTGTGGTGTTCTTATCCAGCAAACGAAGTGAGAATCCACCGGAGGAACCGAATCCCGGAATTGCGGGTGGTTCAAAGAATTCGACTTTTGCACCCAGGTTTCGGGTCTTTTTCTCCAATTCTTCCATGACTTCGGTCACTTTGTGTTTTCGGTCTTCCCATGGTTTCAGGTTGATCAGACAAGTTCCGGCATTTGATCCGCGTCCTTCTGTCATGATCTCGTAACCTGCCAGTGAAGAAACGGATTCAACACCATCCACATCTTCACAGATTTTTTGGAGTTTGCGGGATACTTCGTTCGTAGTTTCCAGGGTAGAACCCGGAGGTGTTTGGATAATAGCATAGATTGTTCCCTGATCCTCACTTGGGATGAAACCCGCAGGAAGGATCTTATTCACGTAGAATGTTCCGGCACAGAATACAAGCAATACCAGGAAAGTAATCAGCCTTCTGTTGGTTATTCGCTTTAATAAATTGACATATTTCCCGGTCATTTTATCAAAACCACGGTTGAAACCATCCAGACTTTTCGTGAGAATGTTCTTTTTCTTCGTCTGTCCGTGGGTATTTTTAAGGAACATTGCACACAAAACCGGAGTCAGTGTAAGTGCTACAATTGCCGAGATAACAATGGAACTTGCCATTGTAATAGAAAACTGGCGGTAGAATGTTCCTACAGGCCCGGACATGAATGAGATCGGGATGAAAACCGATACCATGACTGCTGTAATGGCGATGATCGCACCACTAATTTCACCCAATACTTTCTTCACAGCCTGGTAGGGAGTAATGTGCGGGAATTCTTCGAATTTGGCGTGGACCGCCTCCACGACGACTATCGCATCATCGACCACAATACCGATCGCCAATACCAATGCAAACAAGGTTACCAGATTGATCGAAAGTCCGAATAACTGCATCACGAAAAACGCACCAACCAGTGAAACGGGAACCGCCAGGATTGGAATTAGAGTCGATCGCCAGTCTCCGAGGAAGATGAATACTACGATTGCTACGAGAATAAATGCATCACGAAGCGTATGGATTACCTGTTCGATAGAAGCATCGAGGAATTGAGAAACGTCGTAGCTGATCTTGTAATCCATTCCCGGAGGGAAATCTTTCTTCATTTCCTCCAGCTTTTCTTTTACACTCTTGATTACTTCGTTGGCATTACTCCCGTAGTTTTGCTTCAATACTATGGAAGCGGAAGGATGTCCGTCGAGATTGGAGTAAATATCGAAAAATTCACTTCCCAGTTCTGCACGGCCAATATCTTTCAGGCGCAGGAATTCACCATCAGGATTCGAACGAATAATGATGTTCTCGTATTCCTTCGGCTCACTGAAACGACCTTTGTAAGTCAGTACGTATTCCAATGATTGTGCTTCGATACCGGAACTTTGACCGATCCTTCCCGGACGTCCAACGATACTCTGTTCACCCAGGGCTTTCATCACTTCGTCTACCGAAATACTGTAAGCACGCATGCGTTCCGGGTTCAACCAAATACGCATTGCGTAGGTACGGCTTCCCAAAATTTGTGTTCTACCAACACCATTGAGCCGGTTGATCTCGGGGATCATTTTTACACTGGCATAGTTGTACAGGAATTTTTCATCCATATTCTTGCCTGTAGCGTAGAGGTTGACATACATCAACATACTGGGCTGAATAGGAGTGATCACGACTCCCTCACGCTGCACCAATTCCGGCAGAAGCGGCATTACCTGGTCGACCCGTGTTTTTACACGAATAACTGCCTGGTTGGGATCCGTTCCCGGTTTAAAGATGACACGAATAGTTGCTTCACCGGCGCTGGTAGCATCTGTTGCTACGTAACGCGCATCCTGAACACCATTGATGGCGTTTTCGAGTGTAATGAGTGTTGATTTCACCAATACATCGGAGCTGGCTCCCGGATAGGCAATGAAGATATTTACGGTGGTAGGAGCAATTTCAGGAAACTGCGCAGTAGGAAGTTGTACGATGGACAGTACTCCCATGAAGACAATCACGATCGAGATCACAATTGCCAGTACGGGTCTTTGTATGAACTTAGTAAACATGTTGCGTTCTTTTAAGATGAATCAATTATTCAGCATACAATTCCAGGTGAGACATCACCTTTTCCGGCTTCTCGAATTTGTAATCGATCTTCTCATTTTCTTTAACAAGACGAAGACCTTCCAACAAGATTTTATCTGTAGTTGATAATCCTTTCACGGCGAAAATGTGAGGCAATTCGGCGGTAATTTCAATCTCTTTTGAATGGATCTTATTGTCTTTACCGATAACGTAGACATATTTTTTATCAAGAACTTCGAATGTCGCTTTTTGAGGAATAATTACCGCATTTTTTAGCGGAATAACCATTTGGATATTCCCTGTTTCACCGTGTCTTAAAAGACCTTTCGGATTGGGGAAAGTAGCACGGAAAGCAATATTCCCTGTTTCATTGTTGAAATCCGCTTCAATGGTTTCTACCACACCCGGATGTTCGAATAATTCATTGTTTGCCATTAACAAACGTACATTCTTCATGTTTTCGCCCTGGTTAACGGTTTTAAAATTCAGGTATTGCGCTTCCTGAACGTTGAAGTAAACCCAAAGCTTGCTGTTGTCTGAAAGAGTTGTCAATAAATCTCCTTCATCTACCAAACTTCCCAAACGAACCTGGAAACGGTCCATGATTCCGTCAAACGGAGCTTTGATTTCTGTGAATCCCAGGCGAACCTGCGATAAAGATAATTCCGCTTTGGCTTTATTGTATTTCGCTCTTACAAGTGCTAATTGGTTTTTGGAAATGATATTGCTGTCTGCCAGCATTTTGGCATTCAGGTATTCCGTTTTAGCGAAATCTGTTTCTGCCTGCGCTTTTTGCATTTCCGCTTCATACATCATTGGCATGATCTGGAACATCAACTGGCCTTTTCTTACCAGCTGACCCTCATCTACGTAAATTTTTTGCAAATAACCTTTTTCCAGTGCGCGGATCTCGATATGCTGAATGGCATGTATTTGACATACATAGTCCTGTACAATGGTGGTATCTTTCTTTAAAGGACTCGTAACCAATAAGGTTCCGATTTCTTCCTTTTCTTCTTCTTTTGAGCTGCAACCTGTACTACATACTGCTGCAATCAGGCTCATGAGAATGAAAACTCTCTTCATAATAATCGTGTTTTTAAACTGGTCCCAATAAGCCGCGGCGGGTCGGGATGTTTTTGTTGTGAAAAATGTTTTTGGATGTTTTGATCCAGCGATAGTTTTCCTAATGTACGACCCTTTTGAATCAAATCAGTCACTAAGAAAACTAGTTTGTTGAGACAATGCGTGATTGTCTGCCGGATTCTATATTCTGAATACCTGGAAAACGACGTGTCTTTTATTTGCTGCAATAAAAGACAACTGTTCACAGAACATAGAGCTGTTTTTGGCACTTCCGTAGAGATAATCGAGCGATTGATCTACCAGGTTACCAGCAAAGAACAGATTATTAAGAAGGTGTTTTCCGGAAGAGAAGTCTTCCGTTTCTTCTTCAATACTTTCAAAGATGACTTCCGTGTCTTCAGAAGGAATAGAAGAATCGGAATTGATATAAGAGCTTGATTCGTGGTGTTTGACCGCGAAATGACAATGCTCTGAGCGATGATACTGATGAAAAAGAGATGAGGAGTTTGCCCGGTCACCGGAAGGGTTGCTCAGCTGGCTTGCTCCAAAAACCTGGAGTAAACATAAGAGCTGAAAAAAACCGATAAGCAAAGCTTTCATAGTGTAAAACTAACCCGGAGTTCAAACATAGCCAAATTTTCCGGTGTTAAATATTGGTTAATGGAATTCCACGAATTGGCAGGCACGCGATTAATGGCTTGCTTGCCACACAATACATGAAATAAAAAGGCTCTCAGAAATGAGAGCCTTCGTAAAAAAAGTGTTTATGAATCAATATTCATCTTCATTAAATAGGAAGTCGTCTTTAGACGGGTAATCCGGCCAAATTTCTTCAATGCTTTCATATACATCGCCCTCATCTTCTAAATCTTGGAGATTTTCTACTACTTCTAAGGGTGCACCTGCTCTAATCGCATAGTCAATCAACTCGTCTTTCGTTGCAGGCCAAGGAGCGTCTTCTAAGTAGGATGCTAGTTCTAATGTCCAGTACATGTCTTAGTATATTGTTGTTTATTTGCGCAAAAATAACCTTATTCTAAAAAAATCCAAGTGTTTTCTTTCGGATTAAAAAAAAAGTTTTTTTTAGTTTTACAGATCTCTGAAAATCAGCTTGTTCTTGGTTTCCAAGGCGTCTCTGTAGCATTTAGTTCATGAGCCAGCTTTCTGGAAAGAACAAATAAGTAATCGCTAAGCCTGTTCATGTAAGCACTGATTAAAGGTTCTACAGGTTCTGATTCGCTCAATTGTGCAACTAGTCTTTCTGCTCTTCTGCAGATACAACGCGCAATATGACATTGGGATACAACAACATTTCCGCCCGGAAGTACAAAAAACTTCATAGGAGGTAGTTCGTTGTCCATTTCGTCGATTTGATTTTCCAAATAAGTGATATCACTTTCAAATAATTCAGGCAGTGTCATCTTTGATTTTACAGGATCTGCAGCCAAATGAGAACCAATGGTGAATAAGCGGTCCTGGATTTCGATCAAAACTTGTGATTTGGATCCTTCATGGATGAGGTCGCGCAATAAGCCAATGTAGCTGTTGAGTTCATCTACCGTTCCATAGCTTTCAATACGAATATGATGTTTAGGAAGCCGGGTACCTCCAATGAGTCCTGTTGTTCCTTTATCTCCTTTTTTAGTATAGACTTTCATAAATCTAAAGTTAACGATATTTCACTTATTTGATAATTCAAAAGCTATTTACCCTGGCATATTTTATCTATATTTGATTGAACGAAAACAATACCAGGGTTGATCTTTAAGAGAAGATGCAGCAATATTACCTTGCCTTAACACATTAAAAAAACTATATGAACAAGAAATTTTTAGTAGCAACTGTTGGTATTGCCATTTTAGTTGCCTGCGGAACAGCCAAAAATTCAGGTCCGAAAGTAGAAGCATTGCCTACTCAGGGTGATGTTGACCGGGTACAAACCAAATATCCGGGCTACACATTAACAGATTTGAACGAGGGGAAACAACTCTTTGAAACGAATTGTAACCTGTGTCACGGATTGAAAAAACCGGCTTCCAGAACAGAAGAAGAGTGGAAAGAAATTGTTCCGAGAATGGTCAAAAAAGTGAATAACAAAGAAGGTCATTCGGTGAGTGCAGATGGAGAACAGAAGATTCTGCGCTATGTGGTCACGATGGGATCGGTTGGAAAATCATAAAAATAAAACCAAATATTGTGATATTGTAGGCACGCGATGCATCGCGTGCCTACATATTTTAAAACAATTTGGTTTTGAAAATCTTCGGACGGATCGTAAATGATTCCTTTGTTTGTTCTTCCCTGCGCCAAAGGATTCCCATTCTTCCCAAATCAATGGAAACGTGAAAACGCGGATCTGATGACAAATACTTCCAGCAATCCCACATATCTTCACTCCAACGGATATCATCCAGTACAAATGCCGTATTGCTGTGTGTTTGATCGAACAATGAATTGATAGATTTCATCGTTGCTTCTCCGGAGTGATTTCCGTCCAGGAAGATCAGGTCGTAGGTGCCAATTGCCGGAAGCTTCACAAAATCATCAAAAGAACTGCAGATCGTCGTAACCCCCGAAAGGTCCCACGCATCGAATTGTTTCATAGCGCGTGTTTGAATCGCATCGCAACCTTCCACGGTTACAAGGTGTCCGGCAGGATTCCCCGATTTCAAATGAATAGCTCCCATTCCGATAGAAGTTCCCAATTCCAGCATCAGCATGGGTTTGTAATGGTGTGCAATTTTCCACAACAATTCACCATAAAGGCCATTGCTGCCTGCATTTTTAGCTAAAGCTGAAACAGAGCGGCTTGTTCCGCCGGTGCGGGAAGTTTTTCCCATCTGTTTGGAACCAGCTCCTAAATCGTTTATTTTGAATTGCTCCCTGTCCTTTTTAACGGTTTGTAACCATTTTTTTCGTGCAGTGAGAAAATTTTTATCCATTTTTGTCGTTAGACAGTTGTCGACAAAGTCGAATACAAAGGGGGAATGGATGCCATGTCTGCCTTTTGACTTGAGTAAAAATCCGAAAATTGATTTGGAATTTTGCATGACGCAAAGAAACGAAAAAACGCTACAGGAAGCATGCTTATGCTAAAAACTACAATAGAATTACAATTGGAACGCTTGCGAGCTCCCCAGCCGGCATTAAACCTGGTTGCGGCATGTAGAATCCAGGAAGGAATTATTGCGCTGAATGACGAGAAAATCGAAGATCTGGCCCAATCATTTTATCAATCGGATAAGAAGGTTTCCATATTTATTCCGGCTTCAGGCTCAGGTTCCCGCATGTTCCACTTTTTGTTCGAGTTTTTGGATAATCCCAACGAAAGCAATAGTGGATACGTGGAACGCTTCCTGACACACATTGAAGATTTTGCATTTTTCTACCAGTTTCCGGCAGCTATTCAAAAAGCACTTCGAAACCGGAGTATGGATTTGGATGCTTTTGTTTCATTCATCCTGAATAATAAAGGATACGGATTGGCGCACCTTCCTAAGGGATTAATTCCCTTTCATAAAAACGGTCCTTTTTTATTGTGTCCAATCCAGGAACACGTGGTTCAGGGACAATTGCTGAATCAAAATGCCTGCTCTTTCCATTTTACAATTCAAGCTAAGTTCCAGGAATACATTCAGCGTCAGTTGGAGTTTCTGGAAGGAATGACTTCTAAGAAATTCGATGTAAATTTTTCAGTGCAGAACATGGAAACGAATGCCATTGCGTTTGATGATAATTTCCAACCAATTACCAATCCGGAAGGTGATTTTCTGACACGCCCGGCTGGTCACGGTGCTTTATTGGAAAACTTTTCCGAAGTAGATGCTGATTTGATCTTCATCAAGAATATAGACAATATCCAACATTACAGCCATTCCGATATTGCTATTGAAACGCAGCGTATGCTTGGAGGTTTGTTCCTGGAAGTTCAAAACGAAATAGAAAAATTAAGAACAGATTTTTCGGAAGAAGCCTGGAATGACTTTAATGAAGAATATCAATTGTTCCACGAATCAGCGAATGAATTATCTCATGCTGATAAGTCGGAATTACTGAAAAGACCTTTGCGTATTTGCGGAATGGTTCAGAATGAAGGGCAGCCTGGCGGAGGACCGTTTTGGGTAGATAACAATGGCGAAATCACGAAACAAATCGTGGAAAAGGCTCAGATCAATCCAAAAAGCGACCAGGTTCGTGTGATGATCCAATCTTCCCATTTCAACCCGGTAATCATGGTTTGCCAAGGCAAAAACAGCGATGGCTCAAAAATCGACCTGAATGCTTTTAAAGACGAAAACGCTTATTTTAAGGTGAGTAAGTCACATAACGGTCAATCGATACATTTTGTGGAGCTGCCGGGCTTGTGGAATGGCTCCATGGCGAAATGGAATACGGTTTTCGTAGAAATCCCGAGTGCAACTTTCAGTCCTGTGAAGTCTATTTTAGATTTGCTGGATAAGGCACATCAACCCTGAACTTCGACTCCGCTCAGTTACCGGTTTTGATGCGGGAAAATTGTAGGACGAAGATAAAGTTGACTGAGTCCACGAAGTTTCGGGAAAGTCAACTAGTATAGTTTTTGTCGTTTCAACAGGTATTTTACCAACACATCCTGTATCGGGTCCTTGATGTCGACTGCATAGAAATCCACATTGTACTGCGTACATTTTAAACTCACTTCGTTGAAATAACGATTGATCTCAGTAGTATATTTTTCTTTGATTTCATTTGGCTGCAGTTTCAGCTTTTCACCCGTTTCCATATCAATCAGGTTGATCGGATTATGGCCTAAGTCGAAATCAATCTCGGTTGCTTTATCCATGACGTGAAACAAAACTACCTCGTGTTTGTTGTGCTTCATGTGCTGAATACTCTGCATGAATTCATCCAGTCGGGAAGGATCGTCCAATAAATCGGTAAAAATGACAATCAAACTTCTTTTATGACACAATTCCGCAACATCGTGCAGGGAAGAAATGGTTTCTGTTAATTTCGAATCCACTGACTCATATTCATGCAGCTGTTTTTCCATTTCATGCAGCAAAAAACGATGATGAGCACCCGAAGACTTTGCCGGAGTATGTAAAAATAAGCGGTTGTGAAATAGGGAAAGACCTACTGCATCACGTTGTCTTTTCAAAAGTTCGGATAATGATGCTGCGGCAAGAACAGAGAATTCCAGTTTTGAAAGCTCGTTTTTCCCGCTGTAATACATGGAAGAGGAAACATCGACCACCATTTGGCAGCGCAAATTCGTTTCTTCCTCGTATTTTTTGGTGAACATTTTCTCTGAACGACCATACAATTTCCAGTCAATATGACGGGTGGATTCCCCCGGGTTATACAAACGATGTTCTGCAAATTCTACAGAAAACCCGTGGAACGGACTTTTGTGCATTCCTGTAATGAATCCTTCTACGACCTGCTTGGCAAGGATTTCAAGGTTCCCGAATTGGGCCAGCTGATCTTTTTGTATGGTAGACAACATGGGTCGAAAATACGGATAAATGTGATTGATTGATGGAGTTTCACGAAAATTAGGAAAGAACTTCCGTTTCTCCGTCAATCCCCAGTTCGAGTTCTTTTTTTCGTTTTTTTCCTGCCCGGAAAATCGTTCCGCAAATCACCCCAAATACAACCAGGCAAACTCCGATGATAGAAGCATATTCCAGCTTTTCATTGAAAACAAACCAGCCGGAAATCAACGCATAAATCGCTCCGATGTATTGAAACGGTGCAACAACGGCAGTATTGGCAGAAAGGAATGCACGTGTCATACAAACCTGTGCTATTTGAGTGAAAACTCCTATGATCAATAAAATGAGCCATTCCATTCCTTTTGGAAACGTGAAATCAAACAAACACCAGATTCCGGTTAAGGGGAGTGCAAGCATCGGGAAATAAATCACAATGTTGATGGTTTCTTCCGTTTCTTTTAGTTTGGAGATTGCATTGTAAGCGATACCGGATAGAATCGCAGAAAGAACTCCCATTCCCATCCAGAATATGCCGATAGTTATCGGGACGGATTTTTCACCGCTGAATCCACCTGTCAGCCCGTTGAGACCGATGAAAACAACACCGGTAAATGCGATCAGGCTGCTCAAATACTGCATCGTACTGACTTTTTCGCGAAACAAACGTGAAGCAATAAGGACTGTAAAAATCGGGGAAAGGTATTGCAGGGTAGAAGCAATGGCAAAAGGTAATTCATGCAGCGTAAAGAAAAAGATTGTGAGTGCGAGCATTCCGGCAGTTCCTCTCAAAAGCAGCCATCTTCTGTTGTTTCCAAGAATTGGCAGTCCGCGGTATTTGATAATTGCTGCGCTGATTGCAAATGAAACAAGGCTTCTGAAAAACACCAGTTCATGAGCCGGATATTTTTGAAGATTGGGGATAATATCATTGTCCGGATTTCCTAGCAGCTTCACAAAGAAATTGATGATAAAAAATGCCATTCCGGAAAGAATGATGTAAACGATACCTTTGATCATTTCACAAAATTAGAAGGTATGTTCAATCTCTGGTAATGTTTGATCAATTTCTGCGTTATCTGTAAAAATACTTTTGTAGATTTAAGCATAAAATTAAGGTTTCATGAAAAAAATTCTGGTACTGTTGTTCATTTTAGGATCATTTGCTCATTCCAATGCGCAGATTGAGAATGATAAGTGGAGTATAACAGGTGAAGTGATGCTGCCTGCCGGGATGGGAAATAAAATGTTCCGGAATTACCTGAATGGATTGGTTTATGCCCATCCGAAAATCCAATACAAACCTTTCAAACATTGGTATGTTGCTTTCGGACCGAAATACATGTATTACAAAGTGAACCAGTTCCGCATTCCTTTTGAACCGAATGTAAGCAATGATTCTGTTTCCAATCACCAGAAAGTATACTCCATGACAGGCGGCATGCATGTTTTGGGAGGAGATATTGAATTGGGCTGGACAAGCTGGGTTGGGCCACGTTTAGGTTTAGAGTTTGGCGTCCGCGGAGGTGTTGCACAACACTGGTTCACCACATCCGGAAATAAAGTTTATGGAAAGCAGGATGTTATTGCTGCATACGTGGAACCGCTGTTTTCTATTATCCTGGCTTCGGACGAAGCTGTTGCTTATCGGTGGATCGTAGGATATAATTTTACCGGCTATCAATTTACAGGAAGCCGCATTGGTTCAACATCTTCCGGAGGATATACCGCAAAGGATTTAAGAGCACCCACACAATCTATCTTTGTTGGATTCGCCATTTCATTGTATTTCAACAATAAGCGCTCAGATGTTTTCCTGGATGAAGGAGAATAATTAGCAAGTTCAAAAAGTTTAACGGTTTAAAAGTTCAAATGTAATTTTACTCTTTGAACTTTTTTTTGGAACATTTTGAACGTTAATAAGCTATGCTTATTGAATCCTTTCCACCATTCACAGTATTTTAGTTACCATTCGCCGATTTTTGGTAGTATGCTATTCATTCTGTAACGAAATTTGCCCTGTTTAATAGTTAATTTAACTTAAAATGACCCGGTTTAACACGGGATTTGGTCTATTTTAATTATTAAATCGATAAAAGTTAAACGCTTGTTTAAAATTGTTGTTTAAATTTGTCGCGATTTTAAAAAATATGAGCAAAGAACTATCTACAGAAGAAAAGATCCGGGGCGCAGCAAAGACTGTCTTTATTGCCAAGGGATTTGACGGCTGTACTTCCCGGGAAATAGCCAAGGCAGCCGGAATGAATGTGGCTCTTGTAAACTACTATTTCTGCTCCAAAAAAGAATTATTCAAACTTATTTTTAATTCCGTGTTGGAAGATTTCATGCTTTCAACTATCGAGGTTTTCAAATCCGAACTTGGTTTGGAAGCCAAAATGCGCATTTTCATTGAACGTGAGTTTGAATTCCTCACTACCCATCAGGATATCCCGCGCTTTATACTCTCTGAACTTTCAAGAGGTGATAAATGCGAGTTTGATCATGCCGGGATTCTGGATAAAATTGCAGCTACAGGAGTTTTTGAAGAATTATTGGATGCCCAGGAAAAAGGGATTATCCGCAAAGTGGACCTCACAAATATTATGTTGATGATCATGTCGAACTGTCACTATCCATTCATGGCGAAACCTTTAATGAAATACCTGAACAGTTTGTCGGAAGAGGAATACCAGGAGCGTTTGGTGCTCCAAAAACAATATGTTACGGAAATGCTGATCGGGTACTTATTTATCCCGAAAACAAATATATAAACACTTCATTTAAACAAAGATTTAAGATGAGAAATGGTTTTTTAGGTGTACTCATGGTCTTAGGAGTTGGAAGCAGTGCTTCTGCCCAGGTATTAGACCTTGAAACTTGTTTGAAAATGGCGGATACGGCTAATTTATCCATTGTTAACTCCCGGTTGGACGTAGCAATGAATAAAAGCCAGGTTTCTTCCTATTTAACTGCGCGTTACCCAAAAATTACAGCGAATGCTGATTACAGGTACAACGCGATTATCCCGGGACAATTATTACCAGGTGAAATTTTCGGAGGTGCTCCGGGGACTTACCAAACCGTAAAATTTGGTGTTCCATACGTTTTTAGTAACTCCATCCAGTTACAGCAAATTTTGTTCAATCCACAGATTAATTATGGAATTGCCACTCTGAAAATTCAGCAGGAAGTCATTGAACTTCAGCAAAAAATCACAGAGCGCGACAGTAAAACGCAGGTTGCAAATACCTTTTTTAATCTGCAGGCAATTAATAAGCAAATTTCATTTGTGGATTCGAACCTGGTGAACATTGACCGCCTGATTGGTAATATGGAGGCAATGGAGCGTCAAAAATTGATTGTTAAAACAGAAGTAGATAAGCTTCGAATCAACCGTTTGAATTCGGTTAATGCAAAGCAGACGCTTTTGGCAAACAAAGATCAATTGGAGATGTTGCTGAAAATCCTGATTGGCATACCGGAAGATCAGAAAATTACATTAGCATCCGATGACCTGGTAGAGAAATCAATTTTAGTAGACGGAAATACGATAAACTACCCGGAATTGGAATTGGTGGGAGCACAGATTCGTATGAACGACCAGGAGAAAAAAGGAAATAACATGGCTTATTTACCTTCGCTGGCTTTTGTTGCAGGATACAATTATACCTACAACATGAAGCCTGAAGACAAGGTTCGCCAGGGAATTCCATCGGCATTTTTAGGAATTCGTTTGGATTGGACGCTGTTTGACGGAATGGAAAAATTCTACAAACAAAAAGTAACCAAGATTGCGCACATGAAACTCGAGAACCAGGAAGATTTGTTGACGCAGCAGCTGCATATGCAGACTGAAAATGCAAAACGCCAGATCGAAATCCAGGTCAACTCATTAGGAATTGCTCAGGAACAGTTGAAGCTCTCACAGAGTGTTTACAGACAAACAGAACTGCAATACAATGAAGGAACGGTTGATTCCAATGATTTGGTAAAAGCAAGCACGGATTTGCAGCAGGCACAAACAAACCTGGTTGTGTCATACGTTCAATTGCGTCAGGCAGAATTGGAGTATTTAAAGAATATTGGAAACGTTAAATAGTAGTAATCAGATTAACTTATATAGAAATGAAAAGAGTTATCACAATAGTCATCGTAGCAGTAGTTTTGGTAGGACTAATTGTATTTAAATTAATGTCTAACAGTAAAGAGGTTAAGGCAAAAATATTTATCAATGATGTCAAAGCTGCGGTTTTGGTAAAGACCGGGTATCCAACTACTCATTCATTTGAAAGTTCACTTTCTTTCCTGGGAACATTTGAGCCTTCCCGTCAGAATGTAATTGGGTCCGATGCAAACGGAAAACTGGTAAGCATTCGTTTTCAGGAAGGTGACCAGGTAAGACAGGGTCAGCTTCTTGCAAAAGTAGATGACGACATGCTTCAATTGCAATTGGAGAATGCAGAAGTTGGGTTGGAAGGTCAGAAAAATGACGACAGACGTTATTCAAACCTGGAAAAAGAAAACGCAGTTTCCGGGGTTCAGGTAGAGAAAACGCGATTAGGGGTTAAATCAGGTGAGTTGCAGAAGAAACAAATCCAGAAACAGATCAGGAGTACTTCGATTACAGCGCCTTATTCAGGTGTAGTAACCAAGAAACTGATCGATTTGGGATCTTTTGTCGGACAGGGAACTCCGTTGTTTGAACTAACAGATATTTCCAGCCTGAAATTGACGGTAAACGTTCCGGAAAGAGATGTATTGAAATTCCGATTAGGTCAGGCGGTTTCTGTCCGTGCAGATATTTACGGAGACAGGGATTTTGCAGGAAAGATCACAAATATTTCGGTAGTTGCAGACAGAGCTCACAATTTTAAGATTCAGATCACAGTTCCAAACGCGAAAAGGGAATTGATGGCAGGAATGTACGGTTCGGTCCGGTTAACAAACAATGAAAGTGTTACCCGACTTGCTGTTCCGCGTGTTGCTTTGGTTGGATCATCCAAAAATCCGCAGGTATATGTTGTCCGTAACAAAGTTGCTCATTTAACAACTTTCAATGCAGGTACCGCTGACGGAGAATATATCGAAGTGGTAAGCGGTATTCAAAAAGGAGATGTGATCGTTGTAAAAGGTCAGGTAAATCTTCAGGACAAAGCAAATGTTAAAACCAACTAAAATAAATTAAGGTCATGACATTAACGGAATTATCCATTAAGAGACCGTCCTTCATTATTGTAATCTTTACAATTCTGATTGGTGGAGGTCTGATAAGTTATAATCAGTTGAGCTATGAGCTGTTGCCGGATTTTTCTCCGCCAATTCTCACAATTACAACTTTATATCCCGGTGCTTCTCCTGCTACGGTAGAGACACAAGTAGCCAAGCCATTGGAAGATGCCTTGAGCGGTCTGGAAAATATCTCAGAAGTAACTACATTTTCGATGGACAATGCATCTGTCGTAATGCTCGAATTTAAAGCTTCCGCAGATATTGATATGGCATTGGAAGATGCTCAGAGGAAGGTCAATAACATTCTGAATGATTTACCTGAAGGTGCCAAAGCTCCAACGATTGCTAAAATTGAACCGAATGCATCTCCTGTATTGCAGGTAAGTGCGATCGCTACAAAAATGAACGATCGGGAGTTTATGGAGCTGATGGACAAAGAAATCCTTCCGCAGATTAAACAAACAAAAGGGGTTGCTGAAGTTCAGGTGATCGGGGGCGAGAAAAGAGCATTCCGGGTAGATGTGGACAAAGATCGTCTGAAGATGTACGGCTTGACTTTGATGCAGGTAAACCAGATTGTTGCTTCGGCAAACGTAGAGTTTCCAACCGGTAAGCTGAAAAATGACACGGAGCAGATGACTGTTCGTCTGGCAGGGAAATTCCAAACGGTTGATGATCTGAAGAACCTGATCATTTATACGGACGGAACTTCTTCGGTTCGTTTGGGAGACGTAGCTGACGTAACAGACGGATCGGAAGATGTGGTAACTGTGAGCCGTTTCAACGGACTGAATGGAATAGGTCTTCGTGTTAAAAAGCAAAGTGATGCGAATGCCGTGGATATGGCAAACCTGACGAAGGTCAAATTCAAAGAAATTGAAGAGAAATACAAGGAAGAAGGAATTAAATTTACAGTAGCAACAGATACTTCGCTTCCAACCATTGAATCGGTGGATGCGGTATTGCACGATTTGGAATTGGCGGTACTTTTGGTAGCTGCGGTAATGATGTTGTTCCTTCACAGTTTTAGAAATGCATTGATCGTATTGATTGCCATTCCGGCATCTTTGATCTCTACTTTCATTGCAATGTACCTGCTTGGCTATACACTGAACCTGATGACCTTGCTGGCAATGTCTTTGGTGATCGGTATTCTTGTGGATGACTCGATTGTGGTACTGGAGAATATTTACCGCCACCTGCAAATGGGTAAAGGCCGGAGAAAAGCTGCTTTAGACGGACGAAATGAAATCGGTTTTACTGCATTGGCAATTACTTTGGTGGATGTCGTGGTATTCTCTCCGGTGGTTTTCATCGAAGGAACCATTTCGGATATCCTGCGCCAGTTCTCTATCGTAGTAGTTGTGTCTACATTGATGTCATTATTGGTGTGTTTTACACTGACTCCATGGCTGGCTTCCCGCTTGGCAAAAGAAGTAAAACTGAATCCGAAAAACCCGTTCCAGCGTTTCCTGATGTGGTTTGAGCGTATTATTCATTCCTTTACGGAAGGATATGTGAAATTGGTTGGCTGGTCCTTGAGACACAAGATTATTATGGGACTTGGAATCCTGGTGATCTTCGTTGCCAGTTTTGCTACCATGGGACTTGGAATTGTGGGGCAGGAATTCGTTGCACAGGGAGATCAGGGGAAATTCATGATCAAACTGAAATATGACAAGAGTACCACTTTCGAAGAAAATAACGCGACCACTTTGGAAATCGAGCAGATGATCCTTGCTCAGAAAGACGTGATCGATATTGTTTTTGCAAACGTCGGTGGACCATCTTCCGGGATGGGAGCAGCTTCTTTCGGACAGGAAAACAGGTCTGAGATCACGGTGAAAATGAAGAAGGATATGCAGAAAAAGTATCCGACTTTGAATTACATGAGTGAAATCCGTAAGAAGATCCAGGATAAATATCCGGGAGTAGAGGTGAAAGCCCTGAACATGGGAATGGTTGATTCGGAAGAAGCTCCGATCGAGATTTTCCTTTCTTCCGATGATTCTGACCTCTTGATGAAAGAAGCGAAGAGACTGAAACAACACATTTTAACTATTCCCGGAGCAAAAGATCCGAGCATTTCTACCGATGAATTCTCTCCGGAAGTTCGAATCGACCTGGATCGTGAGAAAATGGGGCAGTTGGGCTTGCCGATTGCAAGTGTGGGAATGCAGCTTCAGAACGGTTTGACCGGAAATGATGATGCCCGTTTTGACGTCAAAGGCGAGGAGTATGATATCCGCATCATGCTGGATAAATACGACAGAAGTAACGTAGACAATATCAAAGAAATGGCTTTCGTTACCAACGACGGAAAACAAGTGCGTTTGGGAGAATTTGCAGATGTTTCCATTGAGAACGGATACGGTCAGCTAGAACGTAAAAACCGTATTTCAAACACTACTTTGAGATCTTATGTTCTGGGTACGGCTGCCGGTACGGTTGCTGATTCCATTACGAAGTATTTGAAAAAAGCACCACTGGATAAAAATGTGCGCATGCTTTGGGGAGGAGAAGTAAAACGTTCCAAAGAATCCATGGGAGCACTGGGAACGGCAATGGGAATTGGGTTGATCCTCGTTTACCTGATCATGGTTGCACTTTACGACAACTTTATTTATCCGTTTGTTGTAATCTTCTCGATCTTCGTTTCCCTGATCGGGGCAATTTTGGCTCTGAACCTTTCTTCTTCGAATATGGGAATCTTTACCATGCTCGGAATGTTGATGCTCTTAGGACTCGTGGCCAAGAATGCCATCCTGATCGTGGATTTCGCCAACCATCTGAAAACGGAAGGCCGATCTACGTATAATGCTCTTTTAGAGTCTGTTCGCGAACGGATGCGTCCGATTTTAATGACCACGATCGCTATGATTGTTGGTATGATCCCGATTGCAACTGCAACAGGTTCCGGAGCAGAATGGAAGAACGGATTAGCCTGGATTTTGATCGGGGGGTTGACAAGTTCAATGTTCTTGACTATTATTGTGGTACCAATGATGTATTACATCGTTGATAGATTGCAGGCAAAATTCACGAAAAAGAAAATAAATCTCGAAGGAGAAGACGATGCTACCGTTCACGGAGTGATTTAAATTAACTAACACCAATGGAAATCCGGCAGGCTATCACTGCCGGATTTTTTTGTACTTCAATTTCGGGCCAAGCGACTATTTATTGTAATTTCGATCAGAAGTCTTTTATGAATGAATTAATTCTTCGCTTTTTGTGTTTTAAAATGATCAAATGAAAATAGTCATCACTTCACTATTCCTTTTTTTTGCAGTAGTTTCTTTAAATGCCCAGGACAAAAAAGTCTACATCGATAAGTTTACGATCAATGACCAGATCATTCATGGAACGATTGACGAAAAATACCCGATTACGATGTACCTGAAATTCGACGAGTTTTTTGAAGATGGAACCAGTCACACGGTTTCCGGCTGGTATTATTACGACAATGTCAAAAAGAAAATTCCTTTGATCGGTGTTTGTACGGACCGTTTTTCACTCTACCAATTCGCGGATCAGAAACGTGCAGACAGTATTAAAGATTTCACTTCTTCAGCTTCCAATGTGTGGGAAGTCGTGGAGGATTTGAGTAATCGTTCCGGATATCTTGAGAAGTTTGAATTTGCTTACGGAGATTATTCCTACAATGGAACCTGGAAGAATGATAAGAAGGAATTGAAAGTGAATTTTAATACGAGTGACATTAATCTAACAGGTAGAAATGAGTTTTTGGTTCTTCAATTTAGTCCAAAAAACAAAAAGCACATTGATTTGAAGCAGTTTGGTCCGTTTTATCAGGGGTATTCCGTTTTTGCCGAAAAAATGGATGCAACAGGCTGTAAAGTGATGCTGAACTATGAACTGATGTCCAGGTCCAATCCGAATGGGATGTGCGGCGCCGGTTCAGAAATAGGTTATGTGTTATTGACCTTCGATGCGAAAGGTAATTTAACGGATTATAAGGAAGAACAGGTTGAAAGCTGCTTGGGCAGCATTTGGTCCGAGATGACTGAAGTGACAAATACGAACGGTAAGAAATTGGTTTACAAAATCAGTTACTCGGATGATAAGGAAAGAACAGTTACAGTGGATGGTGTAAACTTCACACTGCTTTCCAAGTAATTATGAAACGAAGGAAAAACCGCATTTATACCATTTGGGGAGGAATTTTGCTTCTTAGCATTACAGCTTTTGCCTCCATGTCTTCCGAATATGAACCAATTTCTACGGAGATTAGGATCGAAACATTTGAAGTGCTCGACAGTGTCCGAAATCGCCTGATTCCATATGCTTTGTACTCCCCGGAAGTGAAACCTAGTTCAAACGATTCCATCCGCCTGGTTATTTTCAGTCACGGCTATGGATCGAATTATTCCCGCAATTACCTGAACTATTCCTACCTGACAAAAAGATTGGCAAAAACGGGTTTCTGGACTTTAAGTATTCAGCATGAATTACTGGGCGACCCCTTAATTCCAAAGGAAGGAAATATCCAGGTTGTCCGCATGCCGTTTTGGATTCGTGGAGAAGAAAATATACTTTTCGTACTGAACGATTTCAAGCGGAAACACCCGGATCTAAAAATTAGTTCGATCGACCTAATTGGTCATTCAAATGGGGGAGACATGAGTGTTTTGACGGCAAAAGATCATCCGGAGTTGATTCGGAAAGTAATTACGCTGGACCATTTGCGTTTTCCAATTCCAGAAGTATCAAGGACTCAATTTTCGAGTCTGCGATCAACAGATAAAACTGCAGATTCATTAGTGATTCCTTCTCAGGAAGTATGTTTGAGGAATGGAATAAAGATCATTCACTTGAAGAAGATCACACACAATGAAATGAATGATGAAGGATCACGAAAGCAGAAAAAACAAATCAACTCCTACATTCAAAAGATCCTTGAGAATCGCCTCTGATTGGTTCCGGGAGATAAGTGTCCGCCGCGGCGGATCCACCTGTTACCCGGGTAATTATTGGTATGATTAATCTCTCAGCAAGAAGTTATATCGCTGAATGGTATTTTCCAAGCCCAAATAGATGGAATCAGAGATAAGCGCATGACCAATTGAAACCTCTGCCAATTGTGGAATATTCTCCTTAAAAAAACGCAGATTATCCTGGTTCAGATCATGGCCGGCATTCAATTCCAATCCCAATTCCAGCGCACGATTCGCTGCAGTCACAAATGGTTTGATCGCTTTTTCACGGTCTTCAGTATACTCATCTGCATAAGGGCCGGTGTAAAATTCAATACGATCCGTGCCGGTTTTAACCGCATATTCAATGTTTTGTAAATCGGTATCCACAAAAATAGAAGTGCGGACTCCCCACGATTTAATCCGACGGATAATATCTTGCAATACTTCCAAGTGTTCTTTAGTGTTCCAGCCTGCGTTACTGGTTAATACATGTGGCGGATCCGGGACAAGGGTTGCCTGTGCAGGTCGAATAGATTCGATCATTTGCATGAAACGTTCATCAGGATATCCTTCAATATTGAATTCGGTAGAAACCACTTTGGAAAGATCTACCACGTCTTTTCCGGTGATGTGTCTTTCATCCGGTCTTGGATGAACAGTGATTCCTGCAGCACCAAAGCGCTCACAATCAATAGCTACCTGAACTACGTTTGGAGTATTTCCTCCGCGTGCGTTGCGGATAGTAGCAATTTTGTTGATGTTTACGCTTAGTTTCGTCATGACTTTCTTTGTTAGAGTGCGACGCCTGGGCTTCCCTTGTTCCACCGAAGTGGTACGGAAAGGCGAGAGCTTCAGCGGCTGGCCAAAGATAAAGAGGATTTATCGCTTAAGGTTGTTAAAGTTCTTGAAAGTTTATACCTGATTTTAACGTTTTCTTAGACATTGTTTTCGGTGAAAGCAGTATTATTGAAGTATGAAAGTCCTATCAGTAATCACTTGCGTACTATTAACCCTATTTCTGAGTGGTTGTTTTCTTCTTGCGCCATCTGCAGAAAAGACCAACCGGAAATACCTGCCAAAAGCGCCTTATGATGCAATCATTGTTCCCGGAGTTCCGTATGATGGAAAACATTGGAGTGAAGCTATGAGGAACCGCGTTCAATGGTCCATTTACCTCTATAAAAAAGGAATTGCAAAGAATGTGATCTATTCCGGGTCGGCAGTTTATTCGGAGTATGAAGAAGCGAAAGTGATGGCACTTTATGCAGAAGCATTAGGAGTTCCGAAAGAGCACATTTTTCTGGATCCCAGAGCGGAGCACAGCACCGAAAATATTTATTATTCCTATCGCGTTGCAAAGAAACAAGGTTTTCAAAAGATTGCTCTGGCTACGGATCCTTTTCAGTTAAACGGAATGAGGAAGTTTATTAAGAAATTTGAACTTCCGGTGGACCTGTTACCGATTTTGAAAGACACCTTATTGAAACAGGATCTCACCGAACCAACTATTGATCCAAATGCTGCAAAACGTGCTAATTTTGTTTCGATTGTAGAAAGGCAGTCTACCTGGCAGCGTTTACGTGGTACTTTCGGACAGCATATTCGTTGGAAAGAAGAAGATTTGAAGACAAAACACCTGCGCAAAAAATATGGAGATCGGATTGAGCAATAACTGAATACTTGAAATGCCTTTAACTTTAGCACATCCGGCGATTGTTCTTCCATTGCGAAAAGCAGGTCCTAAATTCTTTTCTTTATCCGGATTGATTATTGGAAGTATGTCTCCCGATTTTGAATATTTGATGGCTTTTAATCTGCAGGATAAGATTGCTCATTCCTTTTTTGGGATTTTGCTTTTTTGTCTTCCTGCAGGTTTGTTGGTTTACTGCTGTTATCATTCAATGATCAGAAACCCGTTAATTCAAAATTTGCCACCATTTTTAAAAGGAAGATTTTTGCATGTAGTTTCTTTTAAATCCCTGGATTACTTAAAAAAGCGCTGGTATGTGCTCATTTATTCAATTCTTCTTGGAGCACTTTCCCACTTGATTTGGGATTCCTTTACACACGAACATCGGTTTTTTGTTGAGCATATTTCCTTCCTTAAATCAACTGTTGGAAAATTTCCGGTTTATAAATTAGTACAGCATTCCAGTACTTTATTGGGTTTGATTTATATCTGTTTTTGCGTGTATAAGCTTCCGGTCTCACAAACGAATATCTCCGACAACTTTTGGAAATACTGGTTTATTGTTGCGATTGTCACCACTTTGGTGTTTTTAGTTCGTTTCAATTCGGGTTTAACCCTTAAACAATTTGGCAATTGTGTTGTGACATTGTTTTCTGCCCTTTTTTTGGGAATTTTTGCTGCCTCTGCAGTCCATCTTATTTACCACAAGGGAACACCAAATAGAATCAATACCTGAGGATGAAAAAAGGGCATTGATTTTGTGGTTATAAACATTATATTTTTAGAAAGGCTTCCCCTATAGCGACCTTTTTAGTACTTTGGCAAACAACATGACAGCAAGAGAAGTAATAACAGACGAGATTCCCCCGTTAATTCATACAGATTCAGGGGAGAAGGCATTAATATGGATGGAAGAATTCAAAGTTTCCCATCTGCCCGTATTGAAAAACGGCAATTTTGTAGGCTTAATTTCCGAAAGTGATATTTTGGATAAGAAAGACCTGGAATTATCATTAGATGTATTATTCGACCACCTTCCAAGACCCTATGTGTTGGAAAACGCACATATTTACGAGGTGTTGGGAAGAATGGAAGAACACCGTATTTCGGTTTTGCCTGTATTAGACAGTGGCGAACAATATTTGGGCTGTACCAGTGTTCATCAATTAATGACGCTGATAGCGAATACCGCGAGTATTAAGGAAAGCGGAGGAATTATTATCCTGGAAATGAACCGGGTTGATTATTCCCTTGCTCAAATAGCTCAGATTGTTGAAAGTGAAAATGCAAAAATCCTTTCTTCATTAATTATGTCTTCAGGTGACAGCACGAAAATTGAAGTCACGTTGAAAATTTCTGAGATTGACCTTTCGCGTATTATTCGCTCTTTTGAACGTCACGACATGATTGTGAAAGCCAGTTTCCAGCGTTCAGAAGATCAGGATGACATGCAGTTCAGATATGACGCATTGATGAATTATTTAAATATCTAAGATGCTGGTAGCTGTTTATAGTAAAAAAGTTAATAGAGCTACGATCCCGATCTTTAAGCATTTCGTGGTCCTTACAGAACGTTTCGGCTGGAAGTTAATTCTTGAAAAAGAATTGAAGGATCAGTTAGTAAAGAAAGCAGGGATTTGCGAAAATGCAGAAGTATTTACCAGCCACGCTGATTTCCACAGTGGAATAGACCTGGCCTTCAGCATTGGCGGCGACGGAACTTTCCTGAGAACAGTGGCTTTTATTCGCGATTCGGGAGTTCCTATTTTGGGAATAAATACCGGCAGATTGGGATTTTTGGCAACCGTGGGGGACGAATTGTTTGACAATGCGCTGGAAATGGTCAATCAAAAAAGATTTGATTTTCAAAAACGTTCTTTGCTTCGTGTAGAAACAGAACGCAGCATTTACGGGGCAGATAATTTTGCCATGAACGAGGTAACACTTTTAAAGAAAGATACTTCGTCCATGATCACCGTTGATGCTTTTTTGGGTGATAAATACCTGAATTCCTATTGGGCAGATGGCGTGATTGTAGCTACCCCGACAGGTTCCACTGCTTACAATTTAAGTTGTGGCGGACCAATCGTAACTCCGGGCTGCCAGGTTCATATTATTACACCCATTGCACCGCATAATCTGAATGTTCGTCCGGTAGTAGTACCCGATAATATGCCTATCAAACTAAGAATTGAGGGAAGGGAGCGCAATTACCTGATCTCGGTTGACGGGAATGCCAAAAGTATCAAGCAGAACGAAGAAGTTTTGATCAGAAAGGCTGAATATATGATTAATGTAATTAAATTAGAGGACACTAATTTCCTGGATACGATCCGCAACAAAATGTCGTGGGGAAAAGACCAGCGAAACTAACTTTTAGGAATGAAATCAAAAAGAACATCACTTGCGGATATTGCCGAAAGTTTAAATGTTTCAAAATCTACCGTATCATTTGTATTGAATGGCAAAGGAAAACAATTCAATATCAGTGAAAACACGCAGAAATTAATTTTGGATAAAGCAAAAGAGCTGAACTATGTTCCGAATTATTTTGCAAAAGGATTGCGGGAAGGTAAAACTCAAACCATCGGTTTGGTGTTGGCAGATATTTCAAATCCGTTCTATTCCGAATTAAGTAAGGCAATTCAGGAATCTCTTTACGAAAAAGGATACAGTTTATTCATTGTTTCAACTAATGATGACAGTACGATGGAGTTGAAATTGATCCGTGATTTGATCCTTCGTTCCGTAGATGCTTTGATCATCGCTCCATGCAATGGAATTCCGGCCTTAAAACCAGTTTTGGATGAAACGCCAATTCCGGTGGTTTGGGTGGACAGAATCGGGGATGAGTTTGCCGATTTTGTGGGTGTAGATAATTACATGGAAGCTGCAATGCTGGTCAAGCGATTTTCGGTGAAACCGAAGAAAGTGGGAATCCTGCATCCGAAAAGATCTGATGTGATGACTATTCAATTGCGTATCGACGGAACAAAATCAGCATGTGAAAAACAAAACATTCCTTTTGAATTAGCTTCTTTGACTGATAACCAGAAAGACAGTGTTGACAGAATCAAACAGATGATTGATGACGGTGTGGATTCATTCGTTGCTTTAAATAACAAAGTGGCGCTTCACGCAATCAATGCACTGAATATCCTGAAAGTAGAAATCCCTCAAAAAGTACGGATCATTTCTTTCGATGACTCTGAAGCATTCTCTTATTTCGCTCCGCCGGTAACAGCCTTGAGCCAGCCGGTAAACGGAATTGGAAAAGAGACGGTAGAAAGATTGATGGACCGATTGAAAGAATCTACGGAAAACCGCAAGCATTTGATGATGGAATGCTCTTTTATCGAGCGAAAATCACATTAAAACAAGTTCAAAAGTTCAAAAGGTTCAAAAGGTTCAAAAATTGAATTAATTGGTTGAACTTTTCATAAAAAAACCGTCAGTATTCTGACGGCTCTTGCATCGGTAATAGATGTGTTCGAATTTCTTACTTAACAAATATATTCAAGCTCTTAACTACATCCAAATTAATTTACAGCTTCCTTTAAATTATTCGTCAAGTGTTAAAAAAGAAGGGTTGAACGCTTAAAAAAAACAGATTGAATGATTTTATTGTTGGATGAAAAAACGTTGATTTTCGAAGATCGTTTCTTGCTTATTCCAAGCTTTCAAAATGTAAATCCCTTGTGAAGCTGTGGTAATTAACTGATTTTCAGATTTGTCATCGTTATTTAAAATCCCGGTAACAGCTTGGCCGTTTAAATCGAAAATCTGATAGGAGATCGACTTATCAGCAAAATGAATAGAGATAATCCCATTTTCAGAAGAAAGATTCGTGATGAGTTTTTTGGAATCTACCGCACAATTGAAAGCAGAAATTAAATCGCTGTATTCCAATTTCCCATCCAGGTCAACAGATGTTAAACGATAATAAATCTGTTTGTCCCACTTGCGCTGGTCTGTGTATGAATATTCCAAAGGAACTTCCGAACTGCCGCTAGCCTGAAGCGTTGCAAGGGGATAGAAGAGTTGTCCGTCAACCGTATATTCGATGGAATAATAATCCAGCCGGCTTTCGGTTTCAGCCCTCCAGAAAATTCGGTTGTATTCACCTTCACAGCTTGTTTTGAAAGCGCTCAATTCTACCGGAAGCACCACTGTTGAAGGGCAGAAATACTGCTGGTTGTTCAAACCTCCCGTTGCAGCGGTAGCACCCCAATAAACAGTATTGTCGCCTCCAAATACGGAAGTCACGAAATTGCCATTACAAGTCAGGCGCAAATTGCCATCTACGAAAATCTTGAGATTGAGTGTAACCGGGTCCCAGGAAATCATAATAATATGAACTGCACCGTCGTCCAGGTTTGCCAGAGAAGCAAAAGCGGCAACCGGACCACAGTAAGGTGCGGCCGGACCTTGGAGGTTTCCATCTATTTCTACTGCAATATGATCGGCTAGCATATCGTATAAATGAGTGGGATTATCATTGTCGTAGGTATCGAATTCGATAACCAGTGAATTGGCAATGTTTCCAGCCCCAAGCTGACCTCCCGAGGTTCCGCAAGCTACCGGATTCGGTTGGAATGTAAAAGTTGTTCCATCGGCACCATTGATGTTATTTCCAAAATAATAGTTCAAAGAAAGATTGAATGGCTGATTGAAATCTATTACAGTATTGTTCCATGCACAGCCTGTTTGATTGGATATTTCCGGAGTAAGTTCGATGCAGCTCTGACCACCGATAGTTTGGTAACTGGCATTCCCGTTCAGGCAATAATTTCCCGTATTTGCAACCATTTTATAAGCCAAAGTCACATTGGAGGTCAAGTCATGAACACAATTGTATTTGGATATAAGTATCCGTACACTTCCGGTAAAAGTAGCAGTCCAGTTAATAGAAGCATTCGTTCCGCAGATATCATCAGCATAGACAATTTGGGTAGCTCCTGTTGCATCTAAAAGTGTTAATTGGGAATCCATTCCGGAAGCACCTCCACCCGCACAAAAGGTAAATTCGTATTGATTACACTGAACCACATTTACGGTGTAATATCTTCCGTTTTGCGTGGCTACGGTTTGGTAAGCTGCTGTTGGAGTTAATGATCCGGATGCTGTTCCCCCGGTACAAGCGTATATAGGAAAGAGTGAAAGGCAACTAAAAAGTAGCAGCAGGATGGTTTGCTTCATAATCGAGTGTTTTAGCAAACTTACTAAAACGTTATAGGTACTTCCTAATTTTTTAACAAATAATTTACTAAAATTTTAGTTTTTCTTCACAAATGAAGATTAGATCAAAAAAAACTCCCCACCGAAGTGAGGAGCTCTATTAGGATTTATACTTAAAAACTTGGACAACTGATCGTTCTGAAAGTTTTCGTCATGATCTTCGCATTCTTGGGATATTTAACCGAATAACCTAATTCAAGATTAATGGTTTCACCAGGTTGCAGCGTGATCATGTAAGAAACTTCTCCCGTAAGATCATTCTTTTTACCTGTTCCGATCGTTTCTACAGTCACCGTGATTTCACTGGAACTGGAAAGCGGGATTTGGTCGAATACGTTGATTTTCACTGGAACAGTTCGGTTGTTTCGAACCTGGATGTCGTAGAAGTAAGTATCTTTCTTCGTGCTTCCGGATACTTTTTTCGTGGTCATTTCGGATTTCAACTTACGCAAAACCTGTATTTTGGAGTCACGACCGAAGGATAAGCTCAGAGTATCGTCTACATTATTCGTGTTGATTTCACTAACTCCCACATAGTTTCCGCCGAAGTAAACGTTTGTGGGGCCCGGGATCAAATCCAGGTCCTGCCAGCCTACAATATTTGCCAATAGGAAAGATCCCTGATCCAGTTTCGGAACAGAAACATGCGTGAACGTTGCCGGCATATTGATCTCTTTGATTTCAACGATATAAGGTTTTGCATCCGTAGGACAGGAGAATGCGTGCCCAATCACAAATTCGACATTCAAATCTGAAATCTCAATTTGTTTCATGGCAACCGTACTTACTTTCTTACCTTCATTTTTACCGCTCATTCTGTCTGAGCTAAAGAAACCTGCAGAGTTGTTTTCCGAAACTTTTTGGTCCAATACATAATTGTCGTAAGCACGCTGGTTAGCCATATTGATTTCATTCATGACCTCATTGCGGTAATTTGCCTGTTGCTGCACAGGCTGTACGTAGGATTTTTTACTGTAATCAGCTTGTTCTCCGTATCTGAGGTAGAACGGATTCAAAACAGGAGAAGCTGCGCTCAAAAGCGGATCTGAAGTACTTAAAGTCAATGCCACGTTCTTCCAGTCATTTCCGGTATTGTTATAGACTTGTGCTTTATATTTCAGGTTAATGGGTTGATTCAAATCTGTAGCAGAAAGATCATAAGTTGCTGCCCAGCCGCAATCTGAAACCAGATACTTCAATGTTCCGGAAATGTCGGTGTTGTTATCCACATCTATTAGCACAATCACCTGGTTGCTGCGCTGATTTTCGGTGTAGTTCAATTCTGTTAACTGGAAACGGGAGTCATTGATTTTTGCAGCTAAAACATCCTGCTCTTTTTTAATTTTAGTGATTGTTTTATTGATCTCAAATGTGCGGGTACGGTAGTATTCTCCGGCAGCTTTAATTTGATCGATCGTCAGGGTGTTTTGACCTTTTAAATCTTTATTGGTGTTCAAAATCCCCAATTCTGCCTGGTAAGAACTCAAGAGATCTACATTCAATTGATGACGGTCTTTTAAATGTTCCAGGGAATCAGCCAAAATTTTGATTCTTGGGTTCCACTGTTCTGCAGCCAGGAAATCCATTTCCGTAGAGATAGAAACCAGGCGGAAAGTACCGGATCCGGAAAACTGAATGGTTCTTGGATCAGCGAATGCAGAAATCCCCGAAAAGATGATCTTATTTCGTCCCTTTATCAATTTTACAGGTGTTTCGTGCGTCATTTCACCGGCAGTAAGGAATAATTTCACGCGTTTGATCTCGGTTTTCAAAACCTGCTCCTGCATATTCTGAGCAAAGATCGCAATTGGGAAAAGAACCACTAAGAGGTTCAAAAAGTGTTTTTTCATAGCATTGGTTTTAGCGTAATACAAACTAGCAGCACATCCGTTCAAAAGCATATTGTTTTATTTTACACATTATGTGTTAAAACAAAAACTTTGTGAAATAAATATTTGTTTTTAATTTTGATTCTGAAAAGTAAGAATTAAAATGAACTCAAGACTCTTAGAATCTGTAGCTGGTGAATTTGGAACGCCGGTTTACGTATATGACGAAGCAAAAATTATTTCACAGTACAATCGTTTAAAGAACGCCTTTGGCACACAAGAGGTGAAATTGCATTATGCCATGAAAGCTTTAAGCAATATCAATGTGCTGAAAACGCTAAAGGAGCAGGGAGCAGGTCTGGATGCGGTTTCCATTGAAGAAGTCCTTTTGGGATTGAGAGCCGGGTTCGAAGCAAACGAAATTATGTATACGCCCAACGGAGTTGCATTTTCTGAAATAGAAGAAGCTGTAGCTTTAGGAGTGATGATCAATATTGATAACCTGAGCGTACTGGAACATTTCGGGATGGTTTACGGGGCGAGTGTTCCGGTTTGCATTCGCATCAATCCACATATTTTGGCAGGCGGACATGCAAATATCTCGGTAGGACATATCGATTCCAAGTTTGGGATTTCCATCCATCAATTGCGCCACATTCAGCGAATTGTAGAACATTATAAATTGCATATTGTAGGATTACACATGCATACAGGCAGCGATATTGTGGATGCAGATGTCTTCCTGCAGGGAGCCGATCTTTTATACCAGGCTGCGGGCTATTTCCCAGAATTGGAATTTATGGACTTCGGTTCCGGGTTTAAAGTAGCGTATAAAGAAGGTGATTTTGTAACCCCGATTGAAGAAATCGGCACAAAAATAGGCGAGTCTTTTCAAAATTTCTGCAAAGAATATGGCCGGGAACTGGAATTGTGGTTTGAACCGGGAAAATTCCTGGTCAGTGAAAGCGGTGTTTTGCTCGTTTCTGTAAATGTTGTGAAGCAAACCACATCAACCATTTTCCTGGGAGTAAACAGCGGGCAGAATCACCTGATCCGGCCCATGTTCTACAACGCGTATCACCGCATTGAGAATCTTTCAAATCCGGAAGGTCATAAAAAGCTTTATTCGGTGGTTGGATATATTTGTGAAACCGACACTTTTGGCTACGATCGCCCTATTTCGGAGGCTAAAGTGGGAGATGTTTTGGGAATTTACAATGCGGGAGCTTATGGTTTCAGCATGAGTAATCAATACAATTCGCGTCTCAGACCGGCCGAAGTTTACATCAAAGACGGTATTCCGCAATTGATCCGGAAAAGAGAAACGCTGGAAGATGTTATTCGCAATGAAATAGATTTATCTGTAAGTTCTACCTACGCTACACAAGATAAGTAAAAGCTTAAACGCTTTTCATTCTTAAATCTTTATTGGGCCGGTACGTGATTACCGGCTCATTGATTTTTGAAAAAACCTTTTTTTCGGGCAATAAGCATCAGATCTGTATCTGTTTCCGTTTCAGAAAGGGCAAATGGCTGTGTGTGTTTTGAAAAGACCTGGAATCCGATCTGTTCCAATAAACGGATCAAAAAATCAGCTTCGTAATAATGCATCATCAACTCTTCTCCGGTACTGGAAGCTTTCATTTTTGAGTTCTCATAGCTGTCTTCCATGGTGCTGAGATAGACCAAACCATCGTCGTTTAATTGTTCATAGACTTTGAAAAGAAAGAGTTCCACCTGTTCAATGGACAGATAGGGGAAGAGAAAGCCGATCACAATTGCATCAAATTTAGAATCCAGACCATCAATTTGTAAAGCATCGTAAACCAAAAATCGTGCACTCGGATTATTGGTCCGCGCCAGATTAATCATATTTGGAGCCAGGTCGATCCCAAGTATTCTTAAACCGGGTAAACGTTCCAATAAGAAATGACTAATGTTTCCCGGGCCACAAGCCACATCAAGCACCGTAGAATCGGCTTTCAGGTGGGAAATGAAAATATCCAGCGATTCCTTGTAGTGATCCACTGAAAAAAATCGCTGCTGGTATGAATCGGCCAGTTTATTGAATAAATCTACTGCTTTTTGATTATTTATTGAGTTCACAGTTTTTTCGGGTAAATTAGACAAAATTTTTGCTTTTATGATTCGAAACTTCCGATTTGTGATTGGCTTGTTTTTAGGGGTGACGCTTTTCTTTTCCTGTTCAGAGAATTCTAAAAAAGAAGGTGGTGATGATTCCGGTTTGACTGAAAAGAAAAGAACCAAGCGAAAAAAGAAAGTGTCGGAAGTGGTGAGCAATGCTTCTAATTCGACCTCAAATTATGTGTTTGTTCAAAATGACTCGCTCAGCGATTACATCAATGCCTATAATAAGACTTTAGCCTTATTTGAATTGCCGGTCCGGGAAAAAGATATTTCCACGCAATACGGGAATGCTCATGTATTGATCTGTGGAAACGCTGCAAATCCGCCGCTTGTTTTACTTCATGGAATGAATGCCAGTTCAACGATGTGGTATCCGAATATGAAAACCCTGGCTAAAGATTACTGTGTTTATGCCATTGATTTTTTATTGGAACCCGGAAAATCGACCTGCAATTCGAAACATTTGAAAATGGAGCAAATTGCCGACTGGTACGATGAAATATTTGCGAAACTGCGCTTAAATTCATTTCATTTGGTTGGTTGTTCGCGCGGAGGATGGCTCGCAACAGCGGTTTCTATCAAGCATCCGGAAAAAGTGAAGAAGCTGGTGCTGTTGAGTCCTGCTCAAACATTTACATGGATTCCGCCAAGTTCAGCTTTATTAAGTAATATCACTTATTGTATTTCCCCGAATAAAGAGAAGCTGGGGCATATACTTTCGGGTTTGTCCGTAAGAAGTGTCAAAATCAATAAAACCTATTTTGACCAATATTACCTGGGTACCGAGAAAGACAATCTTTCTTCCTGTATTTTTGAAATGACTCCGTATTCGCGAAAATCTATTGAATCATTGAAAATGCCGTTATTAGTATTGATAGGAGATAAAGACATCATCAATAATCAGCGGTGTTTGAATAAAGTGAAAAAACTACTTCCTGATAGTCAAACCGGAATCATTGAAAATGCCGGACACTTTTTAAGTTTCGATCAACCGGATACTGTAAATACACTCATCCTGAGTTTTTTAAAAGATTAATTTCAAAATAAGATTTATCGTTTAATAATTAACATTTGGTTATTATTTAGTTAATCATTTCATTTCGTGTTAGAATAGGCAACCACTTTGTTGTAATTTCGTTCTTGAATTAGAATTTGTAAAATAATTCAACACTTATGAGATTACTACTACTAGCAGCAATGACTTCGGTTATTGGTGCAACTACTACGTATGCACACGAGAACGTTGTGCACTTAAATGCTGTTCACCAGTTATCCGGCGACACACTTTCATCAGATTCCCTTCAAAAGCTGTACCAGCGAATTGACCAGTTATCTGTATTTGAGTTGAATAAATGGCGCGAATCCTACATTTACAAGAATAGGACACAGCCTTCTCATCAGAACAAGGAGATCCTGGTTTACATCGAAGAACGCTTAAAAGTTGTCAAATGAGAAAGCTGATCTACTTTTTTGTCTTCGTTCTGATCAGTGTATCAGGTTTTGGACAACCGCCTTGCGGATCGAATCCTGCAGCAGGAAATACTTGTGCTACAGCAACTCCTATTTGTGAGCTAAACGGATATTGCGGAAATACCTCCGCTTCCTATACGTCAAATTCCTGGAGCCAATCCTGTGGTTTTTTGGGCTTGGGTGATTGCGGATTGACCGGTGAATTTTGCGGTTCCATTGAGAATAATTCTTTTTTGACCTTTGTTGCCTCTTCCACATCCATTTCCTTTAATTGCTGGGTGTATAACTCAACTTATGGGGATGGAATCCAGATTATGATCTTTTCGGCGAATAATTGTTCAGGTACAGTAACCTCTTATTATTGCAGCCAATTAGTTCCATCCGCATCGTCTCAAAACGTTTCGGCGAGTGGTTTAACACCCGGGAATACTTATTACATCATGATCGATGGATTTGCGGGAGACGTTTGTGATTATACTTTTGCTGCAAATACGGGTATTGCTATTCCGGTTGATGTTACTCCGGTGACTTCCACTATTTGTTCCGGTCAATCTGTAACGCTTACAGCTACCGGAGGAAATGGTACTTACACCTGGAATGCTTCACCGAATCTAAGTGGAACAACCGGGTCAACAGTAACTGCTACACCTCCGAGTGCGCCTGGAACATATACTTATACGGTGAATTCTTCCGGGGGAAATCCTTTGTGTCCTTCTTCCACTTTGGCAACTGCAACCATTACTGTCAATTCATGCGGTGGATGTACCGTAACAGCCGGAAATAGCGGTGATGTTTGCCAGGGAACTCCAACATTCAATTTAACAGCTACAAACGTTGCCGGGGCAACCTGGAACTGGGTAGGGCCAAACGGATTTACGTCCAGTGTTCAAAACCCGGCCAGCGTTCCTGTTCCTGCAGCTGCGGGTTCTTATACTTACACAGTAACCGCAACGGTTGCCGGAACACCTTGTACTTCTACAACGACTATTGTTGTCAATCCAACTCCAACTATCAACACTCCTTTGGCTACACTTTGTGTTGGAGGAACTACCAATCTGACAGGTACCGGAACTGCTCATGCAACTACTCCATGGATTTCTTCGAATACGGGGGTTGCCACGATTTCAAGTGCAGGATTAGTTACTGCCGTTTCAGCCGGAACTACGACCATTACTTATATGAATTCAGGAGGTTGTACTGCTACACAAGTGATCACTGTTGTTTCTCTGCCAACTGCAAGTATTGCAGGAACGACAACCATTTGTGCTTCTCAAAGTGCAACAATTAGTTTCACCGGAACTCCAAATGCCACGGTTACTTATCAGGCTGGTGCAACAAACCAAACCATTATTTTGGATCCTTCCGGAAATGCATCTTTAGCGGTTTCACCTGCAGCAACCACCGTTTATACGCTGATAAGTGTCCAGGTTAGTCCGCCGGGCGGATGCAGCGCCGCGCTTGTTGGTTCTGCCACGGTAACAATTTCACTTCCTCCAACAGCAAATGCCCTTGTTCCGATTAACGTTTGTGCAAATGGCACAGTAACAGTTCCTGCTTTTGCATCCATTCCGGCAGGAGCAACATTTACCTGGACGAACAGCAATGCAACTATTGGTTTGACGGGAAGCGGATCTGGAAACATTGCTTCATTTACAGGATTGAATCCCGGATCGGGATCGAATACGGGAACTGTTACCATTACACCCACTTTGGCCGGATGTATTGGTACACCAACTTCTTTTGCAATTACAGTTGATTCTCCTCCATCTGCAAATGCAGGAAGTGATGTGACCATATGTGCCAATGCTCCCGGAAGTAATCAATTGGGTCAGACACCAGCTGCAGGAGTGAATTATTCCTGGACACCAACTACCGGACTAAGTAATGCTGCCATTGCAAATCCAACTTTCGACGGAACTGTTGCAGGTGTAACAAATTATACGCTTACTGCAAGTGTTGGCTCGTGTTCTACAACGGATAACGTAACAGTTACTATTCATGCGCTGCCTGTCATTACATTTAACAGCGACATTAGTTCCGGATGTAATCCGCAGGAAATTACCTTCACTAATACGACTGTCAATGCATCAAACTGTGTTTGGAATCTGGAAGGATTCGGAACGCAGAATAACTGTGGATCGATAACTCAGGATTATACCAGCGACGGAGTTTTTGATGTAAGTCTTACAGTAACGGATTTGAATGGTTGTGTGAATACTTTGTTGAATAGCGATATGATCACGATTTTCCCGCAACCGGATGCCACTTTTGATGCTACGCCAACGGAGCTTTTAATTTACAATCCGTTAGTGACTACAGCTAATAATTCAACGAGTGCGATCAGTTATTCCTGGAATTTTGGTGACGGATTTACGTCCAATGCATTTAATCCGAGTCACACTTATCCGGATGAGGCCGGAGTATACGTGATTGCTTTGTACGCAATGAATGGAATTTGTATTGATTCGGCATTCAGAACAGTTGAAGTGAAAGAAGAATTGACCTGGTTTATTCCAAATACCTTTACTCCCGACGGGGATGAGGTGAACAATGTCTTCTTACCAATTTTCAATGATGCATTTGACAAGCAGTCTTACACGATGTTGATCTTTGATCGTTGGGGAGAAGTGATCTTTGAAACACATGACACTGAAATTGGCTGGGACGGAACTTACAATGGAGTGCTTTGTAAAGAAGGAGCTTACACCTGGAAGATTGTTATCAAACAGAAAGTGAAAGATTATAGGGTTGACCTGATCGGTCACGTGAATATTTTTAGATAGGCTTAAAACTGAAAACCCCTTTCTGCAACAGATCGGGGTTTTTAATTACGGTATTAATTCCGTGGTGATTTTCGCTGAAAGCAGGCATAATGGAATTCCACCTCCGGGATGAACGCTTCCTCCGGCAAAGTAGAGACCTTTGATCTTCGAAAAATTCGGATGACGGAAAAATGCCGCCATTCTATCGTTGGAACTCGCTCCGTAAAGTGCTCCGGCAAAACTGTTTGTTCGCTCTGAAATTCTTACAGGATCCAAATAATCTTCTTCCTCGATCAGCGGTTCTATATCCGTTTTCAGCATGCGGTTGATCTTTTGAATAATGGTTTGCCTTACTTCCAAGCGCAACTTTTCCCAATCTTGTCCCTGATCGCTTGGAACGTTCACCATCAGGAACCAGTTTTCTTGTCCTTCGGGTGCATCTCCGGGAACTACTTTGGATGAAATGTGAATGTAGAGAGTTGGATCTTCACTCACTGTTTTCCCTTCAAAGATGGATTCAAACTCTTTTTTGTAATCGCTGCTGAAAAGAATGTTATGGACATCAAGCTCCGGAAAAGACCGATTAATCCCCCAGTAAAAAATCAGTGCGGAACTGCTTGGTTCCTGCTCCATAGTCTTTTTGGGTGCCTTCTGCTGCGGAATTAGTTGCTTGTAGCTTTGTTTGACATCGCAATTACTGATAATCAGATCTGCCGGATGAAATTGGTTTGTTGTTTCAATTCCTTTTACTTTTCCATTGACCGTCTTTATACTTTTCACCTGCTGGTTGAAATGAAATTTCACATCCAATTCTTCTGCCAGTTTCATACAGGCTGTCAAAATATGGTGCATTCCTTCTGTTGGAAAAAAGGACCCGATTCCGAATTCCAGGTGCGGAATACTGTTTAGAACTCCCGGTGCTTTATAAGGATTTGAACCATTGTAGGTCGCAAAACGATCGAAAAGCTGCACCAATTTTGGATGATTCAAACGCTTTTGATTCACTTCGTGCATGCTGTCAAATAGATTCAGTTTCCGCATCGATGTAACTGTCTTCAGAATATCCGAAGAAATGTAGGTACTGAATTTGTGCAGGGACCTTTCCAGGAATGAATGACGTGTCCGCTCAAACAGGTATTCACTGTGATCCAGGTATTCTTTCAATGGAGCTGAATCTATTTGAAGTTTATTTTCTATTTCTGCCAGGAGTTTTTTCCGATCCGCGAAAGTCTGCAGAACTGTTCCATCCTCATAGAAGTAATGACAAAGCATTTCCAGTTCCTGGTAATTGAAATAGTCTCTCGGATTTTTGCCGGATAATTCAAAGAGTTCGTCTACCAGATGCGGAAGTGTAAATAGGGAAGGGCCGGCATCAAAGCGATAGTTTCCCAGCTGAAGCGTGGTGAGTTTACCTCCGGCATATTGATTTGCCTCGAAGACTTCCACCGAATATCCTTTGACTGCCAATCTTATTGCACTTGCTATTCCGGCAATTCCTGACCCTATGACAACTGCTTTTTTTTCCATGTTCCAAAAGTAGTTTATTTCGAATTACTCTTTTAAAAGGGCTTTCATTTGCAATCGATAAAGGTATTGCTCCTTTTAGAGATTTCCAATCATTATTTGGATTTCAGCCGCATTCCAATTCCGATTCCAACATTCCATCTTCCGTTTGTAGTTGCCGTTTTTGTATTGTAATAAAGAGGAACCTGGATCGCGATTTGTTTGTAGCAATAGGTAAATCCGCAACCCAATCCCGGCATGATAGGCGAATTTCGGAAGATTCCATTGTCTTCCTTGTAGCGAAGAGAAGGAAGCATGCCCAGAATGAATTTGGAGTTTTTGATTGTTAGAGCTATGTTGGGTCCGGTGAAATTCAGAAATGCGCCTTTGTCAACGTACCCGCCAACGATTATTCCATCAAAGGGATTGAATTTGATTCCTGGCTTTGCGGGTTGAGGACTTGTTTCCTGGGCATTGATAGTGGATGCAAGAAGTAAAATCAGGCAGAATAAGAATGTTTGTTTCATCTTTTTTCTGCAAAGGGAATTCTTTTTGGAAAGATATCGAAGCGGCAGAAAGATGAATGTACTGAAGGATTGAAAATATGTAATGAAGGCAGATAATTCGACAAATTTATGTGTTGTATGGCAGAAAATTTTCTCTCCTACAAGTTTTTTGAATATTTTATTCAATTAGAATAAGTATTAAATTATTGATTTTTAATTAGTTATATTTAAATTAAGTTTAAATACCTAACATTCTTAGGTAAATTATTTGCATACCTAATATTCTTATGTATATTTGTCCTATGTATTCATCAGAACTTTTAAAAGGTACGCTTAAAACAATCGTTCTCAATCTGCTTAAGGACAATGGCAGAATGTACGGTTATGAAATCACACAACGCGTCAAAGATCTCACCGGTGACAAGATCCAAATTACCGAAGGAGCACTTTATCCTACTTTACATGCGCTCGAGTCACAGGGCGAATTAAAAACGGAAGAAGAGTTTATCGGAAAACGGGTTAGGAAATATTATTCCCTCACCGAAAAAGGGCAGTCGACAGCCAAAGAGAAAGCAAATGAGTTGGCAGATTTCATGAATACCATGAAGTTCCTGTTGAATTTAGAGCCAAGAATTGGAAATGGTTAGAATTTCGGACGAGCAAGTTGATTTTATTCTTCATGAAATTGAAGCGCATGGGGTTACTATTGAAGATCTGCAGTATAACCTACTGGATCACATGTGCTGTATTATTGAGAATGAAATGTCTGAAACAGACAACTTTGACCAGTTCTTTAAACGGCTCTTGCCTCGATTTTTCAACGACAACTTGCGTGAAATTCAGGAGGAAACAGAATTGTTATTAACCTTCAAACATTTTTACGCCATGAAAAAGACATTAAATATTTCAGGACTTTTATCTGCAAGTTTTACCCTGTTGGGATCAGTATTAAAAGTCATGCATTGGCCCGGAGCCGGGATCAGCTTTGTATTAGGAGTTGCTTTTTTTACCCTCATTTTTCTACCACTGATGATTGCCTTGAAATTCAGGGACGAAGGAACCAAAACAGATAAATTGGTCCTTAGTTTCGGATTTTTAGTAGGAATCATTACCTCCCTGGGTTTTTTATTCAAACTGATGCATTGGCCGGGTGCCAACATGCTGATGCTTTCAGGCCTGGTGTCATTTACCTTCGTCTATGTTCCGATCTACTTCTTCACCCGTGTTAGAAGACCGGAACTGCGCTTTAATTCAACCGTCAATTCGGTTTTGATGATGGCTTGCGGAGGATTGTTATTTGGCATGTACAATTTGGGTTATTCGACCAAAGTGGAAGAGTCTTCTCAACAGGCATACCGCTTGTTGAATGAAGAAGTTCAGAAAATGGATCAGTCACAAGTGACATCTGTGAATCAGCAAGACGTAAAAGCATTGCAAAAGCAGGTGAAATTACTGAACCAGGAGATTATTGAGTTAAAATCAATGATTATAAGGAGTTCGACACAGATGACTCAGGAAGAATATACCAATACATCGGAAGACGAAGCATACGGTTCTCTTCCGAAAGAAGAAGCAATGTCGCGAATTTTGAACACATCTATGGAAAGTAAATGGGAAAGCATTTGCAGGATGACTGAAGAAGTCAACGGAAGATTGAAAGCGGCTTATCCGGAACACAAAGACCTGGTTTTTGAGATCAGCTCTATAAACCTTTCAACAAACACTACAAAAATTGCCATGCAGAATTTGACTTTAATCCAGATGCATTTGCGTCTGTTGAAATTAATCGCCGGCTAAATCATCCAGTTAATTTTTGAGTACAGTTAAACAAAGCAAGGAGAGGAACTTTAATTAGTTCCTCTCTTTTATTTTGCATTTTCGTCCACCTCAAAAATTCCAAACGTATTGTTATCCAAATCAATGAAATATCCTTGCCAGCACCTTCCCGGAACAGCAAATTTTGGTAAAGCGACCTGACCACCCAATTTCAAAATTGTAGCTTCCATTTCATCAAAACTATTCACTTGAATGGAACAGGTAAAAGCATTCGTTCCGTATTCGGATGGCGGAGTTTTTGCCGGACGCTTCAACAAACCGCCAGAAATGTTCTCCGTTTCTATCCGGTAATATTCTATCGGGAGTGATTCTTCCTTTATAAATTTCCATCCAAATAATGTTTCATAGAATGCCTTGTCCCGCGTTGGATCGGATGATTGGATTTCAAAATAGGCAATAGTATTCATAAAATCTGCTTTTTATCTAAGATACTGGAAAAGGATCAAATAAAAAAGAGAGAACTCCGATGAGCCTCTCTTTAACCAGTAGAACTTGATATTAATATTTTTTCAACGCCTTATTTCAACTGTGGACCGTATTGCGCCAATTTTTCCCGGTTTCCGGCCTGTTCGTAAGATATCAGCATCAATCGCAGTACATTCATATTCAAAGTGTCTTTCAGGTAAATCCCCTCAAATACCTGGCCCGCTTGCTGGTAATTGGCAGCTGCTCCGTAGGCATTTCCTAAATTGGAAGCCGTTTCAATGTCGTTCGGAAATTTTTGAAGCCCTTTTTTGAAAACGGTAATGGCCTGATCATATCGTTTTAAATTGAATAGAGAAATACCGTAGCGTTTGTAATGGCTCGCAGTGGCACCTTTCCATTGAACACCTTGTTTGAATGCATCACTTGCTTTCTCATAATTGGTTAATGCGAAATAAGCATCTCCTAAATTGCCGTAAAGAGAAGTATCTGTCGGATTCAGTTCGATTGCTTTTTGAGTAGACAGAACGGATTGATCGAAATTCTTTAAGCGAAAATAAACGACGGCCAGGTTTGTATAAGAGCCTGCATCCAGCGAATCAATGGAGATGGCTTTTTTGAAACTGGAAACAGCCAGGCTCCATTCTTGCCGCAGCAGGGTTGAATCAACTTCCTCACTGTTCATTTTCAGAACACCGTAGTTGAACTGCACACGTCCGCTGTTAGGACTGTTTTGAACATCCGCCGTAAAAAGAGTGGTATTGGATTCCCAGGCTTTGTTGCGTTGAAAGGTCTGAATACTAAATACAATTCCGATCAATACAAAAATCAGAACAGCTGCCGATTGCCATTTCTGGGTTTGTTGGGATTTGAATAAAGTAAATAATCCAATAACAAGGGCAAGAATCATTCCCAACGAAGGAGCATAAATCAATCTGTTTGCATAGGTTGCACCGATTAAAGAGAAGATGTTCGTAACCAAAGCAATCGAAATTAGAAAAAACAGAATTCCGAATGCAATCTCAGGTTTTGATTTGCGTGTTTTTATTACAATCAGCGCAGCCAGGATCAAAGCAGCCAGAGTGCCTATTACGGGAAGAGAGATGAAGTTCAAACAAGGAATTTGATTGTAGGAATAATCATAACTCAGATTGTAAGGAGCAACAGTTTCCAATACGTAACGACCTAAAATCCCGATTCCGGTAGCAACCTGTGAGCTATTTTCACAGGCAACCAGTGAATTATCGTGATAGCCATACTGAATAGGTGGAGTTGGATCCGAATGAATAACCAATTGGTGTAAAATCAACCAAACACCGGTTACAAGCATTAATGGAAGTAATTTCCTGAAAACAGGCACAAGCGATTCTTTTTGTACCATCCAGAAGTAAAGTCCTAAAATTGGCAGGTACATAATTCCGGCTTCCTTAGATAATAAACACCCAAAGAAGAGCAGGGCTGTTTTTACCAGGTCAATCGGCTTTCCGCTCCTTGCTTTCAACAAACTTGAAAAAGTGAGCAGGAAGAATAAGAAGCAAAGAATTTCATCCCGGCTTTTGATATTGGCTACTACTTCAGTATGACTTGGATGAACCGCAAAAATGAGTGTTATAGCAAATGAAACCCAAACGGAATAATTGGGTAGTATTTTTAAGAGAAGTTTAAAGAGTAATCCAACGGTCAATGCATATAAAAGCACATTGATGAAATGGTGAATGGCAGGATTGTTAGGTGAAATTGCCCATTCAATGGCAAACATGATCATGGATAAAGGCCGGTATAAACCTGCATTGGCGTCCCAAAAACCCTTCCAGTAAAAAGTAGAAAACAAATCCGGAATTCCTCCCAAACCTTCCTGTACGAATCGGTTGTTTTCTATGACTGCAATATCATCTAAAACAAATCCATGTCCGATAGTAGGAGCAAAGAGTAAAAAAGCCGCAATGGAAAGCATCCAAAAAAGTCTGCGGCGGATTAAAAGAGTTTGATCGACCGGATTACTTATTGCAGAAGCTTTTTGTGAAGACTGCTTAACAGAAGAGGCGTTTTTTTGAGACATAGCGCTGCTAAATTAGATTTATTTGTTGAATCCGAAATCAGGGGGAAGCCCTAAAAATAAAAAGCGACGATCTAATGACCGCCGCTTTTAACCAAGTAGTATTTGATTTTAATTTTTAACGATGCGTTTTAAAACTTTTCCTTTTTCAGTTTCAATGGATAAGAAATAAATTCCGTCTTCGTAAGAAGCTAAATTTACTTGCTGGTCATTGATAATCTGTCCAACGTAAAGTGTTTTACCTTGCGCATCAGTGATTGTTAAGTTCGCACTGTTTACAGACATTGAGATCTTCACAACATCTTCTGTTGGATTCGGGAATACCTGAACAGAAGCTGAACTTAAGTCAGACAATCCTAAATTGTCTATTTCAACACAATCAGAAGTGTCCGAACAACCACTGGCATTGGTAACAAGAACTGAATAGAATCCATTTGCAGTCGGAGCAAAAGTTTGAGCAGTTGCTCCTGCAACAGCAGTATTCGTTGTACAGTTGATCCATTGGTAAGTTGTACCTGTGGAAGCTGTCATCGTTCCGTTTCCGTTATCCGCAGCAGTTGCAACAACTGATGGATTAATAGTCAAATCAAGAATTTGAATAGAATCACATCCGTTGGCAGCGACCAGGGTGTCAAAGTACATTCCGGAAGTGGTATACGTTAATCCGGTTGCAGACCAGGTATAACTTCCGCAAGCCGTTGCCGGTTGTAAGGTGGAAGTTCCTCCGATAGTTAAGTTCAATGTAACGATAGAGTCACAGCCTGAAACGTTTGAAATTGTATCCACATATGTTCCTGAAGCTGTATAGGTCATTCCATTTTGGGACCATGTAAATGTTCCGCAGGCAAATTCAGATGAACTTGATGAAGTAGGAACATTGATCGTCAAATCCAAAGTTACAATTGAATCACATCCTCCGACAGCCGGGATTGTATCAACGTACATTCCTGAAGTGGTGTAAGTCATACCGTTTTGAGCCCATGTATAAGAAACACAGCTGTTTTCTGTTACCGTATTGGTGACTTCGGAAACAATCGCAAGCGTTAGAGTTACAATCGAATCACAACCGTTTACAGATGTGAAAGTTTGAGTGTAAGTTCCACTGGATGTATGAGTTTGTGTTCCCCAGGTATAAGAGTTACAAGCGTCGTGAGAGAAACTGCTTGTCAATGCAGCAGATTCCGTGATTACATACGTTTGTGTAGCTTGGCAATTGTTATCATCTGTTACTGTAACAGTGTATGTTCCTGCTGTTAAACCGGCAGCTGTAGCAGCTGTTCCTCCTGAAGGTGACCATGAATAATCATAGTTTCCTGTTCCTCCTGTTGGAACCACAGTTGCAGATCCGGTTGAAGCACCGTTACAAATAACATTTGTTTGTGATCCTGCAGAAACATCCAAAGCCGTTGGTTCTGTAATTGTAAAGTCTTGTGTCGCCTGGCAGCCATTCGCATCCGTAACAGTAACTGTATATGTCCCTGCGCTTAGCCCGCCTGCGTTAGCATTTGTTCCACCGGTTGGGGACCAGGAATAAGTCATACCCGGAGTTCCGCCACTCACAAAAATACTTGCAGAACCATTTGCCCCGCCGTTACAGGAAACATTTGCTTGTGAAGTCGGAATAATTGCGATTACCGCAGGTTCAGTAATTGTGAATGAGATAGAAGCAGTACATCCGTTATTGTCTGTTGCAGTAACTGAGTAGGAACCGGCAGTCAAATTTGTTACAGAAGTTGTTCCGTCACCTGCAGGTGTTCCGGGATTCCAGTCGTACGTAAATGCACCTGTTCCACCTAAAGCGGGATTTACTGTAAAAGCACCTGTCGCCCCGCCAAAGCAAGCAACATTAGTTTGAGCAGCCGCTGTAAATGAGATTGCTGTTGGCTGTGTAACTATGAATGATTGAGAAGCGGTACAACCATTTGCGTCTGTTACGTTAACGGTCCATGTACCTGCTGTTAATCCATTTACGGATGTTGTTCCGTCGCCTGTTGGTGTTCCCGGAGCCCAGTCATACGTGTAACCACCTGCACCACCTGTAGGTGTATTGATAGCAGCAGCACCGTTCGAACCTCCGTTACAAGCAATATTTGTTTGAGAAGCAGCTGTTACTGAAATAGCTGTTGGTTGTGTTAAAGTAAATGATTGAGAAGTCGTACAAGCGTTAGCATCAGTTACAGTTACAGTATATGTTCCCTGTGAAAGTCCGGTTACAGAAGTTGTTCCATCACCTGTTGGGTTGCCTGGTGTCCAGTTGTATGAGTAACCCGGAGTACCACCTGTTGGCGTATTGATTGCAGCAGCACCGTTTGAACCACCGTTACACGAAACATTGGTTTGTGCGGCAGGAGTAACAGAAAGAGCAGCTGCAGGCTGTGTAATAGTAAATGTAATCGTAGCCGTACAGGAGTTCGCATCTGTAGCAGTTACCGAATAAGTTCCTGCTGCAAGTCCTGTTACGGTAGTTGTTCCGTCACCTGTAGGTGTGCCCGGAGCCCAGTCGTAATTAAAAGAACCGGCTCCCCCGACCGCAGGGTTAACGGTAAACGAACCAGTTGTATTTCCAAAACAAGCAACATTTGTCTGTGCTGCAGCGGTGAAGGAAATAGCATTTGGCTGAGTCACTGTAAAACTTTGTGAAGCAACACATCCGTTTGCATCAGTTACAGTACATGTCCAGGTTCCGGCAGTAAGCCCTGTGATAGAAGTGGTTCCGTCACCTGTTGGAGTTCCTGGTATCCAGTTGTATGTGTAACCCGGAGTACCTCCATTCGCATTATTGACTGCTACAGCTCCATTCGAGCCACCGTTGCAAGATACATTTGTTTGCGAAGAAGCTGTTAACGAGATAGCTGTTGGTTGAGTTACCGTGATTCCGGAAACTGTTCCCGTACATCCGTTGTTATCTGTGATTGTAACCGAATACGCTCCCGCAGCAAGACCAGTTCTGTCTTCTGTAGTTGCACCACCCACCCAGTTAAAGGTATAAGGACTCGTTCCTCCGGTAGGAGTCAGGTTGATTGCTCCGTTGGTTCCACTGTTACAAGAAACATTCGTTACAACGGTTGTTCCGCTTACTGCTGCTGTTGGTTGAGTTACCGTTATTCCGGAAACCGTTCCCGTACATGCATTTGCATCGGTGATCGTTACCGAATATGTTCCGGCAGTAAGACCAGTTCTGTCTTCTGTAGTGGCACCACCAACCCAGTTGAATGTATATGGACCTACACCACCTGTAGGAGTTAGGTTAATTGCTCCGTTATTCCCTCCAAAACAGGAAACATTGGTTACAACTCGAGTTCCTGAAACTGCTGCTGCAGGTTGTGTTACTGTTGGTGAAACAGTTCCTGTACATCCGTTGTTATCTGTAATAGTTACTGAATACGTTCCTGCAGCAAGGCCTGTTCTGTCCTCTGTTGTAGGACCCGAAGCCCAGTTAAAGGTATAAGGACCGGTTCCCCCGGTAGGAGTAAGGTTAATTGCACCGGTACTATTTCCGAAACAAGCAACGTTGGTTACAACTGTTGTTCCGCTTACTGCTGCTGTTGGTTGTGTTACCGTTGGTGAAACTGTTCCGGTACATCCATTGTTATCTGTGATTGTAACCGAATACGTTCCGGCAACAAGACTCGTTCTATCTTCTGTAGTGATTCCACCACCCCAGGCAAAGGTATAAGGACTGGCCCCTCCGGTTGGAGTGAGATTAATTGCACCGTTATTTCCACCGAAACAAGCAACATTCGTTACAACTGTTGTTCCGGTTACTGCAGTTGGTTGTGTCACCGTTATTCCGGAAACAACACCTGTACATCCGTTATTATCAGTGATGATTACCGAGTAAGTTCCTGCAGCAAGACTAATTCTGTCTTGTGTAGTGACTCCACCGCCCCAGTTATAAGTATACGGACTTGTTCCACCTGTTGGAGTGAGATCAATGACCCCGTTTGTTCCACCGTTACATGAAGTATTTGTGACAGTTGTTGTTCCGCCTACTGCTGCTGTTGGCTGTGTTACCGTTATTCCAGTAACGCTTTTTGTACATGAATTGGCATCGGTAATGATTACAGCATAAGTGGCCGCCGCAAGACCTGTTCTGTCTTCTGTTGTAACACCGCCACCCCAGTTAAAGGTATAGCCTCCGGCTCCACCACCAGGGGTAAGGTTGATAGCTCCGTTGTTCCCACCGTTACAGAAAACGTTCGTCACCACTGTTGTTCCGGTGAGGGCAGGTGATTGGGTTATTGTAAAGTTTTTGGTTGCAGTACAAGCAATGTTGTCGGTAACAGTAACGGTATAAGTTCCTGCCGTCAATCCGGTTGCAATAGCTCCGGTTCCACCTGTTGGTGACCAGGAATAGGCATAAGGCGCAATTCCGCCCGAAGGGCTTACACTGGCTGCCCCGTTCGATCCGCCAAAGCAAGCAACGTTCGTTTGTGAATTCGAGCTCGTACTGATCGTTGAAATCGTCAATGAACCGGCATTCGTGTTGGTAAAGCAGCTGGCTACGCCATTGATCGCCACCATACGGTACTGGTTGCCGGTCATACCTGAGGATACACCCGTAAGTGTAAGTGTAGTGGTTGTTGCACCGGAGTAAATACCACCGTTTGTGATGTTCACGAAGCCAGATCCCGTATTCTCCTGCCATTGGAAAGCGGTCGCTCCCGATGCATTGGCACTGAAAGTTGTATTATTGCCATTGCAGGCAGACCGATTTGGTGGGTTGGCTGTGATGGTTGGCGCGGTACAGGAAGCTATGTGGGTCAAACGAATGTTATCAATTGCCCATTCTTCTGCACCTCCATTTGCAGAAGCACGAACGCGCAAATAAAAGGTTGTTCCTGTGGTTCCCGGAATACTCTTGGTGAATGGAGCGAATGTGTAATTCAGGGAAGTACCATCGCCGACCAAGTCTCCATCGGTATCCAACGCAAGTTGTTTGGTCGCACCGGAACACTCAAAGTCAAGTGATTTTGTATAGGTCGTACCGTCAAAACTGTATTCGATAATAATGTAATCTCCGGCCTCCCATGCGAGTCCGTTATTACCTGCAAGCAGACAGGTCAGCTGGAGGTTTGTTAATCCCACTGCAGGAATAGTATAATCGATCTGCAGTTCAACATCTCCTCCTAAACCGTCATGGTCTTCACCGGCCCAGAATTTTGTTCCTTCCATCCCGGTATAGGTTGTATTTGTTGTAATAAAAGCTGTACTGGTACGCATGAAGTAGATACTTGGACCTCCCTGTACATCAGCTTCGGGAGTTCGTGTCCCGCTGCTGGGGGCACCGGTGTCCTCATAAGTGTCAGACCAGAACTGGGTCTGAGCATAGCTTGAAGCAAAAGCAAAGAGCGATGCAAAAAGCATAAGTGTAAAATGTTTCATTGACTTGTTTTTTTAAGTTGTTTAATTGTTTTGTAGTGACTTTCGCAAGTGAGGGTTAGTTTCGATGAACAGTTGTTGCATCGAGTTTTTCTTTTGTAGCAAAGTATCCGGCTGTTACGATTCCGTACTCGCAGGAAATAATTTTAATGTTTATGAGCTTATTATGAAGGCAGGCGACTTTCACCTGCTCGGAAATGGGATTAACGTGGTAGATACTGCCAACCGGTGAAAAGTGAGGCTCCTCCTCGATGGAAGCGCTGATAATTTTTACAGGCTTTCCATTTAGGATTGTGTCGGCACCATTATTCCAGGGATTGCATGCGTTGATGAGATTGATGATCTCTTCGGCATCCATGCGGTTCCATTGAATAAACGTGTCTTCTTTTTCGGGCTTTTCGAAATACCGGGCTTCGTTTTCGTTTTGTGGCTCACGTGGGATCATTGATCCGTATTCAAGCATCTGTGCCATATTTAGTGCCACCAGAGCTGCACGAACTGCCAGTTTTCCTGCCAATGTTCCAAATGTATCGTCATTTGATATCGTTACTGTTTCGCGAAACACCACATCTCCTTCATCGAATTCAGCATCCATAAAGTGAACACTTATTGCAGTTTCTGTTTCCCCATAGCGAAGGGTTTCAAATATCGGCATTGGTCCGCGGTACTGAGGAAGTGCACCTGTATGGAAATTGATGAATTTGTCCTTTCCGAAGCTCAATAGCGATTCGGGTAAGCGGTATGGAAAACAGATACTAAAAACGGCATCGGGGTTAAGCTCCCTGATCCAGGTTTCGAGTTCCTGCATTTTAGCTGAACTTTGTATGGATTTGAAAGGCATATTGGTTGCCGAACATTCTTTTTCAACCACATCGACAATTTCTTGCTCGCCTTTTCCAATGACAATACCGCAGAGGTATTGCTCCACAGCGAGTTGTTGTATTGCAGGAAGTGCGAATCGCCCGCCGCAAAGAACCAGTATCTTCAATTCACTCATCAGATGCATGTATAACTATTATACCAGCCGGATACCGACTGGCCTACCTCCTGGGAGATTAATTGATCGAAAGCTTCCTTCGTTTCGGGAATTTCCCTTATTATAGTTAGAGCGCAATGCCCTGTTCCATCATTATCGATACGTGCTTCATACAATGGAGCAATGGAACAGTGGCTCCCGGAATGAAACGTGATGCTTCCTCTTGGGGAATCGAACGAGAAATCGTTCAGCAGTTCGCCCACTGCCACTGCATTTTTTTGTAGTGCAAACTGTTCAACCAGGAAAGCAGCGATAAATCCGGACTCCCAACCCAGTAGGCTAAACAGGTTGGCTTCTCGGCCAGAAGCTTCCATGGTTTCGATGAATAAGTTATTTTGCTCGTTTGGTAAGTTCCTGGACCATGCAGCTATTCCATTAACATTGTTTCCCGGATAAACTGCTTCCTTCAGCATTGATTCCTCAAAAGCAAAAGGGGGCATATATACAGGGATGTTCTGTTCAGGAAAGTATTGAACCAGGTCGTCGAAGAACCATTGGACATAGTCGCCGCTGAAAATGCTTAATACGCATGTGCTGTCAGCTGTTGCAAACTGTTCTTTGAGCGGCTGCATGGAAAAGTCTTCTCTTTGATAGCCTGTAGCTATATTAAAGCCGATTGTACCACCGGCATGAAGATAACCATTGAATGCTCCTACTGTTTGCAAATAGCCGCCGTCGTAGTATCCTGTAGCAATACCACCTGTCAGATGTCCGTTTTGCACTGCAAGTTTTGAACTAAGCCAGGTTCCTAAGGAATTGTGTAACGAATGATAAAAGATATTGGGGGATACCGGCCATTCCTGCGGAAGATGTGCTCCCGAATCCAAAACAATAAGCAGCCTATTGGCAGCAGCAAATAAAGGTCTCAATACCTGGGCAGTCCTGTGACCGATATAGGCAAAAACGATTTGTGCATTTTCATGCATAATAAGCTGTTCTGCGGATTTGTAACACAACTGTTTATCAGTTCCGAAACCGATGTTTTCAGTAACAATGCGGACATTTTCTTCCCCAAGATATGCCAACGAAGATTTTAGCCCCTGGAAAAGGTCAAAACTGATCCCTTGATAAAAAGTTGATCTTGGAAGTAAGAAACCGATAGTTTGCATAAGATTAAATAGAAGGGAGGACAATGTCCTCCCTTGATTTTATTTAGTTACGGCTTGGGAAAATTCCCTGCAATGCAATTGAATAATTCATACAAAGGTATGGTGTAAGAAGGCTGAATGGCTGACTTCCTCCTGCTACTGCGGTTGTTCCTCCAACGATCGGAGCTCCTGTTGACAAAGTAGGGGAAGGTGTTCCTCCGTACATATCGTTTGGTGAACTGTCTCCGATATAGTTTCCGGCAGCAGCAGAGTCATCGTTTGCTGTATTTACCGGAATGCGGATAGTGATACCCTGAGCGGGGTGAACGTGCATAGGCATTTGAGCAGTCGTTAGTGTTGTGTTTTCCACACCACCCACTTGCCCCATTGAATAGGGAGATAATCCAGGTCCCTGACCTTGTCCTACAGGAACACGTCCTTGTAAATCCGGTAACGCAAAAGTTGTTTGTCCGTTTCCTCCGTAAGTTGTCCCGAGTAACGAAAAAAGTGCAGTGTTTTGTGCAATTGATAAGACTTGCCCCTGGCAAGTTGCATACCCCTTTGGGGCGAAATTAAATCCTAGAAGCTTTACTTCTCCGATAAATGGTTCAGTAGACATAGTTATTATTTGTTTAAAAGTTACAGTTTGACAAATGATAACGTATGCGCAAATTGAACGCAGGCCTATAAAGGGGGATTGTGAAAAGCGGTTTCGTCATCAGTGAATGTTTAATTATGGTTCGACAAATATAAGGGATTAATAGATATAAACTAATTATCATATTCAAAACTAAGAAATGATGTTGGAAACTGCCTGAGGAACTTGAAAATCAGGGGGAAACCCTCGTAGAATTATTTTTCTTAAAACTCTTATTTTAATTGACTTATAAAGGCTTTCCGACCTTTTAATAAAAGTTAAATTACCCGAATGAGCATTTATTTTGCCCGAAAATAGATTTTTAAGCGTACCTTCGTTCTAATATTTATTTAAATACAAGTTTAATGAACAAAGGAACAGTAAAGTTCTTCAATGAAACTAAGGGATTTGGTTTCATTAAGGAAGATGACTCTGCAAAAGATCACTTCGTACACGTTTCAGGATTAGTTGATGAAATCCGCGAAGGTGACCAAGTTGAATTCGAATTAGAAGAAGGTAAAAGAGGAGTGAACGCAGTAAACGTTCGTGTAATCCAATAATTGATTTTAATAAATGAACGAAGAGTTTGTTCGTCTATTGACGGATAGACTCTTTTTTATTTTATCAAATTAGAAATTTTTAAAACAGTAAATGGCAAGATCACAAGAGACTTTCAATAAAAAAGAGATTCAAAACAAAAAAGACAAAAAGCGCAAAGACAAAGAGAAAAAAATGTTAGAGCGTAAAGAAGGTGGAAAAGCAAGCTTTGAAGACATGATCGTTTATATTGACGAGAATGGAAATCAAACATCTACACCTCCGGACCTTTCGAAACGTGTCGAATTCGACGCTGAGGATATCGTAATCGGTGTTCCGAAAAGAGAAGAAATGGAACCGGAAGATAAAATCCGCAAAGGAACAGTGACTTTTTACAATGACTCAAAAGGATATGGCTTTATTAAAGACATCACATCCGGAGACAGTATATTTGTTCACGCAAACCAATTAACAGAAGCCATTACGGAAGGGAACAGAGTAAGCTTCGAAGTCGAAAAAGGACAAAGAGGACCTACAGCTGTTAGAGTTAAGAAGGATTAAGATCCATTCAGAGATAGAATCGAATTTTATTAGTGTATTACGGCGATAAATCCACTTTTAAATTCGATTTTTTCATTGGCATAAGTTACAACAATGGTATAAGTGTAAATTCCGTCCGGAACGGCTAAGCCATTATTTCTCCCATCCCAACTATCATTCACGTTTTTTATAACTCCGATTTCTTCTCCCCAGCGATTGTAAATTCTACAATCAATTTCGCCAATACAAACCCCTTCAATTTTCCAACGATTGTTATAAAGATCATCATTCGGAGTGAAGGAATTTGGAATATATAAGAGGTTTTCCAAATCGGCTTCAAAAGCAATAGTAGTATCCATTGAACAACCCGTTTGCAGGTTGATAATGCTCAGCGAGTATGTTCCATCTGCCAGGTTTTGATAACTGTTTTCCGTAGAAAAACCACCATTATTAAAATCAATGGACAATACTCCGTTTGTTCCCGGCGCATTTTGTACCACAATACTTCCTTTATCCAAACAAATCGGGTCTGTGGCAAGTATGGAAACATCCAAAGGCGCAGCTGGGTCATAATTCAGCGTAATGCTGTCTTCGGCAATACAGCCGTTAGCAGTGGCTGCGTATACGTGAAAAGTTACATCCGAACTATCCACATGAGCTGTGGGAGATGGACAGGTACTGCAGCTTAAATGTGAAACCGGGTTCCAGGAAAAAGAAGTAAATGTTTCGCTTGAAGTATAAGTTAAAGGAACAAAAGCATTGCCGCAAAAAGTTAGGTCTGAACCCAGATCAATTTGCGGATCCGGAGCCAGGGTAATGTGTACGGTATCCGATTGCACATTACCGCAGGAATCTGTAGCTGTAACCCAATAGGTCCCGATTCCATAGGCTGTAAAAGTACTTCCGGTACTTCCATCGCTCCATAAATAACTCATAAAACCGGTTCCTGCGTCCAATTGGTAAATCCCGGCTGCACAAATGGAAGTGTCATTTCCCAGGTTCAATTGCGGGGAGCTGTTTACCAAGGTTAGTTTGATCGTATCTGTTGAAACACAAAGAGGACGGAAACTCACATCATCCATCCCGAAATCGACGCCGTAACCGTTTGTTTCCAGGTTGATAATTCGAATGGTTACAGAGGAGTTTGGACCTGAATTCCAGTTCGTAATACCATATTCATCCCAAATGAAATTTCCGCCAAGTGGTACGAATAACCCTGTTTCGGTTGGAAGAAGAAAATCTCCGGTTACATTACCAATCAAATGAATTTCAAAGATCGGTTGATTTCCTGCCGCACGCGTAGCCCAAAACGAGAAACGGTAGGGAGAATTCGGATTCACACCCAAAATGGTCTGCTCATAAATTTTGGTTGGACCATTGACACAACCATCCATTGACATGAACATCGAATCGCTTGATGATGTGTGATCATTCATGGTAGCGAATGACATGGTGAAGAAAGTCGGAGCAACATAATAATTACATGGGGAATAAAGTGTGGTATAAACCATATCACTGGAAAAACCTGTATTTCCCATGGAAAAATCTCCGTTGGTGACCATTTCCGGGCCTAACTCCAGGGCAGTAACAACATATTGCGTCGTAGCACTAATTGTTGCGATTGGATTTGGAATAAACGGATTGTTCAAACCGGTTGCCGGTGACCAGGAATAAGAATCAAAACCAGGTGATGCACTCAGCTGGATGGAAGTATTGGGACAGACGAATTGATCATTCCCTGCGTTAACCTGCGGGCATCCGGCAGCAACGGGTTGGTTGACCATAATTTTAACAGAATCCAAACCATCCAGGCAAAATGCCGGATTGGTGCTCGGAACCCGGAATTTCATCCAGTATGTACCGGGCGCAGGAAAAGTATAATTGAGTGATGTTCCCGTTCCCAGAACAGTTCCCGGTGTAATATACCAGATTGGGCCGGGACTGTTGGTAGTTCCTGTGAAATTGACAACACTTCCTGCCAGTACGGTGGTGGTTGATGTTGGATTCGTTATTGTTGCGGTAATCGGAGTGGGGCAGGGAGGAGTACAGCTTAAACAATTCAGTAAACTTCCCCGAACATTCGTTAGGAAATAATACATGCGGTCATACTGGCCTTGTGTGAATTGATTGTAGCACGAAAAAGCACTGTAATCCATGTAATCATCACTGAGGTCGGCAACATCTGTTGTAAACGGATTATTGGAAGATGGATCATCTGCATCAGTATTGCAGGAGTTTGCTGAAGGATTACAGGCTGCGAAAGTCGTTTGGTCGGGCGGAGTATCACAAACCTGGTCGCCGTCAATCAGGCAATTGGAATTACCGCATCCGCCTTCAAATGTATGGTATAAACCCAGGTAATGACCGATCTCGTGAACTCCTACAGCATCAGTTTGTGCATTATTTCCGAAAAATCCGGCTTCGATTACTACTCCGTCCATGGGAAGTCCATGAGCAGCAGGTAAAAAGGCATAACCGATAACTCCTGTTCCCATGCTCAAACTGGAAATCTCTTTGATTACCCAGATGTTCAGATAGCAGGTCGGGCTCCAGCGATTGACATCTTTCAAAGCAATATCGTCCACTTCCATAGTTTCATTGGTGAGCGGTGAACTATTCCGTGTAATTCCGGTTGTAGCATTTCCATTCGGATCGCGCTGAGCCAGGCAAAATTGAATCTGATTAAAAGGACTTGCGGCAAACTTCGTGTTCATGTTTGCTATGGCAGTTTGAACTTGTGCATCGCTGATGTTTTCAGGTCCGGATTGATGAATAATGTGAACAACAACAGGAATTGTCTGCAAGGATTTGGGAGCAGCATGCGAACCACCTTTGTTTTTCAGTTGGCTGTAATGGTACTTTTCCTCGTCAAGTTCGAACTGAGATTCAGTTAAGACCTCATTTGAAGTGTGCATGAGATGGCTTGCACAACCATTGAAAACGTTTGTGTTTTCACTTTGATTGTAAGCTGTAAAGCAAGGCATGCAAAATATCAGTCCGAATAGGAGTTTTTTCATTAGTAAAGGTCTATACTTTACTGAACGCGCTTTTTATCAATTGGTTGGCTTAAGGATGTTCAAAAAGTTAAAATGGTTCAAAATGGTTCAATTTGAACTATTCGACCTTTAAACTCTTTGAACAAAAAAGGCTCCCTTTCGGAAGCCTTTCAGTTATTTATCAATCGAACCGGTGACCCGTTTCATGAATTCATTCAGTGCATCTTTCTGAGATTTTCCTGCTTTGATTTCCTTGTGAACTTCAAGGGCTCCGGAGAAATTGGAAAGCAATTCTCCAATAACATCCAGTTCTTCATCCTTCAAACCCGGAGCATCAATCAAATGCTCCAAAGTATCGATCGTTTCGTTCACGTAGTCTTCATCGTTATCTTCGATAAAGGCTACCATGTGTTTAATTACCGGCAACCGCATCTTTGATCTCTTGAATGATTTCCACTTTATTTCCCTGAGCCTGTTTCACCAGTTCTCCGCCTACAAAACCAGCGAAAGTCGGCAGGTTCGAAACATCCGCAAATTTGCGTGAGTTTGGTAGTTTCTCTGCATCCACATAATAGAATTCTATTTCGGGATTTTCTTCAGCCATTCGCTTGAACTTCGGCTTCGTGATCTTACAGTTACCACACCAGGATGCTCCGTATTGAACCATCACTTTTTGATTGGTACTCAATAACTGCTCTAAATTGTCTTCCGTTAACTCTGTAAACATGATTTCTTAGTGTTTGCTTAAATATTCTGCCGTACCTGCAGCAGTTGCTTTCATGGCGTCTTTTCCTTCTTCCCAGTTTGCAGGACATACTTCACCGTGATTTTGAACGTGTGTGTATGCGTCTACCAAACGGATGTACTCTTGTACGTTACGTCCAACTGGCATGTGGTTAATTGACTCATGGAATACAGTTCCTTCTTCGTCAATTAAATACGTTGCGCGGTAAGTAACATTGTCACCTGCTGAATCCTCATCGTACGGGTCGAAATCCAAAATGTCTAATTCCTCAGCCAAACGACGTGTTGAATCTGCGATCAATGGAAATTTAACACCTTCAATACCACCGTTGTCTTTGGATGTGTTTAACCATGCAAAATGTACTTCAGCTGTATCACAAGATGCTCCAATTACCAAAGTATTGCGTTTTGCAAATTCAGCAGAAGCCTCCTGGAAAGCGTGAATTTCTGTCGGACAAACAAAAGTGAAATCTTTCGGGTACCAAAACAAAACCACTTTTTTCTTGTTTTCGATTGCATGACGCAATACATCAATTTGGAAAGTATCTCCCATTTCATCCATTGCATTCACCAATACCGAAGGGAATTTTTTACCTACTACACTCATTTTTTTGATTTTTATATTTGATTAATTTAATTACTATTGTTTCTATCCTCATTCTCCTAGTCCACCGTGGTGGATGAGTCTCATTCTGTCTATTTCCCCAGCCATGCTGCGAACATCCAGTTTGTTTTTTCTTTTTCACGAACCAGGTCGCTGATCATGGAATTTGTACCGTCGTCATCTAAATCAGCAGATTCCTTCAGGATTTCCCGCTCCAGTTTCAAAATCGTTTCCTGCGCTTTCAGAATATAGGTCATGCCTTCTTTCCCGTCGTGGATCGTTTTGTTTTCTTTCAGTTTACTGTTTTTCAGGTAATCCTCAAATGTATGAAGTGGCGTAATTCCCAAAGTCAGGATGCGCTCTGCCAGATCATCAATGATCACCTGAGTTCTGGTATACAATTCTTCGTATTTCAAATGCAGTTCAAAGAAGTTGTTTCCTTTTATATTCCAGTGAATAGCACGAAGATTTTGATAATGTACCTGGTACGTTGCCAAAAGGCGATTCATTTTAGTGCTTAAATCTTTTTGTGAACTCATAGTTGTTTCTTTAGATTAGACTTAACACATGAGACAAAAACACCATATGTCTAAGTCTTTATTCTGATGTCTTCAGTCTTTTAACATTTCAAAGGTGCGACTTTTTTAAATATAAATGTTATTGATTAACTTTATAAATCCATAGAATTAATTTATAATGATTTCACCACAACAAATTGGCTACATCCTGGCTGTTTACGAAACAGGTTCTATCAGCAGGGCAGCAGAACAGTGTTTTGTTACTCAGCCCACGCTTTCCATGCAATTAAAGAAAGCTGAAGAACTAGTGGGACACCTCATTTTTCATCGGGATACGAATTCCATGGAATTAACTGATTTCGGCAAATCACTGATTCCGCTTTTACAGCAAATCCAGGGAGATTTTGGTGCAATTGACAGGATCAGCCAGATTCATTCAGGAACTTACAAAGAACGTCTGAGAATTGGTGTTATTCCGACCGTTGCGGCGTATTTGCTGCTGGATAATTTCAAGGAATGGCAAAATTTACTCCCGAATACGCAGGTTTTTATAGAAGAATTGAAAACCGAAGAACTGATTGAGGCTTTGGACCAGCGGAAAGTAGATTTGGCAATCCTGGCCGGACCTTTAAACCAAAATAATTACCGCATCACACCTTTGTTCATGGAAGAGATCCTGGCTTATGCACCAAGCATTTCCGGCGAGACATTGCTGGTCGATCAATTGAAGGATTTACAACCATGGCTTCTAAATAAAGGAAATTGTTTGCGAACCCAAATGATGCAGTTTTGTGCCATTGATGATGATCTGCCTTCCAGCTGGAATTACCAGGGTGGCAACATGGATTTGCTGATGCGAATGGTTGATCAGCAGGGTGGATATACATTGATTCCGGAATATTATCATCCGTTCGTTTCTCAGAGTACGGAGTTCAAGCCGATCCGCGATAACCAGGGCTCCTTTCCCGGAAGATCCATCATTGCAGTAAGTGCCTTTCGTCATGCAAACTGGGATTCAATGGAAAAGATCGTTCGTTCCATTCAGCATAAATACAGTAAACCCGTGTCGAAGGAATTGGAGCTGCTGAGCTGGAAGTAGTGTGGTAATTATCATCCCGATTACTATCGGGAGAATTGAGTTAATTATCAAGCGGATACTTCTTTATAATTGATAATTTTGTACTTGATAATTCTAATAAAAATATGGCTCTTATAAAATCATGCAGGGGAATCGAACCTCAATTCGGTGAGGATATTTACCTGGCGGAAAATGCAACAGTAGTAGGTGATGTGGTAATGGGTGACCGTTGTTCGGTTTGGTTCAATGCTGTTATCCGCGGAGATGTGAATTCCATCCGTATGGGAAACCAGGTGAATGTGCAGGACGGAGCAGTGATTCATTGTACTTACGAGAAAACGAAAGTAACACTTGGAAATAACGTTTCAATCGGACATAATGCATTGGTGCATGGCTGTACGGTGGAGGACAATGTATTGATCGGAATGGGAGCTATAGTGATGGACAATTGCTACATCGAATCCAATTGCATCATCGCAGCAGGAGCGGTTCTTTTGGAGAATACACGGGTAGAATCCTGGAGCGTTTATGCCGGAATTCCAGCAAAAAAAGTCAAAACCCTTTCCCCGGAATTGTTTGAAGGAGAAGTACAGCGCATTGCAACCAATTACGTGATGTATTCGGGATGGTTTAAAGAGAAATCCGCAACGACGGATTGATTCGAGACAGGCAAGCGTCAACTGTAATTGATTTAGATAGCGAGGTAACGCTTTAGATCATCAGATGATTTGATTTGATCTGTGATGTCCTCCATGATGAATTTGGGTTCATCTGAATTCAGATCCACGCGTTTGTCTTTTTCCGATTTGAAGGCGTAAGTTTTGCCGTCTTTCGTAAAAAGTAAAAATACGTTTTCACCTTGCGAATTACACGTGATTTCCTGGGGAGCGAAAGTGAAAGACGCATTGATTGCTTTATCGATCAGGCAAACAAAGGATTGATCTTTAATTTGTTTTTTGGTCGAGGCATCCAGGAATTTGGGAGAAATGGTGATTTTATTAGCGACACGATAAATCTGATCACAATTATATACTCCGAAATTGGAAGAGATCAATCCGTTAACTATGTTGGAATACTGGGGATTATCCGGGTACTCCATATCAGGTGCAATTGCTCTTTTCATACGGGAATCAGAACTGTTTGAGATTCCTGAAGTGATCTGAGCATTTCCAGGTTCTGCAAATAAGTCACTTCTCAATAGAGTCCACTCTCCCGATTGATCGTCCATCTCGTAGAAATTGATGTCTGTTTCATTTTTAGTACAATTGAAGTCAATAAGTATATCTCTTTGAAGTTTGAGTTGTTTTCCATCCTTTGTACCACGTATTTCATACATTCCGGCAGAGTTAAACTGATAATCGCCGGTTTTGTCATGATAAGCCATCGGAATTCCTGAAAAAGCCATTTCAGCGGCGTCGCGGTATTCGCGGTAACTAATGGTGTAATTTCCAATCACTTTTTTTCCATCTTCATAAACCACAGCATCCTGGGGAATGTGGATCAAAGTCCCGCTTGGATGTGAGAAATTTCCTCCAACTGAATTGTCAATCGTGAACATACTCGTTGGATTTGACTTATCCTCCTTTGTTACACGGGTGAAAACTGCTTTATTGGATGCGCCGTTCGTATAAATCCGGAAACCGTGAAAATAGTCAGCTGCCTCTGCTCTGGTTGTTGCTCCTGTTTGTTCTATCCAGACAATTTTCGGGTGATCGGTCTTTAGCTTCGGAAGCAATTGGTTCAATCGGTACATGCGGTCTTCATTCAATTGAACCTGGTCGAAAGCCTCGTTTTCTTTGAATCGGGTGTAGATTAATTCGACATGTGTTATTTTTTTTGACTGGAGTTGATTCAATACTTTGGATTCCAGGATCGTTTCATGAGAGAATGAACTTGGAATTTCGATGCAATTCCGCTCTTTGGGAGCAACTTTTGCAATTTCCAATTGTTGGTGGTCGGTTTGAGACCAGCTGTCCTGACTTATCAAAATAAGCAATGTGAGGATGAAAGGTTTCATAAATCTTTTTTAGGTTCCGGATTATCATTTAAAGAGAGAACAAGTTTCATAAAAAGCATCCGTCAATTGACGGATGCTTTTCTTTTGGGTTTTAGATTTGGGCGGCAATAAAAACTAAACTAAAAACTACGAAGTATGGATACTATATCTGTTAATGTTGGGAATTCGAAAAGGTAAACACGGAAACTGATTTTTATCCGAAAAAAATGCAAATCGTGTATTATTTTTGAAGGATGAAAGAAATCGAATCAAAAGAAGATGTGGAATTATTGGTAGATACGTTCTATCAAAAATTGGTGAAGGACGATTTGGTAGCTCATTTTTTTGTGAACCTGGATCTGCCGGAACATTTACCGCGGGTTGTTCAGTTTTGGAGTTTTATTTTGCTGGATGAAGCAGGTTACAGCGCCAATATGATGGAAAAACATGCCCGCCTGGATTTGAACGAAGAATCTTTTGACCGCTGGCTGAAATTATTCCATGAAACGGTTGATCAGTTCTTTACAGGAGAAAAAGCAGATTTGGCCAAACAACGCTCTTCGCTTGTGGCCTGGACGATGAAAACAAAATTCCTGAAGTAATTCGTAATTATCTCAATAGCGTCACATGTCCCGTAATCACTTCCGCATTCGCATAAGGCGCGCAGGATGTGTAACGGATTACATAGCTGTAAATTTCGTCTTTACACGGGATCCCCGCAAACGTTCCGTCCCAGCGTTCTTCATAGTTTGTTGAACGATAAACTTCTTCTCCCCAGCGATTGAAAATCTTCATGTCCCATTCAACAGGTTCCAATCCCAGTTTCGGGTAGAAAACATTGTTGAACTCGTTGCCATCCGGAGTAAAAGTATTCGGAACATACACTATGAACGGTTCTACTGCAATGCTTTTGAAAGTAGTGTCGCTGCATCCAAATTCATTGAACACTATTTGGCGGGGATAATGCATCCCGTCCGTATAGTAGGTATAGGATGGATTCGGATCGGTACTTCCGGAACCGAATTCCTGGAAGAAATAACTGATCCGTGATGCACCTTGCGATAAGTCTGTGAATTGAACTTCAGAATCACAAATAGTCATTTCACTTTTATCTATCGAAAAACCGGAAATAGGTTTCGGACGAATAATGCTGAAATCCTGCTCCAGCAAATTGAAAGTATCCACACAGCCAATGGTTGAAATGATGGTCAGTTCAACCGAGTAATTTCCCGCTTGCTGGTAAATATGAAGTGGATTTTCTTCCGTGCTGGTCCCACCGTCTCCAAATGACCAAAAGTAGAGCAGAGGAGCTTCGTACTGACTTAAATTAATAAACTGTGCCGGATACGGTTCACATTTCAATTCATCACTGATAGTGAAGCCAACTGTAGGAACAGAGAATATAAAGACACTTGATTGAGCGGATTCAGTACAGTTTAAGAAGCTTGCAGTTAAAGTCACGGGGAAAATACCCGAATCATCAAACACTACATTATTCACGTTCAAACTGTTGGCAGTTGAAGGATTTGCATGACTCCCGAAATTCCAGGTATATGCTGTTATGGAAGGTCCGCTGACATTTCCCACGAAATTAAAACTGTTCGTAGAGACGCAAAGTGAGTCATTGTGCGTAAATGCGACGCTCAAAGGTTCGTAAATCGTAATGTTTTGAACGATTGTATCTGTACATGCAGGTCCGCTGCTGGCAATTAAAGTGATCGGGTAAGTTCCTTCCGCCGGAAAAGTGTAAGTAGGCGAAACGGCAGTACTAACATCTGTTGTAATTCCCGGTACCCCGAAATCCCAGGAATAAGTGCTTGATCCGGTTGAGTTATTGGCAAATGTCTGTGTATATCCGATACATTCATGATTTGTTTGGAAACCTACCTGCGGATCCGGTTTGTCGAAGAAGAAGATCGGTTTTGTGATCGTATCGGCACAAACGCTGTAGGTCCCGATCAACGTTACTACGTTACCGGTTGAAGAGCTGAAAGCCACATTATTCACAATAGCCGATGTGGATGTTCCGGGAGTAGCATTCGGACCAAAATTCCAGCTGAACTGTGTAGATGGCGGCCCGTTTATAATCTGACTTTGGAAATCCAGCGTATTGTCAATAAAACAGGTGGAATCAATAAAGCTGAAGTTTACATCAAAGGGATTTTCCAGGATCAATTGCATATAAGTGGTATCCGTACATGGCCATCCCGGATTGGCAACCAGCATCACTTCATAAGTTCCCGGCTGCGGATAGGTATAAGTTGGCTCAAAGGCTGTACTGTTATCTGTTGTAAGGGTTGTTACACCGAAATCCCAGTAATAACTGGATGCTCCGAAACTTTGATTATCGAAAGTGAAAGTCAATCCCTGGCAGTACGAAACGAAATTCGGCATGTCTTCCTGTTCTGTTACAACGGCAGAAAGCTGTACATTACAGTTTACTACGCGGAAAAGGAAATCACGGGTTACATAACTGATCAAAACGCCGTTTCGCCATTCGTTCACCCGAATTCCAACTACATAAAGTCCCAGGTTATTGGCGTCCACGAATAATTGTCCTGTGGTAGGATTAATGGTAGTTGTAGATCCCGCACCAAGCGGAATTGCCTGGTTGAAACCACCGTTCCAGGTAACATTTGGGTAGGGTGGATTTGGAATTGGGTTTGGAGCCGGATTGAATGAATTTGCACCTGAATGAGGTGTAACTAATTCATAAGATAAACTGTCTCCGTCCGGATCCGTTGCACTGTGATTAAAGTTCAGATTTTCATTGTTGCAAATGACCAGCGGCGGATAATTGACAAAACGTGCAGAACTGTTGATGTACTGGTTTTGACCTCCCGGAGGAATAATCGCTTTGATGGTTAGACCTGTATCATCCGGATTTATCAAATTTGTGATATTTGGTCCCCTGCAGCAGCGTTGATAAGCAATGATATATCCGCTTACGGAAGGCGGTAGATTTAATATGACCGTATAGATTGCCCTTTCGGTACAAATGCCTGTTGGTGCAGTAATACATGGATTATTGAATACAATTGGAAGCACCGTACTTCCGGGGAAAGCAACGTTTTCATCCGAGATCCGCACTCCATTACCCGTAAAAACACTTAAAGGCAGTGGAGAATCGTAAGCTGCTCCGGTGGATGCACAATCCCGGTAAATTGCAATAAAGAACCGGTAATTATTTCCCCCCAGGTAATCATAATAGATTTCACCTCCCACAATATGTGATGCCTGGGAAGGAATGGCCCAGATCAGCAAGAATAACAGTATGAGGTTTTTACACATAAATGGAGAAAAGCACTTTAAAAATCAGCATTTTTTTTTGAATCGCTAAAAGTTTGGACTTCTATTGATTAAACGGTTTAATTTTCCATGTTAACGGAGAGAATTTTGTCAAAGTTCATGCCAATCAAAAAAATCTGATAATATTCTTCTCCCAAAGGAACGCTATTTAAAATATAGTTCCGTAATTGGTAACATGAAATTTGGATTTTGGTTGCTTTTTTTCCTGTTGAATTTCACGCTCTTTGCACAAAGGGGCTTGATTCAGTATTCCAAAGAAAACGGATTAATTTCTAATGAAATCAGGGACGCTGCTTACGATCAAAAAGGATTTATCTGGCTGGCAACTCCAAAAGGCATTGAACGATTCGACGGGCAGCGCTTTATTCACTTCAAACACGATCCGGCAGATTCTGCTACTATTGCCTCCAACGATATCCAGGGATTGACCTTTGACGGTGACAAAACGATTTGGGGGTTTACCTACAACAAAGGACTGATTGCCATTGAAACGGAAACCTTTCGGATTTCCAACTACAGCAAGCGAAACCTATCTTCCTTCGGAAGCAACCGGATTAGTGCTTTGACCATTCGGAATAAAATAATCTGGTACACATCCGTTGAAGGAAAGCTGTATTCTTTTGACCCGAAAAGTAAGAAGACAAAAACCTTTTCAGTCAATCTATCCGGTTCAAAGATCAGCGGACTGAATGCAATCATGGTGGACCAGCTGGATTCCGATAAACTCTGGATTCAGGCAAGGGATGGCTTGTATCGATTTGGAATTAAAACTCAAAAATGGAAGCAGTTCCGGTTTAAAAAAATCACAGATATCAATCCCGAACAAGCAAAGAGTTATCGGAATGAAATGTCCTGCGCGGTTCAGGATAGTAAAGGGAATTTGTTTATCGGACTGAAGAAAGGCGGTCTGCTTTACTTCGATCAATACCAGGGATTGTTCAAATCCTTTCCGATTTCTATTGAGGATTTAAAACACCAGGAAATTTCGTCGATCCAGTGGCGTGATCCGCGATACCTGTATCTCTGCCTGCTCAATAAGGAAATAGTGCTTTTCGATACCAGCAGGAAGGAATACGTACGTTACGAAGAATCGGAGCGGAGCGCGGTTATGCCTTTTCACATCACCAAATTTGGTTCTCAATTGGCCATTGCGAGTTCGAATGCAGGGCTTTTCGTTCACGATGAGTCCCTGATCTATGGAATGAAGGTCCGCACGGAACAGCAGGTGCATGAAGTACGTTATTCTCCGGATAAAAAATGCGCTTACCAACTAATGGGTAACTCTGATGCCGTTTTGAAACGAATAATTGGTTCCGGACCTGAAACTATTCAGCTTACCGGGTTGATAGACGCCAAAACATTCTATTACCTGAAAGATGGAAGCATCCTGGTTGTAGGAGCGAATGGACTGATCCGGATTAACAGGGATTATAAAATTGCGAAGAAAATGCTTCATACCGATCATCAATCGGTTGATAAACGGTTCCAGAATTCTTTGCTGGTGGGAGATTCCCTCCTTTTCATCGGAACGCTGGATGCGAGTCTGCTTTGCTGCAAACTTTCCAACTTTTCAGTAAAGCGTATTTATTCTATTTCGGAAGAGACCAAATTGGATGAAACCCGGGAGTATTTCCCGGTGGCGATGGTTTACCTGGATCATGCCGTTTATTTTTCGGAGAATGAGCAGTTGTATCGCTATGAGATCTCTACGAAACAAGTGGAAAGGATCAAACTTTTCAATCACGAAAATACGGACCAGATTACCTGCCTGGCGATTAGTTCGAAACGGAAAATGTGGATCGGTACCCGGGCGAGCGGTGTTTGGAGCTATGATCTGAACACTGGTAAATTACTGAATGAATTTACCTCTTTCAATGGCTTGCAAAACGATGAGGTAAACCAGCTTACCCTGGATCCGAAAGGCAGGTTATGGATTCTGAATCCGTCCTGTATTGCGATTGTAAACACCGGTTCAGCAAAAGTACAAAGCCTCGAAAAACGAAATGGGATCAACGATGTTTTTGCCATTAAGATGACACCTGATTCCGTTTATTTCCTGCAAAGAAACTCCTACATTGTTGGAGACGCAGCAAAGAATCTGCCCGTCCGGAAAAGAGCGGTTCCATATGTGGTCCAGATTCGGGACATGAACGGAATGAGCCGTTTTTCGATCCACAAGTTTAAATATTCGTACAACCAGAACAACCTGGTTTTTGAGTTCGGGATCCGCGATTTTTCCAATGCTGAGAACAACCTGGTGAGTTACCGATTACTTGGATTGGATGATAAATGGATCAACGGAAATCAGAAGAATGAAGCCTTTTACCACAATCTTCCAAGCGGAAAATACATTTTCCAGGTGCAGGTAGTTGAGGGTGACGAATCGATGATTTCTTCCTACGCTTTCAAAATCACGCGGCCTTTTTGGAGACGTTGGTGGTTTATTTTACTGGCATCCCTGTTTGCAGCTTTCAGCGTTTGGTGGTTTATGCGCTCACGGATCCGAAGAATCCAAAGTACGGAACAGATGAAGGCAGAATTCAGCCTGCAGATCAATGAAATGGAATCGAAAGCTTTGCGGGCGCAGATGAATCCACACTTTTTATTCAATAGTCTGAATTCGATCCGTTTGTTTATTCTCAAAGACGAAGTAGACAATGCAGCCGATTATATCGCTAAGTTTTCGAAGCTTTTACGTATGATCCTCAATTATTCGCGGCAGGATATGATCACCGTTTACGATGAAATTCAATCCCTGAAATTGTACCTGGAGTTTGAACGTCTGCGGTTTGACAAAGATTTTGATTTTGACCTGCAGATTGACGGACAGGAAGTATTGGATTTGCAGATTCCGCCGATGATCATCCAGCCATTTATTGAAAATGCCATTTGGCACGGACTCATGCCGAGAACGGAACCCGGCGGAAAGATCCGGGTTTCATTCCAGAGACAGCTCAGCGGATTATACGTGATGGTACAGGACAACGGAATCGGAAGAGAGAAAGCAAAAGAGAATAACCGAAAACGTTCGTTGAAAGAGGGAAGTGTTGGTCTTCAAATTACGAAGGACCGCCTGCGCTCACTCACTTTGCGGACGAAAAGACAGAACGAATTTGAAATTGAAGATTTAATTGACGAAAATGGTCGGGCAATCGGAACTTTAGTTACCTTGTACTTTGAAACGCCAAATTAGAATATGAAATTACGTGCAATTATTGTTGATGATGAAAGGCACAGTTTAGAAACTACTGCTATATTAATTCGAAAGTTTTGCCCTGATGTAGAGGTTATTGCAGAATTGCAAAGTCCGATCGATGCGGTCGAAGTTATTAATACCGAAGAGCCTGATTTATTATTTCTTGATATATCAATGCCAAAGATGAATGGCTTTGAATTATTGAACGTATTGACCTATAAAGAATCAGACGTCATTTTCACCACCGCATACGACGAATACGCTCTGGAAGGCTTCAAACAGGGAGCTGTCCATTATTTGGTAAAACCCATTGATGCGGAAGATTTGGTAGAAAGCGTTCAGCGCGTTAAGAAAAAACGCACCGAAGGGAAATCTTCGGGAATTAATGGAATGGGTTTGAAGCCTAAAATTCCCATTTCCTCTCTGAATGGCGTAGAATTGATCGAGGTAGATCAAATCATCCGCTGTGAATCCGACGGGAACTATACAACTATTGTACTGCATCAGCGCAAGATCACCGTTTCCAAAACATTGAAGGAAATTGAAAAACAATTGGTCGATTTTCCGTTCTTTTTCCGTTTGCACAATTCCCATTTGGTAAACCTGAACCAGGTGGTGAAATACATCCGGGGAGAAGGTGGTTCCGTGATTTTATCGAACCAGGAAGAGATCGGAGTTTCCCGAAGCAAGAAAATGGAACTCCTGGAAGTTTTAGGAATCAACTAATTAAGGAAATTACACAGTGAAAAGACTGATCCACACCTTTCGGGTCTGTATTTAGGTGCCTTTAATTACATTTATGCCGTTAAACTAAGTTATGAAAGCACTTCTACTTGTACTCATTGCATTTTTTGCATCTTCCGCTGTTTTTAGCCAGGAAGGATTGATAAAGTCTATCGGAACCACAGCCAAAGAAAAGGCAAATGCACAGGATTTTAATACGACCCGGAACAATAAGGAACGCGGGAACCTGATGGACGACAAAAAATCCAAGGATTCACCGGCACCAGCTTCTGCACCGGCTTCTTCGGAACAAGCTGCACCAGCACCGGTTGAAGCGGAACCATCCGGAGAATACCAAGCCTCTTACAACTTTACAAGCAGTGTTTCTTACAGCATTGAAACAGCGAAGAAACCGGGAGAATCCCAAACGATCAATTACGATTTCGGAGACCAGGTGATTAAAATGGCGGCGAATCCCGACATGCCTTCCATTATAGATTCGAAGAACGGAGTCATGATCATGCTGAATAATAAGGAGAAAACAGCGATGGTGATGTCGACTAAAGCGATGGAAGCTGCCATGAAACAACAGCAAATGAGCCAGGGTGAAAAACCGGCGGCAAAAATCACCAAAACAGGAAGAATAAAAACGATCTTAGGATATAAGTGCGAAGAGATTTTGATCGAATCCGAAGGCAAGAAAACGGAAGTGTGGATCACTAAAGATGCAGGAATTGACGTAAGCAACACTTTTGCAAATATGAATAAAACTTCTGCTTCTCAAATTCCGAATGAAGCCTTCACAGAAGGTGGAATGCTGATGGAGATGAATGCATACGATGCTGCCGGAAAAGTAGAAATGCACATGCTTGTAACAGCGCTTTCAAAAGCCCCTAAAACCGTAAACATAGGAGCTTACAAGATCACGAAGCTGTGATTTATTTCAAGAATTGGTGTTGTCCCGGTTGAATTTACAGCACTTCCTAATAATCCTCTTTGTCTCCTACTTTTTGCCAAGGCAGAAAAAGTAGGCAAAACTGCCTTTGCACAATTACAGCCTTCAGACAAACTGCCGATCCGGATCACTCCACGAAAAGGCGGGATCAGGATCCAAAATGCAATCCTGTAGTTGTTTTGCAAACCCTACAGGATCAGCACTTTTCGGGATTGATAACCGAATCGGCTGTTTGTCGTTTTCTCAAGATAAAAATGTAGGACGGGTAATGATTTGATGTTTCTGGCAGTATTTCTACAGATCGTGTAATTGTGCGGTTCGGCAACTACTATCAATTCGTTGAAAAAAGATTAGATCTTTTATAAAGTCACGCTGTCCATAATTCGGAATAGAAATACTCTTCACGGGAAATAATTTCTTTGGTTTAGGCTATCGGGAAATCATTCGGGTCCGGGTAGATGTATTTGTAACCGATTTCCAGTGAAAGCTGATTGGAAATAATGCGTTCAGAACGCGTTTTATCTTCGAATACCGGCGGATCGATTCCCAGTTTAGACGCCATTTCGGTATAAAAAACTCCTTTGAAAGGATGTTCGCCTGCACACCCATTGATGGTCTTATTCCAAATCTTCTGCTGGATTACATATTCAATCAAACCAATGGCATCTTCCCGATGAATTAAGTTTACCTGGTCCTTCGCCTGGTAAGTTTTCCCTGATTTCGCCATCGCGGTAACCGGGTATCTCTTCGGACCAACTAATCCGCTAAGCCTAAGAACCGTGAGCCTATCTCTGAGCATCGAACTGATTGCCAATTCTGCATAACCGACCGCATTTGTTTTAACAGAACCAGCCGGGTAATCAACTTCGTTGAAAACGCCATTTCGCTGCGGGTAAACACTTGTAGAACTGATCAGGATCACTTTGCAGGAAGCAGGGATCAAATCCAGTACTCGTACACAATCTTTGGCATACGCCTTTTCATCTGCTTTCGACGGAGTGAAAGCTAAAACCACAACGTCCAGATCGCCGAAGTAAGCCGTACTTGCCTGTTTTTTCAGTAAAGGATCGAATTTCACATGCGAAAAACGTTCGTGTGATAAATCCACAGAACGTGACCGCGTAGTTCCAATAACCTGGAAATGGTTATTCAATAGGGATTTAGCAAGTGGAAGTCCGAGCCATCCCAATCCGATTATTCCGATCTTCATAGGATAAATGTACGGTAATTATCAGAATGAGAAGCAAGAATGAGAGGGATGTTTAGATTAGGCTAAATCCCTCTCATTCTCATTCTGTTTTTCATTCTGTTTCTGTTTAGTTCTCTTTGATCCACGTAGTTTTAATCGTGTGGCGCACCAAATAGTATTTACTGTCTCTCCAATAAAAGAAGCACACACAATTGTTGACCCCGTCAATGATCATTTCGTATTCATTCCCGGCATCGCTCTTGATAGTCATTGTGTATTTCACTTCCTCTTCGTTGTAATCGTACTTATTGATGAAGTAATCGGAAGAAATACTTGCCGTGGTGTGGTGGAAAGTGGTCAAATCCTTGTTGAATTCGAACAAGGTACCGCCTTCATCCGTTGAGGTAATGTCCCATTGAGAAGTTGTTTCGTTCCAAACTCCATCCTGACGATAATTCGTAGAAATGTTGAGTTGTGCAAAAGAGATGATTGAGGTGAAAAGCAGGCTGATGATTAAAAGGATCTGTTTCATGACATAATAATTTAGTGATACAAAGTAACGATTGAAAATCAGTACCCGCAATAATGCATTTGTCGTATTCTTTAACAGAATGAGGAAAAGAGAATGAGAATGAGGAAACAGTCCCGATAGCTATCGGGAGAGATTGAGGAGAGGAGGAAACAGAATGATGCTTAGGGTAATTTTCCGGAGCCAGATTTAAAAAATGATCCGCTTCATTCGCGGGCAAAAGTAAAAGCTGTGCCGCAGGTGTAGTTTACTCCAGCTCCATAAACGGCTGCGATCTCTGCGGGAAATAAAATCACTTTGATCATCTTTATGAGCCTGTTTTATACCTAATTTTGGGTTCCAAACAACGACTATGTTCTCAAAGGCTTTTATACGATTAAACTGGATCACGCTGGTATTTATCTTTTTGGTAATTATTGCCGGAAGTGTCGTTCGAACTTCAGGAAGCGGCATGGGTTGCCCGGATTGGCCAAAGTGTTTTGGAAGCTGGGTACCGCCGACGAGTGAAGCGCAATTACCCGAGAATTACCGCGAAGTATACGGGGAAAAACGCGTGGCGAAAGTGGAAAAGTTTGCCCGATTCCTCACCTCGCTGGGTATGAAGGAAACCGCTGAGAAGATCAAAAAAGACCCGAGAACATACCAGGAAGAACCTTTTAATGCACAAAGGACCTGGACCGAATATGGAAACCGCTTAGTTGGATTTTTGGCAGGAAACGGTGTTTTGATCATTTTCCTGTGGGGATTCTGGAAATACCGTAAAGACCGTCGTTTTGTCTGGCTTTCCTTGATCAATCTTATCGCAATTGGCCTGAACGGCTGGTTTGGTTCCATTGTAGTTGCTACGAACCTGGTTCCGTGGACAATCACCGTTCATATGTTCTTAGCGCTGGTGGTTGTGTGCCTGCAGCTATTGCTCATTCGCAGAATCAGCCCGGTGCAGCAGAAAACCCTCAATTTACCCGTTGCCATGAAGTGGCTGATTGGAATTATCTTACTGATTACGGCTTACCAGATGTTCCTCGGTACGCAGGTGCGTGAATACATCGATCAGTTGACCCAGCAAGGTTTGGGCAGGGATTCCTGGACCGGCAAATTCGGATGGGCGTTTTTCATTCACCGTTCCTTCTCCTGGGCCGTTTTGGTACTGATGATCTTACTGGTCTTCCTGAACTACAAAACCGACAAAGTGAAATCCGTTTACTGGGCATTTTTGGTGCTGGTGATCGAATTAGTTGGCGGCGTACTACTGGCTTACGCAGACATGCCCGGATTCGTACAAGTGTCTCATTTATTGTGTGCTACCGTTTTATTCGGGATCTTATTTATGCAGTTCATCCGTTTGCGTCCGCTTTCGAAAGCACTTGGAAAGACCAGCCTCCGCGGATAAATTTCCACTGCTTCGATTGTTTTTGGATTTGAAATTGGATAGAAATAGTATATTTGCACCCGAAAGCGAAGCTTTCTGCGGTCCTATAGCTCAGTCGGTTAGAGCAACTGACTCATAATCAGTAGGTGCTTGGTTCGATCCCAAGTGGGACCACAAAAAGAAAGAGCCTTGGCAGTTTTGTCAAGGCTTTCTTTTTGTTCTTCATTCTCATTCCTTTGTGGCTCTTCCTTTTTGAAAGCGAAAATGAGAACGAGAATGAAGATAGAGCCCGGTTTGAAGGTTCAATCTTGTCTCCTCTCTATGAGGGAGGATCAAGGAGGGTGGCGAACTCAAATCTTCAATAAGCAGCCAATTTCATTCGTTTTCTGGAAATTTAGAATGGTTCGATTCCCTTTTGCTCGGAAGGTGTTGTATTTCAGATTTTTTTGGTAGTATTGAGGTGTTAATGACGATACACTATTTGCTCCAAAAATTCTTCTGTTATAAATCGAATTAATTTGATTAGACCAATTATTAAACTCAAGTAACTATTCGTTAATTACACATATAAGTCATATCCAACTTAAGCAAAACGAATTAATGAAAAAAAGAGCATTTTTATTTATATGTCTACTTTTTGTTTGGTCAAATATATTTTCGAAAAGTACACTTGAAAAACAAGTAGACACCTTAAAACAAACGGAACTTAACAGGTACAAAACTTTACTTGAAATAAAAAAAATAAAAACCGAACTCGAAAGTAAAGATGATACAAGTTGGCTTCAAACGGGCACTTTTTTAACTGCAATTTTGGCTCTTATAATTTCAATTATTACCTCAAATAGGTCAAATAAGAGACAAATTGAATCTCAAATCTCAAATAATGAGCACAATCAGAAAGACAGAGTTTCAAATTTGTTAAAAGAACTTGGAAGTGATAGTTTATCGGTGAAAATTGCTGCGACCCAAGCACTAAGTGAGTATAAATCTGCAATCCCTTTTATAATCAACTCTCTTCGAATTGAGCAAAATCAGTTGCTTATAGATGTAGTAATAAAAGTGTTATCCAAGGAGCCCGAATTATCTATACTCTATCTATTAGAGGAGACAAGAACAATACAAAATAAAAAACTTGATGCTGGAGGAAAACTAGTAGCTCTAGGTTTAGATAGAAAAATCATTGCTTCTGAATTATCAATAGATAATGGTGATCTATTTAATTGGATTGAAAACAAGTATGGAAGTCGTATACAGGAGTTAACTGATATTAGAATAAAAAACAAGACAATTGCTTCTGGTAAAACAGATGATGAAATAAGGGATGATGAAAAAAAATCTATTTATAAGTACTGGGAAAAATTAATTATTGATCAACATAATATTATTACTTCTATCGAGGAAGTCATAAAAGAAAGCGTAAGACTAGGTTTGAAATTAAAACTAGAAAATGCATGTCTAGATGGTATAATGTTAGTAAATACTAATTTGAGCGGTTATAGTTTTAAAAATTGTATGCTTAATAATGCGAATTTTGAAGGCTCAGATTTTACTAGAGTTGATTTTTCAAATATTAAAGCCCGGTTTTTAAATATGAAAAACTGCGTGACCACGGACACAATATTTGATAATTCAATCCTTAAATATTGTGATTTTAGAAACGCAAAAGGAAAGAGGATATCAATTCAAAATTCCGAATTATTTGAACCGAATTTTGATGGTTCAAATTTGAAATATGCAAATTTTAATAATTCTAAGTTAATAAAAATGTCCTTTAAAAATACGATTTTTGTCAAAGGAAGTTTTAATAATGGTGTTTTCCATGAGTGTGATTTATCGGCAACTGATTTAACTGAATCACAATTTTTTAACTCTAGAATTATCTCGTCAAAATTCATTACAACTAGAGTCAGAAAAGCGAATTTTCAGAAATGTGAATTAATTCGAACTGAAATTATTAAAAGTAGCTTTGATGAATCAAATATGAGTTTTTGTATTCTTAAGAATATTAAATCTATTGACAGCCAATTTACTAAAGTTAATTTTGTTGGCGCTCAATTTACGGAGGTTACATTTGATAATCAAACTAAAATAGATGGTATTGAAACCAGTAATATGTCCTGCGTTAATTGCTCTTCTAATCTAACAAGTTTAGTTGATAAAACATAGTTAGTCCTCAAACTGTTTTCCGGTTCGACTCCCGTACCGCCTTCTCCACCACGAAAGTAGAAAAAGGCCATCGTCACGGATTGCTTTTTCACTTTGTGGTAGTCCGTAGTGATTGACGAAGGAAATCTACTACGGGAAATTCGCAGGATTTTGTTTCGAAGCACGATTTAAGTCTCCCTCTTGGGAGAGGGATTAAGGGGGAGGATAAACTGAAATCTTTCGCAAGTACTGATTTTGTTCAGTTTCCCGAATTCATAGCGGTTAGATTCCCTTTTGCTTGAAAGGCGTTGTGTTTCAGATTTTTTTTGGTAGTATTGGCTTATTGACACCACTATTAAAAACCATAATATGTCGAAATTATCCAACACACAAAAAACAATAGCTAATATACTTACCAATGTCCATAAGAAAACATGGAAATGTATTCTTGATGAATGCAATGAAAACTCAATAAACTCACATTTATTACAGCAAAATGGCATACTTGATAATGTATCTGTAAATGGTCACTTGGTTGAGTACAAGCCTAAAGATCCTTTCCGTTGGGAAGCCGACTCCTTTCCATATGAAATGAAATTAATTGGAAAAAGGAATGCTTTTTCACTCCCACTTTTCTGTAACAAACATGATACTTCAATTTTTAAAGAAATTGAAACCCTTCCCCTAAACTTGGATTTATATCGCTGCCATTTATTATTAAGTTACAGAGTTGTTTGTGCCGAAATAAGGAAGAAACAAGTCAACATTGAACAGTTTAACAGAATACTGCATGCTGAAACATTAAAAGGTGAAATAAATTCAGAGATGCTTAAGATTTCTAAAGAGGGTTATGAACGAGGTGTTAAAGACTTGGAGGTCTATAAAACCATTTTTGAGGATGAATTAATTAATGAATCCTCAAGATTCACTTTTAAAATTTATAAATACCCATTCTTAGATATCTATGGATCTGCGGTATTTAGTCCAATTGATTTTTCAAAAGTAGATGCAAGGAAAATTAAAGTATTAAACTCTATGTTCATTCATGTTGTACCATATAATGATCAAACAAATATTATAGTTGGTTATTGTAATAAGTATGCAGATAAATGGATTAAGGATTATTGTGATAGCTGGTCTGGTCTCGATCAGGATAAGTTTGAACGAAAACTAACTAAGCTGTTTGCTGCACATATAGAAAATTGGGGAATGTCACCAGATCTTTTAGATGAAATCAAGGATGAAAATCTGAAACTATTCAAAGAATACACTTCTAAAAACGCAATTAATCATTCTCCAGATCAGATTGTTGACTTCAATTTATTTGAATACGATAATTAACTAAAGTCCACTAGAATTAAAGGATAGTTGAACTTTTCCGGTTCGACTCCCGTTCCGCTTTCTTTCTTTCTTTCTTTCTTTCTTTCTTTCTCATTCTTTTTAAGAGCGAGATTAGAGAACGAGAATGAACGTAAAACTTTAATTATAAAATAATCTATAACTCTACTATAGAAAGTATGTTGTATGTTGGTTCCACAAACAGTCTTTTTAATTTCGCGTGAGGATATTTGGTTTTAGCTATTGAAATTATTTCATTTCGATCTTTATCAGAGATCTCAGAACCAAGAATTATTTCTTTTATCCATTCTGGTTTTAACTGCACCGTTTTATTTTGCATATAAGATTTGCTTAGTCGAAACTCGTTTTCTTTTTCGAATTTTTTTGGGAGACTGTAAATTATTTTCATCATCTTGACTGCACCATCAGAATCATCGAGTGAAATAGCTGGTACTTTTGGCGGATTTTCCTCATCGTAGTAATTGACTTTACCACAAGATCCAAAAACATTTTGGTTACTATAAATTTCTGTAAAATCGATACCTACACAATATCCTGTCTTATCCCTAGCAAACGTATTCCATAACCTTTCATTATTAGATGTTTCTGTAGCACAGAAAATCGAAAGCACCTCATTAATCCGGTTTTTGTTAATAATCTCTTTTCCTTCTCTCAATTCAATATCATGAAAGGTATTCGCTGCATATAATTCTCTAGTTTGGTTGATTAAATCATCAAACATGATATTACCTGTTCTATAGAATTCAAATGCCTTATTTAAGCAAAACTGTAAAATCATTTTTTCAGATACCGAATCATAATCTCTTGGCAACGCACATTCCGTGTTTTCATCTAATTCGCTAGGTGCAGAAAAGTAAATTTCACAATTCGTCAGAAGACGTTTATGCTCAGTTTTAGTCCACGTTCTATACTTATACAGGATTTTAGGAAGAGAATCAATTTCTTGTTCTGTGACAAACATAATTTCTGAATTCATTATTAGTAAAGCTATGGTCCTTATATTAATATAGTCAATTCATTTGACATTTCTATACTAACGAATATTTTGGTTCCATTTCCGTTCGCCCTTCTCCACCGAACAACAACAGGAAAACCGCAGAAACATTGATTCTGCGATTTTTGATTTTTTCTTAGATAAGAATTTAGATAAGAATTTTAATGAAGGCCCTTATTTCTGTAGATTGCAGCATTTAATTTCAGAGCTGCTCACTCATATCCCCGCAGTTATGTACGGAGCTTATTGCGCAGGGAATCTGCATGAACTGAGTTCCCGGAATTACGAGAAACGAGCAACTATCGTTTATACTGTGTAACTTCGTTCAATTGCTGCCGCGTTACCTGCACTAAAAAACCGAACACATGAAAAAATTAGTTTTAATCCTATTGACCGTCTTAAGTTTGCATTCACTGGAAGCTCAGACCTGGCATGAATTGGAAGTTGGGACCACTGAAAACCTGAATAAGGTTTATTTTGTGAATGACAGTGCGGGGTTTATTCTGGGAAACAACGGGCTGTTATTGAAAACTATAAACGGGGGGAACAGCTGGGAAATACTAACTCTCACTGTTCAGCATAATTTAACGGCCATTTCGTTTGCAAATGAGGAAGTAGGTTTTATAAATGGTCTGAAAACTACCGATGGAGGAACAACCTGGATCCCACAGGTATCTTCAGAAGATTACGGCCTCCTGTATGCGTATACTGAAAACAGGATACTGGCAGGACACGGAACTTCTTTTAATGGCCTGATTTATGAATCCAATGATGGTGGACAAAGCTGGGATACCATTTACAATTTTGGCGGGTTGACGATGTTTAACGATTGTGATTTTGTCAATCCGAACGTGGGGTATGTTTCATCCTGGTACTCCGGCCACCTTTTTAACACAACAGACGCTGGTGTTACCTGGAATGAACTGGTAATAGATGAGGTTGACGGGAATTCCTGGGCTTCCGATGACTTTAGAAGCGTCGCTTTTCCATCCCAGGCGATTGGTTTAGTTACCCATCAAAGTGGTGTTTTAAAAACCCCGGATGCGGGAATTACCTGGTCAGAGATAAAGCCGGCGGGAATAAATACCGGTTTTTATCCGCAAAGCATCCTTGCACCTTCAACGAACCGGTATATTTTAGTCGGCAGCGGAAACACTACCCCATTTGAGAAAATATATGAGACTTTTGACGGCGGAAGTTCCTGGGTAGGATCGGCAAATACCACTGAAAACATGTCTAATGTTGCCTGCAGTGCGGTGAATTGTTTTGCAGTGGGTTCAAATGGAACGGTTTATAGGAAGGAGACGACCGCGAGCATTTCGGAAAATCCCGGTGAAGCATTGATCGCTATTTTTCCAAACCCTTCCAAAGGTGTTTTAAACATCACGTATGAAGAAAAAGTGTCGGAAATGAGAATCTATGATTTAACCGGTAAATTGCATGATTCTTTTACCAATACGGATGGAGCAGTTGAGATCTCGCAGTTAAATGCGGGAATGTACTTCCTTGAACTTGTATTGGAGAATGGAGGGAAAATAATTGCTGAATTTATAAAAGAATAAAGTTGCCAAACAGGTACATGATGAGCCAGCAGCAAACAGGAGTGAGGAGGTAAAAGTAAGATCTATTGGAATTCGAATGAATTAACTCTTCAAACGAACTTCCACCTCTTTTCTCCAGGTCAATTCCTAATGACTACTTCTTAGATCATTTCTAACAGATGGATTGGATCTCTTATTCAACTTGCGTGGATACCATTGCTGTACCAATGCACTTACTGCAATTAATAAAGTGATGTGGTAAATTTCTCCTGCGCCTAATCTGAAATAGGCGATTGCCCAACCTGTTAAAACCAGGAATGCCAATATGCTTACTAATGCTCTCATCTTCATTCGTTTTAATAGTTCATTTGTTTGGAGAGCGAAAAGTACTTCAGATTCGTTGGGATAGTTTATACAATTCTTTTCGAATTTGCATAATTCCTACAATTAGGAAATTTTGGGGATTTTAGGTGTTATTGATTTCAATATAAAATAACAAATCCAAAAAATATATAAGTTTAGCCCGGAATTGTACAAAATCAACAATCCGTTTTTTTACTTAATTTAATGTGAGGTAAATCTTTTCCGCCAGGATCTGCCTTTAAAATTTTATTTCCACTATATATGAAACGTTATATCAGGTTCATGAACAATTTTCGGTCCATCGAAAAGGTAGAACAAGAACTGAGAAAAATGGGAATTCCCGTTGCTGAAATTGAATGCGGGATAGTGAAATTCCGTGAAAAATTAAACACGGACCAATCCCAGCAGCTAAAGACCCATCTTCCGGAATTGGGATTTGAGGTTTTGGACCCAATGGAATCAGAACTATTGGACCGGGCTTCGCTATTGATCAAGGAGTTCGTTTATGACAAGCCGCAAATTTCGATCAGTGATTATCCGGCCTACATCGAGCAAAGACTTGAGTGTGCAGAACTTAAACTCAACCGGATATTTACCCAGGTTCTCGGGGTAAGCATTTGTCAATGCGCAAGAATACAACAAGTTGAACGCATGAAAGAACTGATTTTATATGAGAATTTTGATTTAGGTCAGGTAGCTCAAATCTTTCATTTGGAAGATGAATCTGCAGTGACTAAGATTTTTCAGAGCATTACCGGTCTGATGCCGGGCTTTTTCAATCAACTAAAAAAGGAGCGAAAAAGAATCCAGGATCAAACATTCGGGACTATGGAAAATAACATGTGTTTTAAAGCAATTAATACAGCTAATTGATCCTGGAGAAATAACTCCCACCGTACCAATGCACGGCAGGAGTTCATCCTATTTACAAAGCAAACGATACCGGTAATACCAACTCGGAATCTATTTTCTTCCCGTCTTTTTCAGCGGGTTTCCAGTTCGGCATCGCAGAAATTACGCGTACTGCTTCTGCGTCACATTCTTTGCTAAAACCTCTTTTAACGGCTGCTTTCGTTACTTTTCCTTCTTTGGTCACCACGAACGACACAAATACTTTCCCCGTAGTTTTCGATTTTGAAGCGGATTCCGGGTAGCGAATGTTGTTCACCAGGTATTTCGTCATGGCTTGCGATCCTCCAACGTATTCAGCAGGTTTCTCTACCTCCTTTTCCTGTTTTACGATTTTGGTTGAAGAAACTTCAGGTGCTTCATTCGTTCCTATAAAAGGAAGTAGTTTGACATCTTTTTCATCATAAACGGCGTCGTCCGAAAGTTCGGTGGTCATTTTCGGAATAGGAGCAGTGGTCTTTTCTTCAGCCGGAGCAGTTGTTTTTTTGACCACTTTTACTTCTTTGTTGACAGTTTTTGATTTAGGAGCTGCTTCCTTCTTTGTCTTTTTGGTTGTCGGGGTTTGATCTGCCGACGTGAATGAGATCAGTGTAAATCCGCCTGCAATAATTGGCAGGGCAAGTGCAGTGATCAATACTCTTTTTGATGTTTTTTTCATGATTTTGATGCGTTTAATCAGTGTGAGTTTCGTCACGAACTGATTGGTGAATAAATATATTGTAGAACTAGTTCCAAGAGAATACGCCAGCAGGAATTCCATGTAGCCGACGCGGTATTTGTTGTACATGATCCGGTCCACTTCAAATTCGTGGATATGGACCAATTCTTTTTTCAGCAGCAGGAATACCGGGTTGAACCAGGAAAGGCAATGAGTCGTTTCAAGGAACAGGCGGTCTGCCGAATGGTATTTCTGTGCATGTACTTTTTCGTGCTGGAAAATAATCTCGCGATCGTATTCCGAAAGTCCTGCGGGTAATTGAATAAAGCGGAAAAAGGAGGAAGGCGCTTCGTTGGGCAGTTCAACCAATGTGAAACCATCTTCTTTTTTTCTTTTGGCGCTGAGAAATACGCTAAATACCTTAAAGAGGTTGAAAAGCATCCAAATGGAAAGCAATGTAACTCCCAGCCAATAACCGATTTCCCAAAGAGATGAATAATCGAAACTGCTTGGAATTACTGCTTTGTTTGGAGTAATGGTCACTGTTTCCAATTCAAATACCGGAATGTGATAACTCCAGTTGGATTCCGAAACGGTTGCATGCTTCATCCAAACTGCCAGTGCCGACAATATCGGAATGGAAAGCAAAGAAAAGCGCTGCCACCCAAAAGAAAGGAATCGTTGTGTGCCTTTGAAAACGAAGAATAAAACCGTTATCACCACATTTGCCTCAAAAATATACCACAAGTAATTAGTCATGACGTTCTTTTTTAATGATGTCCAATAGTTCATTCAAATCCTGCAAATCCAGGTTGTTTTCCTTCATAAAGAAAGAGAGAAGCTTAGCATTCGAATTCCCGAAATAATTTTCCTTTAAGGATTGAATGCGCTGGGAAGAATAGGCTTCTTTGGTGATCATTGGGTAATATTCATTCGATTTTCCATAGGTTTTATATTCCACAAAGCCTTTTTGCACCAATACGCGAATTACAGTCAATACCGTATTGTAAGCCGGTCTGGGTTCCTCCAGTTGTTCGTGGATGTCTTTTGCAAATCCTTTTCCAACAGACCAGATTGCCTGCATAATTTGTTCTTCCGCTCGTGTCAATTCCTTTTTCATACCCCAATGATATAATTACTTTTTTAATTATACAACTATATTTATAAATATAATTATAAATAATTCTGAAATGCACATTTAACTGGACTTTCAGACCGATGAAATTATTCCTCACAAATTTAATTACCACAAACGCACAAATATTGGAAGTCATCTACCGGTCGACTTTTATCTTCATTATAGGTTTGAATTGAATTACAGGGCGACTGGTAAGCGCCCTATTATAATTTGCGGATTTGCGGAAAAATAGCTCTGATCAGTACTTCAATGATCAATATATACTTATATTTCGTGGTTGAAATTGGAGTAGCTCATGAACGAACTGGAACAACACATCGCGGCACTTTTTGAAGTCAATGCAGCAGATCTGAAAACGATCAGTTCTCATTTTCGTCCGCTTCAGTTGCACAAAGGTGAAAGTTTCTTCAAAGAACACGGATATTCCAACCAGATGGCGTTTGTGAAATCGGGTTTACTTCGCGAATGGGTAGATCTTCCGGATAAAGAAGTGACCAAATGGATCGCCACACCCGGATATTTCGTTACCGACCTGAACAGTTTTCTCTTTGATAAACCGGCCGTTTCAAGCCTTCAGGCATTAACGGATTGCGAATTGGCTGTCATCAGCAAAGAAGATTACCGCAATATGGGGAAATCCATCCCGACCTGGAATACCGTGGAGAAGTTATTCATGGCAAAATGTTTCGGGATTATGAGCGACCGCATTCTGAACTTTATTTCCATGACCGCAGAAGAACGTTACGTGCAGTTGTGGAATGCCAACAAAGAATTGTTCAACCAGGTTCCTCTGCAGTATTTGGCTTCCATGCTTGGAATGACTCCTGAAACCTTCAGCAGGCTCCGCAAAAAGACCGCTTCCATTTCTTGATATTTGTCAAGAGCACCTTCACGTCTTTCATCGAACTTTGCTTCATCAATAAACCCTGACGATAAATATCAGGGTGTAGATCAAAAGCAAAACAGATGAAAAAAGAAATCAGAACAGAGATAACTATCCAGGCGGCTCCGGAACGCATTTGGGAAATCCTAAGCAATTTTAAGAATTATAAAAACTGGAATCCATTTATCAAATCGATTACCGGAGAAGTGAAAGTGGGCGAGAAGATCATCGTGCGTTTGGAACCTCCGGGAGCAAAAGGAATGACTTTTAAACCAAAAGTATTGGCTTTCGACAAAAACAAAGAATTCAGATGGATTGGAAATTTGCTATTCCCGGGCTTATTCGACGGAGAACACCGTTTCGAACTGATTGATAACGGGAACGGCACCACAACTTTCATTCATGCCGAAAAATTCAAAGGGATCCTGGTCCGCATGCTCTCTAAAATGCTCGACGGAAGTACGAAGAACGGATTCGAAGCTATGAATCGGAAACTGAAAGAGGAAGCAGAGAAGTAAGGGAATAGTATGATTTTATGCAAAGATTTGGTAGGTACGCGATTAATCGCGTACCTACAGATTACACCGGTTTAAACCCTTTCACAAACCCATTCATCCTATTTAACCATCCTTTCAGGAAAACGGCATTTTTTCCCTTCGCAATGCGGTGAAAGAAATCAGAACGTTGTTTCACCAATTCGTCGAATAGTTCTTTGGCTGGAATAGCGTTTGCAGCTGCAATGGTCTTGGGGCCGATCGCTCCGTCTACCGAAACGGATCCGCCTAGTTTGTTGATGGATCGTTGAAGTGTTAATCCGGCCTGTCTCACTCCGGAACCCCAGGCAATGGTCGTAACCATAAATCCGATGGACAAGGAATTGAAGGATGCGGCTTTTACTTTGGAATAATAAAGCGAATCGAAAACCACGAACCAATCGGCATTTGACATTTCAAAAAAGCGTTGATCGTTTAGTTTCCCGAATTTTTTCCGCCATACGGAATAAGTAATTCCGGCATTGGTATGCCAGCCTGTTTTGCCTTTGAAAGGAGTGGGACAAGGTGTTTTACTTGCTGAATCGGAAGTGTGTCTGCTGAGCCCGCCTTCCCATTTGCGTTCAAAAATGATGAAATTTTCTAGTGTCATAGTGCGAATAATGAATGAATAGTAAATGCCGTATAAATATGCATCAAATTTTAGATCTATGCATCATAATTTATATTTAAATGGTTAATAATGAGCCTGAACCCCTTTTGAGAATGCTAATTTACGGCAGGAAGGTCGTAAGTTTATTACGAGGCACGACGTGGTATTACTCTTCTTAAAATAGAGAATCGGATGGATTTCCGGGTCCATCCGATCTCCGCCTGATCAGGTCTTAGGCATTAATATCTTAATGTCCTTGTTAAACAATGTGCATTAGTCTTAACGGGTACTTTTCACTTTTGGTTGGAATATTTGTGTTTTTTATTTCAAGGTGACTGAGCGGAGTCGAAGTCAACCTGGGATAAAAAAGAAAATCGAGTGGATTTATTAATCCACTCGATTTCCTGATTTTTTCGAGAGTTATTTCTATTCTTTGAGGGGTTCTACCGGAACACATTTGTTGTCCGGCGTTCGTTCATTCCAGTACATGACATTGATGAACGAAACTGCTAATGCACTACCCATACCCTCGAAAAACAAGATGGTAGCCGCCTGATCTCTTGTTACATGATCGTTCCAAAAAATTCCTCCGTCAAAATGATCAATAAAATCAGGTTGAATGAAGTAGGCGTAAATCACGAAGCTGAATACCGATAATGCAACCGTAATCACATTGGCTATCATTAGCGAACCAAATGCTTTTAGGAAATTGTCATCATCATCAATCTGGCGATTTCTTTTAGCCAGTCTATTTGTAAAGAAAAATACAATGAATACGTTTAAAAAACGCAGGTAACCATTGTTTTCCAATGAAAATAATTTCATTATCAGAAATAGCGCTGCAATACATGCAAAACTATAAAGTCCGTAACGGACGTGTTGATATTTTGTTATCATAACTTTGCTATTTGAATGAGTTTAGAAATTACAAAAAATCAAACTGGCCTCCAAGTATTTAACATTTTAAAACAGTTTGAAAATTCATAATGATGCATTCAAAATTCAAAACACAAATAGATCTAAAATTCGGAATTCGGAATTCGTAATTGGGAATTATGTACATTAGTATTCTCAATTCAAAACCTATGAGATTCGTCCTTTATTCTTTGGCTTTTAGCACTTTACTTTTTTCCTGCGGAAACCCGGCTGTTCCGGATTCAGAAGTTGATTCCGATGGAAAAGCAACGGTAGATGAAACCAAATCGATCAGCTTAAATGCCGCTGACCTTTTCAATGGAGAAAAAGTGCGTTTATTCCTCTATCAGAATCCAAAAGCGAATCCGGAGTCGAATAAATTATTTTTGAGTGCTTTGGATGAATTCAAGAATAAAAAGAACCTTTCTGCAGCTAAAGAAGGATTCAAAGCTTCCATTGCGGCTTATCCCAGCTCGAAATCCTATTACGAGTTAGGAAATGTTTATATGGAAATGAAAAACTACCAGGGAGCATTGGAAGCTTATTCACTGGCAGAAAAATTAGGGTACGAACCGTTTTCAAAAGTGATGTTCAACGTAGCCTGCGCGTATTCACAGTTGAAGAACTTCCCGATGAGCGCAGATTACCTTCAGTTTGCTATTCAGTCGGGATATGTGAACATAGATAACATTGAAAAAGATCCCGATTTGGCAAACCTGAGAGATAAGGAGCCAACGATGTTCAAAGAAAACATGGAATTGGCCTTAAGTGGTGTTTCAGACGTTGAAAATCTCTATTTTCTGCAGTTCAAACGACAGTTTTTGCAGGCTTCTTTCCCCATTAATCTGAATACGGAGCAAGGAAAAGTAGTTTATGATGATAAAAACCGCATCTCGTACGATTACGAGCGTTTTGTTTCTGAAATGCGTAACGAACGCTTCTCCCGAGATGTGAGTAAAGGGTTCTATAATTATGTTCAGGTAGCTGAAAAAGCAAATTTTGTGGCTCTGATTTATGTGGTGAAAGAAGAATTTAACGGAGATCAAAGCCCTTTGACCTATCTCCTGGTGACTTTTACTAAAACCGGAAAACTAATCGATAAAAAAGAAATTGCCGGCAGAGAGGATTACTCGGAATTATTGAAAATGTGCACCCTAAGCAAGGATTTGACCTTTACAATTACCAATTACGAAACTACATTTGAGAAAAACCCGGAAGAAGAAGGATATTCTGACAATCCGGTTGTTTCCAAAAAGAAAATTAACCTGGAAAAATACCGTATTGATGCTTCCGGAAAAATACTTTATCTCGATGGCAAAACATTCGCGGAAGCTACCGCAATGCTTAACGGTTGGTTAATAAACGTTTTATAAGTCCACGTTTTATAAGGATTTCTGCAACAATTAAGTTCAATGTCCAGCTCAACCACGAAAGCAAGATGTATAAATCAACCGGATCCATTCTTAAATAGAAAACATCGAACAAGTAGGAGTAAAGCCTTAATGAAACTGCAGATAAGGTAAGTGCATAACTGCGCACCATCCATTTCCCGTGTTTTTCGTAGTCTTTTTTCCGAACGTAATAGTAGGCCAAAAACGTCGTTCCAAGCCAAAGAATGCTCAGGATCACAAAGCTGGTTTGAGCCGGATAGGAACCATTTGCATAAAATGACATCACCAAAGCTGCAGGTCCTGAGATCAAAAGTGTGGTTGCCAGGTAAATAAATCCGGAAACCCGGTGAATTTTGGTGTATTTGTTCAAGATGGTTTTGCTGAACTGGAATAAACCGCTGGTAATGATCAAAATGCTGGTGAATACATGAATGTAAAAACTGTATCTCCAGTGTTTGATGTGGTAAATGAGCTGTTTGGTTTTCAGGAAGTCAATTCCACGGCGCATTTCCAGGTAGGGAAGCGACAGCAATAACAGTAAATACGAAGCATAAAGAATCCCGATTACAAAAGCGATCCAGGCTGTTTTTTTTACCACTTGTTGATCTTAATACATGAACATATTGATGCTGTTCTTGCCATCTTTTGTTTCGAAATATGGCGGATCTTCTTTGTTTTGGATCAGTTTGAAACTCATTTGGCGTTCTTTGAATTCGCTGTTTTTAGACCAGTCAATGATCAGCGTCTTAGCGTCCTTGAATTTCCAGGAGCCTTTGATGATTTCCATTTGTTCGTTCGTTTGATTATCCGGATAATAGGAGTATTTTACGATCCCGTTTTCCTGAAAGCTGATCTCTCCTGATTTATCACCGATATAAAGCGAGGAATGAGAAAATACATCCCGGAAATTCTCCTCGCTTACATTTTCAGCCGTGAAGTCGAAGTAATCCCCATCATCCGAAACGGTTTTTGCGTTCTTCGTACGTTTTTTTAGCTTAAACTTTTTAGCCTTGATTTTCGGATCATTTGCTGTCCAGCTGGCGTTCACACTGCCGTCTTTTTTTGAAATGATCAGGGTGAAAACTCCGTCAAATTGGTTGTCGCCCGGCTCGTTCAAAGTCAGTTCGAATTGTTCTTTTTTCTGCACTACCGATCCGCTGATATTTCGCTGCAATCCTTTGTGAACATTATAGCCGATTGCTTTTTTATCGTTCACATAAGTCAATACCACATTGATGAAACCATCTCCGAAATCGCCCGTGTACAATCCGCAGAGCGTATCAAAATCCGTTTCCGGGAACCATTCCTGCACTTCTACAGAATCCGAACCTGTGGAAGTTTGTTCTGTGGGGCTGTTAGCCGTTTTTACTTCAGGATCAGAAGAACAGGAAGTGATTAATAGTAAACCGCTTAGTCCGACAAATAACGCGTTGATCTGTTTCATAAAGGAATAATTTCAAGACTAAAATAGTGCTTTTGGGTTAATATGAAGTAATCCGATCAGATTGCTTGAAATGGATGCGTTACTTCACTGGATATTTCGATTTAAAACCGTATTTTTGACTTTTCGAAGAAAATTTATGGAATACAACACCACGAGAGGGAAGTTATTACTTCCGGAGTATGGTAGAAACGTACAGGAAATGATCTCTCACGCTATGGAAATCGCAGACCGCGATGAACGCAATAAAGCAACCAGGGCAATCATTGAAGTTATGGGACAATTGAATCCGCATTTACGCGATGTGGATGATTTCAGACATAAATTATGGACACATTTGTTTGTCATGTCTGATTTCAAATTGGATGTAGATTCTCCTTATGAGATTCCAAAACCTGAAACATTGACAAGTAAGCCGGATAAGGTGGAATACCCGAAAGGACGTATCAAGTACGGACATTATGGGAAATACACGCAGGAAATCCTCAGAGACTCGAGGAATATTACGGAATCTGATGAACGTGAATATTTGAAGATCACCATGGCCAACTTCATGAAGAAGCAGTATTTGGCTTACAACAATGATGCGGTAGAAAATCATGTGATTGCCAATCAATTGAGAGATCTTTCTCAGGGAGATTTGATCCTGGAAAATCCGGATGAATTGATGAATACAAACCTGATCCTGAAATCATTCGGAATTCAGCCCAACAAGCGTCCGAAAAAGAATCAGAAAAATCAAAAGTCTAATAACTACAAAGGAAAAAATCAAAATCAAAACCAAAATCGTAATAAGAATTAAGTATGTCATCTTTTGAAATTTACGGAGGAAAGAAGCTAAAAGGCGAATTAACTGTTCAGGGGGCTAAAAATGAGGCTTTACAAGTTTTATGTGCTCCTTTGCTAACCGCTGAAAAAGTTACTATTTCAAATATTCCCGATATCGTGGATGTCAATAAGTTGATTGACTTGTTGCAAACGATGGGAGTTAAAATTGAGAAAGTAGAACGCGGAACCTACGTTTTTCAGGCAAAAGATATCGACCTTGCTTATTTGGAAACAGAAGATTTCAAAAAAAGAGCAGGCTCGCTTAGAGGTTCTATCATGATTGTAGGTCCTTTACTGGCCCGTTTCGGAAAAGGATTTATCCCAAAACCGGGTGGCGACAAGATCGGACGCAGAAGATTAGATACACATTTTGACGGATTTGCACTACTGGGTGCAAAATTCAATTACGATGCCGGTGAGCATTTTTATTCCATCGAAGCGAAGAAGCTAAAAGGAACATACATCCATTTGGATGAAGCATCTGTTACAGGAACAGCAAATGTAATCATGGCTGCAGTTCTGGCGGAAGGAACAACAACCTTCTATAACGCAGCTTGTGAGCCCTACATTCAGCAATTGTGTAAAATGTTGAATTCAATGGGCGCAAAGATCTCCGGGATCAGCTCAAACTTATTGACGATTGAAGGAGTGAAAGAATTGGGAGGTTGTTATCACCGTATTTTACCCGATATGATCGAAATCGGAAGTTTCATCGGTTTGGCAGCAATGACTAAGTCGGAAATTACCATCAAAGATGTCAGTTGGGAAAACCTGGGAGTAATCCCGAATACTTTCAGAAGATTAGGGATCAAGCTCGAAAGAAGAGGCGATGATATATTCGTTCCTGCACAGGAATCTTACGAAATTGACACCTTCATCGATGGCTCTATTTTGACCATTTATGATGCGCCCTGGCCCGGATTCACCCCGGATTTATTGTCAATCATACTTGTTGTGGCAACACAGGCGAAAGGAAGTGTATTGATCCATCAGAAGATGTTTGAATCACGTTTATTCTTTACCGATAAACTGATCGATATGGGAGCACAGATCATTTTGTGTGATCCGCACAGAGCAACCGTTATCGGACTTGGAAGACAGCATAGTTTGCGTGGGATCCAGATGACATCTCCGGATATTCGTGCCGGAGTTTCCTTATTGATTGCTGCTCTTTCTGCAGAAGGGAAAAGCGTTATTCACAATATTGAACAAATTGACAGAGGTTACCAGGACATTGATATTCGCTTGCGAAATCTGGGAGCTGATATTCGTCGTGTAAACTAAGAACTGATGAAAAATTCACTAATTATTCTATCGACCTTATTAGTAGTAGGTCTGGGTGCAGCTTCTTTTAGAGAAGTTAAAAAAATGCCGGGCGTTGGTTCTGTTGCTCCTGAAATTGCTTTAACCGGTGTTGATGGAAAGGTGGTAAAACTTTCTTCCCTGAAAGGGAAAATAGTTTTGATCGATTTTTGGGCTTCCTGGTGCGGACCTTGCAGAAAAGAGAATCCGAACGTGGTAGAAGCATACGGCAAATACAAAAGCGCTAAATTTAAGAATGCGAAAGGATTTGAAGTATTCTCCGTTTCCCTGGATCGCGATGAAACGAAGTGGAAAGAAGCAATTAAAGCCGATGGCTTAGTTTGGAAGAACCATGTTTGGGATAAAGCAAATGAAGCTGGAAGAGCCTATGCTGTTCAATTCATTCCAAGTGCCTTTTTGGTAGATGGTGAAGGGAAAATTGTTGCTTCAGGTGAAGCGTTAAGAGGACTTGGACTTCACGTGGAATTGGATAAGCAGAAAAAGTAGTTTCGTTCACAGACATTCCACAGATTGGCGGGGCTAGTTCTGTCCTTTTGTTCAGCGATATCGTTTTTTTAACTTTTTACAACTGGTTTTTCTTGTTTTTAAATCCAAATCCGCAGAACTTGCGTAACTGATTCAAAACGATTGAACATGAAGAACTATTTGATTATTTGCAGCTTATTTGTTGGATTGACAGCTTGTTCCCAGGAGCCGGCAAAAACACCCGACACGACTCCTAAAAAAGATACGAAATACAATAAACTAACTCCCCAGGAGGAAAGTGTTATTATAGGAAAGAGTACAGATCGTCCTTTTACAGGAGATTATTACGAGAAAACCGATAAAGGAGTTTATATCTGCAGGCAATGCAACAATCCTTTATACAAATCAGACGATAAATTTGAATCGCACTGCGGCTGGCCAAGTTTCGATGACGAAATTGAAGGTGCTGTAATCAGTGTTCCTGACAGAGATGGAATGCGAACAGAGATTATCTGTGCAAACTGTAAAGGACATCTTGGACACGTATTCACCGGTGAAGGATTTACAGATAAAGATACCCGTCATTGCGTTAACACCAGTTCTATTCAGTTTTATCCATCTAAGGATGCAGGTAAACTTCCAAAGGTTATCAAGTAGATTTGAATTCACTTATTTTATAAAGTCTTCCGCCAGGAAGGCTTTTTTTTATCTGCGAAATTTGCGCAATGCGCCACCGCTGAAGCTTTAGCGTAAGTGTTCGGCGTGCAAAAAAGAAAAATGCTGTCTCGAAGCAAATATCGATATCCCAACTACAAATCCATCATTCGTATCCCGATAGTTATCTGGACGACATTCGTAATTACCCGGGAATTTTCAGTGTCTGCCCGACCCGAATCAAATAAGACCTCAAATGATTCGCATTTTTAATCCTTGAAGGCGTTGTATGGTACTTTTGAGCGATCTGTGAAAGTGTATCTCCCGATTTTACCGTATAGCGTCTATAATGCACCGCAGGAGCTGCCGGCTTCGCTGCTACCAATACTGAAGCTGCCATCTCAGAGTCTTTTTGCACTACTTCAGCAAGCGTCACTGTATTTCCGATTTGCGGATCGTAATATTTATAGAAATGCTGTTGAATATTTACAGCATGAGTAACGGTGTCTAATCTGGCACCGTCCCAGGTGTAACATTGCAAGACGTTATCATTGAATTCCAATTGTTTTACCGGAACCAGGTTTGAATGCAGTCGGTGCATGCGCGGGCATTGTTTCTGAACCGCAGGCAATCCGCCGCCAGCAGAACCACGACTATCGACACTCATGTAACATCTTCCGTCCAAACTTGGTCCAACTACTGCAGTCCAATAAACCGTTAGAGTAGCAGGGTCGATTTGAATGTATAATTTCTTCAGGTCCGAGTTAAATCCTCTGTTTCTTACTTCAGCTAATCCGGCATTGATCTTATCGTTTAAAAAACCTCCGAAACCATCCATTCTTCTGCGGTGAAAGGAATGGAGCGCATCATAGATGTACGGTTGTCCCATCGCTGTGTAATAATCCGAAACCAGGAAATCGTTTTCTGCAAGCTGAATCGTATCCGGATTGTACTTTTGAAATACAGGGACCTGAAGTATTTTTTTTACGGAAACAACCGCAACAGAATCAGGAGTTTCAGGTTCCGGATCCGTATCGGATTGTGCATAAAGCATTGGACTTCCAATGAGTAGAATGGGAAAGAAAATGAATTTAATACTCCTCACTTTTGTTGTTTTATTTGCTTTTAACGCACATAAATTTAACAGGTTACATTGGATTTTCAAAAAAAGATCGCTGAAAAGTTCCATTTATTCGATAAAAAGGTTGAAATATACAGTTCGACCAACCAATTTCTCCGATTGATAACCTCATAAAACGAGTGATTTTCAATTTCTTCGTTATATCACGATGTCATTATAACATCAAATCATGATATCATGTTTTAAGTTTTTCGGGGCCTGTCTTTACTCATTTTAGTAGCTGAAATGAGTTCATTACCTAAAAATTGCTCATTCGTAATTCATAATCCGGCATTCGCAATTACCTTTGTCTTATGCAGGATCTCAAAGAACTTACGGCAAACTGGGGCAACAACCTCAAAGATATCTATTCAGAAAGAGAAGCGCGGAATATCCTCCTGCTTGTTTTGGAAGATGTTTTTGGGTTCAAAAGATCTGCTTTGTTGGTTTCTGCGGAAATAGAACTTTCTGAAGCACAGATTCAGGAACTGGATCAGATTTCCACCCGACTTAAAACAGGAGAACCGCTTCAATATATTGTCGGCTTCACTTATTTTGATGATCTAAAAATACGCGTAGCGCCGGGAGTATTGATTCCTCGCCCTGAAACAGAAGAATTGCTTGCCTGGATTATTGAAACGATTGATGGTCCTGAAAACAGGAGAGTAGAAGATTGGTGCACCGGTTCTGGCTGCATTGCCCTGGCATTGAAGAATCGAAATCCGGAATTTGCCGTCAAGGGGTACGATATTTCGCCGGAAGCACTTGAAATAGCGAAATTGAATGGAAAAGAACTGAATTTGGCGGTTGATTTTCTGGCAGATGATGCGCTGGACCCTGCAAATAAAGAAGTGGTAAATGTGATCGTTTCGAATCCGCCATACATTCCATGGAAGGAAAAAGAACAAATGCATCATAATGTAACGGAGTTTGAGCCCGATCTCGCACTTTTTGTTCCGAATGACGATCCGCTTTTGTTTTACCGCACGCTTGCTCAATATGCTTCAAAGACATTGTCAGATAACGGATATTTGTTCTTCGAACTCCACGAGAATTTTGCAATTGAAACCAAAACAATGGTTGAAGATCTGGGCTTTGAAAGGGTTGAGATCCGAAAAGACCTGCAGGGAAAAGACCGCATGTTGAAAGCACTTTGGTGTGCGAAATAACGAAATGATTTAGTAATTTCATACTTCCTTTAAAAAACTCCGCATCATGTCAGATAAACCGATTGTCAAAGAATATTCCAACGAAGAAGTGACTATTATTTGGAAACCTGAAAGCTGTATTCATTCTACCATTTGCTGGAAAAGAACAACCGGGCTTCCGAATGTTTTTCAGCCCAGTACAAAACCATGGATAAAAATCGATGGCGGCACGACAGCTGAAATGATCGCCCAGGTGGATAAATGTCCGAGTGGAGCATTGAGTTACCGGCTGAAAAACGAGCAAAAGGAAATACAGCAGGTAAATGTGGTAGAAACTTTGCCGAACGGACCACTATTGGTTTATGGGAATATTACAGTGAAACATTCCGGACACGAGGAGTTAAAAGAAAGTAAGGTAACAGCCTTTTGCCGCTGCGGAGCTTCTTCCAATAAACCTTATTGCGACGGAACACACGTAAAGATCAATTTCTCGGATTAATATTTACCGCAAAGGCGCGAAGAAAGTTGTTCTTTGTGTCCTTACACTTTGTATTAATTCATTTCATCTCTTCTTTGCGCCTTAGCGCTCTTAGCGGTGAAAAAATAAGTACTGATTTTCCTATCTTTGCAGTCCATAAAAGAACACGTGTCAATAAACTCCAAATTCATTTCTTTTCAATCAGATATTTCCGGAATTACCCGTCCTGAAAAATTCACCTTCCCGTTTTATTACGATCCGCATGAATTAGCTCATCTGGCAATGATTCAGGTTCAGGATTACTTAATAAATCAAACGGATTGGATTCACAATTTTGGATTGAATGACCAACAGGAAGGTTTAGTAATCGGGAAGATGTTCGGAGTTCTGGTCGTTGAAAATGCTCAAAAGGAATTGGGGTTTTTAGCTGCTTTCTCAGGAAAATTGGCCGACTCCAATGACTTTGATTACTTCGTTCCGCCGGTTTTCGATCTGCTCGATTCCGAAGGATTCTTCCGAAAAGAAGAAGTGGTTATTAATGATATGACCCTGGAGATTGCTGCTTTGGAAAAAAATGCGCAGTACTTAAATGCAAAAGCTGAATTGGCAGAAGTTCAAAGTTCCTACCAGGAAGAGCTTCAGAAGGTTAAGAAAGAGATTAAAGAATCGAAAGCTAAGCGCAAAGAAATTCGGGACAGTTCAACTAATCGGACTCCGGATGAACTGGAAATTCTCCTGGAAGATCTGAGAAAACAATCAATCCGTGAACAATACTTTTTAAAAGACTTTATAGATTTAGGAAAGAAAAAGATCCATCGTTTAAGCGAAGAAGTGAACACGTTTGAGAATCGGCTGAATGAATTGCGTGAAAAGCGAAAGAACATGTCCAATGCGCTTCAGGCTGATATTTTTGATTCCTATTACTTCCTCAATCATAAAAAAGAGAGAAGAAGCCTGCAAAGCATTTTTCAAAATACCATAGATCATAAACCACCGGCCGGAGCCGGGGAATGTGCCGCTCCGAAATTGCTGCAATATGCTTTTGAGAACGATTTGAAACCCGTTTGCCTGGGTGAGTTTTGGTGGGGAGCTTCACCTAAGTCGGAAGTACGCGTTCATAAGCAGGTTTATCCGGCTTGTAGAGGGAAATGTGAACCAATTCTGGGGCACATGCTGCAGGGAATTGAAACAGACGAAAATCCAATGCTTCAGAATCCGGCTGAAAATAAAGAACTGGAAATCGTTTTTGAAGATGATTACCTGGTAATTGTCAATAAACCGGCAGAATTTCTCTCCGTACCCGGGAAAAACATCTCGGATTCGGTTTACACACGCATGCAGCAAAAATACCCGGATGCCACCGGGCCAATGATTGTTCATCGTCTCGATATGTCCACTTCCGGAATTTTGGTCCTTGCAAAGAATAAGAAAGTACACATGCACCTTCAGAAGCAATTCATCAAACGAAACGTACAGAAACGCTATGTAGCACTTTTGGATGGAATCGTAAAAGAGGATTCCGGTACGATCGATTTGCCTTTGCGTGTCGATTTGGACGATCGTCCGCGCCAATTGGTGTGTTACGAACATGGAAAACGTGCAGTAACCAAATGGGAAGTCTTGGAACGAAGAAATAACCAAACGCTTATCTATTTTTACCCGATCACCGGCAGAACGCATCAGCTGCGGGTTCATGCAGCACATGTTTTGGGGTTAAATGCACCGATTATCGGAGACGATCTTTACGGAAGTAAAGAAACAAGATTGCACCTGCACGCACAATTTCTTCAATTCACGCATCCAATCACCAAAGAAGCCGTTAAGATTAAGGTTGATGCAGAATTTTCATGATTTGATATTTTATAAACGTAGGGATAAGTCGCGACTTATCCCTACGATGTTTTCAATCTGTAATTCATAATTATTAAATATTTTTGGTTACTGAAATTTTCAATATGGATCCAATCGCAGCTCAAAAAAGAATCGAATACTTAACGCAGGAACTTACGCTGCATAATTACAATTATTATGTAGAAAGCAATCCTACGATTTCTGATTATGAATTCGATGTGCTTTTGAAAGAACTCCAGGACCTGGAAGCTCAATTCCCCGAATTTGCTTCAGAACTGAGTCCTACCAAACGTGTTGGCGGAGATATTACCAAGAAGTTTGAAACGGTGGTACATAAATTCCCAATGCTGTCTTTGTCGAACTCCTATTCCGAAGAGGAAATCATCGAGTGGGAGCAGCGTTTGAAGAAACTGGCAACCGGCGACATTGAATATGTGTGCGAATTGAAATACGACGGTGTTGCCATTGGAATACGCTACGTAAACGGAAAATTCTCCCGTGCAGTTACTCGTGGTGACGGGACCAAAGGAGAAGATATTTCGGCAAATGTGAAGACAATCCGAACCATTCCTTTAACGCTAAAAGCAGATTACCCGGATGATTTTGAAATCCGCGGAGAGATCTTTTTCCCAAGGGCCAATTTCGATGCCATGAACAAACAGCGCGAAGAATTGGGGGAACCCGTTTTCGCAAATCCAAGAAACTCTGCTTCCGGAACGTTGAAGTCACAGGATTCTAAAATAGTCGCGGAAAGAGGATTAGATTGTTACTTATATGGTGTATACGGAGACGATCTGAATACGGAATCGCATTTGGAAAGCGTACAAAAAGCACACGATTGGGGTTTCAAGACTCCATCCGAAACTAATAAATACATTGCAAAGACCTCCAGCATAGAAGGAATTATGGAGTTCATTCATTACTGGGACAAAGAACGCTACAACCTTCCCTTTGATATAGACGGAATTGTAATCAAGGTCAATAATTACGATCAGCAGGCCGATTTGGGCTTCACAGCCAAGTCTCCACGTTGGGCAATTGCTTATAAATTCAAAGCAGAACGCGTTTCCACCAGCTTGGAAGAAGTAACTTACCAGGTGGGAAGAACAGGAGCAATTACTCCGGTTGCAAATCTGAAGCCGGTCCTTTTAGGCGGAACGGTTGTGAAAAGAGCGTCTTTACACAATGCCGATCAGATAGAAAAACTTGATTTGTATTTGGGAGATGCCGTTTTCGTTGAAAAAGGAGGAGAAATTATTCCGAAAATTGTTGGAGTAGACACGGATTTCCGTCAATCGACTGCTCAAAAAGTCATTTTCATCGAGAATTGTCCGGAATGTGGTTCCGAATTGCACAGAAGAGAAGGAGAAGCGCAGCATTACTGTTTGAATGATCTGGTTTGTCCGCCTCAGGTGAAAGGGCGCATGGAACATTTCATTTCGCGGAAAGCCATGAATATAGACGGCTTAGGAGCAGAAACCATCGATTTGCTTTACAAGAAAGGATTGGCGACCAGTGTTGCAGATTTGTATGATTTGACTTTCGACCAGGTGGTGAATCTGGATCGCATGGCAGATAAATCCGCAAACAATTTGATCATCGGGATCAAAAATTCCAAAGAAATTCCGTTTGAACGTGTATTGTTTGCGCTTGGAATTCGTTTTGTAGGAGAAACAGTAGCAAAAAAGCTGGCAAACGCATTGAAAAACATCGATGCCATAGCCAAAGCAAGCTACGAGGAATTGATCGCTGTGGATGAGATTGGTGAAAAGATTGCCATTGCGGTGCAGCATTTCTTCCAGGATCCGCGTGCTATGCAAACCATCGAGCGATTAAAAGCAGCAGGAGTTCAATTTGAAATAGAAGAAGCAATACTGGATTCAAACCAACTGGAAGGAAAAACCTTCGTAGTTTCCGGCGTTTTCTCTAAATTCAGCAGAGACGAAATCAAAGATCTGATTGAAAAGAACGGGGGAAAAAATGTGGGATCCATTTCTGCAAAAACAACCTACGTTCTGGCGGGTGAAAATATGGGCCCTGCCAAATTAGAGAAAGCAAGTTCTTTAGGTATTCCAATCATTTCAGAAGACGATTTCCTGGGAATGATTTCAGCGAATTAGTGGAGGTAAGATTTCTGTTTGAAATTTCAATCAGTCCAGCCTTTGAAGAAGCAATTACACCAATAAAAAAACAGAACTGCCCGCTTAAAGTGGGCAGTTGTTATTTTATCCCAATCAATCTGTTTTGCACAAATTTAAAATCAAATTAAGTTAGTCAGCTAACTAAATAATAACTATATTTGTTCCATGAAGCAAAAACACGGACACGATTCAATTGGTAATTTGCTGATGCAGATATGTAAGATGCGTAGAAGCTTATCAAATGAACGTCTTGCAAAATTGGATCTTTATGATGGGCAGGATATTCTGTTATATTATCTGCACACAAAAGATGGGCAAACAATTTCTGAATTAGTGGAGAAAATGTGTATTCAGCACGCGACTATTTCAAGTATGATTGATCGTATGACAGCTAAAGGTACAATCACTAAGGAGAAAGACTCGGTTGATTTAAGGGTTTCAAGAGTTTTCTTAACTCCAAAAGGAAAAGAAGCCGTTCAAGGTGTTGTAGATATCTGGATTGATCTCGAAAAGAGAAGTTTGGATGAACTTTCAAAGGAAGCAAAAGAGGATCTGAGAATCTCGCTTCAGCAAATAGTAAAGAACCTGGGATAGGTTTTTTTTATCTCGATTTAGTTAGTCGGCTAAATAAATAAACAATATTTAAAACGAAAAGCATGAATAATCAAACACACATCACCGTATTTGGTGCAACAGGAAAAGTTGGGAAAGAACTCCTGCATTTTTTATCGAATGCAGACATACCAACAATAGCAGTGACCCGTAATAAGGAGAAAGCAGTAGAAATGCCATTCATACAATGGATAGAAGCAGATTTATCAGACAAAGGATCGCTGGTTAAAACAATGGAGAACAGTAAAGGAGTTTTTCTTGCTTCAAGTGTAAACCAAAATTTTACGACAGAGCAAAACAATGTGATTGAAGCTGCTAAACAAACAGGAGTTAAGCATATTGTAAAATTGTCTTCACCTGGTTCAGATAAAAATTCTCAAAACTTTATTGCAAGGCCCAATGGTGAAGTGGAAGAGTTGTTAAAAGAGTCTGGCATTGACTGGATTATTCTGCAGCCAAATTCATTCATGCAAAATTGGCTCGGCGATTTTTCTAGGACCATCAAAAAGGAACGCAAAATATACGAAGCGACCGGTAACGGAAAAAAACCATACCTGGATACCAGGGATATTGCCGAAGTCGCATTTATTGCATTAACCCAACCTGATAATCACATCAACAAAACACATTTACTGACGGGGGCAAAAGCTGTAAACTACGCAGAGGTCGCAGATGCAATAAGCGAAGCCATTGGTGAAAAGGTGGAATATATTTCACTAACTGCTGATCAGGCAAAACAAAGAATGGAGGAAAAGAAAATGCCTCAAATGATGATCAATACATTTTTAAAGATTGCCGAAAATGTACGGATGGGGAAAGCAGATTTTGTGAATGGTACAGTTCAGGAAATACTGAAAAAATCCCCACGATCAATAGAAGATTTTGCTAAAGACTATGCATCTGAATTTAAATAACCTAAAAAGCCGATATGAAAATAAAATTTATAAAAATAATGAAAGCATGGCTTATAACAGCTTTGATTGCTTCAGCGATAAATGTGATCTGGTTTTACATTGCTACCAGGAATGGCAATCCATGGTCAGAAATCCTATTTCTTAATCCTGTTATCATCACAACATTCGGAACTATATTCATTGGTTCGCTTATCTATTGGTTGCTGACATTCCTATTCAAAAGAGCGGGATTTATCTTTGCGATTGGAGCTGTTACAGTTACTGTTTTAAGCGTTATGGGACATCCAACCTTACCCGATGGCACGCCTGTTCCAATAGAATTCAGAATAATGGATATTCCCATGCATTTTGTAGCAGGATTATTTTGTGCTTTTTTAGTTCCGGCTATTGCCCGGGACAAACTGTTTCGGAAAAGTTAGTTATCAATGGTTACGGTTCAAAAGAATTTGTAATTGTCACTCTAAAAACCCAAAAACCAAAGCCAGCGATTCAATAGATAAGTCACTCGGTTCAACACGTGTCATTTTTTCACCGTTGAAATCGGCCTGTTCTGAATCCCAATGTAAAATTCCTTCTGTAAAAGTGCGTGTTTGGTTTTCCCCGGAAGAATCCATCGATTGAAACGTAAGAATGGAAATTCTGGTCTGATCATTATTTTGAGGTGATTCACCGTAGAGCTCAGTCGCGACTGAGCTGCTACGGATTTCTTTCTCTATAACAATCCACTTGTATACCAAACTTTTATCTTCGGATTGAATATCCGTTCGTTTAATCTCTGCAATGATTTTCGAATGATTTTCGAACCAAAAAAGAACTTTGAAAGGAAATGGAGTTGTTGTCATGACACAAAAGTAGAGTGAAAAATGGAAAATAGTACGTTGAAAAAATAGAATACGCGAATTTTAGAATTCTAGTTTTAACGAACTCGTTGATCGAAGTATCATGCCTGGATAGGCGGTACGGGATAACGAAGTGTTATTTCTAACAATCTGTAAAATTAATTAGCAATTCGCATTTCTGAACTCGTAATTCCTAAAGGATTTCGTAATTTCGTACTACTTTTTACTGTTTAAAAACAAAACACAATGAATCTATTTAAAGGAGCCGGAGTTGCATTGGTTACGCCATTCAACGCAGACAGGTCTATCGACTTCCCGGCATTGCGCAGATTGGTACAGGAACAAATTTCCGGTGGTACTAATTACCTGGTAGTTCAGGGAACTACTGGCGAATCTCCAACTTTGAATAGCGAAGAGAAGAAACAGGTGCTGGAGACAGTTTTGGAAGTAAACAATGGAACTTTGCCGATTGTTTACGGGGCAGGTGGGAACAATACCATGGCTGTTGCCGAAGCAATTAAGAATATACCGGATGGAGTTGATGGAATTCTTTCCGTTGCGCCTTATTACAATAAACCTACCCAAGCTGGTTATGTGGCGCATTACAAAGTTTTGGCTGATGCTACTGATTTACCGATCATTTTATACAATGTTCCGGGAAGAACAGGATCAAATGTGCTTGCAGAAACAACTCTGGAATTGGCTGAGATCAAAAATATTGTGGCCATGAAAGAAGCTTCCGGAAATATGGAGCAGATTATGGAGATCATTCGTTGCAGACCCGAAAACTTTTTAGTGCTTTCCGGTGATGATGCGATTACTTTACCTTTAATCGCTTCTGGTGCCGACGGAGTTATTTCCGTGGTTGCCAATTCGTTCCCGAAACAATTCAGTCAAATGGTTACAAGTGCACTGAACGGGGATTTCGAAACAGCCAGGAAACTGCATTACGACCTTTTTCCGGTGACAAAATTAATGTTCGCAGAAGGAAACCCGGGCGGAGTGAAAATTGCATTGGAAGAACTGGGATGGATGAAACCGTTTATGAGACTTCCGTTGATGCAGGTGTCAGAAGGATTGAAAGCGAAAATTGTTGCAGAAACAAAAAAACTGACTAAATAATCACGCGATTCGTTGAAAATTAATAGATTCGCACTAAATTACTTGATGATGAAAAACAAACTAATCTTAGGTAGTATCGTATTACTATTCGCTTATGCTTGTGGTTCCGGAGAGGAAAAACAAGAAGTAGCAACGGTTGAAGAGCAGGAAACTGTAGATGCTGCTAATGTAAATTATAATATTCCATCGCCTTCTGAGCAGTTTGCTTTGATCTCTAAGATGGATGCAGTAAAAAACACGAAGATCCTGCACGATCCTGCAATGGCAGATAAGTATTCAAGCTCTTCTCAAAAAGCATTGAACTTTGGGGTTTATACAGCAGATGTTGCGTATTTGACTTCATTCAATGAAACAAACAAGTACTTGAGCTATTTCGGTAAATTGGAAAAACTGGGTTCCGATATCGGTGTTGCACAGGTTTTTGGGAACGAGTTGGGTGAGTTGGCTAAAAAATGGGACGGAAATGCAGATTCACTATTCAAATTGAGTGATGATGTGTACAACCGTACATTCCAGCGTTTGATCGAGATCGATAAAGGTGATGAGCTTTCATTGATGCTTGTTGGAGGTTGGATCGAATCCATGCACCTGATGATCGGAAGTTCCAAAGGGTTCGGTAAGTCTCCTAAATTGGATCAGGCTTTGGCAGATCAGAAATTGGTTGCAGAGAACTTATTGGAGTTTTTGGTAAGCTACCAGGATAACGAATCAGTTAAGGAGTATTCAGCTTCCATCGAGGAAATTCTGAAAATATACGAGCAATTGGATTGCAACTCCGGGGAAACCCAGGTACAGAACTCAAATGGAAAATTGACTTTTTCAGGAGGAGATAGCTGTAAAATGACTCAAAAATGTTTCGATAACCTGTCGAAAAAAATCACGGAAATTCGTACTAAAATTGTAACTGCTTAACATCACGGATATGAAATTTATTTTAACAACAGCCTTATTATTTGCTTTTGTATTTGGTTTTGCTCAGTGTCCCCCTGCAGAGACATTCATGAAAAAGAAAAAAACCAAAGACGCATATAGTTTAAATTCTCAATCGCGTTCAGGTGCCATTGCCGCTGACGAATCGTATGAAATGTCTTTCATTGCACACGAGGGATTGGATTACCGTTTAACAACCGTGCTTGGTGAAGGAAGTGTGGGAACACTGAACTACGAAATCTACGAAATGGTAGTAGAGAAAAAAGTAGTAGGAGAAAAAGAGACTTTCAAAAGAGTTAAGAAAGTATTGGCATCTTCCGGAAATGCAGAAGCGTTGGAGTTTATATCCGACAAATCACGTAAAATTTTTATCAACGTATCTATTACAGGCGGAGATAAAAAGAAATTGGCGTGTGTAGGTGTTTTAATCGAAACAAAACGCTCTGAGAAAACAGGATTTTAATCTGTTACATCATATTATATCCGGTAAGGGCGCGATTAATCGCGCCCTTACTGATTTTATGTCAGAGCAATCCGCAATTCGGCTCCCGATAATTATCGGGAGGGAATTCGTAATTTTGAATAATGGATTCATCACAAAAAATAAAAGAACTGGTCGATCAGGCTCAGTCTATAGTTATTACAGCCCACAAATCACCCGACGGAGATTCAATAGGAAGTTCCCTGGGCTTATATCACGTTTTGAAAAGTTGGGGGAAGAATGTGGAGGTAGTTCATCCCGATCCGGCCCCTGAGTTTTTACACTGGGTTTCCGGACAGGAACAGATTATTGATTTTGAAACCAAATCAGAGCAGGCTTCGAAGGTACTTTTGGCTGCTGATTTGATCTTTTGCCTCGATTACAACGAACCTTCACGTGTTGGTGATGCCATGCAGGCAGTTTTGACCGCATCTTCAGCAAATAAAGTAATGATCGACCACCATTTGCATCCGGCAGATTTTTGCCAGGTAGTCATTTCCGAAACATCTGCTTGTTCCACCTGCGAATTGGTTTACAAATGGCTCAAAGAAATCAATCGTCTCGATGCTATCAATGAAACTTCCGGTGCCAGCCTTTATTTGGGAATCATGACAGATACAGGTTCTTTCCGCTTCCCGTCTGTAAGTGCTGATACGCATGAGATTATTGCGGATCTGATCCGAAGAGGAGTGAAGCATTACCTGATCCATGAATCCGTTTACGACACCAATACCGTTGACCGCATTAAATTAAGAGGTTATGCTTTATCTGAAAAACTCGTCTGCCTAAATGATATTCATGTAGCTTATGCATCTCTTTCAGAGGCAGAATTGAAAAAGTACAATTATCAGAAAGGCGATACGGAAGGTTTGGTAAATCAGATTTTGGGAATCCAGGGGATTAAAATGGCCGTTCTTTTTGTAGAGAAAGACGGGAAAGTGAAAATTTCATTCCGGGCTAAAGGAGATTATTTTGTAAATGAATTGGCCAAAACACATTTTGAGGGCGGCGGACATGCTTATGCTTCCGGTGGAATTTCATCTGAAAGTTTGGAGAAAACTGTCGAAAAATTTGTAACATTTGTAAAAGATTTCATTCCTAAAGCATGATAAAAAAAGAATTCCTGTTCTGTCTCCTGGTTCTCTGTGCTTGTACAGAAGAAAAAGAACAGCCGAAACCGGTTGAGTGGAACATGAAAAAATCCACCGAAATGAACAAAGAGCTGGCTGTGGAACAAAGTATCAATATCGATCTTTATTTTGCCCAGCATGAGAATTGGGAAGTGAAACAAACCGGAACCGGATTGCGTTATGTCATTTTGAAAAAGACAGAAGGAGCAATTCCAAAAGCCGGAATGGATGCAAAAACACAATACAAGATCAGCTTGCTCGATGGCACGGAGGTCTATAAAACTGCTTCTGATGAGGTGGATGTTTTCCGGATCGACAAAAGTGAAATGGAATCGGGGATTCACGAAGGAATTAAATTGATGCGGGTCGGAGAGAAAGCAAAACTGGTTTTTCCAAGTCATTTGGCGCATGGTTTAGTAGGCGATTTGCAAAAAATTCCGCCGCTTTCCCCATTGGTCGTTGATATTGAATTAATAGGATTAGAATGAAAAACTTGAAATACATAGCAATTGGTTTATTGATTGCTTCCTGCACAAACGGTGTGGAAAAAACTGAAAACAAGGATGACAATCCGTCTGCACACGATGCGGCAAATCAGTTATCCGAAGCAGAACAATTGATCGAACCTAAGAAATCAATTGTAGACAAGAAAACCTTCCCGAATGGAATTCAGATCCAATGGTTCGAGAAAAAAGAGGGTGCTCCTGTTCAGGATGGATCGGTGTATGAGATCAATTTCAAAACAAAACTGCAAAACGGTGAGATAGTTGATGGAAACTATAAACTGCAAAAAGATATGCTTCCGTTTTTGGTTGGGTATGGCATGCAGACACCTGGTTTTGATTTGGCTATCAAAGAATTACATGTAGGCGATTTCGTGGAAATTTTCATTCCGGGAAAATTGGCTCGTGGTAAAAAAGGGATTCCGGGAATTATTCCTCCCAATGCTCCAAATATCGTGATGCTTCGTGTAGGAAAAGAAATTAAGCCCACAAAAGTGGTAGACGGAGTAAAAGTTTGGAAGCTGGAAGAAAATCCGGAAATGACCGATGCAAAAGTCGGTGAGACCTCAAACGTGGCAATCCATTATTTTGTGGGAACCAAGTCGAATCCGCGTTACGATAATTCTTACCAGAGAGATACACCTTTCGCTTTCGGCATGCAGGACAACTCCTTGATTCCGGGGCTGAGAAAAGCGATGTACAATACCAAGATGTACGATAAACTCTATATTCTGGTTCCTGCTAAAGAAGCTTACGGTTCAAGAGGATATGTGGATTTGGTGAAGCCAAATGAAGAATTGTTCTACGATGTCATTGTAATGGATGTAGACGGAAAATCTGTTCAAAAAACCGAAAATTGAGAGGGTGATTTTGGGTGTCGGTCGTGACCGACACGTACCGATCAAAATGTGGTTTTCAATGATCAAATTGGAGTTATGAACTTGTAAATGTTCGAATTAACGTTTTTTTTCAGCCGGATTTTGGCTTTTTTTTCTTAGTTTTGCCACACCCAGAAAAAAACCAAGGCTTTAAGTATGAACAAATTTCTTTTTTTCCTTCTTCTATTTGTTTCATTTTCAGGATTGGCTCAGGCTCCGATCGATACCGTTGATACTGAGAAAGGTCGCATGGTAATTTATTCCAATCGAACATGGAAATTCCTTCTGGACGAAGAGTTCGATGGAATTATGAATGAAGCACTTTTTAATCAGATCCAAAGAGATACGAATTTAAATTTGATCCAAACCTGGAACAATGACATCTGTTTTAGTTCTGAAAGACCGGATATGTCCCGTTTGAACGATACGATCTGGTTGTGTATGGTAGATGAATTGCACAGCAGTTTTATTTGCCCGGTTCCCGGAATTGTAACTTCCCGCTACGGATATCGAAAAGGGAGATACCACAATGGAATTGATTTGAACCTTAGAACAGGTGATACTGTGAAAGCCGCATTTTCCGGGCGTGTAAGATATGCAAAGTGGAATGACGGAGGTTTTGGTAATTTGGTGATTATTCGTCACCACAACGGATTGGAAACGTTCTACGCCCATCTTTCAAAGCATCTGGTAGCACCTGACCAGGAAGTGAAAGCTGGTGAGCCGATCGGATTGGGTGGAAACACCGGACGTTCATTTGGCGCCCATTTGCATTTTGAAATGCGCTTCTACGATTCGCCGCTGAACCCGGAAGAAATCATTGATTTTGCCAAAAGAGAACTGAAAGACGAAAACCTGCTGGTTCAAAAACGTTTATTCAGACCCGGAGCAAAACCAACGGATGAAGAAATTTCCGGTGAATCCATTGCTGCAGTTCAAGCCAGAACAGAAGCATCAGCTGCCAGAAAGTACTATAAAATCCGCACCGGAGATACACTCTCACAAATTGCTTCCAAGAGCAATACCAGCGTTTCCAGGCTGTGTCAGTTAAACGGAATCAGACCCACGACTCTTTTGCAAGTTGGTCGACAACTGCGCGTAAGATAAAGACGAATCGGCTTATTTTATAGTTTAACTAATTTTCACTGTTAAAAATTTGGTTTGTAATAGCGGTTTCTCTAAATTGCTGTTATGTCGTGCAACTACAGAATTGTTTTAGTAACAGATGGAGGTTCAGATGCCTTACTTGTTCCGATAGTCGGGTTGAGCGCATTGTCACGCCGCATTCATGCAGTTGATATCGACAAATCCCTTTACAATTGGATCGACCTGTTAGTTGCATCCGGAGATAGTGTCTTATTAGCAAGTCTTTTGGCAAAACAGGAAATTTCATTAATCGAAGAATTAGGATCCCTGGAGAAATTGCTTCGTTATCAGAATAATGGTTACAGCAAAGAAATGGTTTCCCGACTTTTTGATGAAGAAGACACCTTGTTTGCACTCAGAAAACATTTTCTTTTCATGACTTACGATGTGGACTCAGACGAATTATTCCAGTTTTCCGATAGCAGGCCCACTCAGCAATCAATCAAACTCGATTCTGTTATGAAAGCCTGTATGGGCAATCCGAATGAACAGCAGTTTATCAAATTGGGTTACCGAAGATTAATGAATGCGAGTCAGTTTGCCCCAAATCCAATTTTACAAGCCATGCATTACGCAGATTGTTTGTACCAGGAAGATTCGGTGGTTATTGTAAGTATTGGCTCAGGTAAACACAAAGATGCCGATTTGGAACAGAAATTCTCAGAACAGGCCCAGGAGCAGTTTGAAGAAGAATTGCGCAAACATAAAAAATGGCATTATTTCAGATTTGATCCTGAATTTGAAAGAGACGATACCATGGAGGAGAAGATTGAAAAAACCCGCAGTTACTTCGAAGATGAAGCCCCCAATATGGATCGACTGCTGCGGTTGATGGAAATCAAATCGGGGAAATTGGTGTAAATAGTTCAAATGTTCAAATGTTCAAATGTTCAAATGTTCAAATGTTCAAATGTTCAAATCAAGGACCTTTAACCAATTTAATAATTTCTTTATTCATAATTTAACTTCTCAATTATTCAATTTTCCATTTTCAATTCCTTGAACTTTTGAACCTTTTCAACTCTTTGAACCCTTTTAACTTGTTAACTTTTCAGAAACAATATTTCCTCAAGGTTTGACGTTATGGGATTTCTCCTATTTTTGTCGTCATGAAATGGATTTTCTTACTTCTTACTATTGTAACCCTTGGCAGTTGTAATTCTTATAACAGCATATTAAAATCGGATGATTACGATGCCAAATTCAATGAAGCCAACCGCTTGTATGATACTGAAAAGTATGAGAGATGTGTAGCTTTGTATGAGCAGGTTTATCAAAGAAGCCCGCGTTCTCCGCAAGGTGAAGTCGCTTTTTACCGATTGGGGAAAGCATGTTTTGAAGTAGAGGATTGGTATTTGGCAAGTTATTACCTGTCAGCTTTCGAATCTAAATTTCCTTATTCACCGAAGGTAGAAGAGACCATGTTCCTGGCAGCAGTTTGTGCCGTTCAGAATAGTCCTGAAGTATCTTTGGATCAGCATGAGACCGAAGTTGCATTGAATGAATTGCAAAATTTTGTGACACGTTTTCCGAATTCGGAGTTATTGGATACCTGCAATACCATTATGGATAAATTGCGTTACAAGCTGGAAACAAAAGATATGCAGACAGTTAGGTTGTACTCCAAAACGGAAAATTACCGGGCTGCAGTAGTAAGCGGGGAACAGTTTTTGGATAATTATCCGCGTTCTGTTTACCGGGAAGAAGCCTGGGCTATTTTAATCCGTAATTCTTTCCATTTAGCAAGTAATAGTGTGGATTCTAAAATCGAAGAGCGAATTGATAAAACAAGAGAACGATTCTCTATTTTTCTTGTAGAATTCCCAAATTCAAACTATCTTCGCGAATTCGAAGGGTATATTGAGAAATTGAAAAAGATTGATGTTCCCGTATCTAACAAGTAAATAAAACAGAAGAAATGAGCTTCAAAAACAATAACGCTGAGCGTTCAACAGTTACGCGTGATACAGTAGATTTAGAGGAAACGACAGGTAATATCTATGAATCAATTGTAATAATGTCTAAAAGAGCGAACCAGATCAGCGCTTCAATGAAAGAAGAGTTGACTGCTAAATTGCAGGAGTTTGCTTCATCAACAGACAATTTGGAAGAGATTTTTGAAAACCGTGAGCAAATTGAAATTTCTCGTTTTTATGAAAAACTTCCAAAATCAGTTGCAGTTGCAATTGAAGAGTTGAAAGAAGGACAAATTTATACCAGAAAAAATCAAGAGTAATCTAAACTCGATATGTCTTTAGATGGGAAAAAGATTCTGGTTGGTATTACTGGCGGAATCGCAGCTTATAAAATTGCTTCCTTCGTAAGATTATTAAAGAAACAAGGGGCAGAGGTCAGATGTATGATGACTCCTGCCTCTTCTGATTTTATAACACCACTAACGCTGTCCACCTTGTCCGAATCTCCTGTAGGAATTGAATTCTATGATTCTAAAACAGGTGAGTGGACAAACCATGTGGAATGGGCTTTGTGGCCAGATGTGATGATCTTCGCGCCCGTTACCGCAAATTCACTGGCTAAAATGGCCCACGGCTTTTCAGATAACTTTCTTTTGGCAACTTACCTGAGTGCAAAATGTCCTGTTTTTGTTGCTCCTGCAATGGATTTGGATATGTACCAGCATCAAACAACCAAAGACAACCTGTCTCGCCTGGAATCATTCGGATATACCATTATTCCTGCTGAAAGCGGTTTCCTGGCAAGTGGATTGGAAGGACAGGGGAGAATGGCCGAGCCGGAAACCCTGCTGCACTATCTTCAGGATCATTTTCAGGCAGACAACCGTTTTTCAGGAAAGCAGTTTTTAGTCACCGCCGGACCTACTCATGAAGCAATTGATCCTGTTCGTTTTATAGGAAATCATTCTTCGGGGAAAATGGGCTTTGCTTTGGCAGAAGCGATTGCTTCGAAAGGTGGAAAGGTTATTCTGGTAAGCGGTCCGAGCAGTTTAAATGCAAAACATAAAAATATTGAGTTGATCCGTGTGATTTCTGCAAGAGATATGCTGCAGGCCGTGCAGGAAAACTGGGAACGTGCCGACCTGGGTATATTCGCTGCTGCGGTTGCAGATTATCGCCCGGCGGTTATTGAAAGTCAGAAGATCAAAAAAACAGAAGATCAGCTGCAGATTCTTTTGGAGAAGAATCCGGATATTTTATCCTGGGCAGCTTCAAACAGATCAACAACAAAGGATCAGAAAGTAATCGGTTTTGCTTTGGAAACCCAAAACGGCATGGAATATGCAAAAGGGAAACTCGAAAAAAAGAAACTCGATGCAATTGTGCTGAATGAAATGGGGGAGCCGGGAGTTGGTTTTGGCACCGATACGAATTCCGTTAAATTACTCTTTAAAAACAATAAAATGTGTAGCTTTGAGTTACAATCAAAGCACCAATTAGCTTTCTCTTTGTTGAACGAATTGATGAATAATATCTATGAATAAAATTCTAACCCTTGTCTTTTTGACGCTTATTGTAAGAGGATATTCCCAGGAATTGAACTGCCAGGTTACACTGATCACAAATATCAAGACCGAAGTTACTTCTGCTGAGAAAGAACTGTTCGACCAATTGAAGGAGGTAGTTACCAATTTGATGAACAATACTCAGTGGACCAGTGAAAAGTTCAGCGTGGAAGAACGTATCAACTGCCAGCTTCAATTACAGATCAATACGATCAATAACGGAGAATTTACAGGATCAATCCAGGTTCAGTCGAGCAGACCGGTTTATAACGGTTCTTACAATACATCCTTATTCAACTTCCAGGATGATAATCTGGAATTTTCGTACACGAGAAGCAGCGTAGTGCTTTATGCGAAAAATCAATTCAGGGATAACTTGTCTTCGATCTTAGCTTTTTATGCCTATTACATCATCGCTCTGGATTTTGATTCCTTTTCCAAACAGGGTGGAACAAAGTATTTCCAGGAAGCACAGCAGATCGTTACAAATGCTCAAACAGCTCCCAATAAAGGATGGAAATCCAGCGAAACAGGGCAAAAAAGAAACCGTTACTGGCTGGTTGAAAATGCCTTGCAGCAATTATTTGAGCCCTTGAGAGAATGTTTTTACGAATACCATCGTTTGGGACTGGATCACTTATATGACAAGCCGGAAGATGCTAAGAAAGCGATCTACAATGCGTTGGATAAGTTGTCAAAAGTAGCTTCTGCGCGGCCAAATACAATTAACATCATTAACTTCGCTTATTGTAAGCTGAATGAATTGAAGAATCTGTATTCAATTGCAAAACCGGAAGAAAAAACGCAGATCGTTACCGTTTTAAAGAAAATAGATCCTACCAATTCAACCAAATACGAAGAAATTCTGAATTAATGTTGAAATCACTTTCCGTTCAAAATTTTGCTTTAATTGAACATGTTTCCCTTCAGTTTCACGATGGGCTTCATGTTATTACAGGAGAAACGGGATCCGGAAAATCGATCTTGTTAGGAGCATTAAATCTGATCCTCGGAGAGCGTTCTGATTTTTCGGTGATTCGAAACTCGGAGAAGAAAACAATTGTTGAAGCAGTCTTTCAGTTAAATGAAAGTTTTAAGAATTGGTTCGTTCAGGAAGATATTGACTGGGAACCGGAAGCGGTTATCCGGAGAGAAATCACCAGCCAGGGAAAATCCCGTTCATTCATTAATGATACGCCTGTTCAGCTTAACCAGTTGAAGGAATTAACCGAGCAGTTGGTGTACATTCACTCACAGCACGAAACACTGGAAATCAAAAAAACAAGTTTTCAGTTCGACCTTTTGGATTCCTATGCAGACTGTTTAGATCTTGCTCAGAAAGTTTCGTCCATTTACACCCAGATTTCACGCTTAAAAACGACAAAAGAGAAGTTGGAATCATCCCGTTCTGCCCAATTACAAGAATTGGATTATATCCGTTTTCAATTGAATGAGATTGGTCAGTTAAACCTTGATCAGGTGGATTATGCTGCTCTGGAAAACGATTTCAATAAATTGTCGCAGTTGGACGATTTGAAGGAAGCTTATTCCTCCATAATTAATGCCATCGAC
>CAMLFH010000002.1 GCA_946479285.1 uncultured Flavobacteriales bacterium | reverse complement strand
ACCTGAGTCCGCAATACATCACTAAAAGCGTGGAAGATTCATTGAAACGGTTGAAAAGAGAGAAGATCGAGATCCTGATCCTTGAGAACTTCGATTTCCTGTCGAATTTTGAGGAAACAGCTTCAGCTTTGTTGAAGTTGCAGCGCAGCGGAAAGATTTCTTACATTGGTGTATCCAATTTCAATGTGTTTCAGCAAAGGCTTTTGTCTTCTTCACTTTCGCAGCCTATCATTACCAATCATTTGGAATTGAATTTACTGCAGACAGAAGCGTTGAACGACGGGCGTTATGATTTTATCCGGGAGCAGCACAGCAGGGCAATGGCATTTTCCCCTTTGGCCGACGGCCGCATTTTACTGGGAGAAGATGCACAGGCTGTGAAATTACGGCTTGCGTTAATTGAGATCGGGAAGAAATACGAAGCGAACGTAGAGCAGGTTGCGGTGTCCTGGCTCAACAGGCTGGGAGCACTGCCAATTATCGGGAGTAAGGAAAAACGCAGGATCCAAAATGCAGCAACAGCTCACAAATTTGAATTGTCAAGAGAAGACTGGTATTTTCTGTATAACGCCACGAAATAAAAAAAATCCCCGGTCATTGAGCGTAGTCGAAATGCCGGGGATTTAATTGTTTAATTATTTCTTAGTGCGAATGACCTTCGTGGCTTTCACCTTCTTTGTGCTCGTGGTCATGATTCTCATTAGCAGAACAAAGTCCTACAATCTGATGAAATACATCGTGCAAAGCAGAAATTGACTTTGTGATTTTCTTATCACTTGCGCCTTTCTTGATATCAGCTTCTAATTTCTGGCTGTCAGTTACCAATTGGTCAACAGCTTTCTTTACTTTTTCGTTGTCAAAATCAGTAGGAAACTTAGATGCCTGAAGCGTTTTCGCTTTTTGTACCATTTCACCGATACGTGTTTTGATTGGCTCCAGGTTTCCTTCCTCACTTGGGTGGAATGTTTGTGCCATTACTTTATGGAACTCTTTCAATTCAGCCCAGTCCTGCATTTTGCTTTGAGCAGTTGCCTGACTTGCCATTGCTGCAATCCCAAAACCAAGGAATAGTAGTAAAGCTATTTTTTTCATCGTTGTCTTTTTTAGTTCCGTAAAATTAAGGATGATTTTGATACCTGACTGATAAATAACAAGAAATTAAAAGTTAACGAACTGAAAAGACCCAAATAAAATGACTCTAAATAAAAAAGTCGCTATCAACGAGATAGCGACTAAAATATTCCGATAAGAAAATGTTAACGCTTGATCAGCTTATTGAACTTTTCTCCGCTGGCTTTTGAAACTACTTGTAAAATATAAGTTCCCTGAGCCTGATTTTTCAGGTCAAGAGTTGTCCAGCTGTCAAATTCGTAAGAAGTGATCACACTTCCTTTGGCATCCATTAAAACAAGATTATATAAACCAAAGTCAGCCATTTCAACAGTTACCGGTCCGTTGGAAGGATTCGGATAAATTTGAATTGCCGGTTTATAAGGATTGTCTTTGATTCCTGCTGTGAAAGTCAGATCTTTCGTAATTCCACCGATCTTATTACAAATCCAGTTATTCGGATCGATCTTATTAATGTTGGTAAAGGTCGATGCATTTGGAATAATGAACTGGTTCTGATTCCCGGTGATTTGAAAACGAATAATTGTATCAGCAAGTCCACCGCTTCTAACGAACCGCAATTCCAGGTCATTTGTAAACAAAGGTGTTACCGTTGGCTTGGAGGTAGTATGATTGATTTCCACCAGTACATCACTGCCCACATTGTTCCAGCGAACAGCATAAGTAGGGAATCCTTCCCCAAAATACCATTCTTCCAGGAAAGCAGAAAGGTCTAAACCGCTTTCGTCTTCAAACACTTCCACCAACTGGATTCCGGAAGCTGTTGAATCGGCATAAACGCTTTGGTAAGCTTGTAACGCATCATAAAATACGTCATCATCATTGATCAGGAAACGCAAGGTGTGAACAATGGCAGCACCTTTGTCATAAACCAGTCTTCCTGAGAAAATACTTCCATCGGTGAGGGAATCCTCTACCCAAACAGAACCACCCGATTCCGACATAATATTGTCATGTCTGTCTAGCATATCGGTTAACTGTTGTCCCGGGTACAATTCTTCCAGCATGATGTATTCGGAATACGAAGCAAAACCTTCGTTTACCCAAATGTCGGCCCAGGAAGAACAAGTCACATGATCACCAAACCATTGGTGTGCTAATTCGTGACAAGTTAGTGTTGGATTGAAAAATCCCTGCGTTGTCATTGTCTGATGTTCCATTCCACCGGAAATCGGGGCCATGCAGTGCCCGTATTTTTCATCCGCAAACGGATAAGGTCCGAACAGATCTGCATACAATTCCAGGAAGTCAACTGTTTCGTCAATATCATCCTGGAAATTCGGAAGAGTACCCGGATTATCGTAAATGAAGTTCTGAATCAAAACCGGTCCGGAACCAGCCGGATTTGCTGTTACATTGTATTCAACATATTGGGCAACTGCTACCGAGATCAGGTAATAATCTATCGGATGCCTGTGTTTCCATTCAAAACGATGAGTTCCGTTACCCAAATCAACAACCTGCTGAAGTAAACCGTTAGAACCCGCTTTACAAGCAGTAGGAACTGTGATCCAAACCGAACAGCTGTCAGCTTTGTCTTTTAAGGATTGTTTTACCGGAAACCACTCGTAGGCAGCAAACGGTTCAGACAAAGACCAGGTTACCTGGTTTCCCCACGAAGGTGAATCGTCATTGGTCATTCCACCTCCACCAAGCGGATTGGTTGCAGCAGTTGGAGGAGTTCCGCTGTAATTAACGTGAATGACGAAGTTTTCGCCTGTTAATTTGTTTACCGGAATTTTCAAAGCACTATTCTGACGTGTGTAAGAAACCGGGGTTCCGTCTACTTCAATAGACGAGATTACAAAGGTTTGATAGAATTCAACCAACGCAGTATCCAGGTCTTCGCGTGCAGCAGCATGAATTTCACCGGAGCCCGACAAGGTTGTTGTTGTGTTGGTCATGTTCAGGTTCAAAAAGTAATAGTGAACATCATACAGTTCCGTTTCTGCGATTTGAGCAATTGAAAAAGTATTGCTTTTCAAGATAGAATTAGAGTGCTTTTTAACCGAAGAACAGGTTCCGTGAGAATCTTGTGCAAAATTAAAAAGTGGTAGGAAAAGGAGAGGGAGGAGAATTTTGTTTTTCATAGTAAAGTTTTATTGCCTCCGAATTTACGGAATACTTATCATAAATAATTCGTTGAACTTAAAACAAGTAGCCAGATAGCTGATTCATTTAGTGTAGGGCACAATCTGTTCATTTCCGACCTTTTTCAGTGCTGATTTAAATGACAGGTAAGAAATAATCCCTATTTTCACGTTAAACGGTTGTTATTCAAACTTATGGGTTTTAAACCTGGAAAGTTCCTTTTGGAAAATCTTAAACCCGGATTACTTGTATTACTTGTTCTCCTGAATAGCGCTGTGGTGTTCGCTGATTCCATTGCGAATAAAGGATTGTCAATAGCTAAGATGCTGGATCGCGCACGTGAAATGGAGGGTTCGGACGTGCATGAGAGCATCGTTATTTTAACAAAAGCAAATCAACTTCGGGAAGCAGGCGGAAAAAAATACCTGAAGTATGAAGTACTCTCCCGTTTAAGTCTTTATCATTCCCGAACAGGTAATTTAAAGTCCGCCATGGATTATGCTTACCAGTCACTTGCTGTTGCCGAACAAATGCAAGACCATCAGCGAATCGGGGAAATGGAAAAAACGATTGGTCAGATTTTTAAGAATCTGCACGTGTTTTTAAAAGCGCGGAATCATTTCGAAAAGGCAATGAGTGAATTCAAACTTGTTAAAAATCTGGAACAATATTTTACCTGCAAAAGTTATGTAGGACATTGTTTAACGGATTATGGACAGGAAAAAAAGAATGTCTGGTACCTGGATCAGGCTGAACTGGTTTACAAATCCACTTTATTTGAAGCGAATACCAAGAAGTTTGATCATTTCATCCTTTCATCCAACAATAACCTGTCGAATTTATACCTGATCTATTACCAGGTCCGTAAGAAAAAGAACGATTTGGTGACCAGCCGAAAATATGCTTTAAAGTGTATTGAAAGTTCGCTGGCCATGAAAGATACAGTGAGTTATGCAGTGGGTTATTCGAATTATGGCGAAGCCTATGGACTGGAAGAACAAGTTGACAGCTTGAAGAAGTACCTTGATTTTTCAAGAACTATTTATGTGCGTAAAAAAATGCCCGAGTTCATTTACAGCAACTGTAAACTTCTGATCAAATCCTATTTAAACAGTAACAGGTTGGAGGAAGCAGAATCGCTTTTGAAAGACTACAAAAAGTATATCGAACAATTCCAGTTCCTGGCTGAATACAAAGATTATTACGAGTATTATTCCAAACTGGAAAATCTCAGAGGAAATTACAAAGCTGCGTATGATTACCGGATCATGTTCAATAAGATGCTGGAAGAATACAGTGACGAAGAAAATGCCAAGGAACTGGTGAGGCTTCAGTTTTTGTATGATTTGAATAAGAAGAATGAGGAAATCGCTATTCTCAACAAGAACAAACGACTCCAAAATGACAACAATGAGAACCAGGTAATCATCCTGAACCTGTTGATCGGAAGTATTGCACTTTTGGCAGCTTTATTAATTTTTATCTATGTGCGCTACAAAGACCGTGTTTCTTCCAACGAGGTGATTCTTTCCAAGAACAAACAGCTCGAGCGCTTATCCATTGTGGCCAGTAATACGAATAACGGGATCACCATCACAAACCCGCAGGGAATTATTTCCTGGGTAAACGAAGGTTTTGTGACGCTTTACGGATGGAATTCATCGGAGGAGTTTTTTGAGAAAAAAGGAAACAGTATCTACGAAATAAGCGGTTTGACAAGAGCCGAAATTTCTGCGTTTATTGAAAATGCAATCGACACGAAAGAATCGGTGGTTTTTCAGGCTTTCAAAGAATTGAAGAATCAGGAACAGAAATACATTCAAACTTCGCTGACCCCGGTTTTTGATGAACAGGAAGAATTGAAATACCTGGTTTATGTAGACACAGATATTACGGACTTGCTGGAGGCGAGAGAATTGGCAATCCGTGAAAAGCGAAAAGCAGAAAATGCTTTGAAAACCCAGGAGTTGTTCCTGGCAAACGTCAGCCATGAGATCCGTACACCGATGAACGGGATCATTGGACTTACCCGACAACTGGACGATGAAAAACTCTCCAAAAGTCAGCAGGAAATAGTCAATACGCTGGGCATTTCTGCAAACGGACTTTTACATGTTGTCAATGATTTACTGGATGTTTCCAAGATTCGCGCAGGGAAAATGTCTTTTGAATATGTTCGTTTTTCCCTGAAAGATTTCTTAGCAACTTTTGTCAATTCCATTACTTACCGGGTGGAAGAAAAAGGATTGGACCTTCACCTGGATTTTGATGATCAATTACCGGATTATGTGATTGGGGATCCGGTGCGTCTGAACCAAATTCTCCTCAATATTGTTGGAAATGCCATTAAGTTCACCATTCACGGAAGTGTGACGCTAAAAGTCGACGCCATTTCCAGAAAGAATGGGATCGAGCGCATTCGTTTCGAAGTGAAAGATACCGGGATCGGAATTCCCTTCCAGAAGCAGGATTTTGTCTTTGAGAATTTTACGCAGCTCGAAGATCACCGTACCCGAACAGCTTCAGGAACCGGATTAGGACTGGGAATTGCAAAATCATTAGTGGAAGCAATGGGCGGCGAGATCACTCTTTTAAGTAAAGAAGGCCAGGGAACCACACTTTCGTTTGAACTGGATTTTGAGCTTCACAATAAACACGTCGAAACCAAAGAGATTAAAGAAGACATTGTTTTGGTGAAAAACCTGGATGGTTTGCGGGTTCTTCTGGTGGAAGACAATACAATTAATCAACGGGTGATATTGTACGACCTGAATAAATGGAACGTAAACGTATTGGCTGTTAATAATGCCATTGATGCAATAACCGAATTAAAAGACCGGCAGTTTGATGTGATTCTGATGGATTACTACATGCCGCGGATGGATGGAATGGAAGCTACACGCTTTATTCGTTCAAAATTCCCGGAACCAACTTGTTCTATTCCGATTATTGCCATTACAGCCTCGGCCATGGTTGGCGATCAGAATAAGTTCATCGAAGCTGGAATGAACGATTATATTTCGAAGCCCTTTAACCCGGAAAAACTCTACCAGCTTTTGGTGAAATGGGGGTATCAAAACAATGTTTTATTCTCAGATTCGAAACAAGCGGAAGAAGAACCCGAACCAAATTTGCTGGATTTGTCTCTTTTGGAAGAACGCGCTGAAGGAAGTAATGAGTACTTACTGGAAATGTATGGAGCGTATTTAGAAATGATGCCGCAATATTCCATAGATCTGATTCACTATTTTGAAGACGAAGACTGGGTGGAGCTGCGGAAACAGGCTCACCAGATTTTAAGTCCTGCCCGTTTATTCGGAATGAATATTACTGCCGATCTTTTGTTGAAGCTGGAAAAAGATACGCAGCTAACGAAAGACGAAATGAAAGCATTGGTTTCCAAAATTGTGGACCAGATCCAAAGCTGTGGAAAAACGATCCGGGACGAAATGAAACGCATCGAATCAATTTAACCACTAGGAACACGAGGCACACGAGGTCTTTTCTTTTCTATGTGTTCTATGTGTACTATGTGGTTTAAGTCAGTCCTTCTTCTTCCAGGATCTTGATAAAATGAAATCCTCTTGGGGCATAGCCCTGGTTGTAATAAAACCGGTGAGCTTTGAAGTTGTTGGAATAAGCGTCTAACACCATGATGCTGCAATTGAGTTCCTTTGCTTTTTCTTCCAGGTATTGCTGGATCAGTTTTCCGGCCCCGGTTCCTCTTGCTTTTTCAGAAACGATCACATTGTCCAGTTCCAGGTAAGGTCCGCACCACAATTTTGTTCCCAGCCAATAACCGCTGATGGCAATGCATTTATCTGCATTAAAAACTCCGATTTGCGCATAGTTGTGCGGGATCATATCCTGAAGCATGCTTTGATAACTTTCAGCATCCAATTTTGGATACAATTCCTGAAGAACGGCAAGATGAGGTAGCATTTCTTCGAGGGTTTTCAGTTCACGTATTTCCATGTAAGTTCAAAATGTTCAAAAGTTCAATGATTAAAACTACTTCAGATTGCTTTCAAACAACTCCAAAATACGTCGATACTCATCTATCCAAGCCGGCGTAAAAGTAAATCCGTGTGCTTCAGTAGGAAAGATACTCAGTTGGAAATTTGTTTTCCCTAATTCAATAAAACGCTGGTTTAAACGCACAATGTCCTGGAACTGCACATTGTCATCTACCATTCCGTGGAGCATCAGCAAAGGTTTGTTCAGATTTTGTGCAAAATAGATCGGGCTGCTTCTTTTGTAAGCAATGGGATCTGTGGAAGGATAATTTAAAATGTTGCTGGTGTATTCGTGATTGTAATGTGCCCAATCGGTTACAGAACGTAGTGCAGCTCCACAATTGAAGGTATTCGGAGTTTTCAATAATGCCATTAATGTGATGAAGCCGCCATAACTTCCACCATAAATCCCTACTTTATTGGAGTCAATCGAATGGTTCTTTACCAAATAGTTTTTTGCATCTATGTAATCATTCAGGTCACGATTTCCCATGTCGCGGTAAATGTCCGTCCGCCAATCTCTTCCGTAACCTTCACTTGCGCGGTAATCCAGGTCGAGAACGGTATAGCCTTTTTCAATCAGCAATTGATGGAAGAGCATTTCACGCTGATAGTAGCTCCAATAATAATGGGCGTTTTGCAAATAACCTGCTCCGTGGACGAATAATACGGCTGCTCCGTTTGGTTTTCCCGGTGTGTATTTGCGGGAATAAATCTGTTTACCGTCGGACGAAGGAATTTGAATGATTTCCGGAGTTTGAAGGCTCAGTTTTTCAAAGCCCGGAAGCGTACTCTTCGTTACAGGAACAAGTTTTTGTCCGACAGTGTTCTGTACGATGCATAATTCCCACGGTTGTGTGGTAGTTGAATAACGAATAGCCCAGGTTTTTTCGTCCGGAGATAAGCTCCATTCAATTCCAAAATTTCCTTCGAAAAGCGGGGTTATTTTCCCGGAAGCTACATCCAGTTTGTAGCCGTTGCGAACTCCCGGATGGATTTTATTACCAATGAAATAGATGGTTTTTTTGTCATGAGAAAGGAAAGGTTCACGAACTTCCCATTTTCCGCTTGTGAGAGCTTTCTTTGTTTTTGTATTGAACTTCATGGCATACAAATGTGAATAGCCGCTTTCTTCACTTTGGAAAACAAAATCTGTTGCATTTAGCCAGAAAAGTGTTCCGTCTTCCTCATTCCATTCTGAAATTCCGGGACCACCAATCCAGGCTTCATCATGCTGATGATCCAATTCGGTGAGTTTAGCGCTTGCTAAGTCTACCAAACAAATCCAGCGGTCTTTGTTGTCATAGGAGCGGATATCCACTAAGGCATTCATCCCATTCGGATTCATGACTGCCTGGTGAAAACAAATCTCACGGTCGTTGGGATACGAACCGCCGTTTCCATATTCAGCCATGTAAGCAGGTTTTTTACGGATATCTTTCAGTGAAGAAGCGTCGACGAAATAAACGGTGTCTTTTTGGATATCGAAAATTCCCATCCGGGTATTGGGTTCTTTGTCGTTTACCTTTGACCGTGCCTGTCTCTGTTGCGTAAAACCGTCGCTGGTAATGAAGCTTTGATAATTCGTAGTGGGTTCTTCAGAATCCATCACGAGTACAAAAGAAACGTATCGGTTATCAGCGCTTACATTGATCCTGCTCACGTATTCGTTTTTCGAGTAATAAATCCCAACCGGAATTTTTCGCTGGGGTTGTTTTTCATACCAGGCCTTCTTTTGGTCCTGCAATTGGATGTAGGAGAATAATTCGTGCTGCTGCTGATAAAGGAAGCTCGTATCGGCTTTTTCCACTAGTTTGTTTCCCTGCACAAAATTGGTGATTTGAATGATGCTTCCGTTTGTTTCATTATAGCTGAATACGTCATTTCCAACCGTAAAATAGATAAGTGATGAACCTCCGTTCCGGAAAACTGCCCCGATGGATTCTCTAGCGGAATAGAGGGTGGTTTTTTGCTTCAATTTTGAGTTGTAACGAGCTAAATTTCCTTCATCATTAAAATAATGATTATCAATTATTTGCACATGATCATTTAAAGTCGGAGTCCAAAATAGTTGATTGTCAACGATCGGAACTTTAGTGACTTGCTTTTGCTTCAATTGCCAGGCATACAAACTTCTACCCAATTCTCCGTTTGGGTTCCAATCGAAAAGCACAGATTCATTATTCATTGCCCAGCGGATGTTTTGCGGAGAGAATCCTACAAATTCTTCTCCCTTCATAATCTCTTCCAATTGAATGGTTTGGGAAAATGAATTTGCATTGAAGCAGATTATTGACAGAATAGTGAAGATTAGTTTATTGCTCATAATACGGATGTTTGCGGTATTTCTTATTAAAGTTTCGGGCCATTGCCTGCATAGACGATTTGGGATGATTGGAAAGCACTTCAAATAAAGTTCTTAATTCCCGCATCAATTCCGGGTAGGCGGGCAGGAAATGTTTTTCGATCATGCGCAATGCATGGTGTTTCAATGCTGGGAGTGCTTCCGATTGATGGAGAAAATCAATCAATAAATCCAGTAATTCTCCATTTTCAGAACAGTTGAAAGGCGCATAAACCAAAGCGTTTGACAGGTTGCGCTGTACCGAGTGATTACGTGTGTTTATCAAGACTGAAACCATGGAATCGAATTGCTCCTTTGTCATCAGTTCCGGATGTTTTTCAAAGAAATGAACGGCTATCCAGGAAGCGTATTCCGGGAAAGGATATTCTTCACTTTCGATTTCCCGGAAAATAGCATTGCGGAGTTCTTCGTTATTTGCCAAAAGCGCAGTTCCGGACTTAAAATCCCGATGTGTTTTGAATTCCGTTAAAAACTCCTGCGCTTTATTCATACTCAAAGAAAAGCATTATCCTCAAATTTGCTAAGAGAATTTACCGCGAAGTTGAAAAGAATGATTTAAAAGTCTTTCAAAAATTGGTTGTCGTTATTGACGTAAATAATCTTTACGTGTTGACCCGAAGATAGTTTTGCATTTTCCCGAACATAGCGCAAGAGTCTTTTGGATTGTCTTCCCATAAACCGACTCCAATAAACAATGACAAAATAGTCTGTTTCAAGCGGACTTCTTTTGATAGTTGTTGAAAGCGGGACCAGGAAACTCCATTGCTTCTGAAGTGGTAAAATACTGTCAACGGGAGCTTGTTGTTTTGGAGGAAATGTTTCAAATTGTTGGTTTCTGTTCCAAAGCAGATTCGGAAAGCCCCCGGCATAACAATTGATTTGAAAGGATTCCAGCATTCCGTTCTGATTGTAATAAAGGGCCTGGAGTGGTTGATAATGATTTTTAATTTGAGCTTTGAATTTAGAAGTATCCAGTGAATGCAGATAATCCACGAAAGCAGAATCAACCTGGTAACAGTCTTCTTTCGGAATATGGTATTTTTTGGCGTACTTCAGGATTCGCTTTTCGTTCATTTCCTTCGGCATTTTCATCCCGTAAAGTCCCAGAAAAACTTGTTTACAGCCTGTGAGAGAAGAACAGGCAATGAATACTAAAAGTAAGAAGTAAATGATCCTTTTCATTCTAAGAACTTGAATTAAAAACTTCTTTACATCGTCATTAATTCTTTCTCCAGTCGGTCGAAAACTTCTTCATTCTTATCGACCACGTGTTTTTTGATCTTTTCACACTCTTCTGCGGTATCAAAGATCTGTTTGAAAATGATCGATGTTTTATTGTCAGAAACGTCTTCGAAAGTGACCAATACGCGGAATAAGGGCTGAGAGTAACGTTTCCAATAGATCAATTCAGGTTCTGTGATCTGAATGAATTCACAACTGTTTTGATAATTTCCCTTTTCCGGTCCGTGCATGGTAAATTCCCATTTCCCGCCAGGCTGAAAATCAAATTCATGGAAAGTATTTGTGAAACCTTCAGGTCCCCACCAGGTTTTCAAATGCTCTGGATCAGCCCATGCGCGAAAAGCCAGTTCTCTGGAGGCATTCACAATGCGCGAAGTGACGATTTCGCAGTCAGGAGTGGATTGGGGAATTTCTGTTATCATACTATTGTTTTACGTATTCCTGATCTGCTAACGCAGATCGTGTTATCATCCCGACAGTGTCGTCGGGATTCTTATTTTGGGTTCAAATTTAAATATACGGGTAAATGATCGGAATATCCACCGTGATAAGTATCTCCGCCGTAAGTAGCACTTGGTTTTTGTCCGCCGTCGGGGAATGTAAAGACCAGTTTCTTGTTTCGGGAGATAAATGCGTTGTGTTCTTTGATTTCCAATCCGGATTGTCCCTGCAGTAATCCTTGTGAAACGATCAATTGATCAAAAACATCCCATTCACGCATGTGAACAGTTGTTCCCTGACCGCTTTTATGTTCTTCAACGAGCAGATTGATCAAATCACCTTTGCTTTGTTCGTGCTGGCCCTTTGCCCGCAGAATATTCCGGATGCTGTAATTTTCGGGAGTATCATTGAAATCACCCATCACTATGATGTTCGCATTCCTTTCCACGTTCAGGATTTTATCAATTTCTCTTCTAAGAGTTGTTGCAGCGGCTTTTCTGCGGCTTTCCGATTCTGAAATTCCTTCTCTTCGGGAAGGCCAGTGATTGACAAAAAAGTGTACAATAAACTGGTTTTGGATCCGGGCTTTCATGTAAATAATGTCGCGGGTGCGGAAGTGCGGTTCGTCTTCCACATGAATGATATGCCGGCTGCTGATTTCCGAAAAGATGAATCCGGTATCGTAGACAAAAGCACAATCCATTCCACGTCGGTCTTCGGAATCAAAATGGACGATCTTGTAATTTCGCCGGGCCAGCGGCCCCGTTTTGATCAGATCTTCCACCACTTTTCGATTCTCAATTTCGGCCATGCCAAAAGCAAGTGGAGTAGCCCCGTTCACCAATACCAAAGCTTCCGCAAGCCGATCCAGTTTTGCCCGGTACCGTTCCTCGTTCCAGAGTTTGCTGCTATTCGGAGTGAATTCTTCGTTTCCCTGCAAGGAAACATCGTCGAAAGTGTCAAAGAGGTTTTCTACGTTGTAAAAAATGATCGGATGCTTGTGAAACGAGTCGGACATTGGAAAATGATTTGACCAAAAATAATTGAAAATTAGAAATGAAAAGAATAAAGGGAATCGCGAATTAGAATACATGATGGAGAAATAATAGAATTCGAGAATTTCAGAGTTCGAGAATTCTCGAATTTGTGCACCAGCGCTTCGGTGCTGTGAATGGTCATGTTGATTTACTAAACGGAATGATCTTTACGCAAGAAGTTCCTAATTTCAAAGAACTTAAAATTCGATATCCTATGAAATTTTATCTGGTATTTATTAGTTCAGTTTTTTTAATGTCGTCTTGTGAAAATCAGCAGAAAAGCGAGGTACAGATTAGAGAAGAATTGCAGGGAATGTGGCTGTTGAGTGATTCCGTAAGTAATGATATGAAACATTTTACACTTTATTTCAAGGACAGTATCTGTCATGTTTCTTACAATCAAAGTAATTTGAATCGATATACCATAAAGGATTCCATTTTGGAATTAAAGATATCCACCGGAAGTCCCACTCTTGGAAACCAGGTGAGATTTAAGATAATTTCAAGTGACAGCAGAAGAATGATAGTGTGTCCACTAAGCCTTAACTTAAAAGCGTATTGTGAGGATCATGGAATTGACACGCTGAAATTTTATAAAGTAAAACCCAAGAACCAATTTACTTATAAAACAATTTCATTTGGAAGTTCTGGTTGCTTCGGAACTTGTCCGAGTTTTGATCTGGAGATCAATAAATCAGGAGAAGTAGTGTATAACGGATATTACTTTGTTAAAAAGGAAGGGAACTATACAGCAAAGAGAAATGATCAGTTTTACACGATCCTTAAGGATAAGTTGAAGTATATCGATTTTAATAATCTCAAAAAAGAATACGAAGCGGGTTGGACCGATGACCAAACTGTCGGGTTGGTTGTTGAAACAGATAATAAGGTTTATTCAGTAAGTGTTTATGGAACAGATCGAGAACCGGCACAGTTAAGAACGGTTTTTGAATATGTTTTTTCAAATTACGAAAACCTCAAGTGGGTCAAAAGCAATACGGATCTGAAATTTAAATACAGTTCAATTATATCTCGAATGGGAATTCCTGAAATGGAGGAAACAATTATGTTTCTGCCGCCTGTTGTAACAGATGAAGAATAGATGAATGAAACTCAAGCCCTGTTTTTCTTCATATAATAAAGACTAACCAAATGCAGGAGAAACAGGAATCCAAAAGTCAGTCCCTGTATACCGGCTCCGGGAGCGTTGAAGGGATAACCGCCATTGAAAAAGATTCCCCAGATGACGATCAGAATCCACAAAATACTGAGGCATCCTGACACAATAATTGCAGCGTTGCGAGGTTTAGCAAGAATCAGAAAGGAAAGCGAATAAGCCATAAATCCACCGGCGCCGATAATTCGAAGAACGCTGTTGAAAGGCCAGTGCATCGCCCTGAAAGCATATCCAATGGCAAAAACAGCGAACCAAATAGCAAGTACCCACAAGCGTAGTTTGATTGTGTCTTTTACAATAATCGGTTGTTCGTCAAGTAGATCATTCATAAACGCAAAGTTAAAGTTAGCAGTGAAACTTCGAAGTAAAAAGAGAAGTTTTTGAAGTATGTAATAATAGGTATTCGCTGTCGTTAAATGACTCAATCAATTCTAACGATATGTTAACTAAAAAAAGAATACTTCTATTAATAGCGTTTATTTTCTGTTTGGAAGGGATCATTTACGGATGGGCTGTTTGGACAACGGATACACATTTTGTTTTTGATAAATGTGCCCGCAATTCTGGGAGAGTGTCATCGTTCATTAACTTATTCATATTATTAATGATCGGCTATTACGGACTCAAGAAAATCTATAGGGAGAACCAGAAAAAAGACGCATTCCGGATTTTAATTACCTTATTCACCATCAATCACCTGATCCATTTTTTCTATGTGTCCCGGAATTTTAAAAGTCATGAATTAGTACTCAGTATTTGGGAAAACCTCCACGGTTTCATTACGTTTATCTTTATTGTACTTATCCCGATTATTCTCTGGATGGTCAAACGATTGAACCCCTTGCTCTATATTTTTATTCCGCTGCATTTATTCAATGTCAGTTATTTCATTATGGAAACCTTTTACTCCAAAGTAAAGCCCGGAGCGCCAGCTTATCATAATCAGTTGGGGATTTTGGTGACATCGCTGGCAATTCTGTATGTGCTTTACAGATATGTCCGTGAAAATAGGGGGAGCTCAAAATCGGGTTACTGATTATTCCACAATCGTACGGAAGGTCAGATTCACTCGTGGTTTTTTGGAAAGTTTGGTAGGAGGAAGGCGGTGCAGCCAATGCGTTTGCGTTTCTCCTTTCATGATTAACAGACTTCCGTGCTCCAATAATAAAGAGATAGTTTCAGAACTCTTTTTGTGTTTGAAAGCAAATTTGCGTTCGCTGCCAAAACTCAGGGAACCGATTGCACCATTTTTCTTCAGGTCTCTTTCTGCATCACTGTGCCAGGCCATGCCTTCGCTTCCGTCGTGGTAGAGATTTAATAAGCAGGAATTGAATGTTTCCCCGGTTTTTTCTTCGGCAATTGTTTTGAGTTTCAGAAGTTCTTCCGTCCAGGGTAAAGCCCGTTTGGTAGTATTGGAATAGGTATATTCAAACGGTTGATCACCGTACCAGGCTACTTTTCGTTTGGTTACGATGCGCTTTCCAAATATGATTGCTTCATCGTTCTTCCATTCGATTTGTTCCAGCAAATAGTTGAGAAAAAAATCAGCTTCTGTTTTCGTAAAAACAATTCCATAGTAATTCACCGTTCCGTCTTGCGGAAGCAGGTTTGTTGTTTCGTCTGGGGAGCTGAATAAATCCATTGATCAATTGCGAATTCCAAATTACGAATTGTGCTTGTCATTACCTTGATAGAATCGAAGAATCTTTTTCCCAAATATCAAAAATAAAACACCGGTACAAGCAGCTCCAAGTACAATTCCGTTTTCTAAGAGCGTTTCGATTCCGTGATTGATGTGAAACAAAATCAGTGCAAGGATAAATTGTACAATTGCATACCAAATATTCGCAACTGGTTTGTATCCGAACATTCCGAGGAAGCGCGTTTTGGTAATTCCCAGTACAAAGTGGGGAAGTGAGTTCATGAGCAGAACACCGATGATAAAATCTAGAAGCATACTATTATTTTTTAGGTAAAACCCGGATTTCCCATTCCCAATTCTCCGTTTTCTTCACACCGGATTTATTTTTAATGGAAACTGTTCCTTTTATCTTTTGAATACCTTTTTTTGGATTTACAAGTACTTTCCCGGTTCCGTTTTCGGGTTTAAGAACTTCGCCGTCAATTGATTTAAGAGTCACTTCCGGCTGGTTGTAAGAATCAAAGGCTGCGATTCCAACGGTAATTTCTGCTGTATCTCCTTCATATATCAGCGAAGGACCTTGCGCGAATGGAATGATTTTGTTAAAACCATAATCACAGGACATCATTTTGGAACCAATATGTGCCAATGCATAGGATCTGGCTCCGAGAATTTTATTTTGTAGAATGGTAAGCTGGGTAATTGCTCCAATCAGGCTGACATGTTGAAAGTTTGCCTCTGGCCAGGGTCTTTTTTCACCGTTTTGAATCAGGTGATTTGGAAGCGTTAAATTCACGTAAAGATCTGTAATGGCTTGCTCGTCGTCCATAGGATTGGGAACTTTTGAACCGATTTGAGCCATCACTTTTTCTTCCAGGTCGCTGGTACTCTTATAATCAGTGATATCAACGACATGAACCTTTTTAACTTCTGTTCTACCTACGATTTTCACTAGTTCATTGCGGTAAGTTTTGAAGTGATTGAATAGTTCCTTTGCTTTTTCATGGGGAGAATTAGTCAGAAGAATTTCGGAAGGAGCATCTGTATCGGAAGCATTTTCCAGGTCTGAGAAATCGAATGGATTTGGCAGCAGGGATGGTTCTTTTTCAAGCGCATATTTTTCCCCGGCTTCTTTCAAAAGAGAAACTTTCAATTGGTCTATGGAATAAATGATTTCCGTGGTCAAAGAATCAATTTCATCCATCCTTTTGATGATTGAAAAGAGATTCCTGTTTTTGAAAATCATTTCAGCATTTTTTGGAGTAGTATGATATTCACTTCTAATATCACTTGAAAAGCCTTGTCCTCTTTCATAAAGCATCGCATTCATTTGCTGTAGTTGGGCTTCAGCAGCAATACTATTTCGAATGGCAACATCATCGGTGGCAGAATTCGTGCAGCTGAATAGTACCGGAAGTAAGGCGGATATATAAAGGAGAAATTTCATATCGGTAATTTAGACAAGTATTTCCTGCTGAAATTACAAAATAAAAAGCCCCGCACTTCGACTTCGCTCAGTGACCGGGGCTTTTTAATCATCAATCGCGATTGATTATTGGTAAATTTCACGGATTGCTTCATTTAACGAACTTGGTTTTCTTCCCAAAAGCTGCTCCAAATGATTATTGGGAATATCAAAGTCGCCGTCTTTGGTTCCTGTTGCAAAGGCCAAAGAGAAACCGATCATTGCTTCCGGAACTCCGGCTTCAGTAAGCGCTTTCGTAAAATCATCAGCGGATGGACTGTTGTATGCCACTGTTTTTCCGGAATGTGCAGAAAGTGCTTTGGCAACATCTCCAAAAGAATAACTTTCGCTGTTTGAGATCTCGTAAGTTTTGTTTTCATGACCTTCCGAACTCAACACGTTGGCAAAAGCTTCGGCCATTTCTGTTCTCAAAGAGAAAGGAACTTTACCGTTTCCTGCCGGGAAGTTGATACCTGTTTCCAATACGTGTTCACCAATAAACATCGGGATCACATCCGCATATAAATTATCGCGCAGGAAGGTATAATTCAACCCGGAATCCAAAATGTGCTTCTCCGTATCAAAATGGTCTCCCATAATTTGCTGTAAAGCTGAATGATCGAAATTTTGCATAGAAACACCTGTGTAAAGAATGTGCTTCACGCCAGCTTCTTTTGCAGCATCAACTGCTTTTTTTTGCTGTCCCAATCGGTCGTTGAAATCGTTGGAAGAAATCAGTAATACTTTTTCAATTCCCCGGAATGCTTTAACTAAGGAGTCTTTGTCGTGATAATCTCCGGTTCTTACATCAACTCCAAGAGCTTTCAAGTCTTTAGCTTTGTTTTCATCGCGTACCAAAACAGCGATATTCCCCGCAGGGATCTTTTTTACCAGGAATTCGACTGTTGCTTTTCCCAAATTTCCTGTTGCACCTGTTACTAAAATCATTTGTTCTTATTTTTAATTTGTTGGACAAAGCTAAAGTAACTTAGTATATAAAAAGAAGTGCTATACTTTTGTATATCGATATACTTTAGTATACTTGTGAAGCTTAATTTTGTATCATGGAACAGAAAATGACATTGGCACAGGCAAAATCGTGCCCCATTCAGTTTGTATTGGCAATGACAGATACCCTGAACGTCATCTCGGGTAAATGGAAACTGCAGATTATCGGATCCTTGCTTTTTGGGAAGAGTCGTCGTTTTACTGAAATTCAGAGAACTATGCCGAAGATTACTCCCCGAATGCTTTCCAAAGAACTGAAAGAACTGGAACTGAATGGCATTGTAAAACGGACCGTTCACGATTCGACTCCTGTATTAGTTGAATACGAATTGACCGAATCTGCCCGACAACTGCAGGAAGTAATGGACAGCATGATTCAATGGGGAATCAGTCACCGGGAAGAAGCAAAGCGCGAGATTGCGTCGGAAAGATTGGCAGTTTAGATTCCCAACGATTAGAATTCTCAAATTTTGAAAGCGGAGAATTTGCAAATTCGCTTGTTCGCTAATTTGCGAACAGATTTGATGTTAATTATTTGTTTATCAATTGCTTGTATTTTTTTATTTTATCGATTTTAATCCAGCGGTTTCGTAAACGTTACCCATTCTGTTTCCTCGGATACATTGCCGGAAGAATCCATGATTTGGAATTTTGCCTGGTAATTTGTTCCGTCATTGAAGTTGAAAGCGCCGGCGCACATTCCATGGCCGATGGATAAAACACCCTCTTTTTCAACGATGTAAAAGGTAGTTTCTTTTCCGGTCTCCACGGATTTAAGAGTCGTTTTGATCAGGTAAGCAGCTGATTCGCTTACTTCCAGTTTGAAATTAACGTGAATGGACGGACCGCAGCCAAAATGATGCAGTTCTTTGTCCTTTTCTGCCGGAATCTTAATCCATTCAGGGCTTTCTATGTCACTTTCATCCATTACATAATAAGTAGCAACTACTGTCTTCTGAATATCTTTACTATTCATTCCCACAGCAGATCCATCCGGATTATTCCTCATCACTGTAGATTCGTCAGTCACATTTTCCACAATCAATTGATATTCTTTGCCAGGTGTTAATGGTTTTTCAGGTTTCAATAATGCCTGCGACACCTCGAGTTTTCCTACTTGAGTTTCCAGTACTTTTAATAAAATTTTCTCTGTTCCGGATTGAAGATAAACAGGGTATTCGGTGCCGAGTTTCTGAATGGTAGTTTGACTGTGAGCATATCCATCCAAAACAAATAAGCTGCTTTTTGGAATATTCTTTTGCTTAGGGAAAGCGGACAAACCGCCTCCACCGCAATCGGCAAGACTTTTAAATCCAATAAAGAGGAAGACGATGCAAGCAATTATTGAAAATTTCATGGATTCGTTTTTGGTGTAATACAATAATGCTGAAAGTTAGTTCATTATTCGTTCAAAAGTAGCGATCAGTTGCGACTGATCTGCTACAATTTGCGTTAGATGTTTAATTTTATCCCATGAAATTGACAATTTTCACACTTCTTTTTCCGCTGTTTGGCTTGGCACAATGGGATGGGAATAAAACTCCGACTTATCGCGAGGTGATCCAAATTTATAAACAACTGGACTTCGAACATGAAGAAATTGAGTTGTATGAAATGGGCCCGTCTGACACGGAAGAATCTATCTATGTTTTAATTCTCAACGGGGCGGGAGATTATGACAAGTCACTTGAAAAAGCACGCACAGGTACTACTGTTTTAATCAATAATGCCATTCATGCCGGTGAACCGGATGGAGTAAATGCTTGTTTACTTTGGATCGAAGAATGGATCAAAAAGGGCAAGAAAACGAAAGATTTACCTGTCATCGCAATTATTCCGGCATACAATGTTGGTGGAATGATGAACCGATCTTCTTCGAGCCGGGCAAACCAGGATGGACCGGAAGAGTACGGTTTCAGGGGAAATGCACAGAACCTGGATTTGAATCGCGACTTTATCAAAATGGATTCGAAGAATATGCAGACGTTTGCGAAAATCTATCACGCGCTGGATCCTGATGTGTTTGTAGATACGCATGTTTCCAACGGAGCGGATTATCAGTATACGCTTACATTGATTCATTCCATGAAAGAGCGAATGGCGCCGGATCTGTATCATCTCTTCCAGCAAAAATACTTGCCAAATCTTACAAAAGCGCTAAAAAAGAAAGGTTGGGATTGGTCGCCTTACGTGGAAACAAAAGGAGAAACTCCGGAATCCGGTATTGAGGCTTTCAATGATCTGCCGCGCTATGCACAGGGTTATGGAACGCTTTTTAAGGCTTTAAGTATTACTGTCGAAACGCATATGCTGAAACCCTTTCCAAAGCGAGTTCAGGCAACCAAAGATTATTTGGATTTTTTAGTTCACTGGAGCAAGGAGAATACGCTGGAAATTGAACGTGCAAGACAACAAGCAAAACTTGCCAATGAGCAGGTATCCGGTTTATTTCGATTCAATTACCAATTGACAGATAAAAAAGATTCTATTTTATTTAAAGGATATGAGTTCGGTTATAAACCAAGCGAAATTTCAGGAAAAAACCGCCTGTTCTATGATCGTTCGAAACCTTACACGAAGTATATTCCCTGGTATCAAACATATCAGGCCTGCGATTCTATCCGAATTCCAAAAGGATACATTGTTTCCGCAGAAGCGACAGCGGTGATCGAACGATTGCATGCAAACGGGATCCGATTCGTGGAAATGAATAAAAGTGGTGCCCAAAAAGTTCATACCATTCGAATACTGGATTTTGAGTCCGGAGCAAAACCATACGAAGGGCACTACCTTCACCGCAAGGTTAAAAGCATGGAAAATGAAGAAGAAGTACTTATCCCGGCCGGAAGCATTTGGGTTCCATGTGATCAGGATAATCGGAACTTTATTCTATCCGTTCTGGAACCGCGTTGCGAAGATTCGTACTTTTCATGGAACCTGATGGACAGTTATATCCAGGAAAAAGAATATTTCTCTGCATACGTTTTTGAAGATGAAGCCGCAACGATTTTAAAAGAGAATCCAAGCCTCCGGGAACAGCTCGAACAGAAGAAGGTAAGCGAACCCGAATTTGCAAAAAGTGGGGAAGCTCAGCTTTTCTTTGTTTATCAGAATAGCCAACGCTTTGAAAAAAAGACCTTTAACCGGCTTCCGGTCTATAAAGTTTACTGATCAGCATTCCAAGACATTTGGGTAGTTTGAACCCTAAAATAGACTTTTGTCCCGAAACTGTCACAAAATCGATATAGGCTTGAACACTCCTTTGGACTATCTTTACGATCCTATACTGATTATAAATTATGAAAAAAGGAATTCTCTCCGGTATCCTGGGACTGATAGCAATGACATCATTTGCTCAGGATACAACCTGGGTTCAAACCTATACTTTCGATACGATTGAAACAAGAAGGGCTAACTTTCAGTTTCCGGCTAGTTTGGATACAAAGCGTTTTGAAAAAGTATTGATGTACTATAAATTGAAATGCAGTCCGTTGACAACCTGGGACAGTTACAATTGCGGGGAATGGGATTATTTGGCTTACACCCGGATTTTTGAGCATACAGGAATCATGGATTCTGTGTCGTTTAACGGAAATGCCTTTAAAGTAAATACAACAGCTCCGGCTTCCTATGCTTATGCGAACCAGGCTTATTTCGATCAGCAATACAGACAAGTTGCGCGTAGAACGGTTCAAACTTCGGATATGAAAGCGATTTCCGGAACAGCTGCTTCCACGGTTAATTTCGTGAATGTGGGTTCCAACGGAGCGAAAATGCAATGGATTGTTTCGGCTTCTGATTTGGCCGCAAACGGGATCATCGCAGGAAATCTCCAGGCATTGCAGCTGCTGTTTAACCAGGGAATCTCTGAATTGGAGAATGTGGTTATCAAAGTGAAACACACTTCGGCTTCAACTCTTACAGCTTGGGAAACCAGCGGAATGACGGCTGTTTACACGGATGATGCGATGAATATTGTGAATGGAGCGAATACTTTCCATTTTTCGCAGCCTTTCAATTATAACGGAACAGACAACCTGATCATAGAGATTGCTTACGAAGACGCACATGTGTCAACCGTTTCAAGCGGATTGGCTATGCAGACATTAGGCTCTTCTTCTTCCTTGTTTTACACTAACAGGGGCGGAGTTTTCAGAGCAACCGGAAGCAATTTTGCAGATGTAAACCTGAGTAATGTGACTTTGGGAGCGGACGTTACTATCGCATTTTGGGCGAAAGGAAACGGCGTTGCCGGAATGAATACTTCTGTTTTGGAAGCAGTAGATTCTATGAATCAACGGGTATTCAATATTCATTTTCCATGGTCGGACAACAATATCTATTTTGATGCCGGGAGCGGAGGAAGTTACGACCGAATCTCTAAATTGGCTGCAGCAGCAGAAATTGATAACGTTTGGCATCACTGGGCTTTCGTGAAGAAATCATCTACCGGTCAGATGTTTATTTACAAAGACGGAGTACAGTGGCATTCAGGAACCGGTAAAACATTGCCGGTTGGGAAAATTTCCCGCTTTATTTTAGGGGCAAACGGAAATGCGAACGATAACTTTTACAACGGTCAGCTGGATGAGTTTTCCGTTTGGTCAACAGCTTTGAATGCTTCGGATATTGCTGCATGGAAGGATAAAAAGATCAACAATACGCATCCGAACTATTCTGATTTAGAGCTTTACTACGATTTTGACGGGGAAAGAGGCATTATCGACCGAAGTATTCATAATCGTTTGGCAATGGCTTCCAATACAAGCGCTGTAATGGTTTTGAATAACAGCTATGTGGCAGGAACTGAAATGATGAATGAAATTCCGGTTTTCTCTTTGGACCAGGGAACTTATAATGCTTCAACTGTTGATTCGGCATTGACCGCTGTTTTCCCGGAAGTTTCTGTGAAGTTTAATTACGTAGCAAGTGACAACAGCTTTATTGTTTCTTCCAATGAGAAGACTTATGCTTTAGGAACTATCGATACACTGACTTCTACAGGAACAAATATCGGTTCAGGACCAAGTCCGATTGATGTGACGCAGGCCAATGCGACTATTACTTATTACCAGCCGCCTTTTGAAGAATTGAATGACATCGAAATTGGCCGGTATATTACGCCTTACGGAATTGGATTTGATTTGGGACCACAGGGATTTACCTGGATTTACGATGTGACGGATTACCAAAAATACCTGCATGGAATGGTAGATTTGGCTGCTCACAATACACAGGAGCTGATCGATCTGAAATTTGCATTTGTTGAAGGAATTCCGGCAAGAGATGTGCACGATATTAAGCCGGTTTGGCAAAACTGGACTTCTTATAATTATTCGGATATGGCAAACGATGTTGTCTTGCAGGCAAAAGAAGTGATGCTTTCGGATACTTCTGCAAACTTCAAGATCCGAACACGTTTGACAGGACATGGTCAGGTTGGATCCGGTGCATGTTGCGAATGGCAGGATAAACAACACAAAATCATCATTGACGGAGTAGAGCGTTTCTCCTGGAGTATCTGGAGAGATGACTGTGGAGAGAATCCGAACACAAAACAGGGTGGAACCTGGCCATATGCACGTGAAGGATGGTGTCCGGGAGACATGGTTCGTGAATTTGATCACGAATTGACATCTTATGTGACTCCGGGAGATACGGTAACTATTGATTACGATATTTCAGATGTTCCTGCTAATGATATGGGACAGGCCGGCGGTAATTTCGTTACGGCAATTGACCTGGTTTCGTATTCTGCGCCGAACTTCCAGCATGATGCGGCAATTTTGGATATTTTAAACCCGAATAGTTACGAGTATTACAAAAAGTTTAATCCAACCTGTTCGAATCCGCGTGTAATCCTTCAAAATAACGGAGCACTTCCATTGACAAACTGTAAGATCCGAATCTGGGTGACTTACGGAAACTTCATCGATTACGTATGGAGTGGTAATTTAGGGTTTCTTCAAAAAGAGGTAGTTGAGATTCCGATTGCAAACCAAAACTTCTGGTTTGGTGCAAATCCGGCAAATGGATTCTACGCCCGTGTGATTGAAATTTCTGGTTCAAATACGCTGGATGAATATCATCAGAATGACGAGTTTAAAACGAAGTACATTGCTCCGGAGTTTATAGATGGTGCATTCTTTGTTTGGATGACTACAAACAACAAGGCAAATGAAAATAAATGGAAATTAACGGATCATACCGGAAATATCATTTTCCAGCGAACTACTTTGACCAATAACACGGATTACAAAGATACTTTCAACCTGGCTCCGGGATGTTATTCCCTGATTTTGGAAGACAGCGATGATGATGGAATCGGGTTCTGGTATTCTGCCCAGGTGGAAGGAGAAACAACCGGTGGATTCCGTGTGAGAAAAGTAGGCGGAGCTATGATGGAGATTTTTCCGTCTGATTTTGGTTCGTATCACCGCTATGACTTCTCCGTTGGATTTACTTTAGGTTTGGACGAAGAAGTATTGAACAATGAATTACTGGTTTTCCCGAATCCATCTGCGGATAAAATTCGGGTGGAATTGGTAGGAAATGTGGGGAACAATGCCAAAATAGAAGTGATTGATATGAATGGACGGGTGGTCAAACATCAGTCGGTTTACAATAACAATCAAACATACGCAGCAGATTTCCAGGTAAGCGATTTACAAAACGGATATTATTTGGTTCGTGTAAGCGGAGATAATGGTTCGGAAACGACACCGTTTATTAAGCAGTAAAATAAAAAGTAAAATAGGGAAACGCGGTTCATTTCGGATCGCGTTTCTTTTTGGCTTCGACTTCGCTCAGCCACCTTTCGATATAAAGGCATGAAATTTAATTTGGTGAAGGAGAATAAGGTCTCTGTGACAAGCAATTGATTAATCTTTTGAGTAAACAAAAAGGTGACTGAGCGAAGTCGAAGTCAGAATTTTTGAATCTCTTTGTACAATCGATTGGTTGGTAATCCCATCACATTGGTGTAAGTTCCTTCCATGCGTTTTACAGCCACATAACCAATCCATTCCTGGACACCGTAAGAACCGGCTTTGTCAAAAGGCATGTATTTTTCGATGTAAAACCTGATTTCTTCTTCCGATAAGTCCTCAAATGCTACTTCCGTTCGTTCGGAGAAAGAAATGCTTTTTGCTTTTGAACCCATGAAAACTCCGGTAATGACCGTGTGTTTTTGACCTGAAAGCTTTGAAAGCATTTGTCGTGCATCTTCATAATCGAATGGTTTCCCAAGGATCTTTCCGTCTAGTATAACCACCGTATCCGCACAAATTACCGCTTCATTCTGAGCTAAATCGGGGAGAAGTGCCTCAGCTTTCAGTTTTGCCAGGTATTCCGGAACTTCTTCAACGGGAAGGGAAGTCGGGTAAACTTCTTCCGTATCTTTTACGCGCACTTCAAATTCAACACCGATTCCCGCCAGCAATTCTTTTCTTCGGGGAGATTGTGATCCGAGGACCCATTTCAATTCATTCATAAAAAATACCAATAGAAAGGCATGCAGCAGCCAACTACCATTAAGAGTTTGATTAACAAATCTGCCCGTTTCAGGTTTTTGACTTCTTCTTTTTTAGCAAGAAGAATGATCACACCGATAATTCCGATTGGAATCAGGAAAACAGGAGCAAAGGCTTGTAAAAACTTCATCTTGTAGATAAAATAACCGTCCAGAAGAAATGGAATAGAAGTCAGTAAAACGAGGATCAACAAAGTAATTGCAATCAATTTTGTCTTTCTTTTTCCAAGAACAATCGGAAGTGTTTTGGCGCGAATCAGTAAATCTCCTTCCACATCTTCAATGTCTTTGATTATTTCACGAGTCAGATTTAATAAGCCTGCGTAGAAGGCAAAAACGAGTACTACAAAGGTATTGAAATAAGATCCCAAAGCCCAGCCGGTGTGCAGCGGAGAATCGATGGACCAGTCAGTGGGTAAATAATCACGTTGGCTTTGGATGAATTCCAGGAAGTGAATTCCGCAAAGAATAGGAACCAGTGCAGTTAATCCGGCAATGATGACATTTCCGATCAAAAATCTGCGTTTGAAGTACATCGAATAGAACCAAAGCAGGTTGATGCTCAGCAAATGAATGAATACGTACCAAAAGGTTTTGTATCTCCAGCTCAAATAGCAGGCAATTGAAAATGCTAAGAAGTTGAATGACCAATGTGTGACAATTGCCCATCTTTTTTTGATGTGCTGTCCAATTATCAACTTCTCGGGTTTATTGATGCGGTCAGCTTTCACATCAAAATAATCATTGATAATATTACCCCCGGCTGCAATCAGAACGGTTGAAAATACAAGCAGGAAAAAATCCAATGGTTCCGAATTCAGACTTTCATCATTCAGAGGAATCATCGGAATAAAATAAATGCGCATCCCATACATTGTCAAAGCAATGACAAGCAAATTGATTGGCCGTATGAGTCGTAGAAAATGCATTACTTCAGGATCTTGTATTCCGTTCTACGATTTTCCTGGTGTGCTTTCTCTTTTTCGCTTTCCTTGCTCATTTTCGCAATAGCTTCATCGGTAATGATTGGCAGAGTTTCTCCAAAACCTTTGGAAGAAAGGCGTGAAGCCTCAATTCCCTGCTGGATCAAATAGTCTTTCACGGATTTAGCACGCGCATCGGAAAGTTGTAAGTTCTTTGCATCATCACCACGCGTATCGGTATGTCCGCCGATCTCAATTTTCATTGCTGGATTCGCTTTCAATAAATCGCGCAGTTTGTTGAGTTCCACATAAGATTCCGGACGAAGCGTTGCTTTATCCAAATCGAAGAATACATTGCGAAGTGCTGTTGGAGGACCTGCAGTTATTGGGTTCATCGGTACATCCATGTGGAACGATTCCTGGTTGTCTGCAAGTGTCATGTTGAAATTCTGGGAAAAGAAAGTATAACCGGGATAACTCACCGATAAAGCGTAATCTTGATTCAAAGGAAGTGAAACGGTAAATGTCCCGTTTACCTGGTCAGCCTCAGATTTGATCACTTCTTTCCCTGTTTTGAGATTGATCAGGGAGAATTTTCCCGGAAGCGGTTTTTTGGTTGTTGCATCGAATACCAAACCGTCGAAGTAAACTGTTTTAACCGGTTTGAATTTTTCCGGCATCAGGAAGTAGTAAAGATCCAGTTTCCCAAATCCACCTTCACGGTTAGATGCAAAGAATGCAATTTCACCATCAGCACTTACCAATAAGGAATTTTCATCGGCACTGGAATTGATAGGGTATCCCAGGTTTTCAGCTTTTCCCCATTCGCCTTTATCGTTCATTCTTGAAATGAAAATATCCAATCCGCCCATTCCGCGATGTCCCTGGGAAGAGAAGTACAAGGTTTTCCCATCCGGATGGATCAATACAGATTCTTCCATAAATGGCGTATTGATGGTATTTGGTAAGCGGACCGGTGTATCCCAGGTTCCGTCATCTTTTAAAACGGAGGTGTAAATGTCTGAATCCGGAATACCGCCGCGAGTCATCACTCTTCGAACGAAATAAAGTGTTTTTCCATCTGCTGAAAGCGAAGGTTGAGTTTCCCAGTTCCCGGTATTGATTGCTCCCGGAATATTTACCGGATCAATCCATTGATTTCCTAATCGTTTGGTGTAAAACAGGTCACAACTTCCTCTTCCTTTTCTGCCGTCTCCGTAGCTTCCGCTTTCGTCATCACAAGCCACAAAAATGAGACTTCTGCCATCTGCACTGATTGTAGGAGCACCTTCATTATTGACTGTATTGATGTTTTTTGGCATTGGTACAGCAGTTTCCCAGGTATTAAAAGTGCTGAGGCCGGACACATAAAAATCTTCCTGTTCGCCATAAACAGCAACTCTCTTGTCTTCAATTCTGCGTGTAAACAAGAGTGTTTTTCCATCAACTGTAATGGTTGGAAAGTATTCAGCATCTTTTGTATTCACACCGGGACCTAAATTCACAGGTTTGAATTGTGTAGGATTCTTCATGGATTCAAGCGCAAAATCACAATCACTAATCAATTTATTTGCTCGTGCAATATTTTCCGGATGAGCTCCTTTTGCCTGGGTGAAAGTAGTGAGGTTTTTAATGGCATTGTCATATTCTCCAACAGTATATTCCAACGTCCCCAGGTAGAAATAAACTGCACCACCCGAAGTTGGATTGGGATTGATTGCGATTGTTTTTCTATATTGTTCAATAGCTTTATAGGGCTGATTCAATTCTTCATACATTTCAGCTTCTACCATGTGAGCTTCCCAAAAATTCGGATCTTTCTCCAGAGCTTTCTCCAAAAGTGCAATTCCACCGGCGTAATTTGGTCCATGAGTTTTAGGATCAACTGATTTGCCCGGTTCAGCTCTACCTTCTTCAAATAAGGCTATCGCTTTTTTGTTTGTAGAAGAGTAGCCCATTTGAGCTGTAGAACAAGATGCTACAGTTAAAATGAATAAAGCCATTAAAAGGTTTTTCATGCTTACGGTATTTCTAAATATTTGTGAGTTTGTAAGGAAATCTTCCATTTCGGATGATTTTTTACGTACTCAATAATCGTTGGCAATAATTGTTCCCTTTTTGACCATTCCGGTTGTAAATAGAGAACACAGTTTTCATTCACTTTTTGAGAGTGGTCTTCTGCCCATGCCAAATCTGATTTATGAAAGATAACAATTTTTAGTTCCGAAGCTTTCGTGTAGGCTTCATTTACAGGTGCTTTAAATTTTTTCGGGGAAAAAGTATACCAATCCACAGCTCCTGCCAAATCGCTTGTTCCGGATGTTTCTATGGCAACGTATTTACCGATTGAATGCAGTGCGTCTACCAAAACTGTCAAATCATACATAGCAGGTTCGCCGCCTGTAATAACGACTAATTCTCCTGGATATTGAGAAACAAGACCGGTTAATTCAGCCACGCTCATTTTCGGGTGTACATCAGCATCCCAGGATTCTTTCACATCACACCAAACACAGCCTACGTCACATCCACCCAATCGAATGAAATATGCCGAAGTTCCCGTATATTTTCCTTCACCCTGTAAAGTGTAGAAATGTTCCATAACGGGGTACAAAGTAGAACTGTTTTGTGTCATAACTCAAAGGTAATTACTAATTCCGAATGCCGAATTACGAATTACGAATTAAAAAGGCATTTCGACTCCGCTCAATGACCTTTTTATGCTTTTCTAGTAATTCACCGGTGACCGAATGCTTACGCTAAAGCTTGTGCCATCGCTAAAGCTATTGGCGACACGCGATCAGCATAAGCGTAGCGGAGTCGAAGGCACCAAATAATTACTAATTACGATAAGACCTCCAAATCACTGATTTCATTAATATTTAGAACGATGGTTCCGTTATCATCTGCGCTAAAGTTCTTTTTGAATTTCACACCGGTTGCCCATTGATGTTCGGCATAGGAATGTTTCCGTATCACTGTTTGAGAATAAGTTTCATCAAAAGCTTCAATAATGATGAGTAATTCAGCCAGTTTCCCTCTTATTTCTGATAGTGTGGTATCGTAGAGCGGAGAATCTTCATTGATGACATGGACCAATGTCCAGGTGAGTGGAAAATAGCGTACAAAGTTCACTTCCAGTGGAAGATCATAATACTGTCGTTTCAGCATATTGGATTGCGAATCTTCATCTACCAACGAAAGATTGACGTGCACTTTCGTGTTCAGGAGCACGCTGTTTCGTTGATTGACGATCTTAAACATCAGCGCCATTTTGTCTTTATGCGGTGTAACGATGACATTGTGTGAAAAGGCAATTTTGGTGGAAGGCCTTGAAAAACGACCGTAGATCAAACCAGTTGCGATTGCGAAAGCGATCAAACCTACAAAAGCTTCCATGGCTGCGATGAAAGAAGTTAAATTCCCGACGGGAGCAATGGCCCCGTAGCCAACAGTTGTGAATGTTTGAGCACTGAAATAATACGCTGCTACAAATTGATTTTGATTGGGATTGATTCCGTGCAAATGCTCTATTCCGATCAGGCAATAAATTCCAGCGAAGAACAGATTGGCAACCAGGAAACTTGCAACCAGGAAGAAACCGAATTTCCAGGTATTCAGATCGACCAAATACTTATAGAAATCTTTGAGCATGCGGATACTTCCGATACGCTTGATGTTATAAGATCCGTCTTCATTTAAGATGCGTTTGACCGATTTTTGATAAGCTGTACCTAAACCGGGGTCTTGTGATTCGTATTGTTTGAATTTGCGTTGTTTGTCCATATCGGCTTTTGTCTGTTCGAATGATAATTTGAAGGTAATCAATCTAAGGGATTGAAAATCATTCCCGATGATAAATGTCGGAACTTAAAGAAAAAATTGAACAAAAAAATCCCGCCTGGGCTTAACCTGGACGGGATCTTGTAGTATTAATTAGTAGCGATTACGCTGTAACTCCTAAAATTTCAGCCATTTTCGAACCGATGTGAGCAGGAGAATCAACTACGTGGATTCCACACTCGCGCATGATGCGTTTTTTAGCTTCTGCAGTATCGTCATCACCACCAACGATTGCACCTGCGTGACCCATTGTACGTCCTTTCGGTGCTGTTTCACCAGCGATAAATCCAACTACCGGTTTTGTACCGTGTTCTTTGATCCAACGAGCAGCGATTGCCTCTAAGCTACCACCGATCTCACCGATCATAACAATTCCTTCTGTTTCAGGGTCGTTCATCAACAACTCAACTGCTTCTTTTGTAGTCGTTCCAATGATTGGATCTCCACCGATACCAATTGCAGTTGTAATTCCCAATCCTGCTTTAGCAACCTGGTCAGCTGCTTCGTATGTTAATGTTCCTGATTTAGAAACGATCCCGATTTTTCCTTTTTTGAAAACGAATCCTGGCATGATACCTACTTTCGCTTCACCTGCAGTGATTACACCCGGACAGTTTGGTCCGATCAAACGAGCACCTGAACCTTTCAGGTATTCTTTTGCTTTCACCATGTCGTTTACAGGAATTCCCTCTGTAATACAAACGATTACTTTAATTCCTGCATTTGCTGCTTCCATGATCGCGTCAGCTGCAAATGCCGGCGGAACGAAAATAATAGAAACATCAGCACCAGTTTTAGCTACTGCATCAGCAACTGTATTGAAAACAGGACGATCCAGGTGAGATGAACCTCCTTTTCCCGGAGTAACACCACCAACAACGTTTGTTCCATATTCGATCATTTGACCTGCATGGAAAGTACCTTCACTACCTGTGAATCCTTGTACAATTACTTTAGAGTTTTTATTAACTAGAACACTCATGTTTGAGAATTTAGATTTCGTTTTTAAAATGCGATTCAAAAATAGGGGTTTCTTTTCTTTTTACCAATGTTTTGACCGATTTTATATTGGGAATTGAAGCTTTTTTCAGGAATTCCTAAAAATGTTTGAAAATGAGCTTTTTAAATGGTTTTCTCCTTTCATTTAATGAGGTCTTTATTGATTAGAGAACAATAAATTGGCGATTATCCTGTTAATCAGTCATTAAAATTTATATTATGAAAATCTGCATAGCACTATTATCTGTTCTAATAACCGGGATCAGTTTTTCTCAACAAAGAGATTCAATAAAAAAAAATCCCCGTTTTATTATCAAAATGACCCATGGAATGACCAGCAGCAGTCAATTCGATTTTACGAATTCGGAATGGGATCGGATGACTCCCGGTTATGATATCCCGGATTCACTGAAAAGTGGAATAAGTGGTACAGGTTACGACTCGCATGAGATCAATACAATTTCGAGCAGTCAGTACTATATGTTCTCATTTTCATTGATAAATGGTGCTGATAAACAGGCAGGCAGGAAGTTTCTGGCAACAACAACCTTTCATTTGGGATACGGTCCGGAATTAAACGCACGTAAAACCTGGTACCATGAGAACAAACAGGTGATAGATACTTTGACTTCCAACCAGAACGGCCAGGAATTTTATATTTATGGAAACAGAAACCAGCTGATTGCTAAATCTTACAATTCCAGATCGATAGCTATTGGTATCGGTGAGCATATTGCCACGAACCCCAACCGCATATTTCAGTTTGAAACCGGGTTGGATGTACTTTGTTTATTGAGTATTACAAGTGAAGTAAATGCCTCATATGTGGACAATTATTTCGTAGAAGGTCAGCCAATTGATTATAACAATGTGGTTATAGGTTATCCATCACCGCAATTGACAGAAACCAGGGCTGAAACTTTTTCAGGAAATTTCACAGCAGGCTTGATCATGCGCGTACCGTTTGAAATGAGTTTTAAATTGTCCCGAAATAACCCGGTGCTAAGCAGAATGCGAATAGGGGGAGAGTTAAATCCCGGATTGGGAATGCAGTTTACGAAAGGCCTTATAAGCAGCAGTGTCAATATCAGCGGTGGAATGAATTTCCGTTTTGCATTTTGATTAGAAAAATCAAATCATCTTAAAAGGATTCCGCAGTCAAACTATTGGTTGCGGTTTTTTTTTGATTAACGAGATTTATTAAATGACCTTTTTGACCGTAATCTCGAAAACGAGCGTAGAATTAGATGGAATACCTTCCAAAGCATCGTCTCCATAACCCAGGTGAGGCGGAACTACCATTCTCAATTTTGTACCTTCCACATGACCCAAAAGACCCAGCTGAAATCCACCGATTAGTCCTTTTAAATTCGATTTTAGTGGTTTTCCGGGTTCGGTCTGATCGAATTTGTTTCCATTTGTCAAAGTTCCTTTGTAATCCAGTTCCAGTTCGCTTCCCGATTGGATCTTTTCTGTTCCTGTACCTTTTTCAAGCACTTCAACAATTAAGCCTCCATCCATTATTTCGTAGTTCCAATGGTGCTTTTTAGCATAAGTTTCTGCTTTTGAAACAAAACCATCCTTTTCCTCTTCCGAATAGGTATTACAGCTTGAAACGACCAACGTGGTCAGGAGAATGAATAATAGATTGCGCATACTAATATTTGACAGGAGTTACTTCATACCCTTTTTTTCGAAGTAATTCAATTACTCCGTTTGGTCCGCCTAAATGTCCGGCTCCAACAGCGAAAAAGCAGGCCTTGGAGTTCATCAGCGCATCCATTTTTGGGATCCAGTTGAGATTTCGTTTATCCAGCAATTCTTCAGATGAACTTCCTAATTCATCGCTTTCGAGGATCAATTTTGCCAGGCTTTCCAAGTCTTGTTTGTGATAATACTGAACCATTTTCTGAAAAGTTTTTTCACCTTCATCCGGGTTTCTCACTGTTTCCATGATGAACTCAGCCATTTCTTTTGGCGGAATTTTGTCAAAAATCGATAATTGATATTCAACTGTTTCCAGACCGCTTACCGGAATTTCATCTTGTTGGGCTTTGGATTCAATTTCCATGTCGACCATTCGTACTTTTCCGGAAATCATCTTTTGAAAACTCAATTGCATCAAGATGAATGGTTTTCTTTTTTCGAACAGTTTTTCAAATTGTTCAGGCTTAATACTTAATAGGTCTGCTCCCCAATTCAACACAGAATCTTTTTGTTCCGGTGTAAAAATATCAAAACAGGAACCTGATTCGAGTATCATGAGTTTCATTGCAGCACTCTGGTCTGAAAGGTTTGCTATTTCAAGGATGACTTCATCTGACTTTGAAATGATCTTGTCCAGTTTTCCCGGAAAATAATACAGGGAATCCGGAATCATATGGATCGTTCCAAAGAGGTAAGAAACCTTCTTGTCTTTTCCTTTCACCTGATAGAGCAGGGAATTGTTCTGTCCGAAGACAAAAGAGGAAATGAATAAAAAGATCCATGTCAGAAAACGCATCATGCTATTTGTCGAGTGTGAGTTCTGCTAAATAATGATCGTCTTCCTCCAAAACACGAATTGCCTTTAAGCCAACGTTTTTAGAGGCTTGGAATAGGTTGTCAAAATCTACGTAAAGCCAGTCGAACCAAGGTCCTTTTTGCTTTTTGTATTTCATTTGAAAGCGGAAATTCCCATAGTATTCCGTGTTCAGATCTACCCAAAGAGCTCCGTCTTCATCCTCATAAAGGGAATGGATGTCTGAAGAATCACAAAGGATCTTTCCACCCGGATTTAAAAGCGATTTTGCATGTTCAAGTGTTGTCTCCAGGTTGGATAATTTTCCCGCAATCCCAATTCCATTCATTAACATGAGGATTGTATCGTATTTGCGATCTTTTAAGGAAAAGAAATTAATTCGCTCGGCATTCAGGTCGTTGCTTTTTAAATACTCAACGGCTCCTTCAGAAATATCGATACAGTCGACTTTGAATCCTAAATCCTGCAGGTAAGTTGCGTGAATTCCGGCCCCGGCCCCAACATCCAATACATGTCCGCGTGCCAGCGAAAGTGCTTTTTGCTCAATTGGAGGCATTTCTTCGTGTTTTCTGAAAAGCACTTCCAATGGAATAATGTCGTCTTCGCAAATATCTGAGGAAACAATGATGTCTTCAGGTCGTCTTTTATCTGCGTATTCTTTGATGGCTGTTCCGATCGGATCGCCGTATTTTTTTTCTTCGCTCATCTCATTAAATTGAGAATTCAAAATGGAAAATTGAAAAGAGAGCCAGATTTTGACTAAATGCAAAGATCTAACTTATCAATTGTCAATTATACATTTTCAATTGGTTTTTAATATTCGTATTCTTCATAACCTGACAAGTCTTCATCGTCGTAACCGTCTCCGAAATCTTCATCAAATTCATTTTCATCATCCTCTTCTTCTCCAAAAAACGCATCATCCTGAACCATTTTGGAGTCTTCCGGGGGAGCAACTCCAACTGCTAATGCAATTTTGGCTTTATCTATGATTTCTTCGGTGCGTTCCTGCAACTCGATCAAAAAGATCCACATTCTCAAAAAGTCATAAACCAGGATGATCTTTTGATCGGATGCCTCCATGTAATCGACCAGCTTTGCTTCAGACATCACGCTTGTGATCTCCGGATCTTCATCCGAATAACTCATATCCATCAGGCTGATCTCGTGACCTTTGTCCCATTCATCATTTGAAATAAAGAATGAACCAATCTCCTGACCTTCAAAGTTGAAAGAGTTTAAGATCGTTCGATAGAAAGATTCGAAGTTCTCATTTTCGTCAATGAGAATATCTCTGAATATTTCCTGATCTTTTTCAGAATCTAATAACACGCGAAATTTTAGCGCACCCATGCAGTCATTTTTTTTACAAAGATAGTGTTAATTGAAAAGTTTGAGGTGTTCAAACGTTCAAAAGGTTTAAAAGGTTCAAATTAAATCTCGATGGTTATCGGAACGTTGAACTTTATTGATCTTTTTGAACTTTCAAACCTAGCTCTTCTCCGATTTTGAGCATCAAATTCTTTGCCATTTCAAAATCATTAGGAATCTCTCCTTCAAGAATAGCTTCTTTTATCCGGTTTTTAATGGTTCCGATTTCACCACAAGGTTGAAGATTGAAGGTCGACATGATCAATTCACCCGAAATAGGAGGTTGGAAATTTCGCACATGATCTTTTTCTTCCACAGCTTTCAATTTCTCAACAACTAATTCAAAATTCTTTTTATACTTCTTTACCTTAAACTCATTTTTGGAAGTGATGTCCGCATTGCACAGCGTCATCAGATCATCAATATCATCGCCTGCTTCAAAGAGCAAACGTCTGACTGCCGAATCCGTAACGTTGCTTTTTACCAGAGAAATTGGCCTTAAGTGAAGTCGAACCAGTTTTTGAACATATTTCATCTTGGCGTCCAGTGGAAGTCGAAGTCGGGTAAAGATCTTAGGAACCATCCGTGCTCCAAGTTCTTCATGCCCGTGAAATGTCCAGCCGACTTGTGTGTCAAATCGCTTGGTAGGTGGTTTGGCAATATCGTGTAAAATAGCTCCCCAACGCAGCCATAAATTGTCGGAATGAAGCGCTACATTATCTAAAACTTCCAGGGTATGATAGAAATTGTCTTTGTGGCTTTTTCCATCTCTTGTTTCCACCCCGTGGAGGGCAATCATCTCCGGAAAGAATTGATGCAATAGTTTGGTAGAATTCAAAAGTTCAAATCCACGAGACGGTTTTTCAGCCCCAATGATTTTATTCAGTTCGTCCATAATGCGCTCCTTTGAAATAATATCAAGCCGGGATGCATTTTTAAGGATTGATTTCAGGCTATTCATCTCGATCTGGAAATCCAATTGTGTGGCAAAGCGAATTGCCCGCATCATGCGCAAGGGATCATCCGAATAAGTGGTGTCCGGATCAAGTGGAGTTTTAAGAATTCCTTTTTCCAGATCGGCTAATCCGTTGAACGGGTCGATCAGATTTCCAAACGTTTCCTCCCTTAGATCAAGAGCAAGTGCATTAATGGTAAAGTCGCGTCTTTTTTGATCATCACTCAAAGTACCATCTTCTACGATTGGTTTCCGTGAATCCCGCTGGTAGGATTCTTTCCGTGCACCAACGAATTCTACGTCCAAATCTTTATAGTTGAACTGAGCGGTTCCAAAATTCTTAAACAGATTGACTTTCTTAACACGCAGTTTTTCTCCAGCTGCCTGGGCCAATTCCATTCCATTTCCAACAACAACAATGTCGATGTCTTTGGAAGGTCTTTCCAGCAAAAGGTCGCGTACAAATCCGCCAATCACATAAGCTTCCAAGCCTTTTTCGGAAATGATCTGAGAAACAACCTTAAAGACAGGGTGTTTGAGTTTGTGGGCGAAATTTTCTGTTTGCATGCGGTTGCAAAGTTACTGAATTTAGAACAATCAGCTCCTGATAACTTGTATGGAACTGTCTAATCCGATTTTGATTACCTGCGAAGGTGTTGAAAGTTGTTCGTGTGTTCGTAATTCTAAAATTCCATCAACTCGTTCTTTGATTTTCGGGTCGATACTACTAAAGTTGGCAGGAAATGGCTGTCCGGATATATTTGCCGAAGTAGAAACAAGCGGTTTGCGAATACTTCTTATCAATGCCAGACAGATCGGATCTTTCGTCAGTCTGATTCCCACAGAACCATCCTCGGCAAGAACTCCCGGAGCTAAACCTTGCGCATTCGGATAAATGATTGTCAATGGTTTATCTGATAAATCGACCAGATCATAACAAACCTCCGGAAATTCCGGAATATATTTTTCAATCATTTGAAAACTGTCTGCTAGAAGAATAAAACTTTTGGATGCAGGTCGTTCTTTGATCTCCAGGATTCTTGTGCAAGCTTCTTCATTGGTGGCATCGCAACCAATTCCCCAAATAGTATCGGAAGGGTAAAGAATAATCTTTCCTGCTTTGAGCGCCTCGATGATTTTTGGATCAATTTGCATGTGATAAATTTTTGGCAAAGTTACTCCAGATGACTTAAATGATAGGTTTTTCTGGTTTCAAATTTGAAAAGTTTTTCCAGCTTTCTGTAATTGCGGATTTGTTCATCGGTGATTTCAATGCCAAGTGAATGTGGAAAATAGCTGACATTAATCAATCCTGCATCCCATAATTTCTTGAGATGAACATGCACAGCTGATTTTGATAAGTGAAGAATTTGAGTTAATTCACTATTTGTCAAATTAGGATACTTGATAAGCAACTCAATCATTTTAACTCTGCATGGGTGAGCAAGAGCTCGTCCCGTAAGCGAAATAGAGATGTGTTTTGGTGAATAATCCTGAGGTTTAGATGCTGGCATAATGCATTGTAAATTAAGTGAATAAAAGTTCTTTCTTAATTAAGTTAATGAAAAATATCTCATGGATCAAGCAAATTTTAAAAAAAATAAATTTTAAAATTCGATAATTTACTTGTTTACTAATTTGTGAACAGATTCGGGGTTAAGTGTTTGTTTTTTAGTTGATTATTGTTTTGAGTTTGGTGTGTTTTCCATCTGCTCTTTTTTCTTAATTTTATCACTCAATCCATTTTCTGTGAAAAAAATATTGATTATCGAAGACGATCCACAAATTAGTTCATTGGTTCAGAAAGGATTAACAGAGGAGAACTTCGACACGAAAATTGCCAATACCGGATTAAAAGGCCTGGATGAATTTCATTTTTGGAATCCGGATTTGATCATTTTAGATATTATGCTTCCGGGATTGAATGGTATCCAGGTTTGTTCAAAGATCCGAGAAACAAGCCAGATTCCAATTCTAATGCTTACAGCTCTTGGAACTCCTGAAAATGTTGCGCTCGGACTAGACTCTGGTGCAGACGATTATTTGCCAAAACCATTTAAGTTTATCGAATTGAATGCGCGTGTCCGTTCACTGCTAAGAAGAATTGAAAATCAGGCAACCAATAATACAACACTCTTTCATTTTGATGATCTGGTCATTAATGATGATCGAAAAACGGTGACCCGAAATGGAAACTTAATTACTCTCACATCGACAGAATACAGATTGCTGTTATTGTTTATTATGAGTCCGCGCAAAGTGTTTTCCCGAATGGATATCCTGGAAGAGGTTTGGGGGATAGATTTTGAATCGGGTACAAATGTGGTAGATGTTTATGTGAATTACCTGCGGAAGAAATTGATACAGTTTGGCGGTTCGAAATTGATTCATACCGTTATTGGAATGGGTTATGTAATGCGTGAAGAAGAATGAAAATTCGTGTTCGGATCATTTGGTTGTTGAGTACCACATTCGCTGTGTTGGTACTAATTTTTAGTGCTTTTGTTTATGTACTATCATCCAATTATGTGTTCAACGATTTTTACGACCGACTTAAAACGCGGACAAATACTACTATACGGATTGAATTGGACCACCGGGGGGATAAAGAATTCGTGAAAGAGTTCAAACAGGAATACCTGGAGAAATTACCGGAGGAAAGAAGCACCGTTGTAGAACTAAACGAACGTAGAATTCCCATTTTGAGTACGAAGCATGTGCTGGAAGATTCGAACTTTATTCACCGAGTTATTGAGCAAAAATATAGCCAGGAGCGGAACGGAAATTTATTGAAATACGGGAAACTTTATGTTTCAAAGCAGGGGAAAAGTTATGTCGTTTATACTTCTGCAAAGAACATGTATTATACGAAGTATAAAAATTACCTGGGAGGATTGCTTATTTCGATGTTCTTCTCCGCGGTACTTTTGATCATCATGGTTTCATTGTGGCTTTCAAAGCGATTAATTAAACCAATTACTGATCTTAGTACCAGCGTTCATACAATTGGAACTGAAAACCTGAATTTTAGAATTGAAAATAAACAGGAAGGCGACGAATTGGGCGAGTTGATTCAGACAATGAACAATATGCTTGATCGACTTGAGACGAGTTTTGAAACCCAGAACAACTTTATTAGCAATGCCTCTCACGAATTAAATACGCCTTTAACAAGTATTATTGGGCAGGCGGATTTAATGCTGAGTAAAGAAAGAAGTTCCGAAGATTATAAGACAGCATTGAGTCATATTCTGGAACAGGCAGAGAAATTGAATAAAAAGACAAAGGCTTTGTTGTTCCTGGCTCAAACAGGTTTCGACGGGAAGAAGATGACCATCGAGAACCTGCGGGTCGATGAACTGATCTTTGAAACAATAGAAACTGTCAACCGGATTATCCCCGGTAATAAGATCCGATTCGATTTTGGATGTCTTCCGGAAAATCTGGATGCGCTGGAAATAAAGGGGAATTCACAGCTATTACAATTAGCCTTGTCGAATGTGCTATTGAATGCAAGTAAATATTCGGAAAATGAAGAAGTAAAGATTTACCTCACACATACCAAAGAACATATCTCCATTCATGTTCAGGATCTTGGAATCGGGATTCCTCCGCAGGATTTGAGTCATATTTACGATCCTTTTTTCAGAGCCTCCAATACAACTTCTTTTGAGGGATACGGAATTGGACTACCGCTAACCAGGAACATTATGCGCCAGCACAAAGGAAAGATCATTGTCTATTCTGAAGAAGAAAAAGGTACTTTGGTTAGTCTTGTTATTCCTTATAAAACCTAAAGAAAAGTTAAAACTAAAATTCTAATCCCGTTCTAATCCCCTTCTTATCTCATCCTTAAGGTGCAGCTCTAACTTTGTTCAAAACAAATAGAGATGGCAACAACAATTTTGATACCGACAGACTTTAAAGTTTCTTCATTGGAACCGCTTAAAGCATTACTTCAATTTCAGGCAGAGGATTCTATCAATGTACTCCTGGTGCATGGAATCTATCTTTCCAATTCTATTTCGGACTTGCTCTTTTTTGATCAAAGCGATTTGAAAATTGAAATGGCCGGAAAGGAATACCTTCAAAAGTTGGGGGAAATGGAAAAGGAACTGGGTGCAAAAGTAGCATCAGTCCATATTGTCTTTTTCAGCGGCTTCACCCAAAGTTCATTCGAACAATTTACAGAAACCAATAAGATTGACCGAATCGTTATCCCGTATGAATTAAACTTCGATTGGTCTCACAAGAAAAGCATGGACGTTATTCCATTCCTTCACAAGTCAAAGATCAAGAAACAGTTGATTGCCTGGGATACCAATCAATATTCCAATAAATCCAATCAAACATATGTTACCGCATTAATATGAAACGGAAATTAGTCATATCGGCCTTTGTTGCAGTGCTCACCCTGAGTTCTTTCGGCTACTATGTATTCAGTCATGCCGCTTATCCTGAGGTTGCGATCGTGGGAGAGTGGAAGGAGGTTTCATGGGTGTATGACAGAAATAATGTGGATGAAAAGGTAAAGCAGGAAATTGACGCAGATGAACGCGTAGACATTGCCAATCATTTAGTCATTCATGAGTTTGAAAACTGGACTTTCAAAAGGAATTACAGCATCAAGCTGCACGAACGATGCGGGAAAGAGCACCAGGCAAAATGGCGGCTTAAAGACAGGGGACGAATCCTGACTTTACTCAATAACGATGGAACGACAGAGGTTTATTCTGTTGAATCATTAAAGAAAAACGAATTGGTTCTTCATTTTGATACCGATGTGCACGCACGCGGAATTGTGAAGATTACACTTAAAAAAATATGAGAAAGCACTGCTTTCGATAGATATCCGCCACAGCGGATTTACAGAATAATATAAGTAAAATAATATGCTTCGCAGATATAGTAATAGCAGAACATTTCAGGACAACCTGAGATTGGGAGTTTTCACAGCAATAATTGCCGGTATGGTGAACGTTGCATCATTGGTTTTGTTTTATTCCTTTACGTCGAATTTAACAGGTCATTTTGCCATCCTGGCGCAGGAAATTGCCGATGGGAAATGGTTTCAGATGCTCGTAGTCCTTTTTTGGATTCTCCTGTTTTTTTCAGGTAGTTTTTTATCAAATAACCTGATCATTAACAGTACGAAGAAGAATGCCTTTGTTTCACACAGTATCCCCATGGTGCTTGAAATTCTGTGTTTTGTTTTTGTGGGAATTTACGGTCAGTTTTTCTACACTGAAACATTGACTCAGACAGAAATACTGGTTTCGGTGCTTTTATTCTCCATGGGACTTCAAAACGGGTTAACGGCAAGTATTTCCAATTTCCAGGTGAAAACAACTCATTTAACAGGACTGACCACCGATTTGGCCCTGCATTTATCCATGCTTACCAAGAAGAAATACCGAATGAATGTGCAGGTTGTTGAGAAAACAAAATTGATGGCTGCAATCATGGGGTCTTACCTCGCAGGAGGAATTTTTTCAGGATTGATCATTCACTATGTGCAGTTCCAGGTGTTTTATTTCATTTCCGCAGCTATGTTAGGAGTTTTGACTTATGACTTTGCGAAAACCTACATTCCATTCTTTGTGAATAAAAAGAAACACGATATAAATTTGAAAGAGCGATTGGAAAAAATCCAAAGTTCGATCAAACAGACGACAAAGAAAAACGGGGTTTTAGAGAGTAAGTAATTATTCCTCTCCGCTAAACTTTTTATAGAGATCAGGCCTGCGAATGCGGGTTCGTTCAATGGCCTGCTGTTCTCTCCATTGCTCAATTTTCCCAAAGTCACCTGATAATAAAACATCCGGGACTTTCCAGCCGTTAAATTCCGGCGGACGTGTATAAACCGGCGGAGAAAGTAAATCATCCTGGAAACTGTCTGTCAATGCAGAGGTTTCATCGTTCATAACACCTGGAATCAATCTACCGATGCTGTCAACAACAACTGCAGCAGCCAATTCACCGCCCGTCAAAACATAAGATCCGATCGAAATTTCTTTCGTAATGTAATGCTCACGAATGCGTTCGTCTACTCCTTTGTAATGTCCGCAAAGGATCATAATATTCTCTTTCAGACTCCAGGAATTACTGTGACGCTGCTCCAATAATTCGCCATCAGGAGTCATGTAGATGATTTCGTCATAGCTGCGCTCAGCTTTGAGCTTTTCGATAATCGTTACAATCGGCTGGATAGCCATGACCATTCCTGCTCCGCCGCCGTATTGGTAGTCATCAACATTCTTGTGCTTGTCTGTCGAATAATCGCGGATATTGTGAATGTGAATTTCCAAAAGGCCGCGATCTTGTGCACGTTTCATCATGGAAACATTGAAAGGTCCTTCTAAAAGTTCCGGAAGAATGGTAAGAATATCAAATCGCATGAGGCAAAGTTAGTGAATTTCGAAGATTGACTTACTTTCTTTTGCTCCTGAAATAAGTGAATAGGAAGATTTCTGTATGGACAATGTTAATCGAATCCAAGTATGTTACGCACGATATTCGTTTAGGGTTTCCTCTGAAAAATGCAAAAAAAAGCGCTGAAAATTAGCAGATTGAGTATATTCACCGACAATTGTTACTTACGAAACCAAATTATTCACATGAAACTCCTCTTAGCGATTGCTCTTGCGTTTTGTTTCTCTTCAGGAGATGGAACTGTCTATATCTGCGATTCCCCCAATTCTGTTGCATTCCACTACAAACGGGATTGCCGCGGACTCAATAACTGCAAACACGAAGTGAAAAAAACTTCCGTTTCAGAAGCCGAAAAACTGGGATTGAAACTCTGCGGCTGGGAGAATTGATAACAGAATGAGAAACAGAAAACAGAATGAGAGAACGAATCCTCATTCTCATTCTGTCTTCCTGCTGTTCATAAAAACCACAGTCGCAATAATCAGGAAAACTCCGAACCACTGCATGATTGAAATCTGTTCTTTCAACACCAAATGTGCAGAAAGGATCGAAACCGGTATTTCGAGTGCGATTAAAATTCCTGCCAATCCCAAACCGATCAGAGGAATTCCTCGTGTGAACAAGATAGGAGGGATCACTGTTCCGAATAATCCCAGCACAATTCCGAATTTCAGGAAGATCATCCAATCCAGGTTTGGCGGGATTTGAACATTCCAAAATGCCACAACAGTTAAGAATCCGCCGGTTACGAGGTAAAAACTGCGTGTAATGCTGGGAATTTGTTTTTCAACGTGATTGGAAGCATGCAGACTGATGGTGTAAGACAAAGCGGCAGCGAGTCCATAAAGTAAACCTATCACTGAAAGTTTCACCTCCTGCTGGATCAGGTTAGTGGCAAAAACCGTTCCGATCAAAACAACCAAACTGCCGACTAATTTACTCCAATGTGCCAGTTTTCTTTGTTGGATCATTTCCCACAATACGCTCATCCAAATAGACTGCATCAATAAAATAATTCCGATTGAAACAGAAACATATTGGATAGAGATGTAATACAGGCAGCTGGTCAAACCCATCGAAATTCCGAAAAGAAGCAGTTTTAGTTTTGATTTCGCTTTAGGTTTCGGCAGTTCTGGCTGCTTTTTATACTGGATTGTCATCAGGATAAAAAGTGAAACAACCCCAACCAATGCCTGGTAGAAAGTCAATGCGCTGGTGTGAGCTCCTGAGTTGTTTGCAAACTTTACGATTGTAGCCAGGATTCCATAGCTCGCTGCTCCAACTCCTACTAAAATAACACCCTTCAGCTTGCTCATAATTCTCTTTGAAATCTAAAATTACTTCTTTTTTCTGCCTGAAAAACAGGGGCTAATTGCTAAAGCGTTGTAGTTATAAAATAATTCAAAATTAAAATGCAAAATCAAAAATGATTATTGATAAGAGATATGGAACTTAATTTATTGAGCTCTTTGAACCCTTTGAACTCTTTAAACTTTTCTTTCATCCGAAAAGAAAACCGTTCGACTTGTTTCTGAAACGTTGGTCACAAATGAAAAAAGAGCTAATAACAGATCCGTTCGATAAGACAATCTTTGTTTAAAATCAATCCCAATGAAAACAGGACTACTCATTTGTTTGCTCATTTCCTTTCAATCCTTTTCCCAGGAAAAAGTTTGGATAAAAGGCCGCATTTCAGATCCCAAAAACGAAGTTGTAGCAGATGCCGTATTGTTTGTATATTCTACCGATTCGACACTTTTGTCGATGGCGGTTTCTGAGAAAGACGGAAGTTTTGAGGCTGATATTATCCCGGTAGATTCGGTTTTTATACGGGTAACGCATGAGAACTTTACGGAGTTTTCAACTTCAATTATGGGCATTTCGGAAGCTTCGTCTTTGAATTTAGGGTTTCAAAATAAAACCAAAGAGGTAGAAGAAGTGACTGTTTCAGCTGCAAAACCGATGATTGAAAGAAAACCCGGGATGATGGTACTGAATGTAGAGCAATCATTAAGTGCAACGGGGTCGTCGGCTTTTGAGATCCTGGAGAAATCGCCGGGAGTGAGTATCAGTTCCACTGATAATATCAGTTTAAACGGAAAAGGAGGGATCATTGTGCAGATTGACGGCAAGGCTCAACCCATGTCCGGAACAGATTTAGCGAATTACCTGCGTGGAATTCCGTCTTCAGCGATTGACAAAATTGAATTGATCAGCAATCCGTCTGCAAAATACGACGCTGCAGGTTCTGCAATCATCAATATTCGCTTGAAGAAAGACACACGATTGGGAACAAACGGAACAGCAACAGTCAATTACGGACAAGGAATTTACCCGAAAACCGGGGCCGGAATTTCACTGAATCATCGAAATAAGAAGATCAATATATTTGGGTCGTACAATTATGCGTATCGCGAAGGATTTAACCATTTGGTTCTGGAACGACGGTTTTACGAACAGGATACGTTCAGAGGAGCTTACATCCAGGATAATTTTCTGAAATTCCCGGTTTCCAATCACAGCGCACGTTTTGGAATGGATTTCCAACTGAACAAGAAGAACACGCTAAGCTTTGTGGTAAACGGAATGAACAACGCCTATAGCATTGATGGAATCAACAAATCGGACGTGCAAATGCAGCAGGATATCAATTCTTCCCGCTTTGTGACAACGAATGAGCGCAAAGAAAAGTGGTTCAACGGTTCGGCAAATGTAAACTACAAACATGTTTTGGATTCCGCAGGCTCAGAAATTACTGCCGATCTGGATTATGCGACCTATCGGAATAAGAATGATCAGCGCTTCAACACGAGCTATTATAACCTGAACGGAATTGCAATCCAAAACCCGTATATTCTCACTGGTGATCTGAAAGGACAATTGGCGATTCATGCTGCGAAAGTAGATCTTCACCAGGTTTTGAATGCGAAGAATTTCCTGGATGCAGGATTGAAATCGAGTTATGTGGTTGCTGATAATGATTTGGAATTCTATGACAGAAGTAACGGAGCGCCGGTTTACGATACCACGAAAAGCAATCATTATATTTACCGGGAAACCATTGGAGCTGGTTACCTTACCTGGAATTACGAAGGGAAAAAGTGGTCTTTGCAATTGGGAGCGCGTGGAGAATATACACATGTGAAAGGAATTCAAAGAACCAGCAATTCTGTTTCAGATACCGGTTATTTCCAGATTTTCCCAACGGCTTACCTGGGCTTCAATCCATCGGAAAAACACCATTTTGAGTTATCCATGAACAGAAGAATAGACCGACCGAGTTATGACCAGTTGAATCCGTTCAAGTTTTACCTGGACCCGTCGACATACAAAGAAGGAAATCCAACTCTGAAGCCGCAAACGACTTATACTTTCGAGTTGGGATATTCCTTTAAAAATGTGTTGTTTGTAAACGCTGGAATTGCCACAACGAAAGATAACATTACAGAAGTGATTGCACCACTGACAGAAAACCAAAATGTGACCGTGCAGACCAATATCAACCTGAAACGGGCAGATTTGGTGTATGCGAATATTTCCGCTCCTGTCCAGGTAACGAAATGGTGGAATAGTGTCAATAATATCAATGCTTATGTTGCACTTTACTCCGGAAGTGTGGCAGAAACGAATCTGCAGAACAGAGGTTCAGGAGTGTTGATTTTGAGTACGATAAATACTTTTACACTGAAGAAAAACTGGTCGATTGAATGGAACGCTTCGTATCACACGCCCGAAATTTATGCTTTTGACCACATCAAAGAGATTTGGCATACGGGAATTGGTCTTCAAAAGAAGATTTTGCAAAGCCGGGGAGTCATCAAGTTTGCCTGGACGGATATCTTTTTCACGAATAACATCCGCGCAAATGTGGCATTCACTAACTACAAAGAATACTTTGATGTGAAACGGGATACACGCGTTGCAACTTTAAGCTTTACCTACAAATTCGGAAAGACAAGTGTTGCCGGAACCCGCAGAAGAGGAACCGGAGCAGACGATTTGAAAGGCCGCGTAAATACGGGTGGAGGATAGATCAAAGATTCGACGGAATCTGCTTTCTCCGGGTAAAGTCTTTGATTCCGTTTAATTGTTCCGGGCTAACATCCTTCGCTGACATAACGTTTGCCACCAGTTTGTTTTGCCAGATCAGGATCAAGCCTGCTCTTTTGCGGATGCGGATAATTTCATTCCATTTTACGGTCGAAGAAAATCCTTCTTTGGCTATCGAAACACCTCTATCAGAAAAATCGTAAGTAGTTTCCTGTCTAATGCGCGGATTGTGCTGGTAGTGCCGTTTTGCGTTGTTGAAAATACTGAATGAAAATAATCCCAGGAATACGATTGCGACAAAAATGAGCATGTAAGCATCTTTGTTGTGGAAAAACACCACAGCAATTAGTGCTCCGATGATCAAGCCAATTACAGCTAAAAGCAAGAAAAGTACCTGGAGCCTTTTTAGAAGTAAAATGAATGTCAGTTTGGCGAATTCGGATTGTTTGAGGGTTGTTTTGATCTGCATTTTTCAAAATTACGAATTCCCAACTACGAATTACGAATGTTTTGAACTTTTTCAACCTTTGAACTATTTGAACTAAAGTTGACTGAATGCTTACGCTAAAGCTTCAGCATAAGCGTAGCGGAGTCGAAGTCAATACCCAGCATTCCACCAATTCCTGATCCCGCCAGATAGCTTTACGTTTCGTTTTGGAGGAAGCCGCTGCGACTTTCTTTGTAGTTTTTCGGACCAACTGAAAACGCTTTCCGCTTTTTAATTCTTTCTCTATCGGATGGATGAATTTGGAGTCCATCAATCCGGCCAGATTTGAAAAAAGGATGACGAGTTGTCCTTCCGGATTCAAATGTTTGTGAGCTTCTTCAAAAAAGCGTGGAAACAAGTCTTTGTCGTAATAAATCGCCAGGTCAATCCCCGAAACTTCTTTGGGAAGTGGAATCCAGGGCGGATTGAAAGCAATGACATCTGATTTGATTCCCGAGCCTGCAAATAAATCGCCGAAAAACAGGTTGATTTTTCCTTTCGTAACCGTAGCGATCAGTCGCGACTGATCGTCTACCGGTTCGTTCTCGTAAAGCATTCCTATCAAGGCATTCGGATTAACATCTGAAGCATTAATTTCTTGAAAATCAAATTTCTGAAACAGTTTACTTAAAACACCACTTCCAATCCCGATATCAAAGGCACGGTCTTTTTTGCCCGGATATTTCTTTAAATAATCCACAAACAATTCAATGTGCTCAAAACGCGTGGGGAAATACGTTCCGTAAAACGGATGCAGTGTTTCCTTTAATCCGGGAATACGAATTCCTTTCTCATACCATTGCCAGGAACTGTTCATTCCTTGTACATCTGTAAAAGGCAGGAAAAAATCGGGAAGTTCCGGGTAAAGGATTTTAATCCAGCCAATTTCTGGGGCTTTTCGAACGTGCAATTTGTGATCGGCAATTTCTATGAGCAAAAGCCGGGTCAATTTTCGGAAAGTATCCCGGTAATTGCGTTGGGCCTGGAAAGAATCAGTACCGGCATTCTTTGAAAGTGTTTTCTTTAGGGCTTCTAAAACAGCGACCCCGCTGCTGAACTGATCTGCAATCAGGACGTAATTTCCTTCCAATAATGCTTCAACCGCATATTTCGGGTCAATATTCCTGGAATATTCGAGCACAGGAATGTCTTCGACCAGCGGTTCCGGACGATTGAATTTTAAATCAGCAGAATGTTTAATCAATCGTTTCATATGGTATAAACTTTCGAAGTTTAGTTTTTTACAACGACAAAAGTGGAGTTCCCATTTTTGGATGCAATTCGAACAAAATAAGTTCCCTTTTCAAAGGTGGAAAAATCCAATTCATAGTTATTTACTCCTTCAACTGGGGATTCAATTATTTTTCTACCTTCATTGGAATAAACTGAAATAACTGCTAAATCAATTACTTTTCCAAAGCGGATAACCGAAAAGTTTTTTGTTGGATTAGGTGAAATGGAAGTTTGTTCACCCAATTCATAAATACCAAGATCAATGAATGAATAACAGGCAGATGTATCAATACATCCGTTTTTTATCACAATTGCAGCATAATTCCCATTGACTGTTGGAGAAAATGTAATTCCCGTTTGCCCCGGAATAGGAGAAAAATTGGTGATACAATTGACCCATTGATAAGTGGCGGTTGGATCTTGAGCTATTAGTTGATTTCCGTTCCTTACTACAACCGGATTTACAGCAGTAACAGTAATATGAATGCTCACAATGCTGTCACATCCATGAATGTTTTGCTGTGTCATTTCTAATATAGTATCCTGCTGAATGTTACTCACAATAGTCATTCCGTTTGTATGAATCACGTCTTCTCCTTTACAGGCATTGATCATTATCACATGATTATCTTCCGGATACACATAAACATGGTATCTCGTAATGCTGTCCATTCCGTTTACAGCAATAAGTGTGTCTTCATAAATAGTTGAGTAAATGAGGTTGTTGAATTCCGTTCCATTAGGAAGAGAATAAGAGCCTGCAAAACAAATTGAGTCGTAAGTATGTGTCAAGTAGTGAGGTAAAAACTCAACACCTTGATTCAACTTGATTTTTAGCTGGGTTCCGTCTTGCGGACCACCTGTGTACGATAAAGGAAAACCAAAGTCTAAAGATTGACCGGAACCATATACACTAACGGATTTGTTTAACAAGAAGTATCCGTCGTCCAGTTTGATCAGATTGGGATAACTTTTAGAGCTCATATATTGTCCGTTTACCTGATTAGAATTCCCGTTCAGGTAAACAGCAAGAATATCTCCGTTACTAGTGTACTTATTTACAAAATAATGTCCTGAACTTGGCACGAAAGAAACGACTTGATTATTCTGTCCCAAAAATTCATGATAGTTTCCGCTGGTCATATTTTGAGCAGTACCTACAGTGTAAAGGGTATCTCCATCCAAAAGGACATCAAGACCCATGCCGTTGTTACTAGATACATTTCCGTTCAACCATTGGGTGATCCCAGCCGGGTTTATCTTTGCTGAGAAATACTTGCCTCCATAGAAGATAGTATGACTATTATCCGAATTAATAATAACTTGTGGGGACTGAGGAGCTAAATAATTGAAGCTGTTTTGACCAGTCAGGTATAAATTCCCTGACTCGTCCGCAATAAGATCATATATTTCGGTGCGGTCGTTTGCTATGTTCTGAGTATACCCTTGAACTTTCCAGATATAATTCCCATTTGCATCAAACTTGCTTATAAACATTCTTCCACCGTAACCTCCACCAGTATCCAAAAGTGCAATGGTATCTCCGGTTGCCGGCTCATGGAGTATTCCTGATATTTCTTCACTGCCCCATAGATAGAGATTATTCTGATTATCAAACACGACCTTTGGCGAAACATGTGGGTTCACTCCGATTTCTTCAAACATAAAATCAGATAATTTAATCCCTTGATTGTTGAATTTGACAATCTTGTACGTATCAAAAACGTCAAAATTGATACTTTCGGAAAGGGAGATTGTATCTGCTGGAGATTCATTCAGTAAAAGGGAGTTCTGCTCTACTGGAAAATAGGAGGAACTTGGTACAAAAGCGATTGTTGCATAAATATTATCGTTGTAGTCGTGATTCACGTTCAAAAAAGAACCTTGGTTTAAGGGCATGGATCTGCTCCAAATGGTATTTCCTAATGAATCAATTTTAATCAGGAAACTGCAATTGCCAAGTAAGGTGTCACCTTTATTATCAATAAACCCGGTAGAAGCATTGTTTGCAGTTATAAACAGGTTACCTTGGGAATCTTCGGTGATATCTGTAATTATATCGTATCCGAAGTTTAATTGATTAATAGTCTTTGTTTTAATACACCATTTCAGTATTCCGAAATCATTATATTTTGCTGCATACTGACCAAGTCCGGGTAAGCTTATGGAGTCTCCAATTCGAGAGTTTACTTGTCGGTGCATATAATTCCCAATTATTACATAGCCTCCTGATCTGGATTTGATAGTTTTTATAATGTCTTCTCCGTTAGTAGTACTATTGAAATAAGTTCCAAAGCGTGAGTTTAATAAGAGCCAGGAAGTGTCATTTACGTTTGGTTGATAGATAAACGGACCGCGTATATTTGTTGTATCATAACAGTTATTATCCGTACCAGCAATCAATGTAATACTAGAAGATCCTGAAGTTGCAAAAGAATTAACCGGGTTCGGGTTGGTAGAGATTGAAAGCGCAGGATTATTTGAGAATTGCCATTCAAAATGGGTTGCATTTAATGCTTTCTGATAAAAATGAACATCTTCATTTACTTCGGCATTGATAATGTCAAAATGGATTCTTGAAACTGGTCTTTCCACTTCAATGTTCATTTGATTCGTGAAATCAGCATAACAAGATGTAATGGAACTATTTACTCGTATGTAATAGTTTCCAGATTGGTCTAAATTAGCTGATTGAAAATCCAAGTTACCGCCACTGCTAATTGGAGAATTTCCGTAGTTCAAGGTATCTCCAGTTTTATGCAATGAATAATAGAAACCATCCTCCGTGTTAGAGAGTGAAATATCCAACGTACCGTATTTACACAAAATTGTATCTGTGATGACTGTCGGTAAATCAATTTGCGGAAGGGAAGTTATGGAGATTGTTTTTAGAATGGTCTTCGAATAACTTCCATTGGAAACAATCAGTTTGATCTCAAATGTTCCTGTATTAGTAAATGTGAAATTGAAACCTGAGCAACTGGAATTAATTAAGACATTGTCTACATAATTGACACATGATGAAACTGTTCCTTTTGTGGAAGTAATTGCCTGGGAAGTATTCAGGCAGCTACCATCAAAATCAATTTTGGCATAAGGTTCCGGTTCCCCACCCATATCATCCGTATACAAAATTACACCATTTTTGCCGCAGGCGAACAAGGTGCTCCAATAGGAATTAATATCAAGAATATGATATCCGGAAGTTGTTGGTTGAAGTTCAAGTATATCCGAATTATTGTAAGAGCGGTATATTCCATTTTCCGTACCAATAAAAGTTCTTGCTGAATAAATCATTAATGAATTGGCATTCAAAGAATCTGAATAGTAAGCATGAGGCTCGGAAGTTCCATTTGTTTCTGACCGTAAATAGTTCTTTCCCGCTGCATAATAGCCTGAAGAGTTCACCAATACATCGCGAAAATTCCTTTGAGGGAAATAAGTTTGCGAAAATGTAGCCGGAGCGAATGGACTAAGAACTGCCTGAATGATATAATCTCCAGCACCGATTATCAATAAATTATTAGAGTAATAATAGGAAGCAGAATTTAGTTCATAGTTAAAAGGGTTTGAAATAATATTGAATACTGGAAATTGCTGCTCAAACGAAATAATAAGACCATTATTTCCAACGACATATGCCTCATGATTAAGATTCTGGGTTATATCGTTTAGACGACTATTTGAAGGTCCCGTATAAAGTTGTTTCAGTTTACTTGTTGAATGATTATATTCAAAGATTACAGCTGTGTGCATCACTGTATCTTCTCCACAGAAAAAAAACTTATTGGCGCCCGAGTAAGTTGCAACTATGGAAGCTGAAAATTGGCTTCGATTATAGCAGACAGAGTCTGCAGCACTAAAATAATTATTAGCTCTTATCCAACTTCCTGCTATGGTTCCTCCTGTGGTAGAAATATAAACTCCTTTTTTCCCTGTAATGAACCCAACACCTGAACTATTAGAAAATGAAATGCTGGTTAATTCGTCATTTATACCGGAATTGATATTAATCCATGCACTTTTTGCAGAGATTGAAATGAGAGTAAATGAAGCGATTAAAAGAATTATTCTCATAAGTTGATTTAGATGTTTAAAGTTGTTTTTACTGATTAAATGCATCCACTGCCGCCCGCACCGAACCGTGCTTCAATAACAATTCATTGGCTTTTTCTTCTTCCAGTCCGGTGGCTTCCATCACCATTTTTGTTCCGCGGTCGACCAATTTTTCATTCGATAGCTGCATATCTACCATCCGGTTTCCTTTCACTCTTCCCAAACGGATCATGATGGCTGTTGAAAGCATATTTAAAACCAGTTTCTGAGCAGTTCCACTTTTCATACGCGTACTTCCGGTAACGAATTCCGGTCCTACGACAGGAGTAATGGCAATATCTGCCAGTTGACTCAGGGGTGAATGCGGATTACAGGAGATTCCACCGGTCAGAATGCCTTTTTTCTTAGCAGTTTCCAAAGCACCCAATACATAAGGTGTCGTTCCTGAAGCAGCAATTCCAACTACAATGTCGTTTTCAACAATAGCAAAAGCTTCCAGGTCTTTCCAGCCTTGTTCCCGATCGTCTTCGGCAAATTCAACTGCTTTACGGATTGCGGTATCTCCGCCGGCAATAATTCCGATCACCATTCCCTGCGGAACTCCGAAAGTAGGCGGACATTCGCTTGCATCTACAATTCCCAAACGACCGCTTGTACCAGCTCCCATGTAGAATAAACGACCGCCATGCTGCATACGTTCCACACAAGCATCTACCAATTTTTCAATTTGTGGAATTTCTTTCTCAACAGCCAGTGGAACAGTATGATCTTCTTCGTTGATCCCGATCAATAAATTCCGGGTCGACATTTGGTCCAAATCGTGATGATTGCTTTCTGATTCTGTTATTCGTTTCATTTTGAAAGGTTAAAAGTCCCGATAGCTATCGGGGATCAAAAGTTCAAGAGTTCAAAAATGGAGATTGAACCTTTTGAACGTTTCAACATTTGAACATTTTTGGTTATACCAAAAAAGCCTCCAGCGAACCGTTCGAAGGCATTACCTCCACACGTTCACCCAAAGTTGTTGTTAAAGTCATTCCTACAAAATCACATTTGATAGGATATCTGCGGTGCATCCGGTCTACCAATGCAACTGTTTTTACACTTCTCACAGGTTGTTCCAAAATCTTTAGTACTCCATACTGCATCGTTGTTCCGGAATTGATGACATCATCAACCAAAATGACCAGTTTTCCATGGAATAAGGTCGGATCAATAGAACATTGGATTTTTGAATCCAGCGGATGGTCTTTGTCCAGCTCGATCTTAAAGTAAGTCACTTCCTGCGAACTGTTTTTCCGAACGATCTCGGTAATCTGCTGGGCAAAAGTTTCTCCGTTACCAACAATTCCACCGATGAACAGGTCGGGAATTCCGTATGTGTTCTCTAAAATCTCGTGCGCTAAACGCATGATCTTTTGCTCAATCTGATGCTGATTTAAAACCAATTTCATGGAAATACTAATTTGAGGTAAAGGTACTTGTTTCAGTCCAGAATTTACAATTTCACTAAAAACAAAGTGCTGTTTTTGAAGGGAAGATGGATCATGATATTGTTGTGGAAAAAGTATCTTTGAAAAAAAGAGAACTTAAATGGGGAAACTACTTGAATTTTTTGATAGACGGAAATATGAAGTATTGCTTATTGCATTGCTCCAGCATTTGTTTATTGGGATTTTCATAAACGATCATGCCAATTACCGGGATATTATCTGGCCAATTAATATGTTTTTGCTGGGTTTAGCCTGTACAGGTCTTTTTATGGGGAAGAACAAATGGAAAAGCTGGATTAAGAACCTTTTGTTTATCCTGGTGGTCCTTTTTCCAATTGGTATTTCCTTTGTGAAGGATGTGAGGTTCTATTTCGAACTGCTGAATATTGTTTATGTCCTGTTTTTCATTTTTATTTTCTACGAAGTAGTAAAGTTCCTGGTAAAGCCCAGCTACATTGATTCGGATGTTATTTCGGCAGCTGCCTGCGGCTATTTTTTGCTCATCGAGATCAGCGTGTTTTTATTGCAGTTCTTCGTTTACCACAACCCGCATTCCTTTCACGGGGTGGACATGAAGGATACGGCATCCATCTATATGGATTTGGTTTATTTCAGTTCTGTATCCATGACGAGTATCGGTTTCGGAGATATTGTTCCCACAGCGCATAATACGAAATTAGTGGCCTCTATTTTAGGGATCCTGGGACATTTCTACACCGTAGTTTTACTCGGGATCATCATCAGCAAATTTACCTCACGAAAATAATAATCATGCATTCAGGAAAATCATACCATATAGGAGAATTTATCATTTGGACACGCCGAAATATTTTTTGGTTATTCCTGATTGGAGTAGTTCCCGTAGTCTTATTTCAAATCTTTCACATCCATTGGATCGCTATTCCATGGACGGTTGTTGCATTGCTGGGAACCGCAACCGCCTTCATTGTCGGATTCAAAAATACGCAGGCTTATAATCGTACCTGGGAAGCACGACAAATTTGGGGTGCCATTGTGAATAGCAGCAGGTCCTGGGGAGCAATGAGCAAAAATATGGTTCCGGACGATGAAAAAAGCACCGAATTGATTTACCGTCATTTTGCATGGCTGACGGCGCTTCGTTACCAAATGCGTGATCCAAGAATCTGGGAAACTGCTTCCAAATCGTACAACAAAGAATACAGCAAATACTATAAAGTACCGGAACGGGAAACGGCGCTTGAGTCTGAATTGATCAAATACATTGACCAGGAGGAATTAGATGCACTTTTGAAGACTAAGAATCGTGCAACTCAGCTCCTTGCCAAACAATCCAAACTACTGCGGGAATTGTTGGACAGCAATCAAATCGACCAGTTTCAATACATTGAAATGAATAAAGTTTTAAATGAACTTTTTGAGAATCAGGGAAAAAGCGAACGGATCAAGAATTTTCCTTATCCAAGACAATTTGCTACGATTAATACATTCTTCATCCGCCTGTTTTGTTTTTTGTTGCCTTTTGGAATGCTCTTTGAATTTTCAAAATTGAATGACTACATCGATGGATTTATGAAAGGGCATATGATTTGGCTGGTCGTCCCGTTCAGTGTCCTGATTTCATGGGTTTTTACTTCCCTGGAGCAAGTAGGCGAAAGCGCCGAAAATCCTTTTGAAGGAAGTGCCAATGATGTTCCGATCTCACAGATCAGCCGTACAATAGAAATTGACCTGCGTGAAATGTTGGGAGAAACAGATCTTCCTCCTGCCTTGACCCCGATGAATAATATTGTGTTATAATTGAATGGAAAAATGAAAAGATGTTGATGGAAGAAATGGAAAATGAGAGAAAGAATTGAAACACTAAAAGGATGTCTCTATTAAGAAAAATTTCCACCAGGCAGATTATTCTGCAAATAATGTTCCTGTATCTATTTTCAAATGCAAATAATGCCAGTTATTTACAAAAACTATGAAAGACTGTTGAGTTCTCAAATAAATCGTTCCACAAATCACTCTTAATAAGTTTTTCATAAGGAATTTAACAAATATTAAGGTTTGTCTAATAAATGCATTAGTTTTACTCTGGCTTAGCGTAAGAGTAGGTCTTATTAAGAAAATGTTGATATGATGAACTCCAATAATCGAAGGATATTTAAGCTGACAACTTTCATTTTGCTGATAGGGATTTTCACTTCCTGCAGTCAAAAAAAGGAGGTTCATTTCCACTATTCAGATGGAATACAAATCAAAGATTCGACGGTCATTCATTTTTTAGCGAATCAATTACCTGTTCAGGTGAAGAATTACGATAGTACACTGAGCCTGAATGTGACTACCTGCCTGGATAATAGGATTGCACAGAAACTGAAGGTTTATTTCAGAAAAGACACCTCCCGAAAGTCCGGTGCCATGGTTATTCTGGACAACAAAACGGGGAATGTGGTTTATGCTCAAAATTCGCAATCCTTATCTGTTTACAGTCAGCGCCTGCAGACTATGAAAATGTATGGAATACTGTTATCTCTTGAGAAAGGAGTGAAATTGACAGACACTTTTTCATGGATTGGAAAATACAGCAAGAAAAAATACGATAGTACGGTTGCCAGGCTTTATAGGATGTCGGCTCCGTCTTTGGAGTACAAATATCCTTTCGATAACTATTCCTGCAGTGACTGGTCCACATTCCTTCAAAAATTGAATGTGTCAGAAGATGAAAGGGATTGCGCAGATGGCGAAATATACGCCAGGTACTATTTTAGGACTTCTCTTTTCGATCTGGTAAAAACATGCTCCTCGATTAATCAAAACGGGTTTGCAAGTACAAATAATCTCTTTGGAAAGATAAAAAGTTCAGATGGGGAAGTCATTCACAATGCAGCTAGTGTAAAAGTTAAAGTCTTGAAAACAGAGACTTGTATTGCTGCTAAAAAAATCTTAAAGCGTGATCCTTTCGACCTGATCGAATTTAGCTACCCGATATTTCATTACAATCAGGGAGAGATCAGGAACGGAATGATCTTGTCAACAAAAAACTATACCATTGGTTTTTTGGCTTCCTCAAAATCTGCAAAAAGTGCGTTTGTAACAAAGGAAATTTATGAATTAGTGTCACTTTTGGAAGATTCCCGACACTAACTCATTAAAACGCACCAATGAAAAAACTTCTTGTCCTTGCGGGGCTTTTCCTGGTTATTCAAACAGCATTTTCTCAGACCGCCATTGGTTTTCAGTTCAAAATAAGTAAACCGTATTGCGTCTTTAATTTCCTGCAGGCAGCTGTAAATAACACCAGAACGTCCCAAACGCTGCAACAGTTTATTGTTGATAAAACAAGTGGCGATAAAGAGTTTGTAAAGCTAAAGAATGATTTTCTGCAGATTCGCCTGGACTATCAATTCAAAAGAGACCAAATCCCTGAAAATCGCCGGCATACGAGAACTACCCATGATTTGTTCGAGATTGCTCTCGTTCAGTCCAATTCCATCAACGAATTTAGGGATAAGGTTATTGGTATTTTGCCCAATAGTGATTTGCAGGAGTTGATCCGACTGATGTATGCCGCCGAAGTTTATTACGACCGCCTGATTTGGAATGACTATGAATTGAAACTGGATAAACAACGGATTGCCCTGGAGAAATATACGGCCCAATGTTCCGGATTATTTACAAAAATCAATCGCTTTTACAATTCCTGCTGGCTCAATGAAATGCCTTTTACCGTTGCAATCTATCCGATTCCGGGCGCTACCGGAAGTTCTACGGCCACACCCCATGCAAATAGTTTGTGTATCGGAGTTTTGACGGACGAAACAGATCATGTGGGAAGAATTGGTGTGGTTTTGCATGAGATGTGCCACGTATTGTACGATGAACAACCTGCAGGAGTCGAGCATCAAATCGATCAGTGGTTTGCCGAAAATCAATCCCTTTATAAATCATTTGCCTATAATTTTTTTGATGAGGGCCTGGCAACAGCGCTTGGAAATGGCTGGGCTTACAAAAGCCTGAGTGGTGAATTGGATCCGAATCCGTGGTATGACAATGAGTATATCAATGGATTTGGAAAAGCATTGTATCCGATCGTGGAAGAATACATAGCAGCGAATAAGCAAATCGATAAAGCGTTTGTAGATAAGGCAATTGATCTCTTTGCAAGCACATTCCCCAATTCAGTGACAGATTACGGAATTTTGATGAACCGTGTTGCTATTTACAACGATGCAGAGGGAGGGATTGAAATTGATGGAATAATGAATACCGTCGGAACTTATTTTCAGATGACCAGTTCCTGGTTTTCATCTCCGATTTTAGATCCGATTGCGCTGGAAAGAATCAAAACAAGTGATCAGACACAACTCATTATCAATGACCGTAATAACGAAACAAACTTCAAAGAATTAAAGAAGATCTTCCCGGAATTATCCAAAGTGAAATTGGCCCCAAATACTGTCTACGCTTTTTTTGACAAGAAGAAAAGACCAATTATTTTGCTGAATGTAAGTGATCAGCTGCAACTGGATTTACTGCTCAAAAAAATGCAGGCGAAAAAGTACTTCGATCAAACAAAGATTATCCAGAATTAGAATCTGTTATGATCAGTAGGGAAGGGAATCCGCAATTATCTAGAACTCCTCATTATCCAGCTGCTTCGTTTCCGCTTCACCGATCTTCTTATTAATATAGCGTTGAACGATATCGCTGTTTGTCATGATCAGGAAACCTAAAACAGCCTGAGCTGCATTTATAATGATGTTTACAGTGTACGGACTTTCACTAAACATTAATTCTCCTTTAATGAACAAGTATACAAGTTCCACCAGCTTGGGAATTGCTTTTATAAAAAGAATCCCACCAATCAAAATAATTACTATTCGCAATAACTTGCTGAACGGAATTGTCAGGTCAATCTGTGTCTGTTCAATTCCTCTTTCCAGTTTTAACAGATCAATAGTCCACTGAGACCGCAGGATCAGGAATTGAAGGACAAGAATATAAAATGTAATTGCCAGGATCAAATAGGAAAATTCTACGAAGGCAAAAGATTGTGAGTACCCATTGGAGAAAGATTCTATCACAGCATAAATTAATCCGGGTAAAGAAATCAAGCCGTTTATGAATAACCACAAACCGAGTGTTTTTAAAATCAAATGCCAGAAAGTGCGTATCGTCATGATTTAGATTTTGTTTCCTACAAATATGTATAAAAAATAGGTGACTTCGACTTCGCTCAGCCTCCTTAGTGTGAAGTGTTTAAAATAATTTGGTTCCGATTTGGAAATTAACAGGCGGCTGAGCGGAGTCGAAGCCCTGTTAATAACTCCGTAAAAAACAAAATCGGTTTTGTAAGATTCCGAATTTAATTCTGTAAATTTGCGCTCAATTTGTAGTATAGGTAGAGCCATTTACCGTGTTGCAAAGATTTGATACAAAAATTACAAATTGAACTCTTAAAAAGCGCATAATGCCGAAAAACAATTCCATTAAGTCCGTACTAATCATCGGTTCAGGTCCCATCGTTATTGGTCAAGCATGTGAATTCGATTACTCAGGTTCTCAAGCCGCTCGTTCCCTTAGGGAAGAAGGTATTGAAGTAACATTGATCAACTCGAATCCGGCTACGATCATGACAGATAAAGTTGTTGCTGACAACGTTTATTTGCAGCCGCTTGAACCGGAAAGTATCATCGAAATTCTGAAAAATCACAAGATCGATGCAGTACTACCTACTATGGGAGGTCAAACAGGTTTGAATCTCGCAATCAAATGCGACGAGATGGGAATCTGGGAAGATTATGGTGTTAAAATCATCGGTGTTGACATCGCTGCTATCGAAATTACAGAGAACCGGGAAGCTTTCCGCGAATTGATGGGCAAAATTGATGTGGGAATGGCCCGGCAGGCAACTGCAAAATCATTCCTCGAAGGAAAAGAAATTGCTCAGGATTTTGGATTCCCGCTTTGTATCCGTCCTTCTTATACATTAGGAGGTTCGGGAGCATCTATTGTGCATGATCCGAAAGAATTTGACGGATTGCTGGAGCGCGGACTTCAATTGTCCCCAATCCACGAAGTAATGATCGATAAAGCCTTAATTGGCTGGAAAGAATACGAATTGGAGTTGTTACGTGACGCAAACGACAACGTGGTCATTATTTGTTCCATTGAGAACTTTGACCCGATCGGAATTCACACCGGAGACTCCATTACGGTAGCGCCGGCTATGACTTTATCCGATACAACATTCCAAAAAATGCGCGATATGGCAATCAAAATGATGCGTTCTATCGGGAATTTTGCCGGAGGATGTAACGTACAGTTTGCTGTTTCACCGGATGAGCACGAAGATATTATTGCCATTGAGATCAACCCGCGTGTATCGCGTTCTTCTGCTTTGGCATCAAAAGCAACCGGTTATCCGATCGCGAAAATTGCTGCGAAACTGGCAATTGGCTACCACCTGGATGAATTGAGCAATCAAATTACAAAAACAACTTCCGCTTTATTTGAGCCGACATTGGATTATGTGATTGTGAAAATACCTCGTTGGAACTTCAATAAATTCCCTGGGGCTGATCGCCGTCTCGGACTTCAGATGAAATCGGTAGGCGAAGTAATGGGAATCGGACGTTCGTTCCAGGAAGCATTGCAAAAAGCGTGTCAGTCATTGGAAATTGACAGGAACGGTTTGGGTGCCGACGGAAAAGAATTGACGAATCAGGATGCCATTCTTCATTCATTGGAGAATCCTAGCTGGAACCGTTTGTTCCATGTTTATGATGCTATCAAACTGGGAATTCCATTCAAAACGATCTTTGAAAAAACACGCATCGATACCTGGTTCCTGAAACAAATCGAGGACCTGATCAAATTGGAGCGCCGCGTAGAGAAATTCCATTTAGGTAATATGCCGAAAGAATTGATGTTCGAAGCGAAACAAAAAGGATATGCCGATCGTCAGATAGCACATTTATTACGCTGCCTGGAATCAGAAGTGCACAACAAGCGTTCTGAAATGGGAATTAAGCGGGTGTTCAAACTGGTTGATACATGTGCGGCAGAATTTGATGCACAGACACCGTATTACTACTCCACATTTGAATTTGAGAACGAAAGTATCGTCAGCGATAAGAAAAAAGTAGTTGTTTTAGGTTCAGGTCCAAATCGTATTGGCCAGGGAATCGAATTCGATTATTCTTGTGTACACGGAGTTTTAGCCGCGAAAGAATGTGGTTATGAAACGATCATGATCAACTGTAACCCGGAAACGGTTTCTACCGATTTCGATACAGCCGATAAATTATATTTCGAGCCTGTTTTCTGGGAACATATTTACGACATCATCCAACACGAAAAGCCGGAAGGTGTGATCGTTCAGTTGGGCGGACAAACAGCTTTGAAGCTTGCCGGAAAATTGGAACGTTACGGAATTAAGATTTTAGGAACCAGTTTTGATGCACTGGATTTAGCCGAAGACCGCGGTCGATTCTCAAAAGTATTGGAACAGCACAACATCCCGTTCCCGAAATATGGAGTAGTGGAAAGTGCAGAACAGGCAATCGAATTATCAAATGATCTTGGTTTCCCATTATTGGTTCGTCCGTCTTATGTATTGGGTGGTCAGAAAATGAAGATCGTCATCAATAAAGAAGAATTGGAGCACCACGTGGTGGATATCATCAACGAAATGGGAAGCAATCAGATCTTGTTGGATCACTTCCTGGGTGGAGCAATCGAAGCAGAAGCAGATGCGATTTGTGACGGGAAAGATGTTTACATCATTGGTGTGATGCAGCATATTGAACCTGCGGGAATTCACTCAGGTGATTCTTACGCAGTTCTTCCTCCATATAACCTGGGAGATTTTGTGATGCAGCAGATCGAAGACATTACGAAGAAAATTGCAATCGAATTGAAAACTGTTGGGTTGATCAATATCCAGTTTGCAATCAAAGACGATAAAGTATACGTAATCGAAGCAAATCCGCGGGCATCCCGTACAGTTCCGTTTATCGCAAAAGCGTATGATGAACCGTATGTGAACTACGCCACGAAAGTGATGCTTGGTGAGAAGAAAGTGAAGGATTTCAAATTCAATCCGAAAAGAGAAGGATACGCGATCAAAATCCCGGTGTTCTCCTACGAGAAATTCCCGGAAGTAAAGAAAGAATTGGGGCCTGAAATGAAATCGACCGGTGAAGCAATCCGTTTCATCAAGAACCTGAAAGATCCGTTCTTTACGAAGATCTATTCGGAAAGAAACATGCATTTATCTAAATAGCCTGATAATTGAATGATTGTTGAAGCGAGCATATCGGGTTTATTCAAAACCATACTGATCATCCTTGGGGCATTGGTTTTGCTCCGTTTCCTCGGACGTGTAATGATCGCGAAACGAAACTTAGACGAGGAACGCGCAGACCTGGCCCGTGAAAAGGCATTTGTGAAGGAACGTAACGAGAAAATGAAGAATTTCGGTAAAGTTACCATTTCCAAATCCGGTCCCAAAAACAATGTCCAGGATGTGGATTACGAAGAAGTAAAGTAAAAAGTTTAAAAGGTTCAAGAGTTCAAAAAGTTCAATGGTTTAATCAGCATCGAACTTTTTGAACTCTTTTATTTTGAACCCTTTTGAACATTTTAACTATTGAACCTTTTTAATCCAATTTAGTGTGTATTCAGCAACTTCTTCCCAACCTTTCTCACCTGCAATAAAGTGGCTTCTTCCTGCAAAAGATTTGAAATCAACGGTGCTGTTTTTGTCTTTGTAAGAACCCGCAATCTTTTTTGTGAAAGCTGCCGGAAAGATCGCATCATTTTCCCCGCCAATGAAAAGCAGCGGATTGTGTGCTTTCCGAAAGTCAACTTTCGCAAATGGCTTCAATAAAGAGTCCCAGGCAATTTTGCGGCTTTCAGGAACTGCAATCTCGTTGTAGAATGCATCACTTTCACTTTTTGTATAGTTGTTAAAGAATGCTTTGTGGTACCATTCTTTGGTTCCCATATAAGGAGTTCCCGTTTTGAATGGATTCACCACCGGAAGTACCATTTTGATGGTTTGCCAGGGAGCAAGTACATTTTTGGGAGGCGCTCCGTCGATGCTTACTCCGGCAACAGCTTTGTCCAGTTCGATTAATTTCTGTACGACCAATCCTGCCAGTGAATGTCCGATTACAATTGGTTTTTCGGGAAGAGAGTCGATTAGTTTCACAATGTTATTTACCACATCCTCAAAACCAACTTTGGTTAACTCGGGGCGAATATTTTTTCTAAGATCTGCAGGATTTCCCTGGTGCCCCGGATTTGCAGGAATATGAACGGTGTAACCCTGATTTTCGAAATAGGTTTTCCAGTTTGTCCAGCTTGTGTTGTTTACAAATAATCCGTGGATCAGTACGATTGTTTTTGTTTGCGTTTTCATGACTTTTCATTTAGTACCTAAATTCTGTTTAGAATCTATGGTTGTTTCTTATGGGACAAAGTTGCACGCTTTCAATCACAATAATTTTAACCTGGGTTAAAATCGTCAAATCAGAGTTCGTTAAAACTAGAATTCTAGAATTCTGAAATTTCCGAAGTTGGGGGATTGGGTTACTTCCCAGAAAGCCTTTTCCGGATCCGGCTCAATGAAGGTCCCTGGATTCCCAAATAAGATGAAATATGGTACAAAGGAACCGTATTGAAAATATTCGGATGATGTTTAATCAGGTCCAAATAACGCTCTTCCGGGGTTTTAAAGAGGAAACTTTCGCTTCGTTCCATCGCTACATTAAATGCCTCCTGAGCAAGCAATCTTCCAAAACGTTCCCATGGATGCGATTTATGATAAAGTGAAAGCAGATCGACAATGTTAATATATAAAATCGTAGAATCGGTCAATGACTGGGTATGATAATCACATGGAATTTGGTTGATGAAGCTTTTAAAGGAAACCACAAATTGTTCCGAAGAGTAGAGGAAGACATTTTTTTCTTCGCCGCTTTTTTCTTCAATGATGTACGAACGAAATGTTCCGTCGATAATAAATCCCAGGTTCTTGCATATCTGGTGACGTTCATTGTACGATTCTCCTTTTTTGAAACTGCGCTCTTGCCAGAATGGAAGAGAGGTTTCGAATTCCTCCGGACTCATCTTTGCAAATGAGGTAATGGCAAAAGCTAGTTTTTCAATGGCTGTCATTCCTACAAAGTAAACGATTATTCCCCGATAGAAAAATAGTCTTCAAAGACTTCCATCAATCTCTCTTTGACGGCTTTCTCTGTTTCTTCGGGTGGATTGAACAGAGTTACATCCTGGATCACTAATTTCAGGTTTCCGTTCTTTTCCCTAACGGCGATGTTCATTGATTCAACTCTCAGGTCGTCAGCAAACTCGTAATTCCGTAAAACGTAATAATGATAATCAACCGGTTTTATTGGAGGAGTGGAACTTTCCTTTTTCTCCACTTTGATATTGCTGAGTGCGAGATATTCCAGGAACTCTGTGTAAGTGACTTTTTTGAGCTTAAAAGATTCCTGGATCAAATATCGTTTGGTATTGTCGGAGGAATAGGCACTGATGTTTTTTGCTTTCGAAGTTGCACTGATAGCAAATACTGTCAGCAATATTACCGGTGCAGCAAGCCATTGCTTTTTCGGAAGAGAAAGGGTCTTCGGTTGATAAAAATAGAGCGGAATTAAAACAAGCAGACAAAACAGATCAGTGTAATCGACAGTGCGTTCAAGTGTGTAAAATGGAAACAATTCGTTCCAATTCTGAATAAACCCGCTGCTCATGGAGGATTTCCACCAGCAAAAAATCGGAGCAGTGATGATGAAAATGGATTTCTTAAACTGAGTTCCGACTAGAAAAGTAAAGAATAGAACAAATACAATCAATCCGGATAAGTCGGATAGTTTTCCGGTGATAAATGAAGGCACTTCTGATTTTAAAACGAAGTCATTTGCAAGCAATGTGATTAGTGAGATCAGGAAAAACAGGTTTAATACATAGGGACGCGATGCGTCGCGTCCATGCGGAGAATATCTTTTTTCATAGCGCCCGGTTCTGTTTTCCATTGAGTTAAAGTAAAAAATAATTACGAATTTTTGATTTCGAAGTCAAAATATAAATGATGATTCACCGTTTGGGAGACAACCCTAAATTACTCGTGATGAACCAACACTTTTTAAAAACCGTATTTCTATTCTTTCTTTTAAGTCAAATCAGTCTATCCTTTTCACAAAATATTCGTGGGAAATATATAACAGTAAATACACCAGCTGATGCAACGAGTCGTCCTCTATCAGCTGACGGAGTTTTTGAGTTTCCGGTGAAAATTACTAAGGCCAACATAAAATTGAAAGCATTTCATCGCTTTGAGTTGATACAAACGAACTTAGATAATTCCAATCCGCAAGTTAGCGAAGGCAACTGGGAAATTTCCGGAAAAAGAATCACTCTGAACTTTAAAAGGACCGACTTTCCTGTATTTACAATGGAACTCGTGGAATTAAAAAGCGGGATATACCTCAAATCGGTAAATGATTATTTTTATTACTACAAAAAACAATAAAGTGAAAATACTTCCGGGCTTATTCCTTCTTTTCTTTTCAACTTGTTTCGGGCAAAAGAGTAACACTTTAGTAACCACTTATCATTCCGATAATGGCAAGATGAAAGTTACTTTTGAATACGATTCTATTGCGAATCAGTACAATGGTTTCTACAAGGATTTTTATGATGATGGAACCCTGCGGGTAGAAGGAAACTACAAGCGGGTAGATTCGGTGAAATGCAAGGATTGTTATGCCGATTATTCTCCCTGGAATAAGAAATATGTTCCATACGGCTACGCTAAAATCCTATCGGTGAAAGCGGGAATTTGGAACTATTATTATTCAAACGGAAAAATTAAGGCTTCCGGTGAGTACGCTCAAATGGTTCACGCACATAACGGATCACCTGAATTAATTGTCAATGACGGACCGATTAATGTGTGGATCAGTTACGATGATCTGAAACAGGGAGAATGGGATTATTTTGATGAGTACGGAAAGAAAATCAGAACCGAAACTTACATGGAAGGTGCTTTGATTTATACTTTAGACTATGAATAAAATCGGCTTATTTCCTTTGATTTTAGGAATCATCTATTCTTGTTCGAATCCACAAAATTCTAAGGGAATCAGTTCTTCCCTGATTGATATGAACCAGGTGAAAGATTCGTTAGCTAAATGGGATCAAATTCCTGTGGACAGTATTCATGTAGTAAAACTCAAAGAACCGGGACTTTATATTGCCCAGGGTTTTGGTCGGGTAGACAACCTGATCCGTTTGGTGAAATTGTATCCGGATAAGTTTGTTGTTTTGGATTCCATTCGGACCTTCCGGGAAATCGATTTTTACAACCAGGAAAAAGTAGTTTATAATTATAAGAACGCCTGGTTTATTTATTCGAATATCGGTTCGGGAACAGGAGCTTTAACAAGAACAATGAGCCTGGTCCGGGTAGAAAAAAAACATTTTTCAGAATTATTCACCTATTCAAAAATGGCTAGTTTCATGGATGTGGACAAGATTCATGCGTTTGAGAAATGGGTAGAAATACGGGAACTGGAAATGAACAGGAAACAGCTTATCCTTGAAACGAAATTTCAAAGTGAAATGGGCAATACCAGCGTTCCCTCGAAAATAGAAATAACGGATACTGTAACTTTTGAATTTTCCCCTACACGGAATAAATTCATTCTTAAGAAGCCAATAGATTCTTTTCTGGAAAACCAGTTTTGGATAAACAAAGGAGAATACATCTTTAGAATTTAACTTCTTCTCAGAAGTGTGCAAACATCTTTAAGTTCGAGAATTCTCGAACTCTGTTTCTAAATTTGAGCTCGATCAGGTTCGTTAAAACGCGAATTCTGTTTTGATAATGAAATCTAATCTGCCTCCCATTTATTCCTCGCTATCATCTTGATCAGGAGATTCAATGTGAAATTCCCCCGCACTGATCTTCCAAAGAAAAATTTCTCCGTCCACGGTAATTTTTCGCATGCCTTTAATGGAAATAGCCTTCTTCTAATTATTTCCGTGGAAAACATGAATAAAGCCTTGTTTCACATTGTTCGGTTCTTCTATTCCGTTCGGATAGTACATATAGAAATAAACTCCATCAGAAACGCCTTCGCCGCCCCAGTCATTTAAATACGGACTTGCGTCAAACATTCTGTTTCCCCAACGGTTAATGATAATGATCGTATTTCCTAATTGGGAATAAGCATCGTCAATAATGAAGAAATCGTTTATTCCGTCCCCGTTTGGAGTAATGATATTCGGAAGATCATTGTCACAATCCACTGCATTAACCAGCATGGTATCGGAGCCAACGCAACCTGCAGGCGTTACCACATTTAAGATCAATTGCTGGTTGAAACTAATTGGAATGCTGTTGTTGTTTCCGTAAGTCGTCCAATAATAAGTATTTCCATCATTCGGGAAGTGGAAGGTGTAAATGTCGTTCACGCAGAAAACCGTATCCGGCAGGATGTTTAAGTTTGGTACCGGTGATAAAGGAATAAAGACCGTATCGATGTAAACACAACCCATATCGTCCCAGGTTCTCAGGTAGAAGTTTCCGGAGTTTTGCTGACTCAGGGTAAACGAAAGCGGATTATTCGATGAATTTCCAAATGGAGTGATCCACAAGATGCTGTCTGAAGTGGAGGTTGTAAAGATATTCCCACTCGTTCCCGGACAATAATTCGGGAAGTTTACAGTCGTTGTAAGGTTGTAAATGGAAGTATTCACGATCAGAATCGCCGATTGGGTCTGACAACCGTATTGATCGATTGCTGTTACCGTAATTGGGGTGTAGGTCGTGTTTCCGTATACCGTCAACTCATCATCAATGATCGTCCCGAAAGTCCCCGACCACGTTACAGAAGTCAGGTTGCTGTTTAACAGAGCTGCCGTTTCCGAATCAAAGAAACAAATATTCAGGGTGTCATCTGCAAGCTGCAGAACAGCCGGGGAAATAATTGAAACACTATCTATCTGAACCGTTGTGAAACAGGCATTCGAGAATTCGACAGAGAAGACATTATTGGCATTCAGGGTCGCAAACGGAATAGTGATCGGGTTAGTTGTTCCCAGGGAAACTCCATTTGAAAACCATTCCACGTCATCTGTTGTATTGACTGAGAACACACCATCTTCATTGATGCATAAATTCGAATCACCAAGGATCGTTGCAGTGCTTGGCGGAACCGAAAGAATAACGGAAACCTGCGAATAGCTAAAGCCGCAAATGCTGTTTGGAGCAGTGTAAGAAATCAGGAAACTCGTGTCTTGCTGCACATTGGTCAAACTGACACTTGTTCCGGTGAAAAGCAGTGTTGTATCCATCGAATACCAGACAATTGCGCCAACACTACTGTTGAGCGTAGCATTATCTCCCGGACAAATGGTTTGAGAAGCAATGATAGGCGGGGCACTTCCCGGAACATTGGTGATAGAAATAGCATTCGTTTGGTAAGTACAGCCAAAACTGTTGGTCACCAAAGCCGAATAAGTTCCTGCCGCAACAGTGCTGTATGAATTTCCGGTAACAGGTCCGCTGTTCCATTCGTAACTCCCACCTGGATAAGATCCTGTGAATAGGGCCGTATCGCCATAACACAATACGGAATCACTTACGGAAATAGAAGCCGTGAATGAACCGTTGATGATCTCCACAGTATCAGCGACTGTTATTCCGCATTGCGTGACCTGCACAATGTATATTCCCGGCGCATTGGTTGTGATGTGATCACTTGTGGAGCCGGTATTCCATTGGAAAGTTGCATTTCCGGAATAACTTATTTGTATGTCTACCAGTTCATTGGTACAGATCATGGCACTTGGTACCACGGATATGGAAGGCGTTGAGTATTCAAACACTTCAAAAGGCGGCGTACTGAGGACACACCCGTCTGCATCGGTCACATTACAAACATAACTTCCAATTTCGTCTGTGTAACATTGGGATGTGGTGGACAAAGTATCTCCGTTCGGTGCAAACCAGATATAAGAAGTAAATACATTCGGAACCGACATCAATAAAGAATCAAAAGGACAAATCACCGCTTCTCCGGAAGCAGATGTAATGTTCGGAGCAACTTTCACGCCCACATAATGGTTGAATACGATGAATGAACTACAGCCGGTTACCGAATCCGCCAGGATTCCGGTGTAATTGTACCAGCCGGGAGCATTGACTTCTATACTGTCTGAACCGTTATTCCACAAAATATTGGAGCCCGACCAGTGCAGTTCCGGATTCGGATTGGTGGCGACTAAATAACTGGATTCACCCGGACAAAGCAGGTTTGCTCCCGTAATTGTTGTTCCCCAGCTTGGATTCGGATTGACAGTGACATAAAATTGCCTGGTAGCGGTATAAATGGTTGTGTCCGTACCACAGATATTGTCGAATCCTTTCACTACCTGGATGTCTACCGTGTACCAGCCGCTTGATCCGGGACTGAAAACGGTTGCCGCCGTGTCGTAATTAATATACTGTCCACCGTTAATGTGCCAGATTACCGTATCGATAGGAGGATACACAGAAGGATAAAAGTTTGCTCCCGGGTTGACGATCAGGTCTATGCCATGAAATTCAACCGCCATGCCCTGACAAATTACGATCGAGTCCCCTGAAGGATTAGGCGTATTCATGGCAATGGAAAGTGAAATACTATCGGGCGGATCCGCAAAATCATGCTGAAAAGTAAAATCTCCGATATTGATACAATACTGGTTTGTGACCTGTACGAAATACTGAAATTCCTGGTTGAGCACATGTGGTCCAACTCCGTTAAATGAAACAATATTTCCGATGGTAACCAATGAAGATCCAGGTTGTAAACCGCTAAAATTGAGGATCGCACTGTCCGGATAACAGAAATGATAATTGTTGTAATTGGGACCGGCATGGTTCACGTTTACACCTACATTATCTGTCAGCAGAGGAAGGGTGGGAATAGGTTCCTGGATTGCGTAGATCGAATCTCTGTCCATGTAGCACTCATCGTTGCGCTCGTGCTCTACCCAGTAAGGTCCGGTTGTTGTAATCGTATTAATGGTTGTTTGAGTTCCATCATACCAGGTGCTGGTATAATCCGGTCCGAAATGCGGAAAAGTCAATGTTTGATAGTATAAATTCGCACTGGTACAAAAATGGACCGTATCTCCGATAACTGTTACGTAATTCGCAGCTTCTTCCGCATGGATAAATCCTGCCAGTGAATCGGAACCCGAAACAGCGTAGTAATTATAGTTCGCATAAGTGCTGTTTACATGGTTCGTTAAAAAGGAATTTCGACTTTGATCTCCAATCAGGAAAACATGATAAGGTTCCATTCCATAAAACGGGTTTAAGGTGTAATTGTCAGCGCCGAAAGTAGCTGTTCCGGGAACGAAGTTTAAATCTGAAGTATAACTTCCACAAAGAAGTGGTTTGTCCATTTGTCTCACGGCAACTCCTTTTCCTTCATCATCCAGTTTACTTCCGAATTGCTTGATGTAAGTTCTGGAACCGCTATTCGAAACCTTTAAGAGGTAAGGATCTCTGAAACCAACAGAATTGAATATAGTTTCACTGCTGTCCTGTATTTGAGAAAGGTCGCACTTGAAATAACCGGTTACAAATATGTTGTTTCCCGGGTCAATGGAAAGTGTCCGGGCAGAAAGTTCGTTTTGTGAACCAAGGGTGTTGTTCCAAATATATTGACCGGTATTACTCGTTTTCAGAATGAAAATTTGTTTGTCGTAAGGGTTTTGGATACTATTGCTTCCATTTTGGTCGTAGTAAAGCATATTTCCCAGGAAATCGCCCGCCACAATAGGTTCGTTGTTTCCGTTTACTTCCACATCGTATGGGAGTACGTAACCTGCTTTCATTAAATGCAGGAACTGAACTTGCCCGGCAGGATTCATTTTACAAAGAAATCCGACGTTTATTCCGTTATTGACATAAGTATTGCTTGCAAAAGTGAGGGTATTGGAAAACTGTCCGGTGAAGAAAATATTATCCGATGCATCTACGGCAACAGATAATCCGCGGTCATCCAGATCGGCAGAGCCGCTCAATGACCAAACCGGAGTTCCACCGGAAGTGTATTTCGCTATGAATAAGTCGAAAGAACCATTGTTACTGGTAAAATTATTTGCTCCGATAGTTGCAGTTCCCTGGTATTCACCTGTTAAAATAATATTGTTCGCGTGGTCTACAGTAAGTTTGTAAGGATTGTCAGGAGAACTTCCGCCTTCTTTTCTGGCCCACAATACATTTCCTGCAGGATCCAGCTTTACGATGAAAATGTCTTTTGAATTGGCATTGGAAACAAGTGTTGTTGCACCAAAAGTGACACTTCCAAAGAATTGTCCGGTTAAAACAATGTTCTGATCAGGCCCAACTGCTAAATCGATTGCCCTGTCGGCAGCTAGCCCACCGAATTGTTTGACCCAGATTACGGCACCTGAAGCAGCATACTTCGCTACATATGCATCTGTATTTCCCTGTGTGGATGAAAGTGAACTGGAAGGGCCAAAAGAAGTTTGTCCGGAGAAATAACCCGCAACATAGGATTCATTCAGGTTGTTTAATTCAATGTCCGCCGCTTCGTTAGTGGTCTGGCTAAAAGTACTGGCACCCCAGGTTTGGGCCAAAGTCCAGGAAACAGAAAAACAAAGTGAACAAATGATGAGGATTAGCTTCATAGTACCGGGTGTTTACAGGTTAGAGACGAAAATTGGTACAAAAGGTTGGACAGCGGTAAAAGTTTTTCGCCGGAATACTTGGTTTTGGACAGGTAATCTAAATAAATGCTTCTCAACTTTCTGTTATTAAATCCGTTAGTTTGGAAACAAGGAAGAAACAAAAATGGAGCTGACGCTTTTGAATTGCTAATCTTTGGGAAAGATAATCATTCCACGTTCAGGAAAAAATGCATTTTGTTCAGAAAAAAATGATCTTAAATGAAAATAGCCGGAATCAATCTGCTTTGTTATAAGAATCACAAAGTAATTCAAAATACATGCTTTTATTCATGCACTTAAAAACGATAAGCAAGCAGAAAATCTACATTGTAATCGCTGTAAAGAATGGAATAATCAAAGGAAGCACCAACCTGGAAGCGTTTCAGGATGTTCCCGCGGATGGTAAAGATATTCCGCAATTCAAATACCCGGATAGCGTATGATACATTTACCTTTTGGTAAAGTCCGAGGCTGAGTCCTGCATCCAGGTTGAAATTACGTTCACTGTAATACAGGAGGAATGGGGCCAATTCCACCTTTTGTTTGAATAACTTGAAATTGTAAGAAAGGTTCCCATAAATTTCGCGCTGATCTTTGATGAGGTCAAGTCCGGTTGTTTTTACCGAACTGGCGAAGAGGTTCTTTACGGAAGCACCAACTGTTAACCCTCTGTATTGGTACTGAATTCCCGCATCCAAATCCGCGTTGACTTTGAACCTTGAAGACGGAGGATCGGTTATTTGTCCCAATTTGTCCCAGTTAATGGAATTGAAGTTAACAACAGCACGACCGCCAAGACTCAGCCTGTTTGATTTCTTCCAGCGGAAAGTTCGGCTGTAGCCCAGGTAAATGATATTTCGGTTGTAGAATGAATAACCATCATAAATGTAAGACATGTTGACGGAATTCTTCTTGTCAATGTTATAAATGTGGTTGAAATACAAATTGACTGGTTTTACCCAAACATTGTCATCGTCATATCCATCGTAATTCGCAGGGACGTATTTGTACTTTGCGTAAGCACTGAATGACATGCGTGAAATAGTGTCTTCAATACCAGCTGCAGCATTGTAATAATGCATGTTTTGATAATACATGTTCGGGCGCAGGGTATTTTGTGCCGAAATTGGAGGAATTCCAACCACTAAAAGAAGCAATACAAGGATCAGGTTCTTCATGATGCTATTTTAAATCGTTGAAATCGTTTAGTGTATTTGCCATGTAATTCGGAACTTCAGAAGTGTGAGTTCCGCCGGGATATGTATAGAGTGTGACGTTTCCTCCGGCTGCACCTAATCCGCTGAATGCATCCGTTGAATTGAAATAATAGACAACCTGGTCTGCATCTCCGTGATGCAAAAATACTTTTCCCACAGGTGTCCAGCCGCTGCTGAACGTATTCCGATTGATAACCTGGTTCATGGCAACGTCAGATCCGTCGATGATATGACTCAGGAAATATTCCCGCATGGTTTGAGAAGGAATATTTGACGGAGTAAAGATCGCGGCGTTTTGATCGTAAACCGGGTAAGCATATAATTGATCGGTTGGGCGCCTCAATTCCGAACTGAACTTGTTCAAACTGTAGAGTCCCCAGGAAAAGATACCGTTGATGTTCAATTCCTCGTCTTTTTTGGAAAGAATGTCGTCAATAAAACCTCTGAAATTATAAGGTCCGGCAAGTCCTGAACTCGCTACAATCGTAAACTCGGAAGCGTATTGTTCCTGGATGTATTTGTGTGCAGATAAACAGGCGCCGCCTCCCTGCGACCAACCGGTAAGAAATAACCGATTATCATAAGCAAGGCCTTTCTGTGAAATGAATTCCTTGGCAGCTAAAATCCCGTCGATGTTGGATTTGAATAATTCATCGTAAGCCAGGTAAGGATGTTCCTGGTCTTTCGTGATCCCAAAACCAATGTAATCCGGCATAAAGACTACGTAACCCGCCGAAGCCCATGCAAGTGCAATGCTGCGTGTTTCGAGAAAATCGTCATCACCGCCGTCATAATTGGAAGGAGTTTCCATTTTCGATTGGTAGAAAGCACTGAGGTTCACCGGAATATGTGTTCCGTGAAAATACGTGATGAAATAAGCGCTGTCTACTTCGTCCGGTACCAGGAGCAAACCGCGTGAATCAATCTGCTTTCCCTGGAAAACAGTCCGGTAAGTAATGGAATAATAAGTAACACCGTGCTCAATAACATTCTCCGTAGAAAATCCAATTTTCCCGGCAATTTCACTTTCCGGTATGTGACCGTTGTTACTGTACTCAATGATAGAACCGCGTTCCTTGTATTCCAGCCCGGCAATTTTCTTTTTGCAGGATTGGGACCCAAACAAGAAGAGAAAAGCAAGCAGAGCAACTGATATCGTTTTCATAAGAATTGGAATTCTGATAAATGTAATGCATCCAAAAGTCTTTCACATCAGATTTGTTCAATTCGTATTCTTAAAAATTGCAAAAATCATTAGCGGAGTATATGCAGGAATCCTTGTTTAATGCTCTTGGGATCTTCGATACCTTCCGGGTAGTACTGGTAAAAGTAAACGCCTTCAGGCAACTCTTTTCATCAAAATCATTCTTGCACGGACTGTTTTCGAGAAGCTTATTTCCCCAAAATGTTAAAATCCGATCAGTGTTAAATGAGCTTGAGACGCCAATGTATGATAGGATATCTCTAAATTATTTTTTTTAGCGAATTGAGATTTAAGCTCTTACTTCCTGATTTTGTATCAATAAATACCCGGGTGAATTTTTTGGTTGATACAATAACCGGATTAAACGTTACTATTAGTTGGTTTGTCGAATTTAAAATCCAATGCATGCATAGTACTGTATATTTGCCGAATATTATAACTTGAAACCATGCGTAAGAGATTTGCTCTCATTAAAGTAGCTATCCTAAGCTTGCTATTCCTCATTACTTGTATATCAAAATCCAATGCGCAATGTACGGTTGTGTCTGGCGCCGGGTACACTGTAAACGTTACCATTACTCCTAAAAATATTGCTGTCAGTACAAACAATTGCCAGTGGGGATACAATTACAACGTCAATTTTGATTACAATATCAGCATCACAGGTCCAAACGCGAGTTCCTTATACACTATGCAGGCTTTGATCTATTGTGTCAATAATCAAATAAACGGAGCTTATTCTTTGCCTTTGAACGGTGGAACCGGTAATGCTACAACAACTACCAATCCGGCTATTCCACACAACGGAACGGCTTATGGATATAGTGCGCCGTATGTTAGTTGCACAAATGCAACTGTTGCAACCATGCAGTGTAACGCTATTGATATTATTATTGAAGGCCCTGGAATTCCTTACCAGCAGATTCACTGCAACAACCTGGTTTCCGTATTGCCTGTGGATTTCCTGTTCTTTGAAGGCGAGAAGAAAGACAACGGAAACTTATTGAACTGGGCGGTAGAAGCAGAATATCGAAATGACTACTTCTCCCTGGAAACCAGTACCGACGGAGTAAACTGGAAAGAGTTGACCAAAGTAAAAGGAGCGGGAACTGCCCAGCAAGCAAAGACCTATTCTTTCCTGGATACTAAAAACACATCCGTTTCCACTTATTATAAGCTCAGTCAGACAGATTTCGACGGAACCCGTAATGAGTTGGCTTTAAAATTCATTCCTCTTACTGATTTCCAGTTCAGAATGTTCCCGAATCCGGCTGCAGAAAATAAAGTACACATCGATTTCTCCAACACTTCGGATGATGCAGCTTCTGTGATCATTAGAAATGAACTTGGACAGGTAGTATTCTTAACTAACCTGGATGCTATTGCAAAATCCGGTAAAACAACCTACTACAGTTCAGATTTGTTACTGGATCAGCCTGCAGGAATTTACCTTGTGGAAATTCATTCCGGAGATCAATTATTAGAGCGCTCGAAACTCGTTATCCGATAAGAATCCTCTTTTCACCACAAAGCGCACGAAGTACACAAAGAAATGATTTAATCAGGTGCTGTGTGGGTAGTTAAATCAGTGTGTTCTCTAAATTTCCGGACGGTTTTCCAATAATCCTCATATGCTTTTGTGGCCTTTACGGTCGAACTTTTAATCCACACATCCTAAAAACAAATCCTCGTGTGCCTTGTGGCCTTTGCGCCTTCGCTGTAGCTACTGTGTAAGCGTTGTGGTGAAAATTTCTATTGTGAGTGCTTTTCCCTAACTTCGAACCAATGAAAGAGAAAGCAATCGTATTGTGGTCGGGAGGAAAAGACTGTAACCTGGCTTTGCAGCTTGCAAAAGAAAAAGGCCTTGAGATCATTGCTTTGGTGACCTTTCATTCAAAATCAACGGAATTCAGAGCACATCCGAAGGAATGGATGGAACTGCAATCCAAATCTTTGGGCATTACGCACATCCTTCTTGAAATCCAGGAACCTTTTGAGGAGAACTATGAGCTTCAATTGAAAAAACTGAAAGATCAATTGGGAATTTCCACTGCAGTTTCCGGCGATATATCAGAAGTACACGGAAATTCAAACTGGATTACCGAAAGGGCAAAAGCTGTTGGAATGAACACTTTTGTCCCATTATGGCAGAAGAATCGGGGAGAAGTCCTGGAATTGCTGCTTCAATTTAAGTTTGAAGTTGTCCTGACTATGATTAAAAAGCCGTGGCTCGATGAGCATTTTGCCGGAAAAAGAATCGATCGGGAGCTGATTGAACAATTCACGGGCCAGGGAAAAGAAAACGGTTTGGATCTTTGCGGCGAACAGGGAGAATACCACACGATGATACTAAATGGCCCGGGTTATCGTGCTCCAATTAAACTGGAGAAATATAACCTCACTCAGCTAGATGAAATGACACATCTCTCCGAACTGAAACTTTCCCTGGATGGGGATTACCACGCACCGGCATTGGAGAAACACAAAAAATGCGTGAAGTGTAACAAATCATTTTCCTGTTATACCGATGGCTGCTGGTGTGCGGAACTTCCTATGATCATGCCCATGGAAAATAGTACCGATTGTTTGTGTCCCGTTTGCTTAACAGCTGCTATTGATGAGAAATTGAAGATAGGAACTAATGTTTGAATTCAAAAGCATGAACGAAAGTGCTGAATATGTTGAAGAACAGCGTATTTATCTCTTGATAATTAAATCAGTAATAATTGATAATCTCAGGCATCAAAACCATTAATTAACAATTAGTTGCAACTTTATTAACAAACATCCAAAAAAAGGTTCTACCTTTGCACAAAATTTTAGATTTATTTTATGACCTTTAAAGAACTCGGGTTAAGAGTTGAGGTTCTGCAGTCGATAGAAGCAATGGGTTTTGCAGAACCAACTCCGATCCAACAAAGTGCCATTCCGCACTTACTAAATGATGAAAGCGATTTTGTCGGACTCGCACAAACAGGGACAGGGAAAACAGCCGCATTCGGCTTACCGTTAATTCACAAGGTAACAGACCGCCCCACTGAAACACAAGGTTTAATCATCGCTCCAACGCGTGAATTGTGTTTACAAATCTCCAAAGACTTAGAAGCATTTGCTCAGTTTGATCGTCAGATTAAAGTAGTTGCCGTTTACGGTGGTACGGATATCCGCAAACAAATGAGTGATATTAAGCGTGGTGCAACGATCGTTGTAGCAACGCCTGGGCGTTTGGTTGATTTGATCAATCGTAAAGCAATCAACTTGAAAACAGTTGAAACAGTAGTGCTTGACGAAGCAGATGAAATGCTGAATATGGGCTTCAAAGAAGACATTGACGCAATTTTGAATGCTACCCCGGATACAAAGAATGTGTGGTTATTTTCCGCAACAATGCCAAAAGAAGTGGCAGCGATTGCTAAAAATTACATGACAGATCCTTTGGAAGTTGCCATGGGCCACAAAAACCAAAGTAACGAAAACATCGAGCACATTTACTACACAGTAAAAGAACGCGATCGTTACGATGCATTGAAAAGATTAATTGACGCTAGTCCGGATATCTTCGGATTGGTTTTCTGTAGAACACGTAATGAAACGGCTACCGTTGCTGAGAAATTGGCAAAAGAAGGATACAGCGCTGAACCATTGCATGGAGATTTATCTCAGGCAATGCGTGACCGTGTGATGGACCGTTTCCGTGAGCGTTCAATCCAGTTGTTGGTTGCAACAGATGTTGCTGCCCGTGGAATTGACGTAGACAATATTACACACGTTATCAATTACAACTTACCGGATGATATCGAGAATTATACGCACCGTTCAGGTCGTACAGCTCGTGCTGGTCGTCAGGGTAAATCATTGGTATTGATCAATACACGTGAGAACTTTAAAATCAAAGCAATTGAGCGTCAGATTCGTACTACGTTTACAGCTGCATTGATTCCTGAAGCTTCAGAGATCTGTGGAATCCAATTGAACAAATTGATTTCCAAAGTGAAAGAAATTGAAGTGAAAGAAAATGATATCGCTCCATTCTTGCCTGCAATCATGGCAGATTTTGAAGAGTTGTCTAAAGAAGAAGTGATCAAAAAATTCATTTCTGCTGAATTCAATCGTTTTATTGAATACTACGATCGTGCAGGTGATTTGAATGTAAGCGCTGGAAGAGGTGATCGTGAAGATCGCAAAGAAAGAGGCGGAAACGATCGTTTTGACCGCAAGGACCGTTTTGAAAAAAGCGATAGAGGTGAAAGAAGCGAACGTGCTCCAAGAGCAGATCGTGGCGATAGCGCAAACAGAACTCGTTTCTTTGTAAGCCTTGGAAAACGCGACGGATTAAACCCGGGTGGTTTATTGCGTGTGATCTGTGATTCAACAGGATTGAACAGTGGTTCTATCGGTCGTATCGATGTGATGCCGAACTTCTCATTCTTTGAAGCTGACAAAACAGATGAAGCAGCGATTTTATCAAAAGTAAATGGAGCAGATTACGAAGGAAATAGCGTAAGCGTTGAAATTACTCAGAAGAAAGAAGGTTCTGATCGCAGAAGCAGTGGTGGTGGAGAACGTCGTTCTTTTGGAGACCGTGATCGTTCATCAGGTGGAGGCGGAGATCGTCGTTCATCAGGTGGTGGAGGTTTCCGTGGAGGAAGCTCAAGCTACGGTAAATCATCTGAAGCAGGAGGAAGCGAACGCAGAAGCAGCGACCGTCGTTCATCCGGTGGTGGATTCTCCGGAGGAAACAAATCTTATGGTTCCGCATCAGGAGGTTCTTCAGAACGTCGCTCATCAGGTGGCGGAGAACGCAGAAGCTCAGGTGGCGGACGCAGATTTGATTCAAGTTACAGCAAATAAGAATTAGCAATTATCAAGGATTTAATTATCAAGTGAGTGACTCTAGAGAATCTCACTTGATAATTGATAATTAAAGAATTTATAATTAATAGAATGGAAATTAGAAACATCGCAATTATTGCACACGTTGACCACGGTAAAACAACATTGGTTGACAAAATGATTGAGGCAGGAAATGTAATTAATGAACGTGATCGTCCTACGGGAGATTTGATCATGGACAGTAACGATTTGGAGCGTGAGCGTGGAATCACCATCGTATCTAAAAACGTTTCCGTTTCTTACAAAGGAACAAAGATCAATATTATTGACACTCCCGGACACGCCGATTTTGGTGGTGAGGTAGAGCGTGTATTGAACATGGCAGATGGAGTTTGTTTGTTGGTGGATGCTTTTGAAGGCCCGATGCCGCAAACACGTTTCGTATTAGGGAAAGCATTGTCAATGGGTCTTAAACCATTGTTGGTAATCAACAAAGTGGACAAAGACAACTGTACTCCCGATGAAGTACATGAGAAAGTATTCGATCTGATGTTCGAATTGGACGCAAACGAGGAGCAGTTGGAATTCCCAACTATCTACGGTTCTGCTAAAAACGGTTGGATGTCGACAGACTGGAAACAGCCGAAAAAAGATATTACAGATTTATTGGACCAAATTTTGGATTATTTCCCGCCTCGTCCTATCGAAGAAGGAAATACTCAAATGTTGGTGACATCTTTGGATTTCTCTACATACGTTGGACGTATCGCAATCGGTCGTTTACACCGTGGAGAATTGAAAGAAAATCAACCGATCATTTTGGCAAAACGCGATGGTACTCAAGAGAAACACCGTGTGAAAGAATTGTTCGTTTTTGACGGAACTGAGCGTCGTAAAGTAGATTCGGTTGTTGCCGGAGATATTTGTGCGGTTACAGGGATCGAAGGATTCGAAATTGGTGATGTTATCTGTGATATTGATAATCCGGAGCCATTGGCATCTATCAAGATTGATGAGCCGACAATGAACATGTTGTTCTCTATCAACGATTCACCGTTCTTCGGGAAAGAAGGGAAGAAAGTAACTTCCCGTCACATCCAGGAGCGTTTGCAAAAAGAGTTGGAGAAAAACCTGGCAATGCGTGTTTCCGATACGGATAAAGCAGACAAATGGATCGTTGCTGGTCGTGGTGTATTGCACTTGTCAGTATTGATCGAAACAATGCGTCGTGAAGGATACGAATTACAAGTGGGTCAGCCACAGGTAATTATCAAAGAAATTGATGGTGTTAAATGTGAGCCGGTTGAGGAATTGACAATTGATTTACCGGAAGAGTTTTCAGGAACAGCTGTTGAGGCCGTTACAAAACGCAAAGGTGAAATGACCAATATGGAACCGAAAGGAGCTCGTATGATCATTCAATTCCAAATCCCATCACGTGGAATCATTGGTTTACGTAACTACTTGTTGACGCAAACTGCAGGTGAAGCAATTATGACTCACCGTTTCTTAGAATATCAACCATACAGAGGTGATATTCCGGGACGTCAAAACGGATCTATGATCTCATTGGAGCAAGGAACATCTATTCCGTTCTCATTGAACAACTTGCAGGATCGTGGTAAATTCTTCATTAATCCTAATGAGAATATTTACGAAGGTCAGGTAATCGGTGAAAACTCACGTGCAGGAGATTTGTGTGTAAACGTAACTAAGACAAAGAAAATGTCTAACATGCGTTCATCAGGAGCAGACGAGAAAGTTCGTTTGGCACCGGCAAAAATCTTCTCTTTGGAAGAGTGTTTGGAATACATCCAGGGAGATGAGTACGTAGAAGTAACACCTGAAAACTTACGTATCCGTAAAATCTTCCTGAAAGAGAACGAGCGTAAAAGAGCTGGTAAATAATTTTGATTCCCTGTCAGTTCGAATATCAGCCACAGCTGATTATCGGGAAAAGGGGAGATAGAAATAATTAAAAAAGCGTCCCACATGTGGGACGCTTTTTTTGTTAAACGAACTTCAAAAATTTAACATCGCTGACAAAGACCTATTACTTCTGATGAAGACACAAACTGTTTCCATCCAAATCCTTTAGCCAGGCAAATTTTCCCCAGGGCGTATCATCAATTTTTCCGACCTCAATTCCTTTTGCTTTCAACTCTTCCATTTCTTTTTCAATGTTGTCGGTTTCGCAAATAATACCCTGAAAACCTGCAAGCGAAATAGTAGTATTGCTATTCGGTAAACCCATTTGTATCCACGTTTCACCATGCGGATCAGGTGCTTCCAAAACAACCTGAAAACCGAGTTTCAAATAGAATTCTTTTGCTTTTTGTCTATCCTTTACAGGAATCATAATAATTTCTACTGATTTCATTTTTTTACTTTTTTAGTTATTCATTCATCCTCCTAAAGGTATTTATATCATAGAACAGCACTACTTGGTAAATACGACAATATTACCCGTTGATTGCGACAAGACGTTTCTTTACATTTGTAAGATGAAACACATCTCCATTTTGCCGCTTTATGATGCAACACTGACAAGTATTGACAGCAGTCATCAACTTTTTTCAAGGGTGAATGAATTTATGAAATATCAAGGGAAATCAGCTTTTTATAAAGTGGAAATTGTAGGCTTGGAAAAGAAAACCAGCCTCAATAATGGTCTTTATACTATTCAGGCTGATAAAACTATCCATGAAATTTCTAAAACAGACGTCATTGTAATTCCGTTATTATGCGGAGATTTTCCTGAGGCAATTTCAAAGAATAAAGAATACAAAGAATGGGTAATCGCGCAATATCAAAGCAATGCAGAAATTGTTTGTCTTTGTGTCGGGTCCTTTTTTTTAGCGTCAACAGGATTATTAGAAGAGAAAAAATGTGCGGTGCATTGGGCAGCGAAAAATGAGTTTAAAGCCATGTTTCCCGACATAAAAATTATTGACGACATCATTATTACAGATGAAAAAGGAATTTATACCTGTGGTGGAGGATTTTCCTATTTGAACCTTTTGCTTTATGTTATTGAAAAGCATCTAGGCCGGGAAATTTCAATTCTTGCTTCAAAAATATTTGAAATTGACATACAAAGAAAGAGTCAAAATCCGTTTGTGATTTTTATAGGACAAAAAGGGCACGGTGACCAGGTTGTTCTGGATGCTCAGGAATTTATAGAAAACAACCCGACAGAATCTTTTACTGTTGATGAAATTTGCACCAGGTTTGGCGTGGGACGCAGAACATTTGAAAGACGGTTTAAAAAACATACGAGTAACTCGATCCTGGAATATGTACAAAGAGTAAAAGTTGAGTTTGCCAAGAAACATCTGGAGACAAACCGAAAAACAGTAAACGAAATCATTTACGAAACAGGTTACAATGATATGAATGCTTTTAGAAATGTTTTTAAAAAATATACAGACCTGTCGCCCATTGAATATCGTAAGAAATATGCGGTGTAACAAACAATAACACGGTTTATGCCGGATTATAAGAAAGATATTAGAGAATAATTCATAGTACTTGAGGATTTCCGTGATATATTTGAAGGAACCCCAAATTATGAAATCGATACAACAACTACTTCCCGTCAAAGGATCATTTTGTGGGATGTATAAGTTAGAGGTGATTATAAAAAAATGCACAAAAAAATGGAAGAAATCAATCCTATAAATATCAGTGAAAAGTTTTCATTGATTGAAAAAAATTGGACACCTCACATCATCGGCGAACTTAACGGGCAGTACGTAAAACTCTGTAAGTTAAAGGACGATTTTGTTTGGCATAGTCATGAAAAAGAAGACGAACTCTTTATGGTATTCAAAGGTACTTTATTGATGGATTTTAGAGACGGACGAACTATCAAAGTGAACGAGGGCGAAATTTTAATCGTTCCAAAAGGCGTTGAACATCGGCCGCATACAAATGGAGAAATAGTTTTTAATTTACTTTTTGAACCCAAGGAAACATTGCATACAGGTGACGTGGAAAGTGAGCTTACCGTAAAGAATCTAGATTGGATTTAGCGTAAGATTTAGCGTTAAAACAACCACAGCTAGCAGCGGCTACGCGTAATGTTCGGTTGATGAGTTAATTGAAAGGGTATTGTCTGATCTTCGTATTGTTCTCGTGGCTAGTTCTTTGTTCCAATCCCCGATTATTGGCGTTGACGAATTCTTGAAATAGCAGAAGATCCAAACGCACACAAAATAGTAATCACTAAAAATCAAAAAATGAAATTTATTGTTGAAATCGGAAACGAAGAAAAACAAGTTATTGATTATAGTTTTAACAAATTCTGGGGGAATGTAAAAATAACTGTAAACGGAAAAAAAATAAAAAGTGATTTTAGGTTGTATTCAGTGGACTTAACAAAAACATATGAATTTGCAGTTGGAGTCGATGAAAAGCACCTGATTAAAATAGAAAAAATCAGACCATTGTCACTCGCAGGATTTAGAAGTAATACTTATAGAATTTTCGTAGATGATCAATTGTTTAAAGAATTTAAAGATTAAGAAAATTTTTACTAAATCTGAACTTCAGTGCTTCTAGTCAAATTCAATGCTCACAGACAATTTTGTGCTCCTAAATCTTGCCACTCCGCAAATCTGCCGTTGACTCATTCCATCTAGCCTTTCAAAAAAAAATGACAAAAGATTTGCGCAGTTAAATAACTGCATTTTGATTTGCAGTCAAATAACTGCATAATGGAAGTGAGAAGAGATGTTTTTCAGGCAATAGCCGATCCAACACGTAGAGCAATATTGGCGTTGGTGGCGTTACAGGCAATGACACCCGGGGCAATTGCCGGAAATTTTAACTCAACAAGACAAACTATTTCAAAGCATATTCAAATTTTGACTGAATGTGAATTGTTGAAACAAACACAATCAGGACGAGAAATTTATTATCATTTTAATCCAACTAAAATCAAAGAAGTAGCAGACTGGGTAAACGAGTATAGTCGATTTTGGAATGAAAAATTCGATTCGCTTGACAAGTATTTAACGAAAGTTCAATCAAATAATAAACTAAAAAAATAAAAAACAATGATTCCAAATGACAAAAAGGAAGGACTAAAAATAGTTCGTGAATTTAATGCGCCTAAAACCTTGGTATTTGATGCGTTTTCAACTGCAGAAGCATTCGCTGAATGGTGGGGACCAGCTGAAACGCCTGTAACTGTTGAACACTTTGACTTCAAACAAGGAGGAAAGGCTCATTACAAAATGGAAGGTAACGGACAAATTATGTGGGGTATTTTGAACTTTCAAAACATTGTTCGCCCCGACTTATTAGAGTATGTTAGTTCATTTTCTGATGAAAGCGGAAAGATTTGTAAATCACCATTCCCGTTTGATTTTCCATTAGAAATTTTCAATCGATTAACACTTGAAGAAAACAACGGAATAACAACTTTAACCCTTTCAGGACATCCAATTAACGCAACTGTTGAGCAAGAGGCTACCTACAATTCTATGATTGAAAATATGAATCAGGGATTTGCCGGAATGTTAAATCAGTTAGAAGCATATCTGACCAAAGCTCAAAAATAAAATACAGACTATTTAGAACAACGAACTCTGAATATCCTTTTGGTGTAATGGGACTGATGCGCTTAATTGACCGTCAGTTCCTTTTTTAGTTACATTTGCGACAGGCTGATTTAGTGCATTATAAAGCCTTTGAATCCTTATCTTCACTATATGAAAGCAACATTTAAAGAGATTGTCCATAAAAGCCAGGAATGGACCAATGCCGTGCGGCTAAGAGAAAAAATTCTCCGGGAGCCGCTTGGAAGTAAGTTTTCCGAAAAGGAACTCGAAGAAGAGCAGTACCATATTCAAATAGCAGGATTTATGGACCATGAACTGGTTGCAACCGCTGTGCTTGTTCCTGAAGGAACTGAAATGAAAATGCAGCGGGTCGTTGTTTCAGAAAACCTTAGAAGTAAGAATATCGGCTCGGAGATGATGGCATTCTGTGAAAAATTGGCCGTTGACAGGAACTTTAAACTGATGTATTGTCATGCCCGTGATTCGGCAGTAAACTTCTACTCCAAAAATCACTATGAAAAAGAAGGTGATTATTTTGACGAAGACGGGATCCCGCATTTGAAAATGAGAAAAAAACTGTAGCATAAAATAATAGCAAAAGCGGATTCCAACTGGAGCTCGCTTTTTTTATTGGTACTAATAACGCCACTTTTGTTTTTGACATTTTGAGAAAAGTGAAAATAAATTTGCGCAATCATTTAATTGCATATATATTTGCAATCAAATGATTGCATAACTGTAAATTCATGGAAACAAGACGAGATGTTTTTCAAGCAATAGCCGATCCAACACGCAGAGCGATATTGGTTTTACTTGCCTCACAAGTAATGACACCAAATGCTATTGCAGAAGAATTTAATACGAGCAGGCAAGCAGTATCCAACCACATTAAAATTCTCACCGAATGTGAATTGCTAAAACAAGAGCAGAAAGGAAGAGAGATTCATTATCACATTAATGTGGATAAAGTGAAAGAAATAGACAATTGGATCGAACAATTCAGGAAGATCTTTGAAACTCAATTCAATCAACTCGACAAGGTATTATTAAAACTAAAAAACGAAAAAAAATGAATCATCTATTATTTGACTTCACAGTTGACAAATCAAAAAAAACGGTTTATGTTAACAGAGAATTTGAAGCCGATCAATCATTGGTATGGGATGCTTTTACAAAAAAAGAAATCCTTGACCAATGGTGGGCTCCTAAACCCTTTGAATCAAGGACCAAAGTTATGGACTTTAAGGTAGGCGGACAAAGACTTTATGCGATGGTAAGCCCCGAAGGAAATGAGATGTGGGCAATACATCAATACACTTCCATTACTCCAAAAAGCAATATCAAATACTTGAATGCTTTTGTAGACAAAGACGAAAATCCGATGTTACCTGGTTCTGATTGGGATCTTACTTTCAGTGAAAAAAACGGAATTACAACAGTAAGTATTAGTATTTACAATGATTCCCTTGAACGCATGGAAAAAATGATTGAAATGGGCTTCCGGGAAGGATTTACAGCTACATTGAATGAACTTGAAATAGTATTAAAAAAGTAACTTTCAGAACTTAAATAAAAAACTAAAAATATGGCATTAATCAATCCACACATTAACTTCAACGGCAACGCCGAAGAAGCATTCACTTTTTATAAATCCGTATTTGGAGGTGAGTTCTCAAAGATCATTCGCTTCAGGGAAATCTCCAGCGCTGAATACCCGGTGCCGGAAGAGGAAGAAAATAAGATCATGCACATAGCTTTGCCAATCGGTGAGAACTTTCTGATGGGGAATGACGTTCCTGAAAGTATGGGAAGGGTAGATGAAAATGAAAATCGCTCGAAAATAATGATCATTGCCATGAGCAGGGAAGAAGCGGAAAAGTTATTCAATGGACTTTCAGCAGGTGGCCAGGTAGAAGTGTCTCCCGAAGAGAATCCCGGAAACAACTATTTCACCATGTTTCGTGATAAATACGGAATCGAATGGATGATTAACTTTGATCCGAAACAGGAAGGGTAAAAGAAAATGGGACAGTTTATTGAATTTATACATAACTACTTCTTTTACATTTGGATTGTATTGGTGGTAACGGTAGTCTCTCTCTTTTTTATAAAGGGTAGGAAAGCAATTCAACTATTTGCGGATCTTGACTTGAGCAAGGTCCTTTATTCTGAAAAGAATGCTTCCGGGTATTCCACTAAATCATTTCGTACAAAGCTGGGAGGATCAAGCAAAGTACTTCATGTGATGATCACCGATAAAGAATTGATCATTAAGACTTATTTATTAGCTGCATACATCGCTCAAAAGCATGACATGTTACATCGGATTCCACTTGAAAACATAGTGAATACTGAGATTAAAGAGGGAAGCTTCTTTTCAAAACTATTTATTCGATTCAAAGGGCAGCAGGAAGAATTAAAAGAAATTGTAATTCTTTCTAAGAACAACTACCAAATAAAAGAGATACTTGACCAGGCAAGAATCATCCGTTAAAGTCTATCATCGAATCCGAAGAAAAACAGTAATATTGCAATCAAACCTAAAGTGAATGTCTAGAGACCGGGAAGAGATCATGCGAATTGCTGCAGAAAGAGCAAGGCTGAAAAAAGAAAAAGAAGCGCGTGAGGAAAAAGAATTATATGCGCGGATTACCTCCGGTTGGCAATGGATCATCTTTAAAGTCGTTGTCGTTTTTTGTTCATTAATGGTAGTTGTTTCCACCATCGAGGTTTTCGTGGATGGACCATCAAAAAAACTAACGGACAAATCCTGGGAAATTGACCACAACTGGAGTTATCCCTGGCATAGTGTATTAAATGTGGAAGGATATATGTTCACTCCCAAATTAGAAGATTGGTTGGATCATAAGGATAGCACGCTTACAATGACCTATTCTCCAATCTTTCGAACGGGGAAGAAATTAGTCTACGAAATTGAAATAACAGAATCAGTTACAAGACACCACGAAGAAATAAGACAAAGATCCATTTTTACCTGGTTTCCTTTCCTTCAAATTTTTCTGTTGATCCCATTGTTTACATTTTTGTTTAGAAGACAAAGCGCCTGGTTCAACTTTGCGCGAGTGGCGTCATTGGTAATAGTTTTTCCCGGAACTTTATTCGTGATATTCTTTGCTTTGATGTGATAAACAGAATAAATAAGACAAAAGAATTAAAAGAGCATAACCTTTACAAATGAGTAAGCACTTTTTGATTTTCATTTTACCATTAATTGCGTTCATTATAGGATGCAATAAAAAAGATAATTCTGATCAAAATGCTATTTCAGAATTAATCAAAAAATATCCCGAGCTGGGTAAGGATACGATTGGAAATTTCCAGTTAATTAGAACGGTACTTACCGGAAACGGGAAGGTTGGGATCAAATTCTATGCAGGTAAATTGGAGAAACATGATCTGATTGTTTTGCAAAATGAATCCGGAAAGAGTTATGCAATTCCCTTGTTTTCAAATGATGTTCGAAAGTATTGGAGTTTTGAGAATGAACCGGAAACCTTTAAGAATAAAGAATACAATTCTCTTTTTGAACTGGAATTTGTTTCTGCAATTAATGAGCTTGGGCTAAATGATGGGCTTGCTACCGGATATAACGTCATTTACGAGATTCTTCACTCGGTGCTGCATTGCCAGGAATTAACTGAATTAGATGGCGAAAAGCTTGATAATTTGGGGAGTATGTTTTATGCTTCAGATTCTAATTCGGATGGTGATGCAGCATGTGAATCCAGGAACAAAAAAAACCGCGAACAAATATTGCAAGGAATGGTCAAAGGCAGGCTTATTTTTCAGCATAATGCCTGTTTTGATACCCAAAACCATCGTGTTTTTCAATTCAAATTTCCTAAGAACAATAAACTGAGAATTAAAAAACTGGATATAAAGATTTATCGAATAGGATGTGAGTTTCAAATGATCTTACTTTAAAAAAAATTGCATTTTATGATTTACTCCTTTGGTGATTTCGAAACATTCATGCTATAAAAACCGGATCACAAATGAATTTCCAAAACATTATTCCTGACAAATCCATTTCGCTTTTTGTGAAAAACATTTGGGTGTTTGAAAGTGAAAAGAAAGGCACGACAACCAGTCTGCCGTTTTTTGCAGATGGATTTCCGGGTTTGATGTTTCATCAAAGTGAAAAGGGGTTGGTGGTAAAACCGCACGATAAAAAAATGCCCGAAATTTTCCTTTACGGACAAACCATTCATCCCATTGTGCTGGAGATCCCGGGAACCTATCTCATCCTTGTTTTTCAGTTGTATCCTTTTGTGTTGAGAACGTTTTTTGATGTGCTTCCTAAGAGCATTAATGATACCTGCTACTATTTGGATGACTCAGAAGGAAAAATTTCAAAACTGAATCAGCAGTTGATTGCTTGCAAAACAGTCACTGAAAAAATTGCCACCATTTCCAATCTGCTTTTAGGTTATTTTGAAAACAAGAAGCAAAACCTTGATTTTGAAATTAGAAATGGGATCCTGGAAATTATGAAGACAAAAGGACAGGAAAGCATTCGTGTTATCGCTGAAAAACAGGATCTCAATTTGCGAACTTTTGAACGGAGATTTTTAAAAGAAACCGGACTTCCACCCAAACAGTTTGCGAAAATGATGCAGTTCCAGGCTTCTTTAGAACAATTATCTGTAAAAGATTATACCCGGTTGACAGATGTTGTTTATGAAAATGGATTTTCAGATCAATCCCATTTCATCAAAGTATTTAAAGCCTTTACAGGTAAAACACCCAGGAATTTCAATAAATAATCCGACTGTCGTTTTTATTCTATTTTTCAAAATTCACTTGCAGCACATTTGTAGCATGAATCTTAAAAACGAACTAAAATGAAGCTGATTATTTTTGGTGCAACAGGCACAGTTGGTAAAGAATTGGTAAAACAGGCCCTTCAAAAGGGATATCACGTTACTGCCTTTGTTCGCAACCCTGAAAAATTGCAAAATGAGAAGAATCCCCATTTAAACATTTACAAAGGAAATGTATTGAATGTAAGCGAAGTGGAAGATGCTTTGAAGGATCAGGATGTGGTTTTGTGTGCGCTGGGCGATGGCAGAGCAGGAAAAGTAAGGGCCTTGGGAACAAAAAACATCCTGGAAGCGATGAATAAATCCGGGCAAAAAAGACTGATTTGTCAAACAACCTTGGGAATGGGGGAAAGTTATGGGAACTTAAATTTTACCTGGAAACACATCATGTTTGGTTTTTTACTCAAAAAAGCATTCCTTGACCATCAATTCCAGGAGCAGTACATTTTACAAAGTAACCTGGAGTTCACCATCGTAAGACCAAGCGCTTTGACAGATGGTGGCATCACGAACAAGTATAAAATTGGGTTTGATGGAAATTTCAAAAAACTCAGCTTAAAAATATCCCGCTCAGATGTTGCTGATTTTATGCTGCAGCAGTTAGCTGCAACGAACTATTCCCGAAAAGCGGTTAGTATTTCTAATTAACGGATCATGAAATTTACCGATATCACACTTGTTTTAACAGCAATCTTTACTGGTTTAATGGCCGGTTTATTCTTTGCTTATTCCGTTTCTGTCACTCCGGGACTTGGGAAGTTGGGAAACAAAGAGTTTCTAAGCGCCATGCAGCAGATTAATAGAGAGATCCAAAATCCACTCTTTTTCGGGTGCTTTTTTGGCAGCCTGATTCTGCTTGGTATTTCTGTTTTTTATTACAAAAACAGCACATTCTTTACGCTATTGGCAGGGGCATTTTTAGTTTATCTGCTTGGTGTTTTCTTAGTGACCATTTTCATACATGTTCCACTGAACAATAAATTAGACCATTTTGAAATTGCAGTTGCAGCAGAAATGACCGCAGCCAAAATGAGATCCATTTTTGAAAACAGATGGAACTTTTGGAACAACGTAAGAACAATATCAGCTATATTGAGCCTGATTTTGGTAGTTTTAGCCTGCATTCAAAAAGCAAATAAATAATTGCCCGCTAGCAAGATATTGAATCACCATGAACAAAGAGAAAGCTAAATTATTTCGGAAAGTAAACACCAGGACGCATGGTGTACATCATGATTTTGGGGACGATTTCAAAAATACCCGAAATGGGAAGGGAGAAATGTTGGAACAAACGAAAGGAAAAATGTCCGGAAGAAAAGAACGCGGTTTGGATTACACTCCGCTTTACCGGTTCCTTTTGTCGAAGGTGGGTTCTGACTGGGACGAAGTATTTAGTGAAGCAAAATCAAGATTAGACAAAACCGAACCCATATTCGGAATGGTAGCATTGAATGAAAACGAAAAGAAGGATTTTGTAAGAATTGGCGAGTCGTCTTATTTTTCGGGTTTGTATGTGGACGGGAACAAGATTTTACAACTATCGAATCCGCTTTTGAAAGCAAAAGACATGGAACCGTTTTGCAGCTGTTGTACGCATACTTTCAACGGAAAATTGTTTGGGAGTGAATGATCCATAAATTAAAGTCATAATAGGCGAATAGCGATTATCTTTGTTTCCTCAGAAAAGAAATAAATGATAGACTCAAAACTCACTTTAGACATTATTACCGCAACACTTTCGGGTGAAAAGCACGAAGAGCAGATTACGAAACAATTGGAACACCTGGAAGAAGTGGAATACGAACATACCGGTTCGGGATTGTTGATATTCATTGAATACAGAAAGGCTGCGAAAGAATTTTGGTTGACGGACGCCCAGTTGAAAGAAACATTCGGGATGTCAGAGCCGGAATTATCTAAAGTAGAATTGATCAATGAAGCATTGAATATCAAGGCAGAAACTGCGGTTCATTTTACGAACGGATTGATCGATCGGGTGGAGATATGGAACCAATTGGGAGATTACCCGGAAGAGGATTTAGACAGCTGGGAATTGAAGCTTGTAAAATAGTAAGTCTGATCCTGAACCACATACCTTTTTTTGGCTTTTCCATTGATGAATCTCAATCTGATTGGCACGCCTCTTGCTTAGTCACAGTTACTAAAAATAAATACAAAACAAATTGATCATGAAAAAGCTTCTTTTAATATTCGCTCTTGTATCAGGAACGGTATTCGGACAGACAGAACAAAACACTTCAAAACCCACAGTTACGGTGAACGGAACTTCCAAAGTATCCATTACACCCGACATGACGGAGCTGAATATTCATGTTTCATCCCTAAAAATGAATATGGCAGATGCCACCAAGGCAATTGGAGATCAGACTCAGAAGTATTTAAAAATTCTAAAAGATTTAGGATTCAAAGAAACAGACGTGAAAACTACCAACTTCTCGGCGACTAAAAACCGAATTTACAAAAACAACGGAGTGGTAGACAGCGGTTACGTGGTTTCTCAAAACCTGACGGTGAAATTCGGGTATTCTCAATCGACACTGCAAAAAATTGTAGCTCGTTTCTCAGAAGTAAAAGATCCGGTCGATTTTAATATCGGTTTTTATGTTTCTGATGCACTGCGTGAGAAAACAGAAGCTGATCTTCAGTCGCAGGCAGTTGGCGATGCACGTAAGAAAGCAAGCAATTTGTCCACTGCTGCCGGAGTCAAAATAAGCACTTTGAAAGCGATTGTTTATGGCGCCGACGTTTCAAATCCGGTTTACTACAAAGACATGCGCATGTTTGCGAATGGTGAGATGGCCTCAGACGGAGCAAACCTGAGTTTTGCACCACAAGAAATCGAATTGCAGGAGACTGTAACAGTAGTTTGGTTTGTGGAGTAATCTCAAAAAGATAATGAATGAAATAGAAGCGATTTGTCTCCGGACAGGTCGCTTTTTTTTGTTTTCGGGTGTATAAAATGATATTCTGGAAGAGTTCGTTTTGAGAACTAAAAAATGGTTTAAATTTGAAAGTAGAATAGCTTGGTATTCAAACAAAATAATAACTGGAACTGATAATTTAGAGTCAAAAAAATGAATGAAAAATTAATTCAATACCTGAAACTGAATACCTCACTTAATACTAATGAACTACAAAAACTGATAGCAGGATTTGAAAGGAGGGAGTTAAAGACAGGCAGATACTTAATAAAAAAAGGACAAATTGCCGATAGCTATTTTTTTATAGAACAAGGCTTTCTCAGAAGCTTCTATGTAAATGATGAAAAAGAACATACTGTCTGGATAGAAGCTCCGGGTGAATTGGTTGTTGAAATTAAAAGTCTCCGGCTTCAGCAACCGACAGAATACAATATCGTTGCCATAGAACCGGTAACCTATTATGTCATTAAAGCCGTTGAATGGGATAAACTGATCAATGAATTTGATTCATTGCAACAATTTATGCTCCGGCTTTGGGAAACTCGTTTTATTATCGCTGTTGACGGATTGCGGGCCTTCCAAACACTGGATGCAAAAGGGAGATACGAATATCTTTTAAAAAATTTCCCAAATTTTGAAAAGCTTCCACAGCATCAGTTGGCAAACATTTTGGGAATTACTCAGTATTCATTAAGCAGGATCAGGAGGCAGAAGTGATTTTTTGCCAAATGGCAATTTTCAGCATGTAAACATTTAGGAAATTTGTGGGGAATTATAATCGTTCCGCATGATGTCTAAATTTTTAATTGTACTCACTTTCATCTCTGGATTGATCATCCAGATATCCTGTCAAAAAGAGAAGTTGGTCAGCTTTGACGAATCAACCTTAACAATTCAAAATTTATCTGAGTACGGAATATATCAGGGAAATCCATTGGATTTGACACCAACAAATGATTTTAAACCTTATGAGATTTCTTCACCGCTTTTCACGGATTATGCTGAAAAACAAAGACTCATAAAAGTTCCCGGAGGTGCAAAATTATCAGCGAGTACCAATGATCTGTTGAATTTTCCGGAAGGGACTATTCTTGTTAAGACTTTTTACTATTTCAAAAACAAACAAAATCCGGGTGCCGGAAAAAAACTGATCGAAACCAGGATCCTGGAACTCCGGCAAGGAAAGTGGGTTGCCGGAACCTACTTATGGAATGATTCACAAACCGATGCAGTATTGATCAACACGGGGTTTAAGAAGGCTGTCAATTGGATTGATGAATCCGGAAACGGCAAAGCGGTATCTTACCAGATCCCAAGTAATCTGGAATGTAGAACCTGCCACAATGTGAACAAAAATGTACAGCCGATAGGACCAAAAGTAAGAAATCTGAATATAGATGTAGTGAGAAACAACACAACAATCAATCAGTTGAATTATTTTCATAACGAAGGCATTCTTGAACCACTTAATATCGCTGCTTTTTCTTCGCTGCCCAATTATAAGGATGCTACAAAAACAATAGAACAAAGAGCACGGGCATACCTGGATATGAACTGCGCACACTGCCACAATGCAGCAGGATTTGCGTCCGAAAAGAGGTATCGGATGAGCTATGAAACAGATCTGAATACCTCGAAAATACAAGAAGGAAAAGCGTCAATAATATATAAGATGGAGAGAGGGGAGATGCCTAAACTCGGTACAACGGTAGTTGATCAGAAAGGTTTGGAATTACTCAAAGAATACCTGGAAACATTATGAGAAATACCATCTGCTTAATTTTTATGGCGTTAATCATTTCCGGGTTATCCTTTAGTCAGTACTCCGATACACTTTATCGAAGATTGTCGATTGGCGTGAGTTACGAAGCTAATTTATCCGGACGTCAACTCAATTACAGTCCATCCAATCAATGGATTGTCGACTTAAGAAATGAGAATGAAATGGTTAAATATGGATATACTGCCGGCTTGGTTTTCAGATTTCGACTTCACCCAAAAGTGAATCTGGAAACGGGACTTCGATTTGCTGATAGAGGTTACACATCTCCTAAAGAAACATTGGTATGGGCATCATCGGATCCAAAGTTTCCTTCACAAGTGAGAACAACCGTTTCATTAAACTATGTGGAAATCCCATTCAGGGTGACTCACAAATTAAAAGTTGGAAAACTGGATGTTTATGCAATGGGTGGAGTGTCGTTAAACTTCCTTACGAATCAAGTTACCAGGTTTAAAATGTACTATGAAAATGGGGACAAAGACGTCAATAAAGACAAAACACATTATGGATTTGAAGACAAAACGTATTCTTTTTTATTGGGGTTTGGTTTAAATATTCCTTTTGCAAACCGGCTTTTACTGAATATTGAACCTGTTTACAGTCAAAACTTCACTTCCGTCATGGCAGACAAGAATGCCCGTGAATACCTGTACTCCCTTGGTGTGAACACAAAACTAGTTCTAAGAATGAAAAAGAAAACCAAAAAGAGCTCGAAATGAATGTAGAAATATCAGAATTAAATAAACTTGAAATTGGGGAAGTTTCTGAACTGTTGTCGAAAAGTATGTGCACTAATCCCAATCATTTGGCTATATTTTGTTCAAGTAATCAATCAGTAGTTGAAAAACAGCAAAGAATGTTTGAAATGGTGTTGAAAAATACAGATAACAAATGTTTTACCGCCCGGGTTGATGGTGCAATAGTAGGAGTGATGTGTTATACCAATTCTGACAAGTGTCAGCTAAATCCTATGCAAATGATCAAATTACTTCCGAAGTTCATTGCAATTTTCAGGAAACACCTTTTTCGTGTTTTGAAGTGGAGAATGAATTGGGGGAAGCACGACTGTCAAATGAAGCACATTCATTTTGGTCCGCTCGCGGTTCGAAATGACTTCCAGGGAAAAGGCGTTGGAAAAGAGTTGCTTGCAAATTTCTGTGAGTTTTTGGATATCGCCAATCAAACAGGTTATTTGGAAACCGACAAGGAGGAAAATGTGGCTTTGTATGAAAAGTTTGGGTTTGAAATAATAGAAACAGATCAACTTTTTGGCAATACCAATTGGTTTATGGTAAGAAAAAATAACCGCTGAAAAGGAAAAGGATGATTGCTGAATTTGCATTATAGTCATAAATCAGGGAGTGATATAAGTTCGGATTGTATTTACACTACCAAGAAATCAAATTGCAGGAAAGTGCTACTGTAGTTTGGTTTTTGGAGTAATCTCAGAAAGATACTGAATGAAATAGAAGCGATTTGTCTGTGGACGGATCGCTTTTTTTGTTCGAGAAGTGCTAAAAGAAATGATTATCTTTCAGCTATAAATCAGCGTATGAGTTTTCTAAAGGCAGAATGGAGAAAATTGGCAATTGCAAACTATGAAATAGATCAAAGTTTATTATCGGAATTCCTTCCTTTCGGAACTGAATTGGACTTATGGAATGATAAATGTTATGTCAGTTTAGTGGGATTCATGTTTAAAAATACCAAGCTGCTGGGATTCAAAATTCCTTATCACATCAATTTTGAAGAAGTCAATCTTCGGTTTTATGTCAAACGGTTTGAAAACAATGAATGGAGACGCGGGGTGGTTTTTATCAAGGAAATTGTACCCAAAAGAGCTTTGACACTTGTTGCGAACACGATATATTATGAAAATTACGAAACAATGCCAATGACCCATTCGTGGAGTGAAAATGAAGAATCCAGGCACGTAAGTTATCACTGGCGCAAAAAGGGAAAAGACCATTCTATTAAAGTGACTGCCAGTAAAGAAAGCAAAGAGATTGAAACCGGCAGCGAAACTGAGTTCATAACGGAGCATTATTGGGGTTTTGCAAAAGTAAGCCCTCATAAATCCAATGCATACGAAGTGACCCATCCAAGGTGGCGCGCTTATGACGTAGAGAAGTTTGAAATAAACGTAGATTTTGGAATGGTTTACGGCCGAAAATTCGAATTTCTAAATCAACAGGAACCCGTTTCTGTGATGCTGGCTGAAGGTTCTGAAATTACCGTTGAAGCAAAAAGGACTATCCGGAAACAGTTGGTTTACTAGTTTTACAGGGAAAATTTAATCTGAATCCTAATCCTAAATTATCAATATGATAAAAATAGCATACCTGGCGGTGATCTTGTTTCTTCCCTTGACCGCTTATTGTCAAAAAGATTATTTGGCAAGAATGTTAGAAGTGGGAATTGTACCCGAACTTGGAGTTTCGCCAGGCGGAGAAGTTTGGGCAGCAACCAAAGGCGGAGATGTTTTCTACACAAAACAAGTTGGCGAGCTGTGGCATCTTGGACCTTATGGTTCTTATGATCCATATAAATCCAATCCCGGAGTATTTGAAAGAGTGAGTTTTTTCTCTGAAGATACGCTGATGATCTCCGGATTCATTCACGATGAGAGAAAAGAAAACATTGTTTTCTGGTCAGGGAATCATGGAAAAACCTGGGAAAAAGTAGTATTTGGAGAAAGCAGCTGGATAGATGCAGCGTGTGTGAACAATAATGGAAAAGCCTGGATGAGTGGAAGTTCTCAACTCATTTATTATACAGAGAACAGCGGGAAAACATGGAAGTCATTCGATAAAGTTGAAGGAAAATCGGGTAATCTTCGGTTTTCTACCATTCATTTTGCAAAGGACGAGCAAACCGGTTTATTCGGTTCTTTTTGGAATGTACTCTACAAGACAAGGGATAATTGCAAGAGCTGGGAGAAATTACCAACACCTTTGGATCAAAAGAAATATGAGAGATCACAAGCACGTCCTGAGATTAGTAAAATAAGAATAGTTGGAGATTATTATATTATCAATCAGCAAGGCAAAATCTATTATACCAAATCGGACCTTGTTGATTGGAAACTTTTGCCAAATGTGGATGATTTTGAATTAACTGAAAATGGAGAATTATTTACGATAAACCAGGATTTGAGTGTCAGTCTTTACGACGGTGGTTTTTCTCAAATCTGGCATTCAAAAAAAACACTCGACCGTTTTCCGAGGGCCATTCAAGTAAGGAATAACTGCTTATTCGTACTAACTTTTGAGAATATCTACAAGATTTCTCCCGACCAATTTATTTCAGCGCAGTTATTGACAGATGAAACTCCTATTGATGAGCCTTATCTGAAATTGAATTATGAAGGCGAAGAGTATGGTTTTATGGATAAAGATATTCTTCAGTTTGACAAAGAGAGAAAACAATGGTTCCGTTTAATGACCGTAGATTTCACTATTTCCAATGCCGTGTTGTTTGATAATAAGATGATATTGGCAGATGAAAGTTTGAAACAGCAGTATGTTTTTAATAGTAAGACAAAGACTGTAAAGCCATATAACCTGCCACGAAATTTGTTTTCTGATTTGAAAGTAACAAAAGTGGTTTTCGAAAATGGCAGCCGGGGTTGTTTTCATTTTAAACGGTCACAGGAAACATACACCAGAAACGGCAACAAGTTTGTGATTGACAGTATCAGAAAATCTTTCGGATTGTTTCCCAAACCCATTCTTGAATTGGATGTTGCTGCAATTGAGCGGCTTATCAAGACGGTTGACGGTTCAAGGTTCTCAAAGGTTTCATTAGCGGATTTAAACATTACGGAAAACGATATCAGGGAATTTAAACTGTTTATTGATAAAGAGAAAGAGCGTATCATAGAATCGGAAGAATATAATTTTGATTACCATAATCCATACAGTTTTTTTGAGGAGGAGGAAACAGATTTCAATTTTTATAAGTCAGTTGCAGATTCGCTGTCTAAGCTAAACAAAGACGAAATTAACAATGTGTTTGGGGAAGCTTATGGAAACTTTAGCACAACAACAGATTGGCGAAAAATCACTTTTGTTTTTCAAAATGGCAAAAAAGTAGTGGTCGAGAATACAGATGACAAACCTAACTACCTTTATTCACCTTGGGTGGTTGATTTTGAGGGATTGAAATTCCGGACAAACTCTATTTTGTTAGGGCAGCAACTGGATGAAATTACAAACGGGCAATTTTTTAGTGAGTTCGTACGAGACAAAAAATATGCACTGTTTAAAATAGCGGATTATTTATACCGAAAAAAAAGAGAGAAGAAATAATTTCATGAGTAATGGGCTGGGATACACAAATCACTATTCTCGTTGAGCATATTCGAGAGGAAGAACTGGAAATTGCCAAAGAAATCTTTGAAAGCGATGCCAAAGATTATTTTCACAACGGAATCTCATTTATCAAATACCGATTTTGTGAAGATGGTTCAAAAGTGCTGTTCTTTACTTATGAACGGCGCAAGTATTTGCCTTATTGGACTATGCAGGAAGTTTCCAAAAAATTCAGCAGACACTATTTCACGGTCATAGCAAGCAGCCCGGATTTTATCGGTGGTCCTGCAGGGATTGTGAAAATCGCAGACGGACAAATTCTTGACAGCTACGGTGTTTTCGAGCGATTTGGAGACCATTCAACGACAACAAAAGCGTTAGAAAACCCTAACCCGGAAGTTTTGTTCCAATGTTTCGGGAAAAATAAACTGGAAGAAACGATCCGGGACTTGTATCTTGGAAACCTTCCTAAACAATGGGTTGATGAGAGATATGCTGACAATCTATTGGAGTTTACTACCGAAGAGCGGGGGGAATTCATGAATCTGGCAGAGCAATTTAAAAACCGCACGGATAGTTGGATAGAAATCAACCCTGATTTTGGAAAATAACTCGAACACTTATTGAAAAACAGCCAAAAGGAATTTCCATGAGCGCACTGAAAGAGCATTCGGAAAATTTGTTTAAGTTTAATAGAAGGATTGAACGAACGTAAAATCATGAAAACACATACAACAAACTATTTCGACACCTTTATAGAAGTTGCGGAAGACACCAAAGCAACCAGCGGAACAAAACCGCCCGCTAAGGACAAGAAAACCGTTGCAGAAATGCAGTTTGAGCTCATTGCGCAAAATCCGTATAAATACACTTCGGATGATGTGCTTTTCCAGGTGTTTGCAGACCGGAATGATTTGACAAAAGCCGAATACAAAGAAGGAAGGGAGCAATTCTTCTCCAAAGGACAACCTTGTTTTCGCGCCTCGCCCTTGACAAAAACCTATGGTTTTGGTATTCACAATGACCAGGAAGGAAAAATAGCGCTTTACGGAATGGAAACGGATGAATACCAAAAGATGCTTGCGGACAAAAAGCTCCAAAAAGTAAAAGCGATGAAGTCGAGCAGGTGAATGAACTATCAGCCTTTTGAACCGCAGATTACGTTCCATCAATCGAAAGTCAAAATAACTATGATTAACTGGCTGAAGTGAAGAAACTCGGCCTTTTTAGTTCTGTAAACTTTTGTAATTTGGTGGATTGAAATACAATGAATCAAATTTACAAAACAACAAATGAAGATCTTATAGCAATCCTAAAGACTGCCGAGTCAAGTTTGTTATATTCGGGTAAAATCAAATTTGAGACTTCAGCTACCTGGAGAAATCAATTTGTTCCCGATTTTCCAGGCGTCTATGCACTTTTCGATCAAAATGAATTGTTGTACATTGGAGAGACTGGTAACTTGAGAAAACGTATGTCAGATATTTGCAGAACAGTTAATCATACATTTCGCAAACAATTGGCCAGAAAGAAATTTGGAGCTGATAAAAAGTTGAAAAAGTTTGACGAAGAATTGGAATTATTGCTCGATACTTTTTTCGCAGAAAACCTATACATCAACTTTATCGAAGTTAATTTTGGAAGGACTGAAATAGAAGAACATTTAATCTCAAGGAATCAAAAATCGTTATTAAATTCAGAAAAGAAAAGGAAGTTGAAACTTGACTTGGATGAATCCCTAACTAAACCAGTTATCCATTGACATTCCTCAACAAACAAATCCATTTCACAGCTTCCATCAAACGAAAAGTATTGGTTGGATTGATCATGGGTGTCTTTTTGTCCTTTGTGATCATTGTTTTGCAGCCTTTTGACACGGACCAGTTCCATTCGAATCATAAATTGCTGGTTTTGTCCATTTTCGGGATGCTGTTCTTCCTGGCTTTTGTGAGTTACACGATTCTTGAAAATTTCTGGTATTCCCGGGTTCATAAGGTTTGGCGAGTTTCTCATGAGGTAATTTCGACCATTCTGTTTTTCACGTTTGTGGGAAGCGTGATCTTTTTATACAATAGTTTAATGATCAATCAGCAGTCTTATTCTGTGAAAAATCATTTACTCTACTTAAGAACTATTGTACTTGCCATGACGCCTGTTTTAGCGCCTTTGACCATTTACCTGAGACAAAAATTCGGGGAACGCATTGTTCCGGTCCCCGGCAATTCCATCATACTGATCGGAGAAAACAAGAACGAAGTGCTCCAATTGGAAAAAGACGCCTTGTTGTTCATCAAAGCTGTTGAAAATTACGTGGAGATCTGTTTTGTGGATGAGCATAAAAACGTTCTTTCAAAAACATTCCGGCAAACACTTTCCAATCTCTACAATCAAAATCCCTTTTTGATCAGATGCCACCGCTCTTATTTAGTCAATCGAAGTGCGATCAAAGAGATCAGCGGTAATTCACAAAGCGCAAAAATCTCCTTTGTATATGGCGAAGAGAAAATTCCTTTATCGAAAACTTACTACAAAGAATTGAGAAATAAATTCCTTGAAATCAGTAGCGATCAGTAGCCGATCAGTCGCGACTGATCGCTCCTGATTCCATTCTCCTATCGTCTCGTCAAAAAAACGATCGTTTTATCACAAATCGGCATAAACAGTAATAAATCTCGCTGGATTACCATTTCCTTTGAACTCTCATTTAAACAAAGATCCATGCACAAGAACAACAAATGGAAGTTCATGCTTTTGAATTTCGCCCTGATTTTTACAGTCAATTTTACCTTCGCACAAAATAAAGAAATAACTGTCCGCTTTATAGGCAATTGTGGTTTGGCCATGACAGATGGAACTACGAATATCTATTTTGATTTTCCCTACAAATCGGGAGCGCATCACTACATGGAATACAATTTGTCGGAGCTCGACAGTGTGAAGAATAATGCCATTTTTATTTACACGCACAAACATTCGGACCACTACACCGGTTTGGTGAAGAAAAATGCGAAAAAGCGCAATGGGCGAATCTTTACCCCACAGAATGTCAATGAACTCTTAAAACTGAATGGTGAACTAAAAGATTTCAAAATCGAAGCATTTCAAACCAAACACCGCTTTTCATTCAAGCATTATTCCTATCTGCTTACCTGGCATGGCAAACGGATCTTTATCTCCGGAGATACCGAAAATGTTGAAACGCTTGCAGCCGTAACGGAAATTGATTGGGCATTTATCCCGGCATGGCTTTTAATGGACGCTATTGAAAAGAAGATAAAACTGAAAACCTTCATTCAAACGATTGTCATTTACCACATCGGGCCAAGAGATAAAATAACTTCTGACGAATCGGATAAACAAGTAAAGCTGTTGAACAAACAGGGCGAAAAGTTTGCGATTCCATATTAATTTCCGCTGTTTTTTTTGTGAAACTGCCCATGTTTGTTAAATTTACTGATAGGAGTTAAAACCACCTTTAAGACAATTTAAACACCAAACATGCCAATTACTGAGTGCCCCAAACACGGTGAAACCGGAATAGTAGAAATGTGCGAGCATTTGTCTAAAAAATTGAAGAAAGGAATTTATCAGCCTTTTTTCGAAGTTCCGGTGCAGACCACCCGATTGTGTATCAACTGTTTCGACAAATACAAGATAAAGGACCTGCTCAAATCCGTTGATATTCCTAAAGAAGACATCAAAGAATTCCGAAAAAAACTGAAAGGAACTGATGAAATAGAACAGAGTCGGGACTGGTATGACGCGGTTTTAAATCATCCGGATAGGAAGCCCTTAGAAAGAGCAAAAGTCATTTACCGGGACGTCATGAAAACACGTGGCTGGAAATGTGTGGATTGTATTGATAAGATCTATATCAAATATTCCCGGAAAAATAATCTGGTGCTGCCATTTGAGCCTTTTGAAAACACTTTGTTTACGGATACTTATGGCGACAAAAACGTTTTGGCTTTGGAAAAAAAACTGGACAAGCTATTTAGTTCCAAAGAACCTAAACCAGGATACCGAATAGAATCCGGGGATTACCGCAAGTTGTTTACAATTAAGATTTTCGGAGTAGAATCCGAACCGGAACAAGAGGCCGTTATAAAAGCGGTGGAAGCTTTTTACAAAAAAAGAAAGCGCAACCAGCGAAGACTCGTTTTTCGAACAGAACTCATTTGGGTTTACAGCGAAAAAGACAAGCGGGAAAACAGTCAGTCGGAATTTTTGAAGGAAGTGGTGGTGAAGTAACCTCTTAATAATATACGACACACTGAATAGATTTGTAAGTAGATGAACTATTTAAACAAGATCTTCCGGGAAAACGATTTAACGGAACCTGATGTAAGAAAATTAAGCGAAGAAGCAAAATTCGTGGCAGTTGGCTGTGGGAAACAACTCGGATCCAAAACTCTTTCTAAGGAAACGTGGAGTTTGTTATACAATATCTCGAATGAACTTTGGGATTCGCATCTTTCCAACAAGAAAAAAATAACCCTGTCCTTTCAGTTGTTTGAATTATTTCCTTCGTATTATCATTTCTTAAACCCAATCTATCTGGCAATTATAAATGATAAGATTGTCGAGCCTAAAGAAAAAAATCTGATTTGGAACAGGTTCATCCATTATTTGAATGCTGAGAACTATTATGCGGATCCTGTAGGATATATTCTGTGGGTTGAGTTTTTTGAAGGGAATGATACGGTGAGAGAAGCCTGGAGCGGATTAATGAATTGCCATCCTGATAAAAAAACAATGCTGCATTTATTGGAACTAGCCGGTCCTGTACCTTATGAACTAAAAGAAATAACATACCAAAAGCTTATTCCGGATAGATCAACACATGAAGTTATTTGAAAAGTTTGCTTTCCGGTGCTTCCGATGTTTGTGGTCAGATTAACATACCCAAAGCAAAAAAGTTGTTGGACCAACTACAGGTTGACAGGAACTCTGAGAGGTATCAATTACTAGTGAATAAATTGGAATAAGAATACCGTATTAAAGTGAAAAACGATATGAATAACAAATGAATGACAACATGTTTCCCTATAAAATAGACGTATTGATTAACTCAGACCGGCCCGATTTCCGGATTTTTGCCACATTTCTTTTTGGTTATGAGGATCACGATTATGATTCGGAAGGTGACAGCTACGAAGTTTACAGCAGGACCTGGACGGAATTGTATGTATCGTCGCGTGAAACTGAGTTGTGTTTTTCTATTGACAAAATTTCGGAAGATCCGCTCACTTTTGAAGTTTCTTCCAAGCAGGAAAGTACAATGTATGCAGTTGCTTATTTTTTAGCACGGGAAACTTATGGCGAAATCGTGAAGAAAGATGGAAGCATGCTGCTTTTCTCAGATGTGGTGGAATTAATGGGCGATTTTCCCTTGAACAAGCATTTGGCAATTGCCGATCACAGTATTTGGAGAACCACTTCCGCAGAAAATCCGTATCCGGACATTCCGAAATCAGAGTTTGATTTTTACAAAGCAGATATGTCTTCCGGTCGAATTGCCAGTTATCACTTGGGGTGCTTAAACGGTTGTGTTTACATGGATTTCAATGAATCGAAAGACGGAAGAATTACACTCTGCCGGATTTCTTTTGACGGGTTTGGATGCTGTGGATTGGGAGATTACACGAAATACCTCGATCACGAATCATCAGCGCTTTTTATTAAGGAAATGAAAAAATATGTAATTGATCAGGATCTAACGGCGAAGTTGGTAAAAGAATTGATTCGGTTAAATCAGGATTTGATTTGGGAAAAGGCCCTTAAAAGATATGGTCTGATTGATGACGATTCATCCAAATCATAAAGTTTGCTTAAACGGACAGTTTTTACTTTCTTAAATGGCAGAAATCAGATAAATTAGTAGAAGATAAATACCAGTAAAGATGAAAGACAATTTTTATTTCATGGATGAGTATTTCCTGGGAATCGAATTCAGGTATCCTTCGCAGCAGATTGATCCTCCGATGTTGTGGTTCAAGCCGGAAAATTTTAAAAAAGTCCTGGCTGTTTGTAACGAAAACGGCTTGGGAGTCCATGTGATTGAAGTGTACAAAGGCGGTTATGCGGATACGCTGATCTCTGACGATTTTGGCGGCAACCCGTTCGATTCAAACTGGTATACCAGTGAATTTGATCAGTTGCAAAAACGTTATTGTTCGGGAGAAGATAACGAAGAAGTCCTCTTTGCAGGCTGGTATCTGGAACCGGCTGATACAGAAGAACCGGGTACGGATCTCGTTGAGGAAGAATCATCAGGTCAGGTTATAAGGAAGAAAAAGAGCTTTTGGTCCCGTATCATAAGCCGGTTTTAATTTAATACAAAGCACCATGGAAAATCCAATGAGAGAAGAAAAGAGCATTTTGAATGACCTGTATATATTCATTATGGTGGATCAGGAACCTGGAATGAACGAACGGGTGAAGGGATTTGGGATTAAAGATAGTTTGACTGGAAAAACCATTCTTCCGGTAATAGATTCTTTCCACTTGAATGACTATTCCGAGGCGGAAAATGTATTGAGAGTTCATTTTTGTGTTTATCCGAATAGGGAACGGGAATACATTGCAGACATTAATCCTGCTAACGGAACCTTTGTTTACGAATACGAAGAATTTCTCCTGCAGGACTTTGAGACGGTGTTCAGGAAGCTGCTTAGTAAGTAAAATGAGCGTCATTTTTTAAATGATTTTTATCTTTGCTTAACAATTTCTTAATATGGATCCTCTGGAAATGTTCAGCAGAACTAAAAATCGTTTTTGGCAAAAGTGGTCAATCGCTGTAAAGATTGTTCCTTTCCTTGCACTGGTGGTAGGAGCGAAGTTCCTGTTTCATTACAAAGGCTGGGAAATCATGGAAATCAATGCGGTTTTTACCAGTTTGGTTGGAGGAACCATTTTTTTGATTGGATTTTTAATTTCCGGTGTGCTTTCGGATTATAAGGAAAGTGAAAAACTTCCCAGTGAACTTGCTGCTTCCTTAAGAACATTGAATGACGATACGGATACCCTGATTAAATCATTTGATTCGAAGGCTGCACGCGATTTTGCGGTTTACCAAAAAGAACTCTATTTCGCATTGATGAATTGGTTTTATAAGCAAGAGAGGACTAAGACAATGCTGCAGAAAATAAGCGCAATGAATGAGCATATCAGCGCTATTGAAAAAGAAGGAATTCAGGTAAATTACGTCATCCGATTAAAGAATGAGCAAAACAGTTTACGTAAAATGCTGCTTCGTATTGATACCGTTCGTGACACGGATTTTATCGGTCCGGCATACACCATTGTAGAAGTGATGGGAATGCTGATTGCTTTTGGATTGATCATCATAAAAATGGAACCATTTTACGCATCACTTTTCTGCACCACGCTCGTTACTTTTTTAGTAGCATACATGTTTTTGCTCATTCATGATTTGGACAATCCATTCGAATATTCATCAAAAGGCGAAAGTGGGACTGAAGTTTCCCTTAAACCGCTCAATGATCTTTCGGATTCTATTTATTCCGTAGTTTAACGCTAAATTTTCCCGTAAATGAACACAGAAAAACAGATCGAAGAATACATTGCAGGTCAGACGGAAGCAAAACGCAGCGAACTGAAGCAGCTCCACGAGCGAATTCTGCAACTCATGCCCGGATGCAAAACCTGGTTCCTGGATGGGAAAAACGAAGCCGGGAAAGTTGTTTCCAATCCCAATATTGGCTACGGAATTCAGACAATGAGCTATGCAGATGGAAAAACCAGGGAATTTTACCAGATCGGATTAAGTGCAAATACCACCGGAATCTCTGTTTACATCATGGGAATTGATGATAAAAACTATCTGCCAAATACCTACAAGGAAAAATTGGGTAAAGCAACTGTGACCGGGTATTGCATCAAGTTCAAAACGCTGAAAGACATAAATACAGATGTATTGGAAGAAGCCATACTGGATGGAGTTAAACAAACGGGGAAATGGGCTTAAAATAAAACACTCCCTAATTTATTACTACTAAGTTTATTGGTCATTTCCGGGGCAACGCTAAAATTTCTATTATGTTCTATCAAGATGATTACGAAAAAGACTTTGAATCTCTGGGAAAAGTTTCTATCTGGGCTTGCAAATTTGATTCAGAAAAAGAACTCAGGGCTTATATGGAAGAGAAATGGACGAAAGATGATGAAACGTACTCCGATTTCTATCTTGAATTTAGAATGGGTTACCTGGATCATGATTTTATTGATTTTATCATTCACCACGACCAACCTGAGACATTAGAAGAACTTTTTGCACAGGTCTCCTATTCGGTATCGATTGTTGAGAACATTAAAAAGAGTGGAATGCAGCTCGATTTCAATAACTATAATTCGGTAATCTGTGTGTTTGAGTATGCATTTATTCCGGATAGTGATTATGTTCGGAAAAACGCGCACATTGATTATTTAGGCGTGGTAGATTACGATGCATATTCAGAAAAAATCACATAAAAAAATGTTTGTAAGACATTTTATCTCTTTTTGTGCGCAAAACAACTACCCAATTACTATCTTAATCTCCTAAAACAAAAGGTTATGAAAGTAAGATTGATTTGGGGGAACTATGTCTCCGCTGATTTACAGAGAACGGCAGATTTTTATACTGCTCTTGGATTTAAGCGCAATGACAACATGGAAGACGGGGAATTTGTGAGTTTTGTTTTTGGTGAAACCAGCCATTTTATAATCAATTTCTTTACGGAGGAACGATTGGGAGATAAAATGAACGGCGGACTTTCTATTCCAAAATCATCCAATGAGCTGATTTTTTCTTTATCCGCCGACAGTGTGGAAGAAGTGGATCAATGGGCTGAAAAAGTGGAGCAGGCTGGAGGAGAAATTTTCTCGAAACCCCAAAAATTCCAGCAGGGCTATACTTTTGCATTTTCGGATCCGGACGGACATAAATTTAATTTCCTATATTGGCCGGGAATGTAAACTGTTAAATCAACCGGAAATTACTATGAAAATTGCGATCAATAAAAAAAGGTATACGAAAAGAATCATTTTCCTGCTGCTCTCTGTCATCGGATTTGGTGGCTTAACCGTTTTGATCCTCGTAATGAATGACCTGTCTTTTGCCCCGATTTTTTGGGGATCTATTGTAGGATTAATGGCTGCGGTTTCCTTCATTCATTTGGTTTTTTATATTTCAATCCGAAAACTCGAAATTGGATTTACCTATGAAAATGGTGAATTGAATGACTATTCGAAGCCTTTTAGTAAAGGACGTGGTTTGAAAGTAGAAGACATTAAATCCATTACGAACTGGTCCGAAAGAATGGGTGTTAACCAATATATTCTGATTAAAAAGGGTTTTGGATTGGGCGGAAATACTACGGTTCATCGCTTTAGAGGAAATCACATTTATTTCAGTGATTACATAGTTGATCCGGAGGAATTGAAGAGCTTAATCAAGCTCATACAATCTGAGCAAACAGCTGAAGGACAACCAACGAAAGCACAACCAACCGAAAGTCTTACCAATTTCTAACTTACCTTATCGTATAAACAGGATAGAAGGTGGTAGAGGAGTGAAGTCCTTAACTTTGCAGCAAGATCGGTAAAACAATTGAGAAAATCAATAGCTAAAAAAACACGGTTAAGGACTAATTTTACAGCATTGTTTAATTCTTTTCTCAAACAAAAACATGAAATCCGAAAATCAAAAAGACGTTCTTGATGAAGGCCCATTCTTTCACGGAACAAAAGCAGATTTGAAAGTCGGCGATTTATTAACGGCTGGTTTCCGGTCGAATTACAAGCCCGGGATCATCATGAACCACATTTACTTCACCGCATTGCAAAATGGTGCCGGATTAGCGGCTGAAATTGCTTTAGGTGACGGGGACGGTCGCGTTTATATCGTTGAGCCAACCGGAGAATTTGAAAACGATCCGAATGTGACCGATAAGAAATTCCCGGGAAATCCCACAAGATCATACCGCAGTACTGCACCTTTGAAAATTGTGGGTGAAGTAACGGATTGGACTCGTCTGGCACCCGAAGAATTGCAGCAATGGCGTGATCGGATTGCGAAAATAAACGCAGACCCGAATGCGGAAATTATTAATTAAACAGCAAACGCATGAATTTCCATTACCGGCAAGTCGATCCCGAACTGAGTAAATACGTTCGGACCATTTTGGTTTTTGACGATCGTGCGGAGAGTGAGAGTTCTGATCTGCCTTTGGTTACTAATGGGATGTCTGCATTGGTCTGTAAGGGAAATCGGATAGTGCTTTTCGGTCAATCCGTCCCGGACAAAGAATGGGAGTGTGAGGAAAACACACCAATCATTGCTTTTTTCTTCAGACCTTTTGTCCTTGCGGCTATTTTCAAAGTACCTGCTGTGGAGTTCAAGGAAAAATCACTGGAACTGAATTACTGGAATGCCCATAAATCAATGGCTTTGGATTTGCAGCTCGTTCATTCCGAATCCATTTCTGAAAAAGCAGCTGTTCTGTCTCATTTCATTTCTATGCAAATAGCCGCGAATCAAAGAGATTGTGAGCTGATCAGCAATGCAACAGATGCGATCATGGAGAATCCAAAGACGGATGTTCTTGCGCAATTAGTAGAAGATCTGCATGTGACAGAAAGGACTTTTCAGCGGGTTTTCAAAAAGTATGTAGGAATCACCCCCGTTGAGTACCGGAGAATTTGTCAGCATTATTTTGCTTTTTCTCAGTTAAAAGGCCGTTATTTCGAAAAGCTTTCAGATGTTGCGTTCAACAATGGTTATTTTGATCAAAGTCACTATATACGGTCATTCAAAGAATTCACAGACATCACTCCGAATGAATACCTGCACTCCGGACTGGATAAGAAAAAGTGATTTTGTCGGATTTATACAATGTCCGCCTTCTGTTTGAAAGGAACTTTGCAGGAACTAAAATTGAAAGAAATGAAAGAGAAAATAACACCTTGCCTTTGGTTCAACAATCAGGCACAAGAAGCAGGAGCATTTTATTGTTCGCAGTTTAAAAACGCTAAAATTGTGGCACAATCGCCCATGGTAACAGAATTGGAATTTTCAGGCCAGCATCTGACTTTATTGGACGGCGGCCCGATGTATCAACCGGATGCTTCCATCTCCCTGTTCTATGTATGTGAAACAGAAGCCGAGATCAACGCTATTTGGGAAGCTTTTATAAAGGAAGGCACTGTTTTAATGCCATTGAACAAATACGACTGGAGTGAAAGATACGGTTGGGTAAATGATAAATACGGTGTCTCCTGGCAATTTTGGTTAGGGAATATGGAAGCTGTGGGACAAAGTATCACACCGGCACTTTTATTCACAGGTAGTCAGTATGGCCGTGCAGAAGAAGCGATCACTCATTATTCGGCTATTTTTAGTAATGTAGAACAGGAAGGAATTCTTCACTACGGAAAGGATGAAGCTCCTGAAGAACCTGGAAAAGTAAAGCATTCGCAGATTTCATTTGGCGGCCAAAAGTTGATGTTTATGGACAGTAAACAATTGCACGATATAGCATTCAGTGAAGGAGTTTCCTTTACGATTCATTGCGAAACACAGCAGGAAATTGACTACTACTGGAACAAACTCACCGAAGGTGGAAAAGAAAGCATGTGCGGCTGGTTAAAAGATAAATTTGGGGTTTCCTGGCAAATTATCCCGACTATTCTAAATAAACTGATGAGTGATCCGGATAAAGCAGGGAAAGCAGCTCAGGCATTCATGCAAATGCGAAAGTTTGACATTGAAAAACTCGTTCAGGCAGCCATGTAATTGAATGGATATAGAGAAGGTGGGGCGAAGGAACTCCACCTTTTTTGTTGGAAGAAAATGAAGCGGAATCACGGCTGTAACAAGTCTTGCCTGTTGATTCATGGGGGAACGATACCGGGTCTTGTCACCGTTGACAAAATGTAAATTAAAAGCATTGAAACTTTTCGTTTCAGGAGAATTGAAAGCGATCAATATGGTCAAAAAGTTTTGTATATTTCTGGTGAAATTTGAATCACTATTCGGACGGCGTTTTAATGCTGAATGACCGGGATCAGGAAAGAACCGCTATGAGAACTTACGGAAATAGAAATCAGGAAAATCATACCGGATCACAGATCCAAAGAAAAAGAAAGGCTTCTTTCCAGGTTCCTGATAATCGTCCGGAAGCCCTGGCCCAAAAAAAGTTCCAGGGAATTGCGGATACCAGTTTGCAGGCAAAGCAATTAAAAAATGTTCAGAAAATTGCCCGAAATTCAGATCGAACAAGCTTCAAACAAACTCCTTCTTTCTCTTCCAATGTAGTACAAGGATATTTTGAGGGCAGGGACATGGTGAAAGGAAATATTCCTGCTGATGCAAGAGTGAGTGAGAATTTAAAGATTGTAAAAGAAGGAAAACAGGAAATCTATGCCGATCCGGAAAAGATCAAAGAAGCAAATGGGGCACTGGAAGCAGAATCGAGGATCGTTTTGAAACAGGGAGAACAAAAAGACTATGACCTAGAATCCCCTCCAGGGCAAGACGATCTCAGTGGGATAAGTTTTACTGATTTTTACCGGGTAGTTCCCAGGTATAACCCACAAGTGCCTGCTGAAGAAGATACCCCAAGATCGCAAAGTTCCGAATTGAATGATACGCCGGAAGAGACTGATAAGAAACACACAGGTTATGTGATCAGCTTACTTGAATTACAGCAGGATTTCAGACAATTTGTAAAGGCTGTCTGTGGAGAACAAGGAGAAGGAATCCGTTCCTGGGATGGCAAAGAATGGTTTTTTCAAGCATCCAGTTGGTTAAAAGGGAATCCGGTCAGAGATGACGTTTTACGTTTGGGAATGATGGAGATAGCCGCAAAATTTTCAGTGGATAATGATCGCGAGAGCAGGAATGCTTCTCTTGAATCTCTTTTGATGGCATACATCGAATTTATGAGCGGGGAAATAAAGGCAAGGGATAACATTGTTCTTCCTACGGATTGTGGTCAGATGGTTCATTATATCGTGAAATTTGGAAAGACGAAGAGTAATGACCGATTAGATGACAATCCTGATGTGGGATCCAATTACTACACTGAATTACCTAAAAACGCAAGTAATGTTGGCTGGAACTATCACTGGGCAGGTGTTGTTCTGAAAGACGGGCCGGACAATGTTACGCTTGAATCTGCCGGAGGAACTTCCCTGGGCAGCTTAGGTAAACAATCCTGGTGGTTCGAAATGTACGGCACCAAAAATGTGGACCAAACCTTCAAAAAGCAGGTTCATCAAACGCATATTAACAGAAACCGTGAACTTGTGGATCGCGCTGGCGGTGAAACAAGAGATCTTTCTCATTTACAATTGGATGAACATCAGGAGAAGATTAATAAATGGAAATAGACACTGACAGGCAATCTTTAAGACTCTCCTTCTTTTTTGTTAATAAAACTTATTCTTCGGAACCAATTTTCCGGTAATGGCTATCTTATAAAGAAATAGTGACCATGAACAAATTAATCAGCTTACCAGTTATACTTGTTGCATTTATTTATTCGTGTCAGCAGCAAGGAGAACCAACAGCTTCTTCCGACAAAAAAAATCATTTACCGGAATGGCGAAAACCCGAAAAAATGGGCTATGAGATCCGGAATGCAGCAGTTTGGCAGCAGGATTCTACAGTAGATTCTGCTCAAAGAAACCTGGTGTATTTGGTGAATCGGGCAGATAAACGCAATTTCTCCAAAATGGATACGGTGATCGTACCGGTTGATCTGAGTGGTGATATCGTTTATTATTTTCCCTTTCCGTTTGAAGTTCCGTATTTGAAAGAGGTGGATAAGATTGTGTTTTTCTCATATCCCGCGCAGGCATTCGCTGTATATGAGCAGGGTGTTTTGGTGCACACGGGCCCAACAAATATGGGACGGGAAAATGCGCAAACTCCGACCGGCCTGTTCTTTACGAATTGGAAAGCCAGAAAGACTATCAGTACTGTAAACGACGAATGGGAATTACTTTGGAATTTCAATATTCTGAATAAAGGCGGCGTTGGCTGGCATCAATACGAGCTGCCTGGTTATCCGGCTTCACATTCCTGTCTGCGACTCACGGAAAGCGACGCGAAATATCTTTACAAATGGGCAGATCAATGGGTATTGGCCGATAAAAGCACCGTACAAGTCAAAGGAACACCTGTCATCGTTTTTGGAAGTTATGATTTCAAAGCTCCCAAACCCTGGCTGCGATTGATAAAAAATCCGCATGCTTTGGACATTTCTGTAAATCAACTGGAGAAGGAAACCCAAGCTTTCAAAGATGAAATCCTGAGAGAACAGGAAAACCGGAAGAATTATTTAATAGAAAAGCAAAAAGCGGAACAAGATTCCCTGCTTTGAAAACTCTTGCATGTTGATTCATGTTTTTGAATGAATGAAACAGACCTTTGCAGATAAAGTCATTGATTTCAATCGGAATTTGAAGTATTCCGGAAAATTACCCGATGGTTTCCAGGTCATGAATCCTTATTTGGATAACCCGGAAACGCTGGATGTCATGCAGCAGTTCTACCACAAGTATTACAACGATTCCAATCAGCGAAAATTCATCATAGGGATTAATCCGAGCCGCAATGGGGCAGGAGTGACCGGAGTTCCTTTTACGGACACCAAACGTCTGGAAAGTGTGTGCGGAATTCCCATGCATTCAGCGCATACGCATGAGATTTCTTCTGTTTACATGTATGACATGATCGAAGCATTCGGCGGACCGGATGAATTCTATAAGCAATTCTACATCAATTCCCCCTTTCCACTGGCTATTGTTCGTTATTCAAAGAGCGGTCAGTGGCTGAATGCCAATTATTACGACGATCGGGAACTTTTTGAAGCTGTGAAAGAGTTTATGATTGATTCCCTGGAAAAACACATCAGCTTGGGACTCGACACGTCGAAAGTGTTTGTACTGGGTAAAAAAAATGCCGAATTTATCAAAAGAATCAATCAGGAAGCAAAGTTGTTTGATCAAATAGAGGTACTTGAGCATCCGCGGTTTATTCAGCAATATAAGTCGAGGGAGAAACAGCTTTATATTGACAAATACTTGCTAGCTTTGGGCGGTATGGAATAAGTTGCTCAAACCATGAAAACCAATATGAAACAACCAGTTCTAATTCTCAGTTTCCTTGCTATTTGCCAGTTTTCATTCGGACAGAATAAAGCATTTGAAGGAATTGTAAAATACCGGACAATTACGACTTCGTATATCCATTATGACGATACAATCGGATCGGAGACAGACACCACTTATTCGAGTATTTACCATAAGGATGGAAATTATGTGGTGATAGAACTCAATTCCAATGAAAAACAGGTTTTCCTTCGGAAGAGGTGTAAAATTTACGTTTTACCGGCAGATGGAAGTGACATTCAGGTATTTCCCGGAGCGTCGCAGGAATTGGTTTCTAAGGTTGATTCTCTCATTGGCAGAAAAGAGATACTGGGATATACTTGCAAAGGAATAAGTCTAATAACCGCATCAACTGTTTATACAGCTTATTTTAGTCCGATCCATTTTACGAATCCACTGGGTTTGAAAAATTGCAATTTTTGGAATGTTGAATTTTTAAACGACAAAATACCTTTTTATTCTTTGATGGAAGAAACGGGATCTTATAAATTGGAAATGACTGCTTTTGATCTGATACCCGGACCGGTAGACGATGGTTTGTTTGTATTACCAAAAGATACACCGAATGACTTTATCCAGGACTGATCTCTACCGGGAACTAGAATCTGCTCTTCCCAAAAGCACGGAAGAGCAGCGGAAAGTTTGGGCTGAGATGATTGTCGAACAGGATATCGATTTAAAAGAACTTTCCGGATTATTACATTCCGAAAAGAAAACAGCAACCCGTTTCCTGTGGATGCTGAGCAGAATCGGGATGATCAATCCGGGAAAACTGTTTGCTGAGCTTCCATTCCTGTTGGAATTTTCCAAAGACCTTGATCCGTATTACCGGACTTCCTTTGCAAACTTTTGGCTCATTGCAGGCATCCCGACGGAAAATGAAGGAAAAGCCATTGACATGTCGTTTGAATGGTTGTTGTCTCCCGAGGTCAATATCACAATTAAAGCCCGAGCAGTGTTGGTACTCTTCAAACTCACCGAAAAATATCCGGAACTAAAAAACGAATTAAGACTTTGTATCATCGACCAAAAAGACAAGTACTCGAAAGATTTTCAAAAAAGAGCTGGGAAAATTCTGAGAGAATTAGAAAATGAACCGCTAAATTGAAACAATCCGTGTTTCTGTTACAACACCCGTTGAAACGGTTACATCCATAGAATCAGTTCGTCCCAACTTTGCAGTGTACAAAATCATTAAACGTAAAAAACATGGACACAAACAAAGTATGGCTCGTAACAGGAGCATCGAAAGGATTGGGATTAGCATTGGTAAAACAATTGATCGCCGAAGGATATCAGGTTGCAGGAACATCCCGTTCGTTGCAGAGCCTCGAAAAAGTATTTCCCCAGTCAGAATTATTCCTTCCGCTTGAAATGGACATTTTGGATGAAGAAAACGTCCGCAAAGGAATTGAAACGATTGTGAACACATTCGGGAAAATAGATGTAGTTGTAAACAACGCCGGTTATGGTCAATTGGGAACCCTGGAGGAATTAACAGACAAAGAAGCACGCGAAAACTTCGATGCGAATGTTTTTGGTTCATTAAATATCATTCGACAAGTAATGCCGCTGATGCGTACTCAAAAATCCGGTCACATTCTGAATGTTGCATCGATTGGAGGTTTGCTGGGTGCTTTCCCAGGATGGGGAGTTTATTGTGCAACAAAATTTGCCGTAGCAGGTTTTACAGAAGCATTGGCTTCCGAAGCAAGTGAATTCGGAGTATCGGCAACAGTGGTTTATCCGGGTTATTTCAGAACAAATTTCCTGGAATCAGGTTCATTGACAACACCAAAGAATCCGATTGCTGAATACACAACAGCGCGGGCTTTGGAAGTGAAACACAAAGAAGAAATCGCAGGAAATCAGCCCGGAAATCCGGAATTGGCTGCTAAAGCGTTTATTTCGCTGGCAAATATGGAAAAACCACCCGTTCATTTTGTCATGGGTTCCGATGCATTCGGATTAGCAGAAGCTAAGATCAACATGCTTCAGTCGGATATGAAATCCAATGAAACGTTAAGCAAATCAACGGATTACTAATTTAAAAACCAGGAGATAGGGCTGATTCATTTTCATGTCCTATCTTTGATTCAAGATCTGTTATGAAAAACAAACAAGTTCACGTATTTGATTCAATCGCGGATTTCCACAAAATTGCCGGTTTACCTGCTCCCGAACATCCCTTGGTGAGCGTTATCGACTATGCATTGGTGGAATACCAGACGGACGAGCCGGAAATAAGCTGGTTACAGAATTTTTACTGCATTGGTTTGAAGCATGATATGAACGGAAGATTTCGTTACGGCCATCAGCAATACGACTTCGATGGCGGCATTGTTTCCATGGTTTCTCCGGGACAATTGGTGCAGATCACCATCGACAAAACGCCGCCAAAGCCAAGCGGAATTATTCTTTGCCTGCATCCGGATTTCCTTTGGAACAATCCAATGGCCAAGAAAATCAAACAGTACGACTTTTTTGGTTATTCGGTCAATGAAGGCCTATTCGTTTCCGAAAAAGAAGAAGAGGTAATTGTAGATGTGCTGCAAAAGATGAAGCAGGAATATCACAACAACATAGATTCTTTTACCCAGGGAATTATCATTGCTCACTTAGAGGTTTTGTTGAACTACTTCGATCGTTTCTACCAGCGACAATTCATAACCCGTCAGAAAAACAATCACCAGGTACTTGAAAAACTCGAAGATTTACTGGAAACCTGGTTCAGATCCGGGAACTTGATCGAAAAAGGACTTCCCCAGGCGCAGGACATTGCATCGGAGTTGAATATTTCTCCCAATTACCTGTCGAGCCTACTGAAATCACTTACCGGACAAACTACACAGCAGCACATTCACAATAAGTTGATTGAGACCGCGAAAGAAAAATTGAGTACCACTCAGCTTTCTGTTAGTGAAATAGCTTTCGAATTGGGTTTTGAGCATTCGCAGTCTTTCAACAGATTGTTTAAATCCAAGACAGGAACAACTCCGCTGGAATACCGTTCGTGGAATTGAAGAAAAAATAAGCAGACTTACTACTAGTTAAATAAACGATATTGAAAAATTCGAACAATCAAATTGAAGCGCCTGAATCTGACTATTTATACAAAAGTCAATCTCAAATTCCCAATTCCGGCAACGGTCTTTTTACAGTAATCGACATCTATAAAGATGAAACAATCGCCATTTTTAAAGGAGAAATCCTAACTGATCTTGAGGCTAAACTAAGAGCAGAAGCAGGAAATGACGGGTACTTCATCAATTTATTAGATGGAAGTATCATGGATTCAGCAAATGTGGAATGTTTTGCAAAATATGCCAATGATGCCGAAGGATTGGTTCCTTCGAAATTTAAAAACAATGCACGGATCACCTTAGACCTGAACGATAATGTTTGTATTGAAGCATTAAGAAATATCAAAGCAAACGAAGAATTATTTTGCAGTTATGGCAAAAGTTATTGGAAAAAATATTCAGTTAATTTACCTGCTAATGGATCATTCTAACTATCTCCGGGCTCTACAGTTGCTCAAAGATTTGAATCAACTGCTTTCTGTATGTTGTATTATCTAAAAATAAAGTGAAACAGGATTATGCATAAGAAAAGTCTTTACTTGATGGCAATTGTTTTCTTGACAGCTTGTCATGAGAATGAACCGATTGATCATTCAGTAACTTCAGCAAACACTCAAGTGATTGAGATTGATCAAACGAATATCAAATTTCCGGTTGAGGCTAAATTGAAAACCCCGGATCAGGTTGAAGATACTTTAATAGCTACAGTTAAAGGGATTGACTTTTTGATTACTCCAACGGGTAAGCTATCCTGGGGCAGAAATCCCGGTGACACCATTCACATTTTTCCGGATGAGGTAATTGAAAAAGCATATTTGTATTTGAACAAAGATATACTGTACCTTTTCTATACAGAGACAGACTTTGAAGGTGCAACAAGCAGACTTGAAAAGATCCATTTAACTTCACGAAAGAGAATCCTAAGGGCAGAAATACCAGGTTTCAATCTGGGACTCCCTTATATCCTTGATAACTATGCTTATGTAACTGCTATTGGAACAGCAGGTAAGCTAAACCTGGATAACGGACAATATGTTTATCTGTATTCCAAACTCTATGATCACAAAAAATACTCATTCAATAGTTTTGACTCCATTGTGTTTAAAGACGATTTAACCATATTTCTATCGGCTAATATAAACGGTAAACGGGTAGATAGTTTAATTGTCAATGAAAGGACAGATAAACACATCATCAGAAAATAGATCGTATTTAAGTTACCCCAAACTTTCCAACTGTTCAAAAATCGGGATCAAAGACTTCCCGTTTTCCGTCAGATTGTATTCAATATGCAGCGGTTTCTCTTTAATAATTATTTTTTGAAGCAATCCGGCTTCTTCCAATTCCTTTAGGGCAACAGACAAAGACTGTTTATTCGACCCGGCAATTTCACGAAGTAAACTGCTGAATCGCAATGGATTTTTAGTCGCCAAACGGAAAATTTCAGGTTTCCATTTTCCCGAAAGCATCTTTAAAAGTGCAGTTGCCGGACAGGTTTCATTCTCTTCTGTGATCTTTTTTGTAGTCATAAAAAACTGACTTATTGCGGAGTGATTTTATTATACTGAACTTTGTACAACGCTTATGCCGAAGCTTGTGCCATCGCTAAAGCTATTGGCGGCATGCGATCAGCGAAGGCACAAAGGTAAAACAAAGACACCGTACAACAGCCGTTTATGAAATTGACACATTCATTTTTACTCGCAGTACTATTAGTTAGTACTACTGATTGCAACTCACAAAATACGAAGACAATGACCGAAAAGAACAATCCCTTATTATGCGACATCGAAACAGGAATATGCGAGATGCCCGGAAACAACACCGATTCATTGGGAACGAACAACTTTAAATCGATTGAGAAACCCATTAAAGTCATTTACTACACAGATCCGATTTGTTCTTCCTGCTGGGGGATAGAACCGCAATTGCGAAAACTGAAGCTGGAATACGGTAGCAGTATTGAAATAGAATACCGCATGGGTGGTTTGCTTCCGGATTGGAGTTATAACAGCGGTGGAATCAGCAAGCCCTCCGATGTAGCGCATCACTGGGACGAAGTAAGTATTTACTATGACATGCCGATTGATGGCGCCGTTTGGCTGGAAGATCCGCTTTCGTCGTCTTATCCGCCATCCATTGCGTTTAAAGCCGCACAAATGCAGGACAACCAAAAAGCGGTGGTATTCCTGCGTGAAATCCGCGAGATGGTGTTCCTCGAGAAGAAGAACATTACCAAATGGGAATATTTGGAAGAAGCAGCTAAAAAAGCAGGTTTAAACGCATCGCAGTTTAAAACAGATTACGAAGGGAAAGCGAAAGAATTGTTCCAAAAAGACCTGGAACTGGGAAGAGAATTGGGAGTAAGAGGATTTCCAACAATCTTCTTCACAGATAAAGAAGGCAACACGCAAAAAGTTTACGGTTCAAAACCCTATGCAGATTATGAAAATGCGATTCATAGGTTGGATCCCAATGCAGAAAAGAAAGATTATTCCAAAGATTGGAAAGCACTTTTCTCAAAATATCCGTCTCTGACAGCCAAGGAGTTCTCGGAATTGAGCGGAACACCCAGAAATGAAGTTGAAAAACTTCTCAATGAATTTGTTTCCAAAGGTGAATTGGAGAAATTGACCACGAAAAATGGTTCCATTTGGAAATTGAAGAAATAACCCCACCCAGATTATAATTATGCAAACTGCAGGGACGTGACGCATCACGTCCCTTTTTGTTGGAATAAATCGTACTTTAGATTTGCAAAAAAATTCAACCAATGGCAAATCAATTCGAACACACAATCAAAAAAGCATACGCGGCCTTTAACGAAAGAAAGATCGATCAGGCACTTTCCACCATGCAGCCGGACGTTCAGTGGTCAAAAGCCTGGGAAGGCGGTTACATCAGCGGACACGACGAGATCCGAAGTTATTGGACCCGGCAATGGACGGAAATCAATCCGAAAGTAGAACCAATAGGTTTTGCCGGAAGAGCGAACGGAAGCCTGGAAGTGAAAGTACATCAACTGGTGAAAGACCTGGAAGGAAGTTTGCTATTCGATGGAATGGTAAAACATGTTTACCGATTCCAGGATGGATTGATCCAAACGATGGACATTGAGCTGGTAGAGAATTGATTTTATGATTGATACAAAAGATATAAGAGATCGAATTGAATCTGATTTTGCAGAAAGTGCTTCGGAAGCTTATACTCTTTTGAATGCCGCCATTTTGAAAACAGAAGAGTTAAATAACCAAAGGATCATTCGTTGTATACTATTCCTCTCTGAAAGAAACATGGGAAAATTACAACAGTATATTCAAGCTGCGGCGAATGATCCCAGGGATGTGATGTTTTGGGCTGAATACGTAAACCAAGACAATTTGGAGTCCCCAAAAAGAGTGCGGAATTTCAATCATACTTTTGAAAATTCTGAAAAGAATGTTGAAGAGTAATTAAAACGGTAATACCATGAATAAGGAAATCCAAACATACAACCTGTCACAATCAGAAACGCATTTAAAGATCTGCGATCTGTTGGCCAATGAACTGACTCATGGGCTTTCGGAAGCTGAGAACAGGATCTGGCATGCGCATCCGGTGTGGTTCCTGGATGGAAATCCGGTTGCCGGCTACAGCATTCAAAAGCGCGGTGTGCGTTTGATGTTCTGGAGTGGTAAGGATTTCGAAGAACCGGGATTAAATGTGGAAGGGGAAAAGTTCAAAGACGCTTCGATCTTTTACAACGATCTTTCGGAAGTGAATCCGGAAGATTTAGATCGCTGGCTGCAAAAAGCACGTGATATTCAATGGGATTATAAAAACCTGGTGAAGCGCAAAGGACAATTGGAGCGTTTGAAGTAAATATGGAACCAATCCTCGAAACCTTTGAACATGCAGGTGTTCTTGAAATAACTCTTTACGGATTGATCATTAATTTTGGAATCTACATCAGTTCTTTGGGACTCTATACCGTACTCCAGTATTTTCCGGGGAAAAAGCGTTTGGGAGAACGGCAGCCGGTTCTTCGCTCCGATATCCTGCTGAGCATTATTACGGTTTTCTGCAATACGCTGGTGTTCCTTTTCGGTGTTTACCTTTGGAAATACGGATTCATCAGACTTGATCAAGACTACAGTGTCATTCAGGTAGTCATCGAAGTTTTGTCCTTGACCCTGATCATGGACCTGCTCATGTATATTTTTCATCGGTCGGTACATCTTTTACGTCACATGAAACAACTCCACCAGAGGCATCACGAACACGAGTCGACCAACCTATTGAGTTTATTTGTGCTCCATCCGGTTGAATCCATTGGTTTCGGACTGATGATGCTGGGAGTTTTGCTATTCTTTCCTTTTTCAGCAATCGGCATTTCACTCTACCTGGTTCTCAATTCACTTTGGGGAACCATCGGACATCTCCATCATTCTGTTTTGCCTCAATCCTGGCTGAGATTTGCAAAAAAAGGATATTTGTGTACCTCGGAGTTTCATTACTTGCATCATCAAAACCCGGATTGTAATTTTGGCTTTTACACTTCCATCTGGGATTTGGTTTTCAGGACGATACATCCTGCTTATCTTCCCAAAGCGAATAAAACAGGAGGCAGAAGCAATCGAAATAATCCATGGATTTAGAAAAAACTGTTGAACGATATTCCATTTTGATTGTAATTAATTGAACTATGAAAACACGAGTGATCATCACATGCTTAATCCTTAGTTTAGGAATTGTTTCAGGAACAAAACCCAAATCCAATTTGCCCAATGCCAACTCCTGGTCCATCAGTATTGGTGAAAAGGAACTATTGGCTTCCTGGCTGAAGAATGAAATGGGAGATACCATAACACTCAAGCGAATCAAATTGAACGGAGCGGATACTTTGGTTGCAGAACGTTTTTTATGCGGACAAAGCGCAGAAGGATTATTGGTAACCCTTACGATCAAAAATTCCAAAGGTGAAACAATCGCAGAATCGTCAGAAATGAACGAGTATCTCATGTTTCGTTGCAGTTTACAGGTCAGCGAGATCATAGATTCACCAAAAATCAAATCAGGCGATGTAGTAGGAGTTTACTTTGAGATAAGAACAGTATCGGATCAACAGGATTATCCTGTATTATTGGGTAATCTGAAACTGGAATAGCACTGGATTACTCATCTGCGTGAATCCACCTAATCTGGTGCAAATTATTAGGAGTGTTTCTGCGTGTTACCCTCCACTCATTTTGGATACAAACTCCCTCAAATAGGATACAATCTAAGTAAAATTGCTGGAGATCTTTGCTGTACAAATTTAACAAACAGTAAGATGGTACATCAAAATGACAATTCAAACAACACTTCGACAAATCCAAAAGTTTGGTTTATAACAGGAACTTCCCGTGGTTTTGGACGTGTCTGGACAGAAGCAATCCTGAAACGCGGAGACAAAGTTGCCGCAACTGCCCGCAATCTGTCCAGTATTGCCGACTTTAAGGAAAAGTACGGAGAGAACGTATTAACGCTTGAACTTGACGTAACCAATCACGACCAGGTGAAAAAAGCAGTGGAGCAGGCTCATGCACATTTCGGAAGACTAGACATCGTTTTCAACAATGCAGGTTATTCACTGGTTGGAACCATTGAAGAAGCAAGCGCTGATGAGGTTCGTGCACTCTTTGAAACAAATGTTTATGGTCCGATGGCCGTGATCCAGGCCGCTCTTCCTTTATTGCGCAAACAGGGTGGTGGCCACATTCTCGGAACATCCAGCAACCTGGGACATGTGACACTTCCGGTAATCGGATATTACTGTTCTTCCAAATGGGCTTTTGAAGCCATTCATGAAAGTTTGGCCGAAGAAGTGAAGTCGTTCGGTATCAAAGTTACGATCATCGAGCCGGGAGCTTACGCTACGGAATTCGGAAGTGCCGAATCCCTGAAGTTTTCCGAAGGAATGGACCTGTATGCCGATTACAAAGAAGGTTTCTTCGGTCAATTGACCACCATGGAAAGAGGAAACCCGGAAGCAACACCGCAGGCGCTTTTACAGGTAGTTGATTCAGAGAATCCACCCTTGCGTTTCTTCCTGGGAAGCCAGAATTTGCCCTGGGTGCGTGCAGCTTATGCAGATAGAATGGAAGAGTGGGAGAAGTGGGAAGCTGTTTCCAATTCAGCACAGGATTTGGTTCAATAAAAAACGTTAATGATAACCGGTAACGAATCGTTATTCGGTTATCATTGTTTAATTTTCAGTATGAAAAAGGAAGAAGTCACGCATAAACGATTCAATACCTTATCGGAGGCATTCCGCAGTTTTGGTTTACCGGACCCGCAGCATCCGCTGATTGGTTTCATCAATGCAGATAACAGCCAGATGATAAATGGTAATTTTCCGCAGTCGCATGCCCTGAACTTTTATAAAATATCTCTCAAACGGCAGTTGACCGGAAAAATCCGTTACGGACAAACCTATTATGATTTTAACGGCGGAGGATTGTTGTTTGCTTCCCCGAATCAGATCATCGGGAATCAATCGGGCACCAATCCCGGGGAATGTTCGCAATATACTTTGTTGATCCATCCTGATTTTCTGTGGAATTATCCGCTGGCGAAAAAAATCAAACAGTATGGATTTTTCTCTTATTCGATCAATGAAGCACTGCATCTATCCGACAAGGAAAAGGAAACAATTAATTCGATCTTTAAGATTATAGAAGACGAACTCAATAGCCGGATCGATGATTTCAGCCAGGACGTGATTGTTTCTCAAATTGAGTTGTTGCTGAACTACGCCAATCGATTTTACAAACGCCAGTTTATTACACGTAAAACCGTAAATGACGATATGCTGTTAAAGCTGGAAGAAATCCTGGATCATTACTTTGAATCTGAAGCGACGCTGAAACAAGGATTGCCAACGGTGCATTACCTGGCAGAAAAACTGAATATCTCGTCAAGCTATTTAAGTGACATGCTGCGTTCCTTGACCGGGCAAAATGCACAACAATTGATCCACGAAAAATTGATCGAAAAAGCCAAAGAGAAATTGTCTGTGACCAACCTTTCGGTGACAGAAATCGCCTATGAATTGGGCTTCGAATATCCTCAATCGTTCAGTAAATTATTCAAAGCGAAAACAAATTTGTCTCCGCTGGAATTCAGGAAGACTTTTAATTAATTCTTGTCGATATGCCAAAAATGACCTGTACTTATTACGACAAATCCGGAAAGGAATTGCTGCTGGAAAACATTCCGCAATAACTAAAGAGATGGATTTGAACTACAATCCCAAATACATGCTGAGAGCCGTTGAGCTTTCTGAAATGGCTTATAAAAGCGGAAAGGGGCTTCCGATCGGCTGTGTAATCACCCGAAATGGGGAAATAATCGGAGAAGGACATAATGAAGTATTCCAACGAATGAATCCAACTGCCCACGCTGAAATGGTTGCAATCGAAAGAGCTTGTGAAAAAGCGGAAAGTGTTCAGCTATCCGGCTGTGAACTGTATACCAGCGTGGAACCCTGTCCCATGTGCCTGTCGGCAATTTACTGGGCAAAAATAGATAAGATCTATTATGTCAATACCAGCAGCGAGGTGGCTGAATTTGGTTTTGATGATTCATTCATCTTCGATGAACTGCGGAAAAATGCGGAAGAACGTAAGATCAAATCTGTGCAGGTTTCGGAACCGACTGCAAGGTTTGTATTGGAACGCTGGAAAGACGCGGATGAAGCAGCAGCACACCCCTGGGATGAAAAGGGAATTTAAAACGCAGGTAAACGATCAACCGCCTGCCTGCGTCCAAATAGGTGATTTTAAATAATATCCAGAATAAGGTCCATTTCTAACCTTGATTTCGGTTTCACCGACGGCTGATTCGCATCTTCCGGATTTCTATAACCGATTGCCACTGCAAAAAGCGGTTTGTACCCATTCAATTTCAGGATTTGCACATACTTTTCGGCCTGAATTCCTTCCATGGGAGAGGAATCGATTTCCATGGATGCACAGGCGCTGAGGAAGAATCCCAAAGAAAGATATACCTGGTTTTGCAGCCACGATTTTATCTCCGAATCCGGCAAGGGCTTCAGGAATTGATTGTAATATCCAACCGATCCTTCAGGAAGATGATCCTGGATCTGTTTTTCAAATAGACTGATGTCGTCAATGGAACTGAAGACCACCAAATGACTGGCATCCTTGATCTTTTGTTCGTTGAAATAAGAAACCGCTGCCAGTTCGTTTTTCACCTTTTCATCTGAGATAAAGCTGAACTTCCAGGGTTGGCTATTGATAGAGGAAGGACTTAAGCGGAGAATTTCCTGTAATCGTTGAATGTGTTCTTCTGAGATCTTTTTGGTCGAGTCGTACTTCTTGGTCGTGTATCTGCTGTTTGCAAGTGCTGTAAAGTTCATTTGTTTGAAGTATTTATTTAACTATCATTTTTATAGTTGCAAACATAAGTAGTGTAGTTTAACTTTGCAAGAACGGTTAAAAAGGATAGTAACTCATGTATTGTATAGATAACAAAGAATATCCCTGCAGCACAAGCTTCACAATGAAGTACATAGGTGGAAAATGGAAGGCAGTCATTTTGATTCATTTGATCGAAAAAAAACGCTACAATGAATTGCGAAAAGAACTTCCAATGGTGACGGAAAGAACATTGAGCCTGCAGTTGAAAGAATTGGAATCGGACGGATTGATCACCCGGACAGTTCATACTAAGAAACCACCGCTGAAAGTAGAGTATGAACTCACTGAATTCGGCAGGACTTTAATTCCTTTATTGCACTCAATTGCTCAGTGGGGAAAGGAAACAGCTGAAGGAGCCAGGCTGCTGAAGACCGAGTCTTCATCCGGAAAGATGAAAAAGCCGATGGAGAACGGGGAAATGCCTATTTTGGAGCAAGTATAATTTCCAATGATACAACTAGCAGACAGAAGCAAATTAGTACTCTTCGGAGAAGAAACAGAAAGGCTTACTTTCCGGAAACTGCGTGAAGATGATTTTGAAACCTGGTTATCTTTTTGTGAAGACCGGGACATCATGCAGTACTTTGCCTTTCAGGAAACGGATTCAGCGGCTGTTATATGTCGTAAGTGGTTCGATAAGATCTATTGGAGGTATGAGAATCAATTAGGCGGAATGAATGTGCTTATTGAGAAAAGCTCCGGAGAATTTATTGGACAGTGCGGACTGCTTATTCAAACAGTAGATGAGCAGGAAGAACTGGAGATCGGCTATTCGCTCATGCCGCAAGCCCGCGGATCCGGTTACGCATTGGAAGCAGCCAAAAAGTGCCGCGATTTAGCTTTTCAGAATGATTTTTCAGATTCCATTATCTCCATCATTCACCCGGATAACTTTGCTTCTCAGCAAGTGGCAATTAAAAACGGCATGCAGCTTTTGAAGCAGACTAGCTTTCATGGGCTGCCGGTGAATGTTTACAGGATATTAAAAACAGAGTGGGAGACAAGATATGAGAATCACCAATGAATTAAAATCCAGGCAGATTGATTTCATCAAATTGGAATCCCAGAAAGAACATTATCCGAGTCATCGGATAGAAGTGAGGCTTAAAACGGAGGATATACAATCCGGTTTCAGTAACTCTATCTGGTTGAGCGATTCGGATATAGACGCATTCTTGAGTGATCTGGAGTTATTGGATTCATTCCGAAAAGGAGAAGCAGTCCTGGAAAGTATGAGCCCTGGGGAACTGAAACTGGTCTTTAAATCCATTGATAATGCAGGTCATCTAGCGGTAATGCTTCATTTGGTGAAAGAAGACAGACTGAACAATGATTATTCGTACAAGATTCAGGTTGAGTTTGAAATTGATCCGACTAGTTTGCCGCAAATAAGAAGCGGATTTGAAGCGTTAATGAAGTAAAAGCCAATGACAAAAATCACCCCCGAAATAACAGCGCAGCTAATGGCCGCAATGGATGAATTCAAAATCCTTGCAACTGAATTGGTACATAAATTAATCCAGGAAACCGATCAGCCGGAAAAAGAGGAAATCGCCAAAGGACATTATTACGAAATACAAAATGCGGATCTGTTGAATGGAGAGGAGAATCTCTCCGGAAACTGGTATTTCGATGTGCATGGAGAACATTGCCTGTTTAAAAATACGATCACAGGACAAACATTGGAAGTTTCCTTAGGAGACGAAGAAAGCATAGGAATCCTGGATCCGGCTTTTTTTTATTCGTTCGTGGAAACAACGCGTGAGTTTAAGCACCTGAGAGAATATCTCGGACATCCGTTCAGCGGAACTTTAACTGTTTTTACTGAACTGGAAAGACAAGGAGTTTTGGAAAAGATCTCAATAGCTCAGTTTCGAAAAAAGTAAGGATATCAAATAATCTGACTATTTACCGCTATAGCCAAAGCTTCTGCAGTGTTATTGACGGATAAACGCTCAAAAATGCGTCGTCTGTAATATTTTACCGTATCCGGAGAAACGAAGATCTTTTCAGCGATCTGGTTAATGGTCAATCCTTGTGCATACAGCCTAAGAACTTCAACTTCCCTTTCCGAAAGGTTGGGTTTGAGGGATTTTCGCCAGGCTGTGCCAGCGAGATCCAATTCCCAAAGTTCTTCTGAACCTTGTTTTTTGATAAACACATTCCCGGCGTGCTGATTGTGAGAAAGGGAAACAATGCACATCGCTTTCCATAATTTGAATTCACCGGTCAAAAATAGCGGAGTAAGCTTGTGATTAATCAAAATGCTCTTTCCGTTTTTGTTTAGCAGGTGAAAATCGTAAGTGATACTGTATTCCTTTTTAGTATCAGCAGGAAGTTTCTCAAAGAAATCAAAACCCGCTTCATTGATCTGCTCCAATAATTTCAACTCATCTGCAGGAACATGTTTAAAATAGAAAGTATATCCCATGTTCAGGACTTCTTCCGGAGAATAACCGCATAAGAATAATGGATTGTCTGAAACATATTCAAAAGACATATCCGAATAATCAATCACATAAATACTTTCATAGGTTAATCGGGCAAAAGACTTTATGGCCTCCAGGTAATTGGTTTGCAGTTGAAGATCCTTTTCCGAGACTTTTCCTACTTTGTTTTTGGTAAGAAGCGTGGATTGCTTGTTTTTCATGAGCGTGATTCGATGCTCAAATTTACACTAAAGTGTAGTGTCTAAAACTATTCCTTGTTGGATTTTTGCAAGAAATAACCGAATAGGAGGAATATGGCAACCTGTAGCAATTGTGAGAGTACATTCAGTGACAATTATTGCGGTCACTGCGGACAAGCTGCGAAATTAAATCGAATCAACGGGAAATATATACTGCATGAACTAGTGCATGTATTGCACCTTGAAAAAGGAATCTTTTTTACGATCAAAGAACTGATCATTCGACCAGGTGCAAGTGTAAAGACTTTTATTACCCAAGACAGGAATCGACTGGTGAAGCCGGTCATTTTTATCATTCTGACTTCTCTGTTTTACACCATTGTTTCTCACTGGTCTATTCATGAGGAACACACTTATTCGCCGGCTGAAAAATCAATTATAGCATCTGTTTCGTTTATTTTCGATTGGATTCAGCATCATTACGGATATGCCAACATCATGCTGGGCATATTGATCGCACTTTGGTTAAAACTGTTCTTCAGAAAGCACGGCTACAATTTTTTTGAAATCCTCATTCTGTTATGCTATGTGTTGGGAATAGGAATGCTGGTGCTTGCCGTTTCTGCTGTCATTGAAGGAATCACTGGTCTGCATCTCGTGGGAATCGGGATAGTTCTTGGGTTTCTTTACAGCAGCTGGGCAATCGGACAATTCTTTAATAAAACCAAAATTGGGGCTTACTTCATTGCCCTTGGTGCGTATGCATTGGGAATGATCAGCTATTATATTTTGATCGTTATTCTTTGTGTTGTGGTAATTCTAAGTAAAATGTAGTTTTTTGAAAAACCACCAGTGCTTGTTTTGTAATTTCCGGGTAAGCTTCAAAGTCCGGAGTCAAAAGAGCGGGCCAGCCTGATTATATGGAATAAATTGTATTTTAGTTTCATGAAAATCGCCCATCTTAAAATAAGAAAGCTTATTTCAATCCTTTTAATCTTGGTAAGTTCAAGTTGTTTTGGTCAAAATAACGGTATAGATACTTCTGACTATAAATTCTATCGATTTAGGATTAAAACACAAACTGCGCTGATTGAGTCAGATCCAAAAAACAGTTCAGCTTACATCACACGGGCTTACCTGAAAGAGCAAATACAGGATTTCAACGGAGCGATTAAAGATTGGACAACAGTAATTGAAATATCACCCACAGATTATATGGCGATAGCCAGCAGAGCTGTAAGTAAATTCTACAATTCAGATTTTGATGGCACAATTGAAGACTGCAATAAAGCGATTGCAATAAATCCTGAATTTCATGATGCTTACTCTTCAAGAGCACAAGCAAAATCAGAAAAAGGAGATTATTTGGAGGCAATTAAGGATTATCAAAAATCAATAGAATTAGTTCCGAATGATATCAACTCCTATTACGGGATTGCAAAGTCATACAATGAACTTCGGGATTACGAAAAGTCCTTAAAATCTTTTGAAAAAGTGATTGCTATGGATACATCAGATCTCAATTTATATGAAAAATGCCTGATGGGAAAAGGTTATGCTAGAAATGATCTGGGAGATTACAAAGGAGCCATTCAGGATTTTGAGCATGTACTGAGATTAAATCCGCTTAGTGCAAAAGCAGTCAACAATATCGGTTCATCGTATTATGGCCTGAAGGATTACAAGGAGGCTCTGAAATATATGGATCGTGCATTGGAAATGAATCCTCAATATGCCAAAGCATATACTAAAAGAGGAGACACGAAAATTAAGCTGAAAGATTATGCCGGCGGTATTGATGATCTAAACAAAGCCATTTCACTGGACCCAACTGATCCTGTGGCATATTTCCAAAGAGGTCAGGGAAAGTACGGGTTGCAAGATTATTTGGGAGCCATCGAGGACCTGACAAAAGCCATTGAGATTTATCCTGTTTTTTACGAAGCAATTTATCAAAGAGCAGTTGTATACGAGGCAATAGAGCATTTTGAAAAAGCAGCTATTGATTATAAACGCGCTGAGGCAATCAAATACAAGTAAGTAGTACATCTTACGGGTTTCTGATAAAAAACTAATGAATAAGATATGAGGGAAGAGGAAACAGTGTATTTGGCAATTGGTCAAAGTTTGGCAGGAGCACAGCAAAGTCAGATGTTCGGCAAACCGTGCTTTAAGGTCAATGGAAAAGCTTTCATGAGCTTGTTCGACAATCAATTGGTATTTAAACTAAGTAGTGATGCTCACAAAGAAGCTTTGAGTTTGGACGGATCAAAGCAATTCGATCCCTCCGGAAAGAAACGCCCGATGAAAGAATGGGTGCAGGTTCCCTTTGATTATGTGGATAAATGGCCGGAATTTGCCCGGGAAGCGATGAATTACGTAAGTTCAAAACAAGTTTAAACATGAATTTCAAAATCATAGAAACAAATCGTCTCCTGCTCAAGGGCCTCTCTCCGGAAGCTATGACAGAGATCTTTGAACGGAATCACAAACCGAAAATCAAAGAAATCCTGGGACATAATTCCGAAGAAGATTATGAGAAGGAATTGCATAAATACAAAAACGGTTATTCGAGCTATAACCGCAGTTTTATGTTGTTCTTGTTGGAAGACAAAGCCAGCGGTAAGATCATTGGCCGCTGCGGCTTACACAATTGGAACCCCGAACACTGGCGTGCAGAAATCGGTTATCACATGATAGATGAATCATTCAAACAGCAGGGATTCATGTCGGAAGCCGTGGAGGCAATTATTCATTATGGATTTAAGCTCATGAACCTGAACCGGATTGAAGCCCTGGTTGCTTCTGACAATACGGCTTCCCTCAGATTATTGGAAAAGAACGGATTTGCCAGGGAAGGTGTTTTGAGAAATCATTACTTCGTAAATGGAATTTTTGAAGATTCGATAATGTTCTCGAAACTTCGGGAGGAATACCTAAAAGATTGACTCATTCAAAAAAGTATAAATGCATCATATCGTTCCCTTTGAACCAAAATACCAGCAAGCAGTCACCCAAATGATGGACGAAATCCAGCAAGAGTTCGAAATTCCCTTTCGCAACACGGATGGAAAGACCATTTCGGATGTCGTGGATGTGGATAATCTTTTTTGGATTGCTCTTGACGGAGAGCGTGTTTTGGGAACGATCGGTTTGTCGCGGATAGATGATCAAAATGGGTTCTTAAGGTATTTATTCGTTGCAAAAGAAGGCCGCGGAAAAACAGGAGTCTCTCAGTCGCTAATGGATGAAGCACTTCGCGAAGCGAAAAAAAGGAATTACGAACAGATTTACCTCGGGACCATGGAGCAATTCAAAGCCGCTCAAAAGTTTTATGCCAAAAACCACTTTGTGTGTATTCCAAAAGAAGCATTACCCGATTTGATGCCGGTGAGCCCAATGGATTCGCTCTTTTACATCTTGAAAAATGACTAATGAGAATAGCAATTTACATAGCATCATGGATGGTTTCATTAGCTCTTTTGGTTTTTGGATTGATCGGGAGTCTTGGAAATGCTGTTAGTTACAAATACGAAGTGGAGGATCCAATAGGAGAAATCACCATGGATAGATTACCACCGGCAAAAAGGAACTTAACGTATGAACAGCTGGAAGAAAAGAAAAGCGAGATTGAATTTTGGGAATATTTTTTAACAGGTTTGGTAATTCTTTCAATTGTCTCATTGATCTTACTGCTTGTTTTCAGGAAACGTTTACTGGGGAAGGTAAAATAGAAGTAACTAATCCAACTTTAAATAACTGGATTGGCGAAGTTCTGATAACTACGAATAACAAAGAATTCTGCGTATTCTACGCAATCAGCGTGAGAAATTACTATTTTAAAAGTCGAAACAAAGCAACATGGCAGAAAAGAAACCCAAATTGGCCGAGATCAAAACAAAACCAACTGCAGTGAGTGCAGCCGAATTCATCCATGCAATTGAAGACGAGCGAAAACGAAAAGACAGCTTTAAATTGATCGAAATGATGAAAGAAGCTACCGGAGAAGAGCCTGTCATGTGGGGTGGTTCCATCATCGGTTTTGGAAATATGCGTTATGAAAGTCCCAAAACGGGCCGGCAGGTAGATTGGTTCCTGGTTGGTTTCTCGCCTCGCAAAGCGAATCTCACTTTGTACATTGGCGCGGGAAACGAAGCTCATTCGGATGCGCTGAAAATTCTTGGAAAACACAAAGTAAGTGGCGGTTGTTTGTACATCAATAAACTGGATGATGTTGATTTGAACGTCCTGATGGGAATGATTAACTCTTATTTAAGCAGAAAATAGAAAAAATGGATACAAATTTTATAAGATCGGGCTTTTTTCGATGCTCTTAATCATTCTTGTTTCAAGAATACTCAGTGAAAAAGCTCTTTGCCTGATCGCACTTCGTATTTTTATTTCGGGACTTAGTTCTTACCGGGTTTTGAAGAACAACGATTTTCCGGAATTTTACATCAGTAATTATTTGTTCACGACTTCTCTGCGGATAATTGGGTTAGTAGTTTTCTTCGTTTTTATGACTCTCTGAAAACGGATTCCTTGAAATCAAATGCAAGTTGATTTACAGTTTATATGACTGCTTATCAGAATGATAGTAATTCCAATAGAAAAACGAATGATTCAGCTATTGACATTTCGTATTCTTTGACTTAGATTTGAATAAAAGACTCTCTTTACATGTCGGGTAAACTTAGAATTGTACTTACGTTCTCATTAAGCATCTGTATTTTACTGATTGTGGGCGCATATGCCTACCGGAGTACAAATGAATACAAAAGCTCTTCCGAGTGGGTGAGCCACACGCAGAATGTGATCAATGAGGCTCAATCGATTCTCCTGAATGTAGAAGACATTGAAACCGCTCAACGCGGATATGTAATCACTGCTGATGAAAAATTCCTCATTCCTTACAAAGAGGGAGTCGATGAATTACCGCGTGCACATTTGCGCCTGAAACAATTAGTACGTGATAATCCGGCACAAAATAAATTGCTGGTACAAATCAATCAGCTGATCATTAAAAAATGCCTTTTTGCAGAAAGAGTCGTTACCGTCCGCACAAAAGTAGGTTTCAGCGCAGCCCAGGATTTGGTTCAATCCGGCGAAGGTGAAAATTTGATGATTGAGATCCGGGGCTTACTGGAAGGATTTATAGCAAACGAAGAAGCATACCTGACAGCACGGTTGAGTACTGCCAATCAACAGTTTGCACATACAGTAACCATTATTTTAGTAAGTATAGGTTTGGCAATCCTTTTTGTTGTCATTACACTTTATTTCTTCTTGAAAGACCACAGCAGACGACTCCGTTCGGAAAAGAACGTACAAGCAAGCGAAGCCCGGATCAAGAAGTTTTTAGAAAGTCTTCCGCTGGGTGTTTATGTTGTGAGCCAGGATGGTGTTCCTTTTTTTACCAATACTGAAGCCGTTCGTATCCTGGGAGAAGGAATTGTATCCGGGAATAATTATTCCAACATGCGCCAGCTTTATCAAAGCTACGTCTTTGGAACAGATGAACCTTATCCAGCAGATAGAAGACCTGTTGCCAGGGTTTTAAATGGCGAAAGCAATATTTGTATTGAAGATGTTGAAACCGAAAAAGACGGAGTACGAATTCCTTTGCGCATCAATGCAACACACATTGCTGATGAAGAAGGGAACATCGAGTATGCGATAGCGGTTTTTGAAGATATTACCAGTGTCAAAGAGGCAGAAACCGAACTGCGAAAAGCCAAAAAACTGGCTGAAGAATCTTCGATGCTCAAAGAAATGTTCCTGGCAAATATGAGCCATGAGATTCGTACGCCGATGAATGCGGTAATTGGATTTACGGACCTTTTGTTGAAACGAAACCTGAACGAAGAAGAAATGGGTTACGTGCGGATCATCAAAACTTCCGGTGAGAACCTGCTTCGAATCATTAATGATGTACTTGATATCTCCAAGATAGAATCCGGGTTAATGACCTTTGAAATTCACCCCATTGATATCCAGGCGCTTTTTTCTTCCATCAATGTCATGCTTGCTCAAAAAGCAAAAGAGAAGAACCTGCAGCTGAGCTTTAAAAATGATTCCAATATCCCGAATGCCATTTTGGGAGATCCCACACGTTTGACACAGATTATCCTCAACCTGGTAGGAAACTCGATCAAATTTACCCAGGACGGTTCCGTAGCTATTTCTGCCAAATTGATTGGCAGAGAGAAAGAAGAAATTCAAATTGAATTTTCGGTGAAAGATACCGGGATAGGAATTCCTGCCGATAAACTGGAAACCATTTTTGAACGCTTTACGCAGGCCGAAAAGCATACAACGCGTAAATTTGGCGGAACAGGATTGGGCTTGAACATTGTGAAGCAATTGGTGGAATTGCAAGGCGGAACTATCACCGTAAGCAGTAAGGAAGGACAAGGTTCCGAATTTAAGTTCGTCCTGGCCTTTTCTACTTCCGGCGAAGTAGTTGCAACAGCTGCTAAAAAACAAGTAGGAGCAGACGAATTGGAACAATTGAGAAAACTCAAAATTCTGATAGTAGAGGACAGCCCGATCAATGTGAAGTTCATTTTCGCGCTCTTCGAAAACAATGGAATGACAGCTGATCATGCTGAAAACGGGAAAGTAGCCATTGAAAAAATGACCGAAGCAGATTACGATATTATTTTGATGGATATCGAAATGCCCGAAATGAATGGTTATGAGACTACGACTTACATTCGGGGTGTACTGGAAAGTTCTGTTCCGATTATTGCGATGACAGCTCATACCATGGCCGGAGAAAGCGAGAAATGCCTTCAGATGGGAATGAACGGCTATATTTCCAAACCGATTCGGGAAGATTTGCTTTTCCGTAAAATGATCAATGCCGGATTTGAAAATCACAGAACGGTTAAAACAGATCATGAAAATCACAAACTGGTTGACCTGACTTTGTTGGAAAAAACGATGCGGGGGAACAAAAAGGTCATTCTTGAAACAATTGAAATATTCCTGGAGCATTTACCTGAAAACCTCGAAGGAATTAAAGAAGGTGTGGAGAAGCACGATTTTGGAATGATTCGCAGAAATGCACACACCATGAAATCATCCGTATCTATATTGGGGATTAACAAGATACAGGAAGTATTGGAAGAAATGGAACGCCTGGCAGCTTCGGAATCGGGTATGGAACGCATAATGGAACTTAAAAATTCCATACTTTTGCTGAGTAACCGAGCCGTAGCAGAAATAGAACAATTAAAAGATCAATACAAAGAATCATGAGTTTTTGGAAAGATTTATTCAAGTCGAAAGAACAGGAGAAAACGGGACTCGTTTTTATCGTGGAAGACAATAAACCTTATGCTGAAACACTGAAAGTCTTTTTGCGTGCAGAAGTACCTGAAGTTAAAGAGATCAAGATTTTTCCGGTTGGAGAAACCTCTTTGTTGGAATTGAACAAAAATCCGGATATAATTATCATTGATTATTTTTTGGATTCAAAATATTACGATGCAGAAACCGGTTTGGAAATCATCAAACAGATCCGCGCTGAGAAACCGGAAGTAAATATCATTGTTTTAAGCTCGCAGGAAGACATCGAAGTTGTCCTGGAAATGGTGAAGAAATACAATTGCAGCTACGTGAAAAAAGATGGCGAAGCCTTCGAAAAAGATGGCGAGATTGTAACAGATTTGTTCAAGGGGTAACTTTTGCCGCAAACCCGGTAAAAATGAAATTCCGGATGTTGGATAAGATTCCTTCAATACTATAAGAAATGGCATCAGATCAAAGCTTTGTCGATTTTATCATCGATCAGATAGACCCTTCCGGAAAGGTAAGCAGTAAGAAAATGTTCGGAGAGTATGGCTTGTATTCGGCAGGCAAATTATTTGGACTGGTTTGTGATAACAAATTATTTATCAAGCCAACGGTCACAGGAAGAGCATTTATTACCGATTTAGTTGAAGCTCCGCCATACCCGGGCGCAAAACCCAGTTTTTTGATTGAGGATAAATTGGAAGATAGTGATTGGTTGAAAGAACTGGTCCGTTTGACTGTTGAAGAACTGCCGGAACCAAAACCGAAAAACAAGAAGCAGTAGGTCTGAATTATAGTATTTGAGATGAAATGCGGCCGGCTGGAAAGAGAGACTGGGAATACAATTTCATCATTGAATTCAGAGATTGATTATCAGATAACACAAATAAATAGCATTTGCGCAATCTGCGGGGAACTAAATAATCACTAATTTCCCACCGAAAACAACACTATTCACTTATGAAACTATCAGCAGTTGGGCTCAATCGGCTCGAAGGAATCGGCTTAATCCTCATCCTGTTCTCCTTTTTCATCCAAATCTTTCAGAACAACTCCGAAGAATCATTCCGGGAATCACAAAACTATCATTTGAACAAAAAACTCGACCATCTTTGGGTTTTTATTAAAAAGGAATATGCGGATGGTCATTTGAAGGAAAGGGATTCATTGATGCTTCATTCAAAGTCGACCAATGACGACTGGGAAGCATATTCCAGCCAGGCAGAAGAACTGAAAACCTGGGAAGGTCAAATTGAATTCTTTGCCGACATCAGTACCTGGATTTTTGTGCTGGGAACAATCCTGGTGATCCTGCCCAAGTTTATCCCGGAGAAAAGCGAGTGAGCTTGGATTCCCCCTTCGGAGGTCAGACGACTCTGATGAGTGTCAGACTCCGTCAGAGGGGACTAAGGGGGAGGATAGAAGAATCGATTCTGGAAAAGCAATTGCCGCAAGATAAGTCGTTTTTTGGCTAACTTAGAGCCAACCAATATCAAGAACAATGAACATTCCCGCATTCAAAGAAAATTTTGGAGTAACCAAACTCCCGATTGAACTGGAAAAGCTGATTCGATTTCAGAACGAACAATCCGATTTTGAATGTTATTCTGAAGGGTTTGGTCTGATGATCGATGATAAATCCGGGATCGAAAGCTGGAGTGAAGACGAAGCGTTCCTGAATAAATTACTTCCTTTTGCCCAGGCAAATGGTTCAGGTTCTATATATGCTTTTTGGAATAATGGCTCATCTGAAGATCTAAGTGAATATCCAATCGTGGTTTTTGGTGATGAGGGCGGAGTGCAAGTTGTTGCAGAGAACCTGTTGGCATTGATGCAGCTTTTAACCTTCGATTCGGAGATCTCGGTCTACCACGATGAAGCCTACTTTTACAAGGACGAAGAAGAATACGAAGAAAGTGAAGGTCATGCAGCTTATGTTATTTGGTTAAAGGAAAACTTTAATTTGGACCCGGTAACTGAGACAGAAGAACTGATTCAGTGTGCTCAGGGAAAATACAAGCAGACTTTCGATAGTTGGTTCAAACTTTATTATGCCGATTAATAAATGGAGATTTGACTTGAAATTGCAGCAGAACCGCGTAACATAAACTACTTTTCTCTTGGTGATTTCACGTTGGAGGAAGGTGGTCTTTGTTTTACTACCCAGCCCAAAGGCTGTATGCTGCTGAGTTCCTTACCGGATCTTTTTCATCGCCTGGTAAGAGTGAAGAAAGGCGAGATCCGGAAATTTGTTTTCACACCTATGAGTATTTCCTACGATCTGTTATTTGAAAAACAGAAAGATGAATTGGTGATCAGTGAATTCTCCCGGCATAAAATGATCTCCGGAATCGATGAGTTTGCAGAGCTGCTTTATAAGGCAGTTATAGAAATGTTTATTCGTTATGATTTGGAGATTTCAGAATTGGGTTCGGGCCGTGAAGATTTTCTAGAATCCTGGATTGAATTTAAAGCAGCGTTTTCGTTTAGTGATCCTGAAAAAGACCCGGAGAATGGATGGGCATAATCGAAATCACCTTTTCTTGGATATTGATTATCTCCAATCCGGAAATGAAAAGCAAAGCATTTCGGCAGGAAATTATTGCTCTGAAAAAACAGGGATACAAAACAGAACCGGCTTTTGCAATGGCTTTGGGCCTGAAGGGAGATCCATATTATAAAGAGTTGTTGAATTACCTGAGGATCACTAACATTGAATCAGTATATTTATAATAAATAAGTACATGAAAATAAATCTGATTGCGATAGTACTGCTTGCACTGACATCCTGTGCACAACCTTCAGAGAAGAAAGAAACAGTAGCAGAAAAAGAAAAGCAGGAACTTAAAAAGATCAATGGTTGGAACACTCTTGATGAAGCAGCTTATTCCATTCAATATCCTGCTGATTGGGAAGAAAATAAATCCGGGCAAATGGGAACCAGTTTCATGCTCGTTGCTCCGGTTGATTCTAAAGAAGATAACTTCCGGGAAAATGTAAACCTGGTAAAGCAGGACTTGTCGGGAAGACAGTTTGATTTGGACTCATACACCGAATTATCGGAGAACCAGATCAAAGAAATGCTCGGTGTTACTTCCTTTATAGAAAATAAGCGAATGAAAAATGCCAATGGCGATTATCACAAATTGGTTTATGCCGGTGACCAGGGGAACTACCACTTGGTTTTTGAGCAATATTATTGGGTGATCAATAATCAGGCTTTTGTTATCACCTTTACAAGCGAGGAAGATCAATACAAATCATACAAAAAAACAGGAAAGAAAATCCTCAACTCATTTGTATTGAAATGAAACAAAACGTGTAGGCTCGAGATGCTTCACGAGCCTGCCATGTTTTTGTTTCGTTCGAATAAATCCTTATTGGATATCACATTGACGTGAATAATCTCCAAAAACATCTGATCCGGTTTCTTCCTGGTCGTCGCATTTTTTCTCCGCACGAATCCTGGATTCTTTGAAGGCATAATTTCCATCGGATGATGAATTTCTATTGCCATCGCTGTCTGTTCTTACTTTCGCACATTCACAGACATAGTCTTTTTTGCAAGATGCCAGAGTTATCCCCGACAATATTACTAATGCTAACAGTACTGTTTTCATAACCATCTTTTTAGCGTTTCCAATTTGAAAGATTTAGGGAATAAATCTGTTACATAAACAGGGTGAAAACTTGCATAATTCGCAGGTTTTTAAACGCGATAGTTAGGTAGTGAAAACATTTCGCAGTAACTTGTCCCGCAATAAATTACGACTATGAAAAACACTATTATCCTTCTTTCATCTTTATTCCTGACTATGTTTCAGCTGCATGCGGAAATTCGTTATGTAACTCCGAATGGCTCAGGAAGTATGGACGGCTCCAGCTGGGCGAATGCGTATCCGGGAACTTCTTTACAGATGGCAATCAATACTTCGAGTTTGATGGATGAAGTTTGGGTGGCACAGGGAACTTATTACCCTAGTTCGACTGGAAATCGCTTGCATGCACTCAGTATGAGGAACATGGTGGCAATCTACGGAAGTTTTATCGGAACAGAAACACTGCTCTCGGAAAGGAATATTTCTAACGGATTAACAAGTATTTTAAGTGGTGAGATCGGAGCACCGGGAATTTCGGATAACAGCTATCATGTAATAAGTAACCTGAGTATGGATAATTCAGCTATTCTGGACGGGTTTATTGTGGAAGGAGCTAACGATGACCGTACACCGGATTTATTGGTCGGACTAGGCGGCGGGATCCATAACAGAGGGAGCGGAGTAGCAGGTAATTGTAGTCCGACTATCCGAAATTGTATCATCAGAAACAATCAGTCTTCTTTTGGTGCTGGAATCTTCAACAACGGCTATGATAGCGGAACTGCTTCTCCGCTAATAATCAACTGTGTGATTGCAAATAACCATGCAACAATTAGTGGAGGCGGACTGGATAATTTCGCTTTACAGGGAGGAAATGCGAGTCCAACTATGGTGAATTGCGTGGTTTATGGAAATACGGCTGCACAGCGGGCGGGAGGAATGTATTGCTGGGGCGGAAATAATGGAACTGCAAGCCCGGTTCTATTCTATACATGCTTTGTCAATAACAGTGCTGTGGACGGCGGAGGTGTTGTGTCAGATCGTTTAAATGCTTCTACGGGGACTTCCGGACTCAGTACCCCGCAATTACGAAACTGCATTTTTTGGGGAAATACTGCTTCCGGTGAAGGGCCGCAATTCTTTTTATTGGGTGGTGCTTCCCTGGATCCGGCGTTCTCGGATATCGATCTGACAGGGCAGACGGCCCCGCATATTCTTCCCGGGACAGGTTCAGGAAATATCGAACTCAACCCTTTATTCATAGATATTCTTTCCGGAGCAGGAGCAGACGGTAAATGGTTAACAGCAGATGATGGTTTGCAGCTGCAAAATATGTCGCCGTGTATCGATGCAGGCGCTTATTCAGGAACACCCACAACAGATATTCTTTCGCAAGACAGAGTTGTATATATAACTGTTGATATAGGACCTTATGAATTAGATTCAACATCCACCTTATCTGTTTCCGAAAGCAATCCGTTTCTAACCGACTTTGTTTTGTCTCCTAATCCGGCAAATGAATTCCTGGATCTGAACTATTCGGTTTCAGGAACAGAGTTCTTTAACCTGACGATTACGGATTTAAACGGAAAAATCATCTGGGCTTCTTCAGAAGTTATGACGGGTGAGAAAGAACTCCATATTGACCTGAGATCATTTGGGACCGGAATGTACCTGGTGGACCTGGAAACAAAATCGGGGAAACTCACGAAACGTTTTATTAAAACCAGGTAATCATCAATAGGTTGTCATTGTGTGAATTATGTAATATTTTCCAATGATTGCGTAAGGAATTCGCAGGTTTCTTTATCAACTTTACACTAGTTAGCCAGAGGGCTGACTACAATTGAATGACTGAAGGTGAAACATCCCAAACAGTAGATACTGAGCGATGTGAACTGGAACGACATATAAGTTGTGATTGAGGGACAGATATTCGTATTTGTACCAGTGCGGTAGGTAAAGAAAAAGTGTGTCAGGCAATAGTTTGATGCACTTTTCTGATTTTAAAAACAATTAAAACGTATTTTAGGATCACCCAATCAGAATTATATGGCATCAATAACAGCAAGTATCAGAAAGGAACTTTACCGAATGGAAATCGAATCTCCGTCGGGTAATGTGGTTATTGCCGATGAACCTTTGGAAAGCGGAGGGCAGGATCTGGGTTTTTCACCCGGAGAACTATTGGCTTCTGCTCTTGGAACCTGTACCAGTGCAACATTACGTATGTATGCAGATAGGAAAGGATGGGACCTGCAGGAAGTCAAAATTGAAGTAGACCTGGATCGCGATGAAAAAGGTACTAAAACTAGTTTTAATTGCAAAATATCCCTCTTTGGTGATTTGGATGAAGAGCAGCGCGAACGTTTGTTGCATATAGCAAAGGCCTGTCCGGTCCATAAGATCCTGACACATCCAATCGAGATCAATACAGAATTCGCACCCTGATTTTTTTGAAAATAGATTTGGTAAATCAAGATTTAATTTTTTACTTTGTTTTTCAAAGTACTTTTATTAATTCTAAATTTTGATGTTATGAAAAACAAAAGATTGATCCTTATTTTATCACTAGCCGGAGTTTTGTTGTTGATTCCATTCGTTGCCATGCAATTTACAGATGAGGTAAAGTGGTCGGGATTTGACTTCCTGGTAATGGGAATTTTATTGGGAGGAACAGGCTTGGTTTGCGAATTGATCCTGAGAAAAATCAGAAAATCCTCCAACAGAATTATTCTCTGCCTGGTAGCAGTGGGAGTTTTGGTTTTGGTGTGGATGGAACTGGCAGTTGGAATTTTCGGAAGTCCGTTTGCAGGATCCTGATGCGAATAGAAAAGAAGTTATTGATTTGGGCAAATTGCCTTTACTGCTTATTGGTCTTACTTTGTTTGCTGGATTTGTTCCATTGCTTAGAGATAAAGGGCGACAAACTTCAGGGATTCATTCGCGGAGGGGCCATTTTGCCAATTGTGCCTCTCACGGTTTCCAATTTGCTGGTATTTCGAAAATCCAACTGGAAATATGTGAGCTTACTTCCACAAATTTTTGTTGTTTGTGGTATTTCCTTTGTAATTCTTCAGATAGGGATTTGGGGTTGTTTGTTTTCAAGCGGAACTTATCATACGCAAACCATTCTGTATAAAAGTGTGGATTCCGATTCCAGGACCGTTGAATTTCAGTTAAAGAATTTGGGTGGTTTCGGTTATGATGGACGAGTAGTGGAAGTCACCTATTTTACTCCCTGGTTTATGCTGAAAAAAGAGATTGATCCGGAGAAAAAACCGGGATCGCAATGGATTAAAGTCAATAAGGATGTGAATGAGTTAGAACTCAAATATTAGAACTATGTTTAAGTCTAATTTCATTTCCTGAAAATGACTGAAACAACAAAACGACTGGACAGCTTGGTGAGATCAGGTTTGACTTATTTCAATCAGGCTTCTAAATCTGACCTTGAATACAAAAGATCGCCTGAAAAGTGGTCTAAAAAAGAAATCCTGGGGCATTTGATCGATTCGGGCATCAATAACCTGCAGCGTTTTACAGAAATTCAATCGGCGGAGAAACCATTTAAAATCCGCAGTTACAAACAGGATGAATTGGTGATCGCAAACAACTATCAACAGGCCGAATTGCAGGAACTGCTTCAATTGTGGAATGCACTCAATCAACGGATCGAAAACATTATGCAGCATCAAACGCAAAGCTCGCTCGAGGTTGCTATTGAACTTCCGGACGGACAGCTTTCCAATTTACGGTTTCTGATGATTGATTATGTAGACCATTTGGAGTACCATTTGAAACAGATTTTGGGCGGATGATGACGAAATTGGACTGTAAGAAAATGCTGATGGTTGATGCGTGGGGTGCAGGTTTGACAGCTTTGCTACTAGCCACTATTTTGGAGCCGTTTCAAAAAGAATTCGGAATGCCGCTATTTGTGCTTCGGATCTTTTCGATCATTGCCTGCATTTATTTTATCTATTCGCTGATGTCATTCTATTTCGGGAATGAAAGACGGGCTTTTCTTTTAAAATTGATTGCTTTCGGAAATACGTTTTATGGATTGCTGATTGCCTTTTTCGTGTTCCGTTATTTTGAAAAGCTCACTCTTTTAGGACGATTTTATTTTGTGCTGGAAATAGCCATTATCCTCGGATTGGTGGTTTTTGAAATAGAATGCATCCGACGCAATTCGAAAAAGCCGGATAATTAATCTTCGATAATCATTTTCCGATGCTCGCTTCCCCATAAAGCAAGGTTGTCAATCATGGGTTTTAGTTTCTGACCGTAATCGGTTAATTCATACTGAACAGTTACCGGCTGCGTATCTAAAACCGTGCGTTTCACCAGTTTGTTCGTTTCCAGTTCTTTCAATTCCCTGCTCAGCATTTTCCCTGAAATTCCATGTACGTCCCTCAATACATCAGAATAGCGCTTGGGATGGAAGCAAAGCGATGAAACAATAGAGATTTTCCATTTTCCGCCCAACATATACATGGCATCCTGTACGGCCATGATCGTCTTTTTACAATCGGAAGTTTTAGTTGCTGTAATTCCCATTTTTACTGTCTGTTACCTCTATGTTACAATTACTTTTTGACTCTAAGTGACAAAAGTATACAAAGCACATCTAATTTTGCTTCTCAAACAAACAAATTTTTACAACATGGCATTAAATGACGATTTGCATTGGCGTTACGCAACAAAGAAAATGAACGGACAAACAGTATCAACAGAAAAATTGGATTACATCCTGGAAGCCGCACGATTGGCTCCTTCCTCATCCGGTTTACAGCCTTACCGCATTTTTGTGATCAGCGACAGAGAACTCCTTGAAAAGATCCGGCCTTTTTCATTCGACCAAAGTCAAATTACAGATTGCTCGCACCTATTGGTTTGGGCAGCCTGGGACGGGTATTCCGAAGAACGGATCACGAACGAAATGTTGAAGACATCCAGGGAAAGAGGTTTGCCAGACGAAGCAACGGAAGATTACCGCAAAATGCTTTGGGGCATGTACGGATCTTTGGGACAAGAATGGCATCAGGCACATACGGCAAAACAGGCGTATATTTCATTTGCACTGGCAATCGCAGCTGCAGCCGAGCAAAAAGTAGATGCAACACCTATGGAAGGTTTTGATCGGGCAAAAATGGATGAAATACTTGGATTGGAAAAACTGGGACTGAAAAGTGCGGTGATTCTTCCAATCGGTTACCGCGATCCGGAAGGTGACTGGTTATTAAATCTCAAGAAAGTACGCGTTCCGAAAACCGAATTTGTGACGGAACTGGTCTAGAACAAAATTATTCAAAGGAAAAGACCGTCTTGAGATTTCAGGGCGGTCTTTATTGATTCTGCCAAATGAAAAAATGGATTAATTTTAGGCTTCAATCACTGTAACAATTACCAATAAACAAAACATGAACACACTGATCCTGAAAACGGAAAGACTGATGCTGGAAGAACTGGACCTAAACGATCTCCATAAAATCCATGAACTTCATTCCTTACCTGAAACGGACGAATTCAATACGATGGGAATTCCGGCGGATATTTACGTGACGGAACGCTTGCTGGCGGATTGGATTGGGATACAGGAATTGGAACCACGTATAAAATATGTATTCAAGATCGAAGATGCCGATAAGAACTTCATTGGGCTAATTGGTCTGAATATGGGAAAACCCAATTACCTCACCGGAGAAGTGTGGTACAAGCTGCACAAAGATTTCTGGAATAAGGGTTACGGAACAGAAGCTTTGAAACGCTTACTCGAATTTTGCTTCTTAGATTTAAAGTTGCACCGGATTGAGGCGGGTTGTGCAGTCGGAAATCACGGATCTATCCGCGTTCTTGAAAAAGTTGGGATGATGCGCGAAGGCCACACCCGAAAAAAACTGCCTATTCGCGGAGAATGGGTGGACAATTACTTTTATGCTATTTTAGAAGAGGATTTTCTGCAATGAATGATCCGGAAGAAATAACTGTGAAACAAGCCCTGGAGCGCGGCCGTAAAATGCTGAATGTTCCATCGTCTGTTGTTCCTAAAGTAATTATTGGGATCATGGTTCTTTTGGCAGTATTAAAAGTCGTGGACTGGCAATATGCGTTATTTTCCGCTCCAATGAGTTTATTGCTGTTTCCATTGTTTTATCGAAGCTTCATGATCACCAAATGGAAGCTTTGGTCTTATGAAAAGGTTCGGAATATTCATGAATTAAAAGCAAAAGCCGTTATGATGGGAATTATTTCGGAAGACACCGGCTTTTTGGAGAAACTCTTTCGAACAGCAGCAGCAGAAAGCAGGCTGAAAGAATTGGAAGAAAAGTTTAGCGTTCCCGATTTGTTTTCGGATCAGAACCAGGTTCCGGAAGAGACTACTTTTCTTTACAAAGTAAACAACCTGATCCTTCCGGTATTGATGATCATTCTTTGTGTAGCAGTGTCGCTTAATTGTTTTCTGAAGAATGATAAAGTCATTGCTTCCATCTCATTAATAGCAGCAAGTTGGATCCTGATTCAATTCATTCGCAAACGAAAAGAAAAGGCGATGTACCTGACTCTAAACGATAAAGGAATAGGTACGTTCAATCACCCGTTTATTCCTTGGGACGAGATTTCCGGTGAAAAAATAATCCGTGGAAAAGTGGACGATCCTGCCGATTTCTATTTGGTGTTTAACACTCCTTTTGGTGAGGAAAGTATCGGAATCGATAACCTTTCGGTGAAACCTGCAGAAATTCTGGATCTTTTGAAGATTTACCGGGAAAGGTTTGAAGCGAAAAGAAGACAAATAGACAACTAAAACCAAATTGATTATGAAGTATATTGAAGTTTTGGCCATCGGATTATTCCTGTTTTCCTGCAGTTCGCCTGCCGAACCGGAAAGATCTGGGGAAACTAAGTTTTCTGATGCATCAAATGCAGAAAAGGTCATTCGCATACCGGAAGATCTGAAAGATAAAACAGCAGCTTCCAGTGAAAACGACCCTGAAAACCCTTATTACAAATACAATACGGTCTTAAAAACAGCATTCAATGATTCTGTTTATGCACATTTTTCAGATTTAAAAGGGAAAGACTTTTTTACGTTTCACATGCCGGCAGGAAATATTGACAGCACAGAATCGGTGCTCCGTATTTATTCTCCGAAAGGTGATCTGATTTACGAAAAGAAATTTGTGACCTCTTACATGATCAATGGCTACGATTTGGAGTTCATCAAAAACGAAACTGAAATGCAAAAGTATATGCTGAAAAAAGCGAATAGTATGCTGGATAAATTCTCTTTTACAAATCTCAGTAATGTCGATAAATACAGTCTTTTTTCACAAATGAAACCGGAAGATTATGAGAATTACGCTGTTTATCTGGAGTGTAAAAAAGACAAAAGACCTGTGTTCGGCATCGGGCTGGCAGAAGAAGATGTAACATTCATTGGTTTCTCTAAAAAACAGCAAAAAGTGGTGGACATCATTTATTGTTGTTAACTTTTAAGAAAAAAGCAATGAAAAAACAGCTGGTTTCACTCCTGTTCATGGTACTGGCGAATAGTATTATGGGACAAGAAACAACCTTGTTGAAACTGAGCGAACTCGAAGGCAAATGGTTTGTTATCCGGTCAAATTTCCCAATGTGGCTGAAAGGAAACAAGATCAATCCGAGTTTCAGTTATACGGTAACTAATAAAAGAAATGATACTGTTCTGTTGGATGAAGTTCAGTACCAGAAAAAATCCAAATGGAAAAGTATCGTTGGCTATGATAAGCCCGCGGATGAGCAAAATCGTTCTTTCATTTGGCGTGGAAAAGGGATTTTGGCAGGGGTAAAAAGTAAGTGGAATATTTTGTTCCATGATCCGAAAGAACAATGGATGATTATTCACTTCAAGAAAACGCTCTTTACTCCCGAAGGATACGATGTGATCTCCAAATCGAAAAATATGGATGAAGTTACCAGGCAGAAGGTTTCGGATAAACTCAAGGAATTAAAAATCGATCAAAAATTGTCGGTTATTCACCAGGATTAGGAATTGAATTAATTTAGTGCTTCAAATCAGAAAGATCAATACTTCAAATCACCAATGGATTACGAAAAAAAATACCCCATCACCCAAATACCGGGAGAACATTTATTGGTTCAATGGACACGTGGTTACAGGCAGGTAGACGTTTATTACAATAATGAGCTCATTGGTTCAGCCAGTGGATCCGCAAAATTGGTAAAAGGAACTTCCTTTACTTCTGACCTGGGTTTGATTACACTTAGGTTGTCTAAAGAACCTGTAACCCTCGATGTGATCGTAGACGGTTATCACAGTCCTGTCAATGTATCACACCCGGTGAAAGAGTTGAAGACAATGAGTACTTATTTCTATATCATCATAGCTTTTGCATTTATTGCCGGTGCGTCGGAAATAGCATTTGTTCGCGGATGGAATGAATTGATGATTATTACAGCAACTATTAATATCATAGTCTTCACGCTCTATTTGACAAGTGCTTTATTCGTGAGGCAGGGAAAACCATGGGCTTATTACTTGGGATTCGGCGTTTTCAGTTTTTGCACACTGCTTTCACTCCTGGTTCTTTTATCGGGTTTTGCCTGGGGATGGCTGCTCTACTTTTTTATGTTGATGCGGATTGGAGGGGAAGTTCTTTTGATCATCAACCTCAAAACGGCCATTGCCGCGACAAAGCATTTGAAGTACAAACAGCCGGTGTTTGATGAATTGCTGGATTCGAAAGTGTAATCTACGGAACTAAAATGCTTATTTTGCAAGATTTAGGTAGTGATAAAATGAGAGAAAGTGAATAATTACTTGAAAATAGGCTTACTGATAATCTGCAGTTTATGTCAGTATCAGAAAATCTTTGCTCAAGGTAAAGGGATTGCTTATCCGGGGATGTTAGAGGTTAAACACGCTGTTGTTGATAACCAGAAAATCTACTTGTTGGGGTGTGTCCCGCATATCGAAACATTGACTTCCAATCCGGTGATTGTTTGCACGAACCTTTCAGGCGACACGCTATGGACAAGGGAATTTGATCGTTTTGAATTCGGAGCATCGTTTGAAAAGGCCGTTTTGGCGGATCATATTCTCTACATTTCAGGAACGATTAAAGAAACTAAATACAGCTCCGAAAGTGTCTTGTTTCAAGTCTCTGATACTGGGGAGATGATTGGTGGTCGTTTCTTTAGAGGTAAAATAATAGCTGATATTGCATGGAACGGAGTGCTTTTATTCCTCACCGGAATAGCTATCCCTTCCAATGAGTCTTACCTGCTTCAATGTGATCCGGATTTTAAAAATGACACTTTGATATCCTTTTGGAAAGAAGCTTCCGGAAATAGCTACGGGAATGGGAGAGAGATCCAATTCCTAAAATCTTCCCTATGGCTTTCAGGAACTTATGAAACAGACACAAGAGACGGATATACTGTAACCCGGTTCGACAAAAATCTAAAAGAACTCCCTTCATTCACCCTAAAGAAAGATGGAGATTCCAGGTGTCTGAAGATGATTGCCGATAAATCCAATTCCGTTTGGACTTGTGGTCATCTAAATCCGGAAAGTGGAACTCATTTTTTATACGTGCTTAGATTCAATGAAAAAGGAGATACGATTTACTCCTACAAACACTTCATGGGTACACGGTCTTTTCTAGTGACCAATTTATTCGAAACTGCCAGCGGGGAAATTCTGGCAGTAACCAAAATCAATCACGTAGCCCAACTTATTCGTTTCCGGCAGGGAAAATTTTATAAAATAGAATCCCTGGAAAGTCTTGGAGATATTTTACCTGTCCAATTAATGGAACCAAAATCCGGTCAAATAATGCTTTTAGCGATGGAGCTGCTTGGTATGGGATACGGAAAATCGACGTTTTTTTCACTAAAGCTCACCGATTAGAACTTTATTAATGCAATAATGTTGCGATAACAAATTGAAAGTGTATATTTGTAATACAAACAAACTTTCAGCAACATGACAAACAAACTTTACGACGCAATCATTATCGGTGGAAGTTATTCCGGGCTTGCAGCAGGAATGTCTTTGGGAAGAGCATTGAAGAATGTACTTATTATTGACAGCGGGAAACCGTGCAATGCCCAAACTCCGCATTCTCACAATTTTATTACTCAAGACGGTGAAACACCGCAGGCAATTGCTTCCAAAGCACGTGAGCAGGTTGCTCAATATCAAACGGTCAAATTCTATTCCGGATTGGCAGTTGATGCTGCGAAGACCGATTCAGGCTTTACGATCACTACTGAGAAAGGCGAAACCTTTGAAGCAAAGAAACTGGTTTTTGCAACCGGAGTTCGGGACATTATGCCGGAAATCAAAGGCGCAGCAGACTGCTGGGGAATTTCCATGATCCATTGTCCGTATTGTCACGGATACGAAGTGCGGAATGAAAAAACAGGAATCCTGGCGAACGGCGAAATGGGATTCGAATTTTCGAAACTGATCAGTAACTGGACGAAACAACTGACTTTGTTCACGAATGGGAAATCAACTTTAACAGCAGAACAACATTCCAAACTCGTATCAAAAGGAATGGATATTGACGAACGTGAAATCGATGCTTTCGAGCACACAAACGGCTATCTGGAACAGGTTCACTTTAAAGATGGAAGTACGGTTCAGTTAAAGGCGATGTATGCGAAATTGCCTTTCACACAGCATTCTGATCTTCCCGAGAAACTGGGTTGTAAAATCTCTGATTTAGGTTTTATTGTCGTTGATGCTTTTCAAAAAACAAGTGTTTCAGGCATTTACGCATGCGGAGATAATGTAACTCCAATGCGCTCTGTTGCCAATGCGGTTGGTGCCGGAACGCTGACAGGAGCGATGCTGAGCAGGGAATTGATAGACGAAGAGTTTTAACCTTTAAAAGCTTACTCAAATAAGGTACTTCTGTTATACCGTCCTTTGTATTCAACAGGAGACATGCCTGTGAATTTGCGGAAAACTTCCCTGAAAGCTTTTAAATCGGAATAACCGACTTCATACATGATTTCATTGACCGTTTTTCGGCTTATTTCCAGCGCTTTTTTGGCAGATTCAACTTTGACACGCTGCAGGTATTCAAGAGGAGTATTGCCCGTTGCCTTAATAAATCTGCGGTCGAAATTCCTTCTTCCAACCGAAAAATGGGAGGACAATGCTTCCACAGAGATTTTTTCGCGAAAGTGTTGTTCAATATAAGTTTGAGCATCTTTCATGAGTTCATCGTCATGCTGTTTCTGTCCCTGGAACATTGTAAATTCAGACTGGCTTTTTCTATCGGGCTCAATTTGAAATACTTTGGAACAATAAATAGCGGTTTGCCGGTCGAAGTATTTTTCAATCAGGTAAATCATCAGGTTTAGGAATGAATAGGCGCCCCCGTTCGTATAAATTCCCTGCTCATCAGTGATCAGCTGATCGGTTTGCAACTTTACTTTTGGAAATAAGTTTCTGAAATCTTCGGCCGCACTCCAATGAGTAGAACAGCTCTTTCCATCCAGGAGCCCGGAAGCGGCAAGCAGAAACGCTCCCGTACAGATACTTGCGATTTCAGCTCCCTGCCGGTGCTGCTGTTGAATCCATTGTATGAGTGATTCGTTATCCTGCAGCGCAAGCGTGTAATTGTGGTTCAATGAAGGGATAATGATCAGATCGGTTTTTGTAATTTGAGAAACAGAAATGTGCGGATTGACAGAAAATAACCCTTCATAGAAATCTACCTGGTCTGAAAGCCCTGCCAGCTGAATCCTGAAAATTGCTTCATTGCCTTTTTCCTTCCAAATGGCGTTGGCTTTGGAGAATAGTTTGTAAGGACCAACAATGCTGCTTAAATTGTTTTCTCCGTCAGGAACGATAATCGTCAAATGCTTCATGTGTGTTTTTTACAAAAATAAAGCATTAAAATGTCCAAATCAACCCGTTAGATTGTCTTTTTTACACCTTTCTGGTTTCGGACCCGGAACCTACATTTGTCAGTAAATAAATCACAAACTAAAATGAAAGAAATGAGTACAACACAAACTATGGTGAAAATGATTATTGACAGATGGGAAGCATCAATCAACAACTGCAATAAACTTTTGCAGGTATTGTCAGACGATCAGTTGCAAAGAGAAGTGTCGCCCGGAAAGAATAGGGGAATTTATTTATTGGGACATTTGATAGCAGTTCACGACAGCATGCTTCCCTTATTGAACTTCGGAGAAAAGCAGTATGCTGAATTGAGCAGTATTTTCATCGAGTCACCGGACAGGGCGGTTAGTGAAATTCCTTCTGCGCAGGAACTCCGTTCTATCTGGGAAAAGCAAAACGGTTATTTAAAAGAGAAAATGGATGCTTTAACAGCAGAAAATTGGTTTGAAAGACATACTGCTGTATCCGAAGAAGATTTTTCTAACGAACCGCATCGGAACAAATTGAATATTATTTTGACCAGAACAACGCATTTGGCATATCATACGGGACAATTGGTTTATTTAAAATAAAAGAACATGGAGGCTGATTTCACATTTAAATTAGTTACAGAGCAAAGTACGGAGAGCGTTTTTAATGCAATCCGGGATGTGCGTTCCTGGTGGTCCGGATTGCATTCGGAAGAATTTACTGGAGAAACCAAAGAACTGAATGATGAGTTCAGTTTTAGAGCAGGGGGCGGAGCTCATTACTCCAAACAAAAGCTGGTGGAAGTGATTCCAAATAAGAAAGTTGTTTGGGAAGTAACAGAAAGCGAATTGACTTTTCTGGAGCAAAAAGACGAATGGGTTGGTACCAAAATAATTTTCGAAATTGCTGAAAAAGATGGGAAAACAGAATTGACATTTACACATCAGGGGTTAACTCCGGAAATTGAATGTTATGATTCCTGCGCTCCGGCGTGGAGTATGTATCTGAAAGAGAAATTAGCGCCGCTTATAGCGTAAATTTTTTACCGCAAATATAATTTGTAAAAACAGTAGGGACGCGACGCATCGCGTCCCTACTGTTTTTATATACTTTGCGAACCTCCGCGGGAATAATTAATTTTGGTGCATGAATAACTCAAGACCTTCCATGCGTGTCCTTCACAGATACCTTGGTTTCTTCCTGGCCGGAATTATGGCTGTTTATGCGATCAGCGGAATTGTATTGATCTTTCGCGATACGGACTTTTTGAAAAGTGCTCATACCGAGACCATCAAAATCGAACCGAATATCAAAAATGAGAATATTGGAAAAGCGCTTCAAATGCGTAAATACCAGTTCGAAAGGGAAGAGGGCGATATGGTTTATTTCAGAAACGGCGATTACAATCGCAAAACCGGAGTTGCTCACATCACTTCCAAAGAGCTTCCTTACATCCTGGATAAGATGACACATCTGCACAAAGCAACTACAGATGATCCGCTTTACTGGCTGAATATTTTCTTCGGAGTGTCACTTTTGTTCTTCGTTTTATCTGCTTTCTGGATGTATTTACCGAAAACGAAAGTTTTCAAAACAGGATTGCTGTATTCATTGGCGGGATTGGTACTTACTTTGATTTTATTATTTGTATAATCATTAAATTTATACAACCTTGAACGTTTTGTGCTTTTGAACCAAAAGGACATTGAGTGCCTACGCAGGAGATGCAGCATAGGTGCAGCGTAGTCGAAGTGTGAACCTTTTGAACTTGAAAAATGAATTGGATTATCTTAATCATCGCAGGTCTCTTTGAAGTAGCCTTTGCATCTTGCCTGGAGAAAGCAAAAGTTTCCACCGGAACTTCCGTTTATTGGTGGTATGCAGGTTTCTTCGTTTCTCTGACCATTAGTATGCTTTTGCTGATGAAAGCCGTTCAAACATTACCAATCGGAACTGCTTATGCCGTTTGGACAGGAATTGGGGCTGTGGGAACTGTCCTGATGGGAATCTTTGTATTCAGAGATCCTGTGAGCTTTTGGAAAATGTTCTTCATTGTCACATTGATCTCATCTATCATCGGTTTGAAGTATGTTTCGCATTGATTATTAAAAAGACATTGGTTTCCCGCTGATGCACAGATTGCAGCGTAATCAGTGAGGCGGTAAAAAAAATCTACGCAGTAGAATTAACACCTGCTTCGCGTAAAATCGACTCCACTCAATCCGGCGAAGTTCTTATTTATTTCCTATCTTAGTTTCCAAAAAAATAAGTACCTAAAAAATAAGTGCCTTAATGACAGATCCCCATGTATTAAAAAAAATTATCCAATGGGATGTGAAATCCTGGTCCAAAGCACTTTTCTTCTGGGAGAAAAAGGTAGATTGGAATCAGGTCGAAAACGGATTGGAATTAGGAGGGCGTGAAGGCGGTTTGTCCCTTTGGCTGGCTTTAAAAGGAAAAAAAGTCCTTTGTTCCGATTATGCGCGCGATGTTAAAGAAACTGCAGAAAAATTACACAAAGAATACAAAGTTGCTACCTATGTTGATTATGAAAACATTGATGCTTCCAACATTCCATACGAGAATCATTTCGATGTGATTGTCTTTAAATCGATTATTGGCGGTATTGGCCGTGGAAACAATTTTGAAATTCAAAAAAAGGTTTTTCGGGAAATCCACAAAGCATTGAAACCAGGCGGAAAATTATTATTTGCCGAAAACCTGGTCGCTTCTCCGCTTCATCAAAAACTCAGAAAAAGATATACGGACTGGGGAAGTACCTGGCGTTATTTGACGGTGGATGAAATGAAGGAATGCCTGAGTGTTTTTTCAGACTACGAACTAAAAACAACCGGTTTTCTCGGTACTCTTGGAAGAAGTGAAGGTCAGCGTCGATTTTTAGCATGGGGAGATCATTTGTTCTGGAATCATGTGAGCCCAAAAAGCTGGAAATACATTGCTTACGGAGTTGCACAGAAAAAGTAAAGCACTTCTCATTCTCTCCCGATAGCTATCGGGATTCATTTTCATTCTGTTTTCAACTATCTTTGCCCCAAACAGTGGAAGATGCTTCGCAATTTGTTTAAATCATACAAATTAATTCTGCTCTACGGAGTTTCACTTGCTGCGCTCTTATTTGTGATGCGCTGGCTGGAATTTCGCTTGTTGGTCATCAATCACGCTACCGAATTGTATGCAGCGGCAATTGCCATTGTATTTATGGTTTTGGGAATTTGGGTGGCAAAACAATTAACGAAACCCAAAACCGTTCTCGTCGAAAAAACAATATACGTTTCTCCTTCTTCCGAAAACTTCGAACGAAATGAAAAAGCCCTGGAGGAATTAGGAATCAGCAAACGTGAATTGGAAGTCTTGGAATTAATCGCTCAGGGTTTGAGCAACAATGAAATTGCAGCACGTTTATTCGTTTCTCTGAATACCATCAAAACACACAGTTCCAAACTCTTTGAAAAACTGGATGTTAACCGTCGTGCCCAGGCAGTTGAAACTGCAAAACGATTGGGAATTATTCCGCAGTAAAGTGCAAAATCACCCGAAAGTATGAGTGGGATAAGCCCGCGTAAGTTCACTTTTGTCGAAAGTTTAAAACAAAAGAAATGAAAAAAAATGTATTGATTTATGGAAGCATCGGTGGTTTGATAACTGCTGCGTGGGTATTGGTTGCAATGGTTGTTTTCTCGCACGGGCTCGACATGACACTTGGGATGGCCCTGGGTTACACCTCGATGTTTATTGCGAATATCTTCCTGGTTGTGGGAGTCAAAAATTACCGCGATAAATACAACGGTGGAGTCATCACCTTCGGGAAAGCGTTCAAAGTGGGAATTTTGATTACTTTGCTGGCATCTACCATTTATGTGGTGAACTGGTTAATTTACGATTATGCCAGCGGTTCCAGGGTGATGGAATCCTATACACAATCCATGCATGACGAATTAGTTGCAAGTGGTGCAAGTGAAACAGCTGTTGCACAGCAAGACGCTGAAATGAAGGAGTTTATGATCCAATACCAAAACCCTTTCTTTAAAGCCGCAATGACCTATATGGAAATCCTTCCGATGGGAATTCTCTTTACATTGATTACAGCGATTGCTCTTAGACGAAAAGTGCCGAAAGCTGTTTGATTTTTAGGTCAGATTATCTGGAATTCTTGCTATTTTGGTGCTCTTATTCAGAACCTGATAATTAGCAATATCCAATGAACCGAAATACCCTTGTTTTTTTACTTGCAATACTTGCTTTCTCAGGGATTAATTCCTTTTCACAGACTTCCGGGGAAAAGCATGACTTGAAAGCGCAGCTGCAGGTAATTACGGATAAGTACAAGGCAATTGTGGGAATCGGAGTGCTTCACATAGAAAGCGGCGATACATTCGCTTTGAATCATCAGTTGCATTTTCCCATGCAAAGCGTTTACAAATTCCCGCTGGGACTTGCAGTGATGGATAAAATCGATAAAGGAGAATTAGCCCTGGACCAAACTTATCATGTAACCAAAGAAGATCTGCTGGATGAGACCTGGAGCCCGTTGAAGAAGAAATTCCAGAATGGAAATGTAGATTTAACGGTGGCTGAATTATTGAATTATTCCGTTTCCCAAAGTGATAATATTGCGTGTGATATTCTTTTCAAACTGGTAAAAGGAACGAGTTGCGTCAATGAATACATCCGTCAAATTGGAATAAAAGGGATGGAAATTTCCACGACGGAACACGAAATGCGGGCCGATTGGAAAATCCAGTACGGGAATTGGAGCAAACCAATGGAAATGTGCCGCTTATTGGAAGGATTATACCTGAAAAAATACTTGTCAGATTTCAGCAATAACTTTCTGATGAATTTGATGATCGAATCTTCGAATGATGCAGGACGAATCAAATCTCTGCTTCCCGAAGGAACAGTCGTTGCTCATAAAACCGGTACTTCGAACAGACGGGATGAAAAGATCTACGATGCCTGCAACGATGTAGGCATCATTTTCCTTCCCGACGGAACACATGTTGCTTTGACGGTTTTTGTAAATAAGTCGGAGGAGAGTTACGACGATACCCGCAAGCTCATCGCAGAGATTTCCAAAGCGATTTATGACTTTTACGCAGTGAAAAAATGAAATACATCAAACTGAATAAGAATTGGAATGCAGCTCTAACTACTTCCGAGCCTCAAATCAAGGTGGAAGAGAACAAGCTGGAGTTAATCTTTGATCTGGACCCTGCTTTCGGGCACATTGACGAAGGAGACAAAGGAAGATTAGTCTTTCCGGAAACGTATGCCTACAAACTGCAGCCAATCAGTCAGGAAGAATATGAAGGAGGGAAATTCCGCTTCAAAAGCGAAGATCTTCCCTGGGGCAAGTTCTATGAACTACCGAATTCCGGCTGGAGAACTAATTTCCCGGCGGATAGAGTAGTAGTAAATGATTCGTTGAAAAACACGAAGTTGAAACATACCATCTTCTTTCTTCCCGGTTTTATTTTCGAATGTTTGTCAGCAGAATACGGCTTTCATTTTGAATATTCGATTGCAGAGAAGCTGGAAGAAACCTACCCGAAAGGCTATTTCAATCACTATTTAGCCCTATTTTCGACCCATTTTGATCAGTTAAACAGTGGCAGCTACAAAACGTACACCAACCTGTATATCCAGCTGGAAGGAAAAAAGGAGTTTGAAGCCCTGAAAGAAGAGATCAAAACCATCAAAGCCAATAAAGACCTGGATGCATACGTGAAAATTGCCAATTACAGTGAACTTCCGAATTTTGGAAGAAAACAGCTGGACGAAATGATCAAAGTGATCGAAACGTATGATGCTGGAAGTAAATATGCATAAACAGATTTTACTGAAATGAAAATGCACGGTTTACCATACTTTTTGGGATTTGGGATTTTGGTGATTTCAGCGTGTTCTGATTCCCCGGCTGAAGACGGTGGGCAAAAAGAACATCCGGAAAGCTCTGTCGATAAAGTAACTGATACTGTTTCTTCTGGTAAACAGCAGGTATTATTTCCAAACAAGATTCAATTGTTTAGTTTGCTCGTTCATGAGGATGGAATAGAAGAAAATAAAACATTAACCTGCTTTATTTCGCTATCCGAGGTGTTGAATTTAGAGCCAGATTCAGATTCTGAACAGTTTTTTCCGCTAACGAATTCCGAAGCAGATACGCTGGAACGTATTCCAATTGAAGGGAGTTATCGTCGTTCATTGTTGAAAGCAGCCGGGATTTCTGAAAAACAGTTGATCTATCTTTATAACTATGCTGCAGATAAAATGGTCATTATTCCGGTGTCCCGTTTAAAATCCAAGGCTTTTCTAAACGGATATTCAGGTAGAGGAGACGCACCGTTTGAGGACTATTTATATCACGTGGGATTCCAATTCGATTCAAACATCCTGGATCAGCTAAAAACAAATTATGGGAATCAGGTGGTTGTATGCATTGGAACAGAAAATCCATTCATAAGTGGAGAAATGCGGCCGGTAAATTGGAAAAAACGAAAAGAAACTGAATGGCCCGGAAATCAATCAGCATCCTATCTGAAGCAATTCAGGTCATTGAAAAAGAACAATCCGGTTTCGTATAAAACGGATACATTAACCTATTGGGTGAGAGATTGGGGAAAGAATGAATTCTATCGCGAGAAAAGAGAACTTGTTGTTGTAAACGAATCGGGCAAAATTATCTATACGAAATTGTTAGTGGAGGACGAAGGGTGTTCAATAAGTGCTTTGAATGGTCGATACCCGGATTTTTATCAACGTGAACAATATATCGGTCAGCTATTCAAAGATGCCGGACCAACATTTATAGGATTTGAAAGTTATTCATTCAGCTGCGAATTATTTAGATTTCTTCAATTTCCTAAAAATCAACTAGTATTAAATTGCGATTCCCGTCACTAATGAGTCATAAAACAGCCAACTACAACCTGCGTTTCCAGGACGTCAGCTTTACCGTTAAAAGCGCGAAAGGAAAGAAACTGGAACAATTAATAGGAGCAGAAGACCCGGACAACCCCGAACTCGGACCAGTAATGATTTTCCTGAAACTGGAAAACGCAAATTGGTCAGAATATTGGTTTGATGTATGTTTTGGTACCTGGGGCGATTACGAAACCAAAAAGTGGGACGAAATTGAAATTCATGAAGACGCTTATACGTATCACGATTACGCCGAAAAATTTGGAGTGAAAGACCTGGTCGTTAAGTCGGCATATTGCAAAGACAATGAAATCACGCTCGAATTTGAAAGCAACGAAAAGCTGACCTTTCGATACAAGGACCCAAACGATTGGGACAGTGATCATGAGATGATTAAAGTAACCTGAACAGCGATGAAAGATTTTAGAAAAGAACTCTATAGACGTTTTGAAGGAAATCCCCATTTTCGGGCCCATGTCTCTCACATTGATCGGACTGGGAATTATGCCAGTTTTGGAGCATTCGGAGATTTACTTCATGATATTTTATTAGGTAAAATAGATGACCACGAATTGATTATCAGGCAATGTGCATTGATTGATGAGATCTGCGCTGTACATGATCCTGAGTGGAATAATGTATTGAGATGTGAAGTTTTCTCCATTATGAATACAAAAGAGTTACTAAAATTGCAGACTTTTCTCTCTGAGGATTCAAATAAGCAGCTGGAAGTTTATTTGCCGAAAGAATCAATGACAGAAGAAGAACTCACTTCAAAACTCGAAAAATTAGGTTACACTCATTTGTGGATGGAATTTAATGTGCTGACAATTGACCAGCTTTTAGGACAAGAAAAGCTTTTCGACCAAGGCGAAGATAAGAATACGGAACATTACCGTTTAGGAGTTTGTGTAGCATATTTGTGGATTAAGAAAATACTTTCTGATAAAGAATTGGCAAATTATGTGGAATTGCTAAAAAATGATCCAAATACGTATATGTCAGGTTCTGCCGCAATCGAAGTGTTCAATCGGATTGATCTAACAGACAAACAATTCGACTGGTTTTCTCAAGAAATAAGCTGTTTTGGTGATTGGACAGAAAAATTAGTTTTGCGTCACCGATTTTTAAGACAATTGAATGCTGTTGAGCCAACAGATGAATTAATCAGCGATTGCATTCTAAACGGCGACTCATTTGTGCAGGATTACTTGTTGGATAAAATCAAATTGAATCAAAATCAATTACAGGAACTCAGCATTCACGGCAAAAATAAGGAAATCCGGGCGATTGCTCAAAAACGTCTCAATTTTTAGTCTAAACGCCTAATATACTAGTATCAACGATGGCTATCTCATTAAAAGGAATGCGGAAAATCACGGTCCACGGAGAAGTTTTTCTCTGGAAAATCCGTAAAAAAATGTCGCATGAAGAAGATCACAACACGCAGATCCCAATTCCGGTGCAGCATGTTTCCGGTGGACAAGTATTGTTTGTTTTTGTAGGTTTCACAAGAGCTTATGGTGGTTATATCAACAATTCTCCCAAAAGCGTAACTCCTAAAATGATTGAACCATTAATCCGGGAAGCAATTCAGCTGGAATGGAAATACAACGAGCCGGGAAATCCCATTGCTCTGGTCAACGGTGTACTGGAAACAGATACCCGAACTGCAAAATGGAAACGTCTTGCTCCTGACAAAATGAGTGCTGCTGTTTTTTTCGAAGAGTATGCCAAAGGAAGACGAGTTTTCTGCAACCAGGAATTCAATGAACCGGAAGCATTTCGGAACAAGGACCTTTCAGGGTGTATTTTTGATCAATGTGATTTCAATGTCCATTTCGAAGGAACGAATCTGAGCAATACCGATTTTTACTGCTGTGACCTTAAACGTTCGAAATTCGTGAATTATAACCTGACAAATGGAGGAATCAGGCTTTGTATAGTCGATTTAATCGAGTTTTCAGGTGGGATAACCAATGGTTGTGGATTTCATTACAACTGGTATTATGAGAAATATATCCAGGAACCGGATTTTGAACGAATTTTCAGGAATTCAGATAAAAATCAAGCTCCGGCTGTTTAAAGTTTAAACGCTTTTTGTCCTTTGAACGGTTCAAAATCCGATAAAGGAATGTGAGTCATTTTACTCAAATGGTCCAGAGCTTCTGCTAATTGAGAAAAAGATTTGAGGCTTTCTTCTTCAGCGTCTTCGTCTAGCATCATTTTTGATTCCGGGACCTCAAAAAAGTAAACGTAATAACTGTCCTGCTTCTTTTGAATAGCAACAGACTGCCAATAAGGTTCTTCATTTTTCGTGAAGGAAACACTTTTCCCGATTTGTTTTCCGCTTTCAATCCAGGATTCCTGAGTACTCATTTCTTTCTTTTCTAAGAACTAAAGTAAGGGTTTAAGTGAAATGTTTTATTTTTAAGGGAATTATCAATCTAAGAATACTCCATTCAACAATGAGTAAGTTCAATTGCTGCTACAGGTATCTACATCAATATATTGAAAGATCTGCTGCGTCTTATGCATGGATTGAATTACACCGTTGCGTGGAAGCTTATGCTAACACGACTGGAATTTCTTTTACTGGTGTTTTTGAAGAACTGGAAGAAAAATTCAGATTTAATCGAAAGATCCGGCATCAATGGCCTGGATTGGAGCAGATGCGCCAGGCTGCTGATCAGTTGAAAACTTCCAGAGATGCTTTTTTGCGGGAACTCAATCCGCTGATCGTTGAACGAAAACAGGAAAAGAAAACAGGGAAACGCCCGGCGACTAATCAGGAATTAATCCGGATTTCACACAAGCAAAATGAGCAGAAGAAACTCCGGGTTGGATTTTGGGGTTGGGAGAGAATGCGTCATCCGCTTATCTTGAATCAGCCGTGTGAGGTAGTACAATTAGATCTGCGCAATGAGCCGGATGAATTAAATGCGGTGATTCTGAAATCGGGCTATCAATTACCTGTTCCATTCCTGGCTGATGCATTTATCGGGGAAGACTGGAAGTCTGCATTTAAATCTTTTTTCAAAGAACCGCGCGCAGTCCTGACTTTGAGTTCTCCGCATTGGGATAAGCGTTGGAATAAAAAGCTCATTGTTGGTGACATTTGGCCTGAATCTCCTGATCAATGCCTGGTCAGTTTTGATGAGCACCGCATTTTTTTGATGAGCACAGCGAGAATAAATCAATTGATCAATGAACTGCGGAAAACTGTTTGATAAGTTTACATCCGATAAACATAATTTGAAAAAGATGACCAACGAAGAAATAATGGAAATAATCTGCGCCCACAACCCCGACTGGGAGAAAGCATGGAAGAAATCCGATTTTTTGAATTACGGTACCATTGCCGAGATTGGCGCTGAATTGATTGAAGACGTTGCCAAAGGAAAAAACCTTGACCGGGTAAAAGCGGTTTTTGAAGATATTGAACAGATGCTTAGTAAGCTGACAGGTTATGAAAATATAGAAGGAAGATCTCTCATTGGTGCCGGAATGTTTGAAGCGATGCAAAACCACGGGCTTTTTATGTTCAAACCAAAACAAATGGATGCAATGGATGAATTTTTCGGTCCGGTGACTTTGAAATCGTGGCAGGATTTGATTGAAGACTGGTCTGGAAAGGGAATTCGTACCATGTACCAGTTGAGTAAAATTCCTGAAAAAGAAGATTAATGGGAACGCTAAACTTAGTACATCAGTTAAAACCGCACGTTTCATACAGCGGTGCCATTTTAAAAGTGAAAGACGAACATGCGGAAGCGTTTGCTGGTAACAAAGAATTGAACATCAGCAGCTCGAACGACATTGTTATCGAATATTCGTCGAATGGAAAAGTGGAGAAGTCGGGAATGTACCGGGAAGATGTAATTGTTGATTTTGGGCGAAGCGGCTATTACATCCTGATTCGGTCGGGAAGCAAATGGTTTGACACACGTTTCGATGATTGGATCATTGCAGTAGCTCCTTTTTTAGAAGATGCCTTGTTTTACAGGACCTATGATACTTATCCCTTATTGCAGCGCTACGAAATTAAAAACGGTGTATTGGATTTTCGTTCGGCAGAAGAGTCCATTCTTCGTACAGACCATTTCGATTCTTATGTGCTGGAAAAGTATCAATCGGAACCGCACCTGATAGCAGATTATTACATCGATGAAATAGCCGATATAAAATTAAAAAAGGAAGAAATGATCCGGGAAGGTGAAAATCCCGACAAGTGGTACGATAAAGACGATCTGGAAGAATACCTGGAGAAACTGGAACCGCACCGACATGCCATTTCAAGACAGGAAGGAAAAGAAATCCTTGCATGGCTGGAGACTTTGATAGCATCCGATCACTGGAAAGATATTGAATACGATTAAAATAAAGGAATTGAGTTAATCAAAATAATAATGGGAACACTACGCGGAGTTTATCAGTTAAAGCCACAGGCCATTTATGGTGCGGCATTTTTGCGCATTCGCAGCGATCAGGAAGAAGCATTTACTGAAAAGTACTTGCTGGAAGAAATCAAAAAACAGGATGGATATTATTACCTATTTGAAAATGTCGTTGCGCAGGTGTCGGAATACGGGAAAGTGCTGAAATTCGGAATGTACCAGGAAGACAGAATCATTGATCTCAAAAAGCCGGGAATTTATCTCCTACTTCAATCCAAGAACAAACGCGGCTTTGATTCCGATTTCAATGAATTGCTTAGTGAATGGGCACCTTATCTGGAAGATCAGTTGTTTTACGTGCTTTTTGATACAGCAGATAAATGGATTGCGCGTTATGAAATCAAAAATGGGGAATTGCATTTCAGGCAAACGGATGAAATGGAACAATGGGATTATGACTTTAGTGTTTATCTGGAAGCAAATTACGCCTCAGATAAGCAGCTTTTGGCAGATTTTTTCACGGATAAAATGATGGACTTGAAAACAGAAGCAGAAGAGATGCTGAAATTTGAAGATAATTTGGACGATTATTACGAACTTGAAGAGTACGAAGAATTTCTCGAAAAACTGGAACGATATACAGCAACAAATCAGAATGAATACGCGCCAGAAATGATTGCCTGGTTGAAAGATAAGATCACGAATTACAAACCGTTTGAAAATGGAAAGCAGGAATAATACAAACGTAGCGATTGAAGGATTTAGTGGGTTCCTGTTCCAGCTAAAACCACGAGAAATTTAATAAATTACACGATGAAAAGACATGACCATGAAATTGACATTCCAGACGAGATCGAATTCGATGAGTCAGTTGTAAAGAAGTTTATTGAACGATTCGAAACAAAATCTTCTACTGAAATGCTGCATAAAATCGGAAAAGGATCGAAAAATTTAATCCATTTGTTCAGTACCAATTATAGTACAGAAGAAGACTGTGAAGAGATCTATCGTAATCTATACTTGTTTCTGCAAACAACAGCTAATTTTTATCTGATGGCTCAAACAGATAAAGACAGTATTAAGATTAGCGTAGATGATATCTATGTTTCTGTTCCAATCTCTGGTTATGAAGATTATATTGGAATTCATTCCTGGCTTGATGGTTACATGTATGCATTGGCAGGGAGAGAAAATAATGTGATTGAGTTGCTATCTTCCTGTTCTGAGAGTGAAATTCGGAAAGGTGATTCGGCAGCAGACCAGTTCTTTTACAGCTACATCGAATTTCTTAAGCATTTGGAAAGTCATGAAGCTGAAAAAATATTAAACAAGGTGTTTAAGGATTGTGAAGAAGTGAAAATAGCATCCAGGGAAATCATAGATAGTTTGATAGTCCCACAGTTGGAATTGTGGCGGAATATTCTTCATGGAGATGCTCCTGCGTTCAATCAAAATCTGGAAAAAGCAGTACAAAAACATTATGATTTCTGGAAACAACGTAAATCGGATCTGATAAAAGGAAGCTACCGATGTAATTCCATTAACGGATTAATCGCAATGCGTTTAACTGGAATTGCCGCCTACGCTTACGACAAAAAGATAAATGTCACATACCATTCAGATTATCTTCCCCGATTTATGATTGAGGGAGAACAAAAATTGAATGCTAAGGTTATTTTTCCTAGAAATGTTGAAAGCTGATAGCCGGATTTCTGATTAAAGGTTGTGTTTTGAAATAGTTTATGAATTAAACTACGGCGATGACCAGAAGGGAGCAATAAAAACTACCCTCGATGAATCTGGAATTCATACGGAGGATATAAGCTAAAAAAGAATGAACAAAATATACACATACGAAGAACTGGGTGATCTGATCGAAAAATACGATTTTGAACCCATGAAAAACTGGCTGAAAACCGGCGGTGATCCGAATATAGGGTTGGACTCGGGGAAAAGTTCCCTTTTAACTTACCTGATTGATGAATTGTATGAGCAACCAAATGCGGAAGAGCAATTACTGGAATTAATTGAACTGTTTTTGGAATGTGGTGCACTTGTAGATACGGTTGATGATCCGGGACGTTTATTGTCTGAGGCGATCGGAGTGAATAATCGTGCTGTGAAACTGTTAGTGGATTATGGGGCAGATTGCAATGTGCAGATTGATAATGATAATCATCCCGGACAAACACCGCTGTCAATTGCCGCTGAAGAAAATAACCTGGAACTGGTGAAAATACTTCTTCCGCATACTTCTGCGGAAAACTGCATGTTTGCAGAGGAATAATGGCCACCACGGCATTGGGATTTGCATTTGAAAATCTGAACGAAGAAATGATCGAAATCCTTTTGAAAGCTGGTGCGAATCCGTATTTCGTGGAATGGGACCATGGCTATATCCGTTCAATGGATATACGTCCGCTGGAAGATTGCACTGCTGAACAAGAAATTCGCTTGAACGAGTTGGTGGAAAAATTCAGTAAGCACTCAGAAGGATAATTCAGCTAAATCATTAATTTTAAGCAGATCAAAAACAAAACAATTGCATCCAACGAAGAAATGTTGCGTCTGATTGTAGGAACTACGAAAAACCACCGATTCCAATAGATTTAAAAAAGCAGAAGCAAAAACGTTTAAAAACAATCCTGACTTTAAATGTCGGGAATCAAAACATGAAAAAGAATTCTGAATACGAAAAAATGCCCAAGACCTTTTCCAAACTCGAATTGAGTGAGAAGGAACTAAGCGATGTGAACAAAGTAAAATGGGTGGTGACCGAAAAAGTACACGGCGCCAATTTCTCATTGGTTTATGAAGACCGTAAGCTATTGTTTGCAAAAAGAAAAGATTACCTGAGCTGGGATGCTGATTTCTTCGGTTTCCAGCAGGTTGTGAATGAGATAGAAGACCGTGTTTTGCAGCTGTTTGAAGCCTTTAGCCTCGAACTGAAAGCAGAGAAACACATTATTTACGGCGAATTATTCGGAGGGAAATACCCGCATCCGGATGTTCCCGTTGATCCGGACGTGGAAGCGATCCAAACCGGAATTTATTATGCTCCGTCTGTCCATTTTTGTGCATTCGATCTGGCTATTGAAAACGATGGAAAGAAAGAATATGTGGATTACGACAAAGCTGTTACTTATTTTGATAAATACGGAATTTTGTATGCGAAGCCCTTATTAATCGGGAAAGTCAACGAAGTTCAGAATTTCAATATTCGTATCAATTCCAGTATTCCGGTACAGCTGGGTTTACCTGAACTGGACCAAAACCTTATTGAAGGAGTAGTCATCAAACCCTTGAATCATTCACACTTGAATTTAAGTTCTCGGCCGGTGGTGAAATTGAAAAACCCGGAGTTTGATGAAGAAAAGAAATTCCACGAATCGGAAGCCTGGTCATTCAAGAAAAAAGTAGCTTCGAAATCCGAAGAATTGACTTTTATCCTGGAAGAAATTGCAACGTATATCAATGAGAATCGCTTGCAAAGTGCTGTTTCCAAAACTGGTAAAATAGATTTGGGGAACGAAACGCGTATGCAGGAAATTCAGGAAGAAATACTCAACGATACGTGGATTGATTTCAATGAGAACAATAACGGCTTACTTTCAGAATTGGAACCAGAGCAGCAGGAATGGCTTCGCAAACGGATGCATGCGCAGATTCGGAAGTTGTTAGCTCAAACGAATTAATTTAGAAAAATGGAATTTAATATCAGTTATACCGTCAAAGTCGACAAAGACATCAACATGTTTCAGCGGAAGCATTTTGAAGAATTGATTTCACTATTGCGTAAAGACGATGATGGAAATCACCTGGAAAAAGTGGACTTTTCGGGAGCTAAAATGAAAAATCTGGATTTAAGCGGTTTGGATTTATCGAACTTCGACTTTACGAAAGCACATCTTAAAAACATCAATTTTTCCAATTGTAATTTGAGTACGATCCAACTGGTAAAGGCCGTTGTAGAAAAGTGTAATTTCTCAGGTTCGAATTTGTCTTGCTGTAATTTAGCTGAAATCAAAGCCAGAGATTGCGATTTTTCCGGCACGAAAATCAAGTATGGGTTTTTGCGCTGGATGACCATGGAAAATTGTCGTTGGGAAAATATGACTATTCAGGATGCGATTATTACAGCTACTGATTTCAGTTCGTGCCAGATGGCGAATAATAGGATAGAAGGAACAGAATTGAATGGCGTCGATTTTCCGGTTGGTTATTTTCCTGAAGGATATACATAAAATGTGTAAATAGCACAATTACAAAATGGTAAAGAAATATTTTTGACTTACGGTTATCCGAAAGACGATAAAGAAGGACTGAGTAAGCTCCTTTCTTGATGGGATTTGGTTGGGATGATAGAGATGACGAATAAATCAAAATGAGAAACACTATTAATAATAGTAAAACAACCATGACCGACGAACTAAAAAAACTGGAAGGAATCCTCGGGATTCAATTTGAAGAGCATGGTTACCAAAAGGAGCAGCCCAATGCGTACAGAGCTTACAACGGTCGTATCAGTGAACTGTATATTACCGGGCAGAATTTTGATTTATCGGTATTGTTTCCGCTTAAAGAGGAACTCTACCAGTTAAGATTGACCAATTGCACGATTGACAACCTGGAAGGTTTGAGTCAATTACCGCTCTTGAGTGAGATCCATTTCGACAATGTGACCATTCTGAAAGGTGAAAAAGCAATGAACCCCCTTTTCGAAAGTATGCCGGATATGGATCCCAGGATCCATGTGTATCTCGAAAATATGCACCTGGAATTTCCAGCCGAACTTTTGTATTCAAAAAAGAGATTGGATCATCTTTTCCTGACCAACTGTACCATCAGTAACTTTTACGAGATTAATTTACTTCCCGAATTGTATGATCTGCGTCTGACCAATGTGATCATTCGGCAGACCGAAGAAGATATTATGCACCCGGCACTCCCTGAGCGCGGTTTCATTCGTATCTGTTTGGATGAAATGCACCTGGAGAATCTTGATGTACTTCTTCCCATATCCGAAAATGTTACACATATTAGATTGGAATGCTGCACTATCGGGAGCATTCGGAATATTCATCAATTCAAAATGCTGGATTTGTTCGAAATAGATTCTGAAACGCAAATCGGGGACAAGGAATTCGAAATAAATCCGTGCGCTGATTTTTACATTGAAACTTGCAAGATCGGAAGTGTACTCGGATATGAACCCGTTCCGGAAGAATTCTTTTCGTTTGACCTGCAGCAATTGGGCTCCATCGCGCATTATGTGAAAAGTTTCCATTTGCAAGGAACTATGTTATCCAATACCAAATGTTTGAAGCATTTTCCACAATTGGAAGAAATGAAATTTGAGAAATGTACCGCTCAGCTAAATGATTTTCTACCTGTTGCACGCCAAATCAAAGCACTCTCCTTTGATGAAGCAGAAGTAACTCATTGGGAATGCATTCACTCATTTACCCAATTGGAGAATATAAAAACAAGCACTTTTCACGAGGTGCAAATGGTTGGGGATTTTAACGTCCTATTACCCGTGAAACACCAGCTAAAAGTGTTGGAGTTGTATGAGGAAAATATTCAGAATCTGGAACTTATCAGCGAGTTTAAAGCATTGGAATTCCTGGAGCTTAGTGGTTTGGAGTCGGCGGAAGCAGCTAAAAATGTGCTGACACTTAGTTCCCTGAAAAAACTGAATTGGAGTTTCTTCCTAGAGGATGAACTGGAAAAACCGGAAGAACCGGTAATCTTTGATATTTCAGGATTGAAAAGCATCCGGGAACTGGAATTGTGGAGTGATCACATTTCAGTTACGGGAATCGAACAGTTAACTGAATTGGTAGGATTAAAGCTGCGTTGCGGTTGTGAAATTGAAAAACTTCATCTCTTGAAAAATCTCGAATACCTGGAGATTAAATCCGGAAAAGAGAACAATGTCAACACCATTTCCACGATGGAGTCACTTAAAACACTTGTTTTGTCTGTTGAAGAAAACCATCTTGTCCATTCATTGGAACAATTCCCGAACCTGGAAAAACTGCAGCTGGATGGAAGAAGCCGGAATGTTATTCCGGGTAAACTTGAAAAGCTGAAAATATTGGTTCCCAGTCAAATCGAATTGGAAAACGCTGCATGGTTAAGTGACCTGCCGAACCTGGAAAGGTTAAAACTACAGTACCAGGAAATTGCAAGCATTCAAAATCTGGATCAATTGACCAATCTCAAAATGCTCGATCTTTCCGAAAACAAATTAAAAAGTTTAAAGGGAATTGAAAACCTGCAGAAACTCGAATATTTGAACCTGTACGGTAATAATCTAAGAAATGTGCGCGTGTTGGACCAACTTCCGAATCTGAAAGAAGTAAACCTGGCAGGAAATGCATTGGAAGATGAAGTATTACGAGAGCAGTTGGATAGGCCTGAGATTGCCCGTTTTGTGTATCGACCTTATGTGCCGTTTAATGTAAGCATTGACCGGGATTATGACGACGATGATGAATCATAATTCAGGAGGATACAATGAATATTACCATGAAAAGATGTAGATGATGAATCACTTGGATCAAATAAAACAAATACGGGATCAATTGGGCATTGGTTTAACTGAAGCAAAATCGCTGATCGAAGAATTCGACACGCCCGAAAAAGCAATTGAAGCATGGCACCGGCTGCAAGAAGAAAAACGGCTGGAAGAAGAAGCACGCGAATTTGTTGATCCGACAGAGTGGGCAAACGATTGGTATTGGGAGCGCCGACCAATTGACGCTGAAGACCTGGAAGTCATGAAGTGCCTTTCAAAGAATTATGGTAAACGTTTGTGGGTAGAATTTGTCACGGAACATGCCGACCATTTGATGCGAAGGGATATTGAAAAACACTGGAAAATCCGGAATAACCAATTAGTAACTATTCCCGGAAATGGAGACTACAATTGGGAAGCGGACAGTGCCGATAATCAATTGCGTGGTTTGGAAGCGTTTTTAGATCGGTACCTGAATTGGAACTCCAAAGATGCTGTGTATTTGTTTTTTGGCAGGTACTCTGCTTATCAGCTAACCTGGGAACTGTTCCTGAAGTATTGTGATCCGCTGCTTTTTTATTCATATGGAGTGGTATTGGTGAATGTAAATGACCCGAAAGTGGTGATTTTTGAAGAGCACGGTTATATTCAGATTGGAGAACGCATATGAAACCAAAATTGACAGCTAACGGAACAGAATTGATCAATCAGGTTCAGTCGGAACTGACTGCTCGGTTCTCGGATCAATGCGTTTTGTTGTTTGCAGTTCGTCCCGCACTTGGAATCGGGCATTGCTCCGTTCAATTTATTGAGTCAGAAACCCCGTTTTTGATTACACGCGAGTGGAAACCGGAACGTGAAGACAATTATCCTTTAGGCATTCATGATCTCAATAATATTTACATTGCAGAACGGCGGATTGCACTTTCAACTGAAGATTGTAAGTTCATTCATGAAATAAAGAACCTGGATTTGACCATTGAAAAGTCGAATGGAATCATGCTGGATGGGGCTAATTATTTGCTGGAACTTGAAGAGAAAACAATCGGCTGGACTTTAATAGACGGTATTTCGGCGGAACTGGAAAACGCTTTGAAGCAATTAACCGACCTCGCCGGAATTAGTCATAGAAACAGAATTTGGGATTAAATCGGAATAATGCGAAAAGACCGTCACATACTAAGCCAAAACTGGAAATCCATTCGTGAAAACATCGAACAGGTGATCAAAGAGTACCAAATTGCTCCGGAAGATTTTAAGTCGGTTAATATCAACGATTGGGAAGAAATCGAAAACAAGATTATCGAGACTTTTTGTGATTTTCCCCTGAGTTATAAATACCGGCCAACCTGGTTGTGGGAATACTTTAAGTTAGAAGGAACTGCACTTTCCAATTTAGTGGAATATGCTCCTCAATACCTTCCGGAACTACTTGATCCGGAAGAGCGTGTATGGTTCTTTGTCAACGATTCCAAAAGTAAATTCTGGTATTACGAAGGAACCGTTCGAAGCATCCAAACAATTATTGATGAAAGCTATTGGGACGAATTTTACATCGTTTCGAAGAAAACCGATTGGCTGATCTGCATGAATCACCACGACATATTCATGGCGATAGGAGCAGAAATTCCGGAAAAATTGTGGGCGATAAAGGAGCGGGTAGATCCGATTTTGAAGAGGATTAAAGATATTTAGTGGATATGATTACAAGAGAAGAAGCTATAGCACAATATAAACGGAACGGCGAAGAAGGCTGGATCAATCTCCTGGAAATGGTTTTTGACGGAAAACCGGAAGGAATAGAGATTACAGATGTTTGGCCGAAATATGCCGAAATGCAAATTGATTACACGGGTTCAGACAAAACATTTCAGGACCTGGTCAATAAAATCTGCTTCATCAGTACAAAAACTTGTCAGAAATGCGGCAAAAGTGGAAGAAGCGCGGAGGTAGACGGTTGGGAGATGATCTTGTGTGATGAACATTTCAATGCAGCTGAAGCTGAGAACAAAGAAGCCTGGGAATGGTTTCACCCGGAAGATAAAACCAGTACAAATCAGAAAATAGCCGGCATCTCAATTTTGGTAGACGATTATGAGAATGCCAATGCCTTTTATGCCGATAAACTTGAATTTGTATGGGGATGGGACAAAACCATTTATTACACGAAGCAAGGAGTTGCAGTTGCTCCGATGGATCATCACCTCTCCCCAAGTATTATTTTGCTGAAAGCAGAAACTCCCGAAGAAACAGCACTGATAGGCAAGCAAACTACGGAAAGAACCGCTTTTTTGATTTATACGGACAACATGGATTTGTATTTCAGCCGATTGGTGGAACGAGGCGTTCCGGTTATTCGGGAACCCATCGAACGGGAATGGGGAAAAGAAGCAGTTATTGCCGATTTGTATGGGAATGTGTGGAGAATCGTTGAAGAAAAGCACAGCTGGTAACATGGACAAAACAAGATTAAATCTTCGGGATATTTTTACCTCCGGCACTTTCGGGCCCATTGAGCTGGGGATGACCATTCCACAGGTGATTACTTTGCTTGGAACGCCAGGCAGTGACGATGATTTCGATGTGGATGAAGAATACCGGATCAAAATTCTGTCTTATGATAATTACGAGTTTAAGTTTCATTCGTTCTACGACGAAAGCGGCGAATATAAGCTGGCCGGAATGCAGAATGATCACACAAAATACATAGGTGGAATTGGAGATGGATTTGATCCGGAAAAAGTAACACTCGATCCGTGGTTTTTCGAAATGGAAATGACTTTTGAAGAAGTGAAACAGAAATTGGATCAGGAAGGATTAGATTACGCCGTGGAACAAAAACACGAAGTACTGTTTATTCTGTTTTCGAATAAATCGGATATTTTCTTTGAAAAAAGAGAGCTTGAAAATGATTGGATTTGCTGGGGCTGGTCATTGAATCCTGAAATAGTTTAATCAGGGATTCAATTTATGAATTCACTGTCTTTTTGACAATACCTTTCACGTATTTCGTTCTTTTGATCTCCTTCCTTGACTTATCATATTCAACGCACCAACCATGTCGCAAACCGTCTTTTACAGCAATATGCTCGCCGTTTACTGCAGAAATGAATGTTCCGGAATATGGTTCAGATGACTGTGATTTAGAATAAAAGTAATTGGTGATCAAACCGTTTTGATACATGATTAACTCCAATAGTTCAGCGTCTGAATGGTTAATCGTGATTGTTCCGGTTAGTTTCCCATTTTCATAATTTCCTTTTTTTTGATATTCCGGAGTGCTCGAAACAAACGGACCATTCAGAGATTGAGTTGCTTCGGACTCGTTCTCTATCAACCTGACAAATCGGATAAGTAGGGAGTCTTGATTGGAATTTCCACTTATGCCGAAAGTATAAGAGTGTAAATTGAACGTGTCTTCTATGAATGTCTCGACCAATACAAGTGCCGAATTGCTATTTTCATGAAAATCAATCACATAATATCTGTAATCGGAGTTCGGTTCATAAAATCTCAAGCGTTGAAGGGTATCATTCTTATAAAAACGCTCTTCTGTTTTCAAACCTTTTATCGTTTTTAAACTCGTGCCATGTTTCCTGTTCTGATCGAAATACTCCGAAACAACAATACTGTCGAAAACATTGTTAGTAGTCCATTCACCGGTTTTAAGTCCGTTTTGATAAGCCCCGGTAATTTTAAACCGCTTTTTCTCAAGGATCATGTCTTCTTCATAAGCGCCATCCAATCTTCCATTGATATAATTTCCTTTGCTGTAGGTCATAGAATCTTGCCTGAATAGGAAAGGTCCGTTTTTAACTCCCGTTTGCCAGGTTTCGAAAGAATAATTTGGAACCCATTCTCCCGGAATGAATTCAGGAGTTTTGTGTTCGTTCTTTTTGTAATATTGAATGACCAATCCATCCAATTTTCCATTTTTGTAAGGTTCGATCTTATAAACCGAATCTTTTAATGGGCCGGCAGTTATGACATAAGTGCGGGCTCCATGCTCTAATCCGTTGATAAATGTTTTTGTGAAACGAGGAACGTTTTTGTAATAGGAATACATTGGTTGTTGATACCAGGTATAAATACTATCCAATTTTCCAGCTTTATAGAATGCGGTGTACAACGTGTCATTAGATCCGAAACGAAAACAAGCAGCTTTGCCTGTTTTCATGCCGTTTTCGAAATTTACAGTTTCAATTCCCAAGGGTTCAGCATTTAAAGTATCGATCAATTCTTCCTCGTAAACAGGAACTTTTGCCAATCCTTGTTTCACACCTTTTACATAAGGAATGCTTCCGATCGTTGTTCCATTGAAAGTCTGTTTTTCTGTCCCAACAGGGATGTCGCGCTGCCATTGCAAGGATTTAACGAGTTTTCCTTCCCTGTTGTACCATTTTTCCATCCCGTATTTCCAGTGGTAGCTGTGGGTGGAACTGTGAATCAACTTTCCCTGTTGATTGTAATCACTTGCAATACCATTTAATCTGCCCGCGCGGTAGTTTTCTGTTCTTTTCACCGTTCCATTCGGAAAATAGAAGGTCCGTTCTCCGTCTAAAAGCCCGTTTCTGTAGTTCTCTGAGATTTTTGTGCCGTCTGCTGAAAATGAAACCTTTTCGCCGTTCATTTTATCAAACGGTCCGAACTTACGGAAGATCCGGTAGCGGAAATAAGCAATTTCGCCCTTGCCCAACGGATTTCCTACAGCTTCGTAATCTTCGTGGATCAAAAATGCTCCATTGTCGTAAGTTGTTGTGATGAAATTGCCGTTGATATCCGTACCAATCGATTTGAAACGTGCGTTCTTTAAGATTGAAAGATCCGTTTTATGTCCGTAAGTATCCAAAGAAATAAATTCCAAAGCGGTATCACTTAAAAGAAGTTTGATGAAAGGCTGTGTTCCATTTTCGGTCTTTACAAGTGAATAGTTTACTCCATGAAACTTGGTAGAATCTGTTTCACTGATGAATTGATAGTTGTTGCTTTTCAGATACGAATCAATGGCCGTCCTATCCACTTTGCCGAACCAGGTAAAAGCTGTATTTAACAGGGAATTTTGCCCAAAGGAAATAAGTCCGCAAAAAAGGAATAGAAACAGAAGCAATCGGTGCATCTTCCAAAATTAGGGATTTTAGATTCAATCCACCAAGTTGAAAGCCATTAAATAATGCTTAATTTTAAAGTATGATGGAAATAGGAATCGACAGTTTTGCTGCAGTACCGGCAGATAAAAATATCAGCAATGCTCAGGCAGTCAATCAATTATTGGAACGTATCGAATTGGCTGACCAGGTCGGGTTAGACATATTTGGAATTGGTGAACACCATCGGAAGGAGTTCCTGGATTCCGCTCCAACAATGATCCTGGCCGCAGCAGCTGCCAAAACGAAGCAAATTAAATTGACCAGTGCTGTGACAGTTCTCAGTGCTGCTGATCCCGTTAGAGTATTTCAGAGTTTCGCTACGCTGGATTTGATTTCCAACGGAAGAGCAGAAATGGTGGTCGGTCGCGGATCTTTTATTGAGGCATTTCCCTTATTCGGATATGAATTGGAAGATTACGACGATTTGTTTCGGGAGAAATTGGATCTATTACTTCACATTCAGCAAAATGAAATTGTGAATTGGTCCGGGAAATTTCGTGCTCCCTTGAATAACCAGGCAATTTACCCGCGTCCTGTGCAGGAAAAACTACCCGTTTGGCTGGGAGTAGGAGGAACTCCTTCTTCGTTTGCCCGTGCCGGGGAATTAGGTTTACCGTTGATGGTTGCAGTGATTGGCGGAGAAACACATCGCTTTCGTCCGTTGATCGATTTGTACAAGGAAGCCTGGGAAAAAGCCGGTCATGATTTGAAAAATCAGAAAGTTGGCTTGCATTCATTGGGATATGTTGCCAAAACAAAAGAACAGGCCTTTGCAGATTATTACCCGGGTTATGCGGAAATGTTCACAAAGATCGGGAAAGAAAGAGGTTTTGGTGCAGTTACTCCTGAACGGTTCCAGTTGCAAAACGGAACTTTTGGAGCATTGCTGGTTGCAGACCCCGCGGAAGTTGCAGAGAAAATCCTGCGTCACAGCGAAGCGCTTGGAGGAATTTCCCGCTTTACCTTCCAGATGGATGTAGGAATGCCGCACGAGAAACTGATGAAATCCATTGAACTGATCGGAACAAAGGTTTCGCCGATTGTGAAAGCAGGAATTAGTCAAGTTTAAAATGAAAAGTTTAATTATAATAGCATTTTTTGCATGTATACAGAATGCATCTTCCCAAATGGAGAAAGATCCGGAATACGTAAATGTAAATTGGCTTTCCGGGACAGAGAAAACGGTTTCTCAAATGGATTCTACTGTAGTGTACCAGGGTGATTCGATCCTGATGGCAACAGGAGTTGGTTCGAATTACAAGATTAAAATTGTAAGCAAACGCGATACGATCTATGAAGTTTTATTCAAACAGATAAATATCAATCCGGATTTCACCTTAAAATCAGAAATGATAAATACGGGATCGCTGCAGGAAATGATGGAAATGATGATGGCTGAGCTGCAGCAAAAATTCTCGGATTTCGAATATTCATTCCTCGTAAATAAAAACACCGGTCAGGCGTTTGACGTGAAGAATCAGGAGGAATTGGCAAAATCTATTGAGGAAATGGTTGTATCGGTAATGAATAAAACGATTACTTCTTTGAAAATGGAGCTGGATGAAAAGAAGAAAGCAGAAATTCAAAGAAAAGTAAGTGGGGTGATGAAAGATAAATTGACTCCGATCATGAATACCATGATGAATTCATTCAATTATATTTTCCAGGCCTATAGCTTTCCATATACATTGAACGAAACGCTTATTGTGGAAACGATGGTTTATGATATTGATGAAGTAAATCATGGAAACTCAGAGAGCCCTGCAAATATTGTAATTAATAGTTCCTTGATAAATTCGAAATTGAACATCAATTATAAATACGATTACGATAAAAAGAGTGCTTATCAGCAATACATTGTTTCAAAAGGCAGGGCCAAACAAGTTCCTATTGATCAATTTGATGTGGAAGAGCATGTAATTGCCAATTTTGATATGAAATCTTCCTGGATAATAGATAGTAACTCATTTGTGAATGTGAAAATGGGAGATGTTAGAGTGCTTAAAACTTCGCAGGTAACGATCAAATAGGAACCTGTATGAACGACAACGATACATCCCGGCTTTCCCGATTAACAGCAATTCTATTGCAGCTGCAGTCCACGCGCCTGGTGACGGCAACTTCTTTGGCTGCTAAATTCGACGTAAGCGTTCGCACCATTTACCGTGATATCCGCGCCCTGGAACAATCCGGAGTACCGATCATTACGGAAGAAGGGAAGGGCTATTCATTGATGGAAGGTTACCGCATTCCACCTGTTACATTCAGCGAGCGCGAAGCAAATGCACTGATCACTGCTGAGCAATTCGTTCTGAAAAACAAAGATGTTTCTTTTATCAAAGATTACACGGACGCCATTACTAAGATCAAATCCGTATTGCGCGAAAGGACGAAAGATGGCGCAAACCTATTGTCAGACCGCATTGCAATTGCTCAAAACAGTTCTGAGGACCGAACCAGTAATTACTTATCATCCCTGCAGTTGGCGCTGACCAATTTCAACCTGGTAAAAATGCATTATCAAAAAGCAGATAGCGACGAAACGAGCGAACGGATCATTGAGCCTTTTGCCTTATTGGCTGTTAATGGAAACTGGTTGCTGCTGGCTTTTTGTCGTTTTCGGAAAGAATTCCGCTATTTTCGGCTGGATAGGATTAAAAGTTTGCTGGTGTTAATGGATCATTTTGAGCCTCACAACATGACACTAAAAGAGTATTTTGATAAACATGCCGGGGTTTAGTTCTCCAGTGGCAGGTCTAAATCAAGGATATCCGGTTCAATGGATTTTTCGTTCAATTTCTGGTAAAGAATTTCTGTGAATTTTGCAGGATCGATTTCCAAAGCTTCGTACAAACGATTCATCCAGAACAATGAAGGACAGCGTTCTCCACGTTCATAACTGGATATGTTTTGAGCATTTACATTCATGCGTGAAGCCAATTCTTCCTGGGTAATCCCCTTCTCCTCACGCACTCTTTTCACCTCTCTTCCCAGTATATGATTGAATGACTTCGTATTCATAATAGAAAATTCGAAATATTTAACAGTACAGCTATAACACGATTGTGTTTAATTAGTAGATTTGCTTTATGAAACCATGGTTGTTTAATTGAACGTAATAGTATTATGAATTCAATTTTGAACATAGAATTGACTGAAATAAAGAACGTCACCACAATAATCGGCACAAAAAATAACACTGTGCCACAACTATTAATGTATTTTTTATTTGTATCGGAACTAAGCAAATTTGTTTAACAACTATCCATTTACTGAAGACATGAAAACTAATAAGTTAATTGATACGCAATTGGCAAATTACGAAAAAGCGTACGAGGAAACAAAAAATTTTGAAGAGTTTAAGATTAATATTTATAATACCATTATAGATATTGAAAGTATTACACCTGTGAGTCCGTCTTATTCATCGTATCTTTTCAATTTGAAATTGGACTGCGAGAACATGGATCGGTTCAATGCAGAAAACGTAGTACATGCGTTAAAGGCGCTTCTCCAAAAACTGGAACAATAACTAACTCTTTTTAGCTTAAATCAGCTTTTCGAATTGATAACTGAACCCGATTGCGGCAAAACATATTTTCAGAGTCTTTCTAACCCCTGACACAAGGTTGTCACTTCATGGTCATATCTTTGATTTAGAAACAAATTAAAAACAAAGATTATGAGTAATTCAGCAGCTTTAAGAGGTTTGGCAACCGTGAATTTTTACGCAGCAGATCATGCAGCAGCCAAAAAGTGGTATTCCGAATTTTTGGGAATCGAACCTTATTTCAATGTTCCGGGTTATACAGAGTTTCGAATTGGAGATTACCAGCAGGAATTGGGAATTATCGATGCGGCTTACGCACCGGAAGGGTATTCTGCCAAGCCATCAGGAGCGATTGTGCATTGGCATGTAGACGATTTGAAGGCGACATTCGATCGTTTAATTTCCATGGGCGCTAAAGAGTTTTTGCCAATTACCGATCACAGCCAGGGAAAAGGAACATTTGTGACCGCTTCAGTGGTTGACCCGTTTGGGAATATTTTGGGCATCATGACCAATGTGCATTATTTGGAGATTTTGAAGCAGAAGTTGGGATAAGGAATAAAAGCGATTAATTTTATTTCGCTATGAAAAACACGCTCGTCAAACTCACTTCAGATAAACCGGCCTGTGCCGGATTCGATGACGAGTACCTGTATATTTCGTTTCAAGTGGACCACGAAACCTTTGATGCGCTAAAAAATGCTGCAAATGGAAACAAATCCGGTAGAAACGGATATACAGTCGTTCAACTAGAATCGATTGAAGAAATCATCTGCTATCAAAAAGCGGAAGACTTCTTCTTTTGGTCCGGTAGCGCCAGAAAACGGAAGAAATATGGTCTGCAAATTAGCAACGGTGAAAGCCGAACGGCTTTTTGCAAAGACCTGGCAAAGGCATGCGGTTTGAAAACGAAAATAGAGACAAATGATCCGTATTCCCGTGTAGGACGAAATGCAATTCCGATAATTATGATCGGATTATTAACGGTGGGTTGTTGTTTGGGGGCATCGGAAAAATTAATTGAGGCAAAAAGTGCCAAAAGTCGCGCGATATCAGATGCCTTTAAAGCTATCGGACCAACTGCTTTTTTAATCATAGGATTATCTTTTATTGGATTTTTCCTGTTCCGGTTGATCAAAAACATCAAAGCTTCAGATATAAAAATTGTTTACAGCTTTTAAGTGTTAAGGAAGAAGAGTAGTAGAACAATTCAATTATCTCAATAATTAGTAACTGGTAATTCGCAATTGGTAATTATCTTGTGAACTGATTTGAAGAACTCCATGAAACACTTATTCTTGCTATTGATTCCTTTTACGGTAGTTGCTCAGCAAAAACCGGTCGATTATGTCAATCCATTGATGGGAACGGATTCCAAAATGGAACTTTCCAACGGGAATACCTATCCTGCTATCGGTCTACCCTGGGGAATGAACCTGTGGACCCCGCAAACGAACGTCATGGGTGATGGCTGGGCTTACCAGTACGGTGCCGACCAACTGCGCGGGTTTAAACAGACACATCAGCCTTCTCCCTGGATGAATGATTACGGGCAATTCGCGCTCATGCCGGGGAGCGGAAAAGTAGTCTTCGATCAAAACGAACGGGCAAGCTGGTTTTCTCATAAATCGGAAGTTTCAAAACCGCATTATTACAGTGTTTACCTGGCAGATTGTGATATTACAACGGAGATAACTCCAACAGAGCGCGCCGCGGTTTTCCGTTTTACATTCCCGAAAAGCGACAGTTCTTTTATTGTGATTGATGCCCTGGATCGTGGTTCTTATGTGAAGGTTTTCCCCAAAGAGCGGAAGATTGTTGGCTATACAAAACGCTATGCCCGCGGTAAGCTTACGAATTTCAAGAACTATTTCGTCATTTACCTGGATCGCGATATTGAATTCTACTCAGTCGCTTCAGATGGAAAATTAGCCGGCAAACAGGAAGAATCCACTTCCAATCATTCGGGAATGGTAGTTGGATTTAAGACAAAAAAAGGCGAGCAGGTACAGCTAAAAGTAGCTTCATCGTTTATCTCGGAAGAACAAGCAGCTTTGAACCTGCAGCGGGAAGTTGGCAGTAATGATTTTGATGCTGTACGTAATATTGCGGAATTACGCTGGAACCAAACTCTGGGTAAAATCGAAGTTTCCGGCGGAACCGAAGAACAAATGCGCACATTCTATTCCTGTTTGTACCGTACACTGTTCTTTCCGAACAAATTATACGAGATCGATGCGGCCGGGAAAGAAGTGCATTGGAGTCCTTACAATGGGAAAGTACTTCCCGGAAAAATGTTTGGCGGGACCGGATTCTGGGATACGTTCCGGGCGCTTTACCCTTTGTTGAATTTGGTTTACCCGGAAATCAACCGTGAAATGCAGGAAGGATTGGTGAACGATTACCTGGAAGGCGGTTTTCTTCCCGAATGGTCGAGTCCCGGATTTGCCGATATCATGATCGGGAACAACTCAGCTTCCATTGTTTCGGATGCCTACATCAAAGGATTGCGCGGCTACGACATCGAAAAGCTATACGAAGCATTGCTTCACGGAGCAAACAACGAAGGTCCCATGAGCGCAGTAGGTCGATTCGGAGTCGAGTATTACAACAAACTGGGCTACGTTCCCTATGATGTAAAGATCAATGAAAATGCGGCCAGAACACTTGAATATGCTTACGATGATTTTGCGATCTACCAATTGGCAAAGGCATTGAGACGCCCGCAGGAAGAAATTGATCTGTATGCAGCCCGTTGTCAGAATTACAAGAACCTATTCGATCCTTCCTCAGGCATGATGCGCGGTAAGAACGCAGATGGAAAATTTCAAACGCCTTTCAATCCTTTCAAATGGGGCGATGCATTTACGGAAGGGAACAGCTGGCATTATACCTGGTCTGTTTTTCACGATGTGCAGGGATTGATAGACCTGATGGGCGGAAAGGAACGCTTTACAGCAAAACTCGATTCTGTTTTCAGTCTTCCACCGGTTTACGACGACAGTTATTACGGAGGAATGATCCATGAGATCAAAGAAATGCAGATTGCCAATATGGGACAATATGCGCATGGCAACCAGCCGATTCAGCATATGATCTATTTGTATAATTATGCAGGAGCACCGGCGAAAGCGCAATATTGGGCACGAGAGGTTCTCAATCGCCTGTACAAACCAACACCGGATGGTTATTGCGGCGACGAGGACAACGGACAGACTTCAGCCTGGTACATTTTTTCAGCACTGGGGTTCTACCCGGTTTGTCCGGCAACAGACGAATATGTTTTGGGCGCACCTTTGTTTAAGAAAGCAGTGATTCATTTGGAAAATGGAAAATCCATCCTGTTGAACGCTCCCGAAAATTCAGCTGAAAACAAATACGTTTCTTCCTTAATGATTAATAAAAGACTGTATACAAAGCTTTACCTGAAACACAGCGAATTGTTGACAGGAGTAACACTGGATTTTAAAATGACGGCAACCCCCGCGTTGGATCACAAATTCGCGGAAGGGGATTTTCCTTATTCGTTTTCCAACGAACTGAAAGCGGTGAAAAAGTAATGCAAGACCTGACGGAATATTATTTAAAGCAGGAAGAACCTGTTAAAGGTGTTTTTCTTGCTCTGCGAGATATTATTTTGGCCCAAAATAATGCAATAACGGACGAATTGAAATATGGGATGCCTTTTTTCTGCTACAAAGGAAAAATGTTTTGCTACCTCTGGACGCACAAAAAACACAAACAACCTTACATTGGTTTTGTGGAAGGAAAACTCTTTGACGAGCCATTCATGCTTCAGGAAAAGCGCTCACGGATGAAAGTCTTTCTAATTGATCCGGATGCTGATTTGCCGATAGATAGAATTGAGGCCCTTTTACAGAAAGCGCTGGATGTTTATACAAAGCGCTGATTTGAAAGTTTGCTTCTCCGGCTTTCAATGATTACATTATATTTGGGAAGTTCCTAAATTGTAATCTGATGAAAGATAAAATTATCCTGTTGCTATTTTCAATGTTTTCTGTTTTAGCTTATGGACAAAACAGGTCGTTCATAATCGACGAAATGACTGCTCATCATTTGAGACAATTATCAGAAGAACAGCGTCTTCATTTCGATAGTATTCTTTTGAGCAGAGCTCATACAAAGTGGCTTAAACGAATGGATAGGTTGAAATTCGATTATGCATTTATTGAAGAAACAATTTGTGAACAAGATCATTCAATACGTACCGAAGAACGGTATTTTAATGAAGGAGACAGTATTCCTGCATTTATTTATTTCGATGGAGAGAAAGGGAATCCGGAAAAAATATACGATGGTTTCTTTATTTGGTACTCAAAAAACGTAACCTACTATCAAACCTTTAAACCCTTGTTGGAAGCTTATTCGAAATTTCAACCCGTTCAGGAATTAGCGTATAATAAAATGCAGGTTTGGAAACACGGCTGTGTCACAGAAGTAAACGGGCTTCAGATTTTTGCAGAAAGAAGAACTGCAGAATTGAAAACAACCTACCGGATAAATACGATGATCGATAAAAAATCCAATACGATCCTGGTTTCAATTCAGTTTGCTCCGACCACACCGAAATTCGAGACCTTCAGTTATAATGGTGTTTGGGATTGGTAAATCTGAAGAATGATCTTGATTTATTGAAACAAAAGGCACAAAAATCATCGTTTATTTGAATAAATACCTGTGAAAAGTGATTACAGCACGTTTTTTCAGAAGAAGTTCTATATAAAAAGTTTACTACTTTAGATAGCAATTTTAGTTGAACGCTTTAAACAATGGCGACTGAAATTCTGCTATCGGTTAAACCTTTTGAACTCTTATGACAAAAACCTATTTAACCTATTCCCGCGACCTCAAAGACTTTCAATTCGATTTAGTCGCGCTTTTTAAACAAGGCCTTCACGGAATCCGCCTCATCAACAAAGGGAAAACTACTCCGGAATTTATTGCTCGGATTGAAGAAGTTTTAGAGCTTAGCAAAGTCAATAATCTGAATCTGGAGATCCTGGTAGACCTGCCCGGTGAAAAAGCCCTGATAGGGAATATCGGAACTGGAATTCAAATCGAGAAAGGAAAAACGTATCTGCTTTGTGCTGAAAATCAGCAAAACGCCCCGAATGAAATCCCCACAAGCAGTTTCTTATCTCAGTTGGATCCATGCATAGTGAAGCCAGGAGATCTCATTTCCATTGCAGACGGAGAAGTAGAGATGAAAATTCTGTCAATGAATGAAAATTTTGTAGGTGGTGAAGCTCTCAACACATTCTTTCTCACTTCCAACCGATCTTTCAATATCAAAGGAAATAAACTGCCGGTTAAGCCTGTTTCTGCTCATGATCTTGAATTGTTGCAGCAATTGGCGCAATCCCCATACTCCGAAAAGGTTAAAATTCTTGTTTCGTTTGTCACGAAAGCAGAACAGGTGAATGAGGTAAAACAGCTTATTCCCGGTTTTCGGGTAGTTTCCAAAATCGAAACGATCGTCTCTTCAAATGATCTGGAAGAAATTATAAATGCCTCCGACAGTATCATGCTGGGTCGTGGAGATCTTACCAGTACCAGTAAAATGAGTGATGTTTTTCCTTTTCAAAAGAAGATCATTGAAAGTTGTAAAGCGTCGAACAAAGAACTCATTCTTGCAACAGGAATCTTCGGAGACCTGAAGAATAGCGGTAAACCAAGCATTTCTGACCTGGTGGATTTTGGTTATTTGCGGAACATGGGTGTGAATGCATTCCTGATCGCAGGTTCCAATGCAAATCATTATCCCTTTGAAACTTTGCATTTAATCAAGAATTTTGAGAAATTGTAACCATTATGAGCGTATCAAAACAATTAGCGAAGCATTTAAGAGATGTCCATTTCGGAGGAAATTGGAGCACGGTTGATTTAAAGAACTTACTCTCAGATGTTACTTTCGAACAAGCAGCAGTTCAGATGTATTCATTGAATTCGATCTTTTCAATCTCTTTTCATATGGCGTATTACCTGGATGTTCTCATCAAAGTCCTAGAAGAGCATGTTTTGGATGGAAAAGACGAATTAAGCTGGATTTCTGAAGTTCCTAAAACAAAAGCGGAATGGGAGAGGTTTCAGAAAAACACCTGGGAAAAAGCAGAGAAAGTTGCTTTGCTAATCGAGAAATTACCGGATGAAAAACTAACAGAAGACTTTGTAGATCCGAAATACGGAACTAACTATCGAAATATTGCAGGAATAGTAGAACATACACATTATCACTTAGGACAAATTGCGATTATCAAAAAGCTATTGGTTCAGTAAACGAATGATGACAAAAGAAACAACTTCCTTCACTGCTCAACTTGAGATCATTGGGATCAATCCGTTTGTGTTTGTCCCCGAGCCGATTTTACGCATCCTATTTCAGGAATTCGGGAAAGACAAAGGCCCGATTCCGGTGAAAGGAACTATCAACGGCAAGGCATATCAGCAAACTTTGGTTCGTTTTTCAGGAGAATGGAGGTTGTACATCAATACCAAAATGCTTCCCAAATCGCCGAAAAGAATAGGAGAGACAGTAGAAATAAGCATTGAAACAGATTCTTCCGACCGGTCCATTCATCCGCACCCTAAATTATTGGAAGCTTTGAAGGCAAATCCGGAAGCAAATAAGATCTTCGAAAGCCTTATTCCTTCGCTTCAAAACGAAATTGTGCGCTATATTGCAAATCTGAAAACAGAAGCAAGCGTTGAAAAAAATGTGGTCAAAGCAATTGATTTTCTCCTCGGAAAACAGCGCTTTATAGGCCGCGACGGCATAAAGTCAGAATGAGAATGAGTCCAGACAAGCTATCGGGAGAGAATTGAATTCCGAGATAAAAAAACCGTACAAATGGCGAAAACAAAAACAGCAGAAACACCCAAAGACGTAAACGAATTCATCATCGAGTTTACCGATTCCGAGCAAAAACGAAAAGACAGCCAGGAACTCATCCGATTAATGGAAGAAGTTTCCGGTTTCAAAGCAAAAATGTGGGGACCAAGTATTATCGGATTTGGAAGCGTTCATTACAAATATGCCAGCGGACATGAGGGTGATATGCCTTTGGTTGGGTTTTCTCCCAGGAAAGCAGCGATTTCACTTTATGTTTCAATGGGTGAACCGGGGCAGGAAGATTTGATAAATGCTTTGGGAAAGTTTAGAATGGGAAAAGCGTGTATTTACGTGAAGAAATTGGCCGATATTAATCAGGAAGCCTTGGTTGCACTGATGAAAGACAGCATCACACGGACAAAAGCAAAATACGGTTGATTCTATAGATTATTCTACAGCGAAGAAATGGAAAACTGGTTTGAGCACAATCAGAACCGGCTGTTACACTTTGATAGCTGATAGACATTGTTTCAGAAGCCCAGCAACAAGGTGATTCACTTTACCATTTATTAACTTCAACTTTTTTGTATCCGCTTTTGGTTTCCCTAACTTGAATAACAATAAACAATTAAATTTTCGGTTATGGAATTCAAAAAGTTACTTTTTATCGTTTCGCTTGGTCTTGCACCGATGGTTCATTCCCAGGCAACTCAACTAATCGGTACAACAACCGTTTATATCGATACGCTATCCAACGAGGTAAACACCCCATGGGAAATCCAGTTGGAAGGTGATACCCATTTGTGGGTCACAGAACGCGGCGGACTTGTGAGTCGTATTGACCTGCTGACAGAAATTAAAGATACGGTGCTTGATCTGACGGCTGATGTTCATACGGTAGGAGAGAGCGGTCTTCTCGGTATGGCGCTTCACCCGGATTTTCCGGTTATTGCAGAAGTTTTCCTGGTTTACACTTATGGACCGGAAGACGGGCAGGGTTATTTTAAAGAACGTTTGGTGAAATACACTTACGATGACACCGGTGATCCGGCTTTGATCGATCCTGATACCCTGATTGAAGACATTTTGGCCTATGGAAATCACAACGGTTCGCGCCTGTATTTTCTTCCCGACAAAACCTTATTGATGTCAACCGGGGAAGCTTCTCAACAGCAGTTGTCACAAGACTCCAGTTCGCTTTCGGGAAAATACCTGCGGGTAAACACCGATGGAACAATACCAGCAGACAATCCGTTTCCTGGATCCTATATTTACAGCATGGGACACCGCAATTCCCAGGGAATCTGTTCACTTCCTAATGGAAAAGTGATTATTACCGAACACGGCCCTTCAACCGATGATGAATTGACAGTTTTAGAATCCGGAAAGAACTATGGTTGGCCGCTAATCCATGGTTTTTGCGATGAAACCTTTGAAAACGCCCCTTGTGCGACCGGTTTGTATACGGAGCCAATTCATGCCTGGACACCAACCATTGCAACTTCTGATTTGGTTTACTACCAAAATCCGGCCTTCCCGGAATGGGATAACCGGTTATTGATGGTTACACTTAATGGCCAGCGTGTTGTAGCCATGCAATTGAATACTCAAACAACGGATGTTACGGATGAAGATCAGTATTTCCAGGGACTTTTCGGACGTCTGCGGGATATTGCCATTGGTCCGAATAAAGAAATCTACATCGCAACAAATTCAGGTACCAATCCGATTATTCGTTTAACACCTTCCAACGAGTTGAGTGTGCAGGAGCAGTACGGAGCAGAAATGGAACTGATCTATCCGAATCCGGCAGAAAATTTCTTCCGATTCCTGAACAACAGTGCTGCAGAACAGGTTTCAATCCTGGATCTGAATGGAAAAACTGTGCTGGAATACAAAAATGTGGAGAGCGGAGATCACATCGATATTCTAAAGCTGCCAACCGGAACTTATTCAGTGGAAGTGAAGTTTGTTGGAAATGATCAGATTCAACGTACCAGATTGGTCAAATGAGATACTTATTAATTCGGGATCTGCAGGGAATTAATCTTTGCAGATCCTTAAACTTTTCATTTCTTTGTAAAAATACCAGGTAGTATCTTTATGAAAAAGGCCGAAGCAACACGCTTAACCATCTTACAAAAAGCATTTGAACTGATTTATGTCAAAGGTTATCAAACCACCAGCATAGATGATATTTTGGCTACAACCCAGGTTACAAAAGGTGCTTTTTATTACCATTTCAAAAACAAAGATGAAATGGGTTTGGCCATCATTAACGAAATACTGAAGCCAACGATGACGGAAAGCTTCATTACTCCATTGCAGAACCAGGGCAATCCTTTGGAATTTATATACGATATGATAGAATATCTGTTGGTCGGAAATCCATTCCTGAAACCTGAATTTGGCTGTCCGGCTTCTAATCTTACGCAGGAAATGAGCCCATGGAATGTTGATTTCAGCGCAGCATTAAACGGATTGACCAAACAATGGGAGGAAACATTGATTGAAGTTCTGGAGAATGGAAAAAAGAATGGCTTTGTTCGAATGGACGCTGATCCAAAACAAATCACAATGATGGTGATTTCAGGATATTGGGGAATTAGAAACCTGGGGAAATTGGATAATGGAAAAGAGTCTTATTTGCTTTATTTAAAAGAACTTAAGCGCTACCTGGACGGGCTGAACTAATTTTTTTATCCAAAAACATACTGATTAGTATGTTTTTGAATTACTTTTACATCGCTTAAACTTTGTCGATGTATTCAACACTCATTTTTCTTCATTCTTTGGTTCGCTGGCTGGTGGTGATCAGTTTGATATACGCCATTTACCGCGCTTATGTCGGATTCAAAGCTCAGAAAACTTTTTCCAAAGCAGATAATTCCATTCGTCATTGGACCGCGACCATAGCACATGTTCAATTGATCATCGGGATTTTGGTTTATACACAAAGTCCGGGTATCCGTTATTTTTGGAAACACACAAAGGCCGCGCTTCAAAACTGGGACGTGACGTTTTATTCGCTGATCCATGCATTGATGATGTTTCTGGCAATTGTTGTATTGACCATCGGTTCTGCGAAAGCAAAACGCATGGAAACAGATTCCGATAAATTCAAAACAATGCTGCTTTGGTTTTTCATTGCGTTTTTGCTCATTTTTAGTGCCATTCCGTGGCCATTTTCACCTTTATCAAACAGACCTTATTTCCGATAATATGTTTCAATTCATTCAATCAAAAATCGGCCGTCTGCGACTTATCGGATTCCTGGAAGGAATCTCATTATTGATCTTGCTTTTTGTTGCGATGCCTTTAAAATATGGTTACGGAATTCCCGAGTGGTCGAAAGTAATGGGAACTGTCCATGGAGCTTTGTTCCTGCTGTTTATTTTCAATACACTCAGTGTTGGAGTGGAATACCGGTGGAAATTCAAAGAAACCACCTGGAAAGTGCTTTTAGCCTGTATCATTCCTTTGGGGACTTTTTACATTGATCAAAAAATTCTGAGTAAAATGGATCCGTCAAACCACAAGTAATATGAAAATCATTGGAATCATTTTAGGAGCTTTCCTGTTGATTTATATCGGATACCGAACTTATCGCTTTATGAATCTCGATAAAGGATTGGGGAAGAAGATCGAACAGGGAGCCGTTATCCTGGATGTGAGAACACCGTCAGAATACAAAACCGGGCATATTGAAGGATCAATCAACCTGCAGTTGAGTCGTTTGCATGCTGCAGAACTTCCTTTAGATAAAACAAAAACCTACATCACCGTTTGTTCGCATGGATTGAGAAGCGTAAAAGCCATGAATCTTCTAAAAGAAAAAGGCTATAAAGTATTCAATGGCGGAGCTTTGGCTGATCTGGAAAGTGAAATTCAAATCGGAAAATAACAAGTGAATTCAATATTTGTTTACTTTCAGACTTCAAATCGAATCGAAAGAAATGGATATCGAAGCTATCAGAAGTATTTGTCAAAATTTTCCCGGAGTAACGGAAGACGTGAAATGGGGGAGTGATCTGGTTTTTTCTGTTGGACTAAAGATGTTTTGCGTGATTGGATTAGACCAAACACCTGTTTCCGCTTCCTTTAAAGTCAAAGACGAAGAGTTTGAGGAAATGGCTTCTCGTCCCGGATTCAAGCCCGCGCCTTATGTTGCAAAATACAAATGGTTGCTCATAGACGACATTACCCGGATGAAAAAGACCGATTGGGAATTCTATTTGAATCAATCTTACGAATTGGTAAAAGCAAAACTTCCTGCAAAGGTTCGAAAAGAGCTGGAACAGAAGTGATCCGAATACCTGATAAATCAAGCACTTTGAATTAAGAACTTTTCAATTATCTTTATAAGACTAAAAAAAGATACACCATGAGTCGTAAAAAAATATTCACTGCAGCTGCGTTTTTAGTGAACGCTCTTTTAATTAATGCACAAACACTGGTTGTTCAGGTCAAAACACTTGAAACGGGAAAATGGGGCTACTCAAATATTGACGGAGAACTAATTATTCCTGCCGAATACGACAAATGTTATCCTTTTTCATCAAATGGGTTAGCGGTTATTTACGACGGTAAAGAACGTCAGTATCATTTCATTGATGTAAAGAATACACGTCTTAAAACGGATCCTGAAAGCTTTAAAACCAAAGATGTATTTGGATTCAACTTAGGAGGTTTTGTAGACCATTTGTTCCTGGTAGAAGTAAAAGGAAAATGGGGTTACATGAATGATGAAGGTAAAATGTCAATTCCTGCAATTTATGACGAAGGAAGTAATTTCAACGGAGGCTATGCAAATGTTAAAAAAGGGAAGACTATTGTGCTCATCGATACCAAGGGAAATGAAACAACCATCGCCCAACCTGCCGCGGATGTGAAAGAGTTTTCAGAAGGGTTGGCAGCTATTGAAACGAAAGGAAAATTCGGCTTTATCAACACAAATGGAGAATTGGTGGTGCCTGCTAATTTTTTAAGCGTAGGTTATTTTAAGAATGGCCTTGCATGGGCAAAAACAATGGACGAGAAATTGGGATACATTGATCAGGATGGAAATTGGGTTATTAAGCCTGAATATGAAGCAGGAAAGGAATTTGATCCGGTTAGCGGTCTGGCTCGCGTGAAAAAAAGCGGAGTATGGTGTTATATTGATAAATCAGGTGAAATTTTAAAAGTGGATGCAGACTCTTTCGGCGATTTTTCTGAAGGTTTTGCTGATGCAAAAAAAGGCGGTTTAGTTGGTTTCGTAAATAAAAAAGGAGAATGGGTCATTAAACCACAATTCGAAGCGGTTCGTGATTTCCACAATGGATATGCAGCTGCAAGGTTGGCTGGAAAATGGGGTGTTATTGACAAAACCGGAAAATGGGTAATTGAAGCCAAATACGACTCGATAAAAGATGTTTCTTTGATTAAATAACTTAATTTCCAGGTCATGCCCAAGTCCGCAAAATTGGTTTGCAAAATTGTACTCTTACTGTGCGTTTGCTTTTCTGCGAGCGGGCAGATGGATGATAAATTCTATTTTCCGTCGAAAGATTGGCAGGAAATTGATTCATTGAATGTAAAGTCGTTCAAACAGAAAGCAGGTGACGATATCATTACGGCCTATTTGATCACCCCGACTGAGAAACCGAAAGCAACGATCATTTACTTTCACGGAGCAGGAGGAAATGTTTCGACCTATATTGGGCTGATTAAACCTTTGGTGAAAGATGGTTTCCAGGTTTTCATGGTTGACTTGAGAGGTTATGGAAAATCTACAGGTAAACCAACTCACCTGAACATCGCTTCAGACGGGCAGCTGATGCTTGATTTTGCGCTGCAGCAAAAAGCCATCAGGAATACAAAAATCCTTCTTTACGGTGCTTCCATGGGAACACAAATTGCTGCGCATTTAGCAGCCTTGAATGAAGCTAAGATCACAGGATTAATCCTCGACGGAACTATTTCTTCGTTTACAGATATTGCATCTGCTTATTCGCCGCCGGAACAAAAAGAAATGATCGAAAAGTTTGTGACTTCGCCATATGCTGCAAAAGAAGATATCAAAAAACTCACAAAGATTCCCGTGCTGTTCATTCATTCCCGTGAAGACGAAGAAGTTCCGTATTTACTGTATGAAAAAGTGGAAGCAAATTGTACAACTAAACACGATTCGCTGATCTATACAGGAAAACACCTGGAATGTCCTTTGACCAACACAATTCCCTTCCTGGAAAAGGTAAATGCCTTATTAATTCCAACTGCCATAGAACGTTAAATAGTTGTCAGGCTGAGATGTATTTGGTAATTTAAAACTCATTAACACCCCAAATACAAATAAATGAGTAGGTCCTTAAGTGTAATCCTGATCACGCTGGTATCTTTTGGAATCTATTTTTTCATGTCCCAAGCTTACTTTTCTGAACTCAGACAATGGGTCAATGGTTTTATTCCCAATTTGGGGCTGAGTCATGTCCTGGTCTATTTGATCTTTTGTGTTCCGATCCTGCTCGGCGCTTCGATTATCAATGAATTCAAACGCTGTAAGGTTACTTTGGGCCTGAATCGTTCGATAGTAAAAGGAATCCTGTTTCCATTACTTTGCGCGCTTCCTATGTTTATCGGCTTTGCGTTTTGTTTTTCCTTCGATGAAGATCTTACCGGCGATGAGATTTTAATTACCGGGATCGCTGCTGCATTTTTTGAAGAGTTCATCTTTCGCGGTTTTCTCTTTGGTCAGTTATTCCGTTTCACCAAACTGGGATTTATTCCGGCGGTTTTGCTGGGAGCACTTTTGTTTGCCATCATGCATTTGTACCAAAGCAATGATTTGATAACATTGATCGGAATTTTTTCGACTACGTTTATGGGAGCAATTCTGTTTGCCTGGTTATACGCTGAATGGAACTACAATTTGTGGATTCCCATCTTTCTGCACTTTTTCATGAACCTGGCCTGGATGCTTTTTTCGGTTTCCGACAATGCTTTCGGCGGATTCTATGCAAATGCTTTCCGCATCCTTACTATCGCACTGGCAATCATTCTCACCCTGGTTTACAAACGAAAAAAGCAACTCCCGCTAAGCATCAATAGAGAAACAATTTGGATGAAGAATCGGAATTAAATGCTAATATTTAGTATGAATGAGTTCCGCTGGACACGTTGTACGAAGAAATGAAAAAAGAAGTTCTGAGTACTTTAGAAATGAAAGCAGGCGATTAATATATCGACATGAAAAATCAATCATTTGATTATTCTCCTGAACCAATTTCACTAAAAGTTGTATTGTTGTAATATGAAAAATTACCTGATCGTTTTATTTCTTTCGATAACCGGAATCAGCTTCTCGCAGGAAACCGAAACGTTTTACCAAACAACCAACGGAGAATATGCCTTTAAACTGGAAGGCGGAAATTGTATACTTTATGAACTTTCAAGCTATAACTATGCTCCTTCTGTTTATAATGAACAAGAACTTTGGCCCGTTCGCCTTGACACGGATAGCTCCGGAATCCTTTTTTCAAATGGACAATATGCCATATCATATGATTATAAATACTTCCGTGTATGTGATTTAAAGAATGGGAAAATCAAAGCCCGCAAGACTTATGTTGCGAAGAAGCTTGATGATCCGTCGAAAATTTATGAAGCAATCAATCATTCTTACTGGGATGTGATTTACCGGGGAATGATGGATGAAATTCAACAGATTTACCCGCTTTTCAATGATTTCCATTACCGTTATCGTCAAACAAATTGGAGTATTGCCGAAGCAAAACAAAGTGTCCCTGAAAAGTTCGAAGTTCTTGCAAAGGAACAAATAGAGAAGCTGAAAGATAGTTTATCAGAGGCGAATCACAGGTTAATAGCCTTAAATGATTCGCTTGAAAAAAACATAAATACACTGACACTGGAAGAATTAAAGCACAATTTGTTGCAGCGCCCCATTCATCAGTATGCTTATGACGAATACCAGCAAGAGATACTGCATACAATTGCGAAGAATCGTCCGGGATTGTTTTATGATCTGGCACAGGAAATGCCTGAAGAAAGAGACTATTTGTTTGGAGAGATTTATCAGAAAGACGCAGTAAGATCGCTCAAGAATTATGAGACGGATTCTCCGATGAAAAAGAAATTTCGCAAGTTTAGGAGAAAACAGGCTTGGAGAGTAGGCCTAATTACAACCGGAGTTGTTTCCCTGCAAACAGCAGTCATTGGCGGAGTAATTACCGGAATTGTTTTTTGGATCAGGAAGTAAATTCCTAACTTGCGATCGTATGAGTGTAATCAATGAATTGGCAAGTGTTCTTGGAAGGAGAGACGAAGTTCCAAACCAGGAACTTGCAGCGAAAATAGCGGCTTCAAAAGACAAAGGCGCAGTAAAGGAATTGGTCGACAATCTGTGGACAAAAAGCAAAGATATTCAAAACGACTGCATCAAGGTTTTATACGAGATTGGTTCCCTGGATCCAAAACTAATTGAAACATATGCTGTCACTTTTCTAGGATTGTTGCGGCATAAAAACAATCGTCTGCAATGGGGCGGAATGGCTGCATTAGACTCGATTGTTTCCGAAAAGCCCGATTTTATCTACGAATCCATCCCTGCTATTTTGGATGCAGTTTACAAGGGAACTGTTATCACAATGGACGGAGCGGTGAATATCTTCATCAAATTATGCGGAATACTGAAATACTCTGAAAATGGGTTGGATGTCTTGCTGGAAGTGATGCAAAAAGCACCAACTAACCAATTGCCCATGTACGCAGAACGCGCAATTCCTGTTGTTACTACTGAAAACAAAACCCGATTTATTTCTGTTTTAAGCAGTCGATTGAATGAGATTGAAAAAGAATCGAAACGAAAGCGGGTAGAGAAAGTGATCCAAAAAATCACGAATACCTAAGGTTAGATAAACCTGGAATTAGCTATTTTTAAACCTTTAACCGACAAATAAAACGCCATGGAAAAAACAGAATCAGGTTCACCGATCTACCGCTACGACGAAGAAAGCAGGAATGAATTTCAACCACCTTCCGGAGAAGGAAATATAGAAGAGATTTCTGATCACATTGAAAAGTATATAGGGAAAATCGACATGGTTTTTCATGAGCTTATTTCGGATCAGGTGCACATTGATCTTCATTGGATCAAACCAACTGCCGAGAGACCTTTTCATACCCTGGTGACTTCCGGGATGAGTGATAAACCCATGAGCGCTCCACAGGAAATGAATGACTTTCGGTATGCCGAATTATGTATTTGTCTTCCCGCAGAATGGAAAATTTCCAATGAGGATTTTGAAGATGAGAACAATTATTGGCCGTTAAGATGGTTGAAAATGTTGTCCCGTTTTCCGCATGAATACAATACCTGGCTGGGTTACGGGCACACCATTCCTAATGGAAATCCTGCCGAACCGTTTACCAATCAAACCAGGCTGAATACCATGTTGCTTCTTCCACCGATGTTGTTTGATGAAGGATTTCATGAATTAAAGATCACTGCCGAAAAAACAATTTATTTCTACGCGCTTTATCCGCTTTACCAGGAAGAAGTTGACCTGAAGATGAAAAAAGGAGTAGAAGGTTTGTATGAAGGTTTCGAACAAATTGGTTTAACGGATATCCTGGACATCAACCGCCCGAATTCAGTGAAACGGAAAAAACGCTTCGGATTGTTTTAAATTTTTCCTTCTCTTTCTTTTTGATTCACAAAAATTGTTTAAAAAGTGAGGATTCAAACATTCTGTTATAACTTACTAATATGAAAAACAGGTGTTATGGAAACGAAACTATGGCAACCGACGCTTGAAAATGAGTTAGTACTTTTACGTCCGTTGCAACGTTCAGATTACGAAGAACTTTACCAGGTGGCATCAGATCCGCTGATTTGGGAACAACATCCGGTATATAGCAGGCACAAACGCGAAGAATACGATCTTTTCTTTGAAGAATCAATAGAAACCGGTCAAAGTTTGGTCATTATTGATCAGAAAAACAATAAGATGTTTGGAAGCACTCGATTTTACGACTATGATGAGAAAGATTCATCCGTCAAAATTGGAGGTACATTTTTAGATCGCGCTCATTGGGGCGGAGGTTTCAATTTCTCAATCAAAGAATTAATATTGGATTACGCATTCCGCTTCGTGGACAAAATAATCTTTGAAATCGCTGAAGAAAATATCCGTTCTCAAAAGGGAACTTCCCGATTTGGAATCGAAGAAAAAGGACATTTCATGAAAGAAATCCATGGAAAAGATTATCCGTATATCCTATATGAGCTGACGCCTCAATTGTGGGCAAACGCCAAGCGCATGCGAGCTTGATTTTAATCTGCCCGCTAATATTTTGCTTTTTTCTGCTGAACTCCGACAAAAAGGTGACATTCACCTCAATCTTTTTGAATGTTTGCAGATAGCGTCTACATTTGATTTGATAAGTTAATGTGATTATTTAATAAGCATTTTTATTTTCTCAAAATCGTAAAAAAGCTTAGAATTATTAATTAGGTTAGAAGAAGGGTTTGCTTTGGCGGGCCCTTTTTTGTTCAATAGCCTGAACGGATTAAATCCATTGATCCGGATCGCTTTGGGAGTTTAACCTCCTAAGTCCATACAGCGAAGAAGATTTGAACTTTTTCCCTCATTTTCTGTCTAACTCCGACAAAAAGACTTCATTCACCTCAATCGCTTGGCAGGGTTGAATTCAGCACTTACCTTTGACTCATTAAGATAATGTGATTATTCAAAAGCATTTTTTAACTGTCTCAAAAGGTCAAAAAAAAGCTTAGAATTAGTGATTAGGTATTAGCACTGAAACCAACTGTTGAAGGATTCTTTAATAGTAATTAGAGCTGATAATTGTAGTATTAGGTGATTTAGGTATGTTAGAAGAAAAGGGTTTGCTTAGGCGAACCCTTTTTGTTTATTCAACCACCAGGCACGAACATAAATTAAGCACATAAAACACAGCAGATCACCTAGGAAAATAATCGGAAGGTATGCCCGGACCTTTAGCTAACTGGTTCCCTCCATGAAACCAACTACAAATTTTAACTCCTTGTAGTTTGTCCCCACAGCTTCATTCCGTAATTTTAGGCCATGAAAAAAATCACATATTCCGTTCTGGATTTATCCATGATTACCAAGGACGGCAACGCAGCAACAGCAATCAGAAGAACAGTAGATTTAGCACAAAAAGCAGAAGAATTAGGATACGAACGCGTCTGGCTCGCAGAACACCACAATATGGAATATATCGCCAGTTCGGCAACTTCCGTATTGATTGGCCACGTAGCTTCTCAAACTAAAAGTATTCGAATAGGCTCAGGAGGGATTATGCTTCCAAATCATGCACCTTTAGCAATTGCAGAACAATTTGGAACACTGGAAACTTTGTATCCTTCGCGTATTGACCTGGGGTTGGGAAGAGCTCCCGGGACTGACCAGCAAACGGCAGCAGCTTTGCGAAGAGGAGATTTGAATACAGCTTATCAGTTCCCGAATGATGTAACAGCGCTTCAAAAATACTTTAGTGAGCATAACAGAACAGCTTCCGTAAGGGCATTTCCGGGAGAAGGATTAAACATTCCTATCTGGATTTTAGGCTCAAGTACAGACAGTGCATACCTGGCAGCAGAAATGGGATTACCTTATGCTTTTGCGTCTCATTTTGCACCGAAACAATTCAAAATAGCTACGCAGATCTATAGAAATAACTTCCAGCCTTCCCAATACCTGGATAAACCTTATGTTTTGGCTTGTGTAAACGGAATTGCAGCAGATACGAATGAAGAAGCCGAATTATTGTCCATGAGTTTGTACCAGATGTTCTCAGGAATTTTGACGAATGCCCGCAAACCGCTTTCTCCACCAATTCCTAACTTATTGGAGTCATGGCCGCAAGAATTGTTAGATGCCGTTCTTCCCATGACAGCCTGTACCTTTGTTGGCGATAAAGATACCCTGATTGAAAAATTCAGCCGTTTTATTGATGAGCATGGCGTGGATGAACTGATGATCACCGGAAATATTTTTGATAATGAAAAGCGCTTGAAATCGTATGAAATTCTTGCCGAAGTTTTTAATGCGATTAATCTGTCGTAATCGAAGTTGTTCATCAGCGAAACCAGATACCATTTCGAAAAATGAAATCAGGCTGAAAAGCAGTTTAAGAAGCAATTGAAAACAGTACAATAAGGAATTTCTTGAAACCAGTTAATTAATTCAAACGAATTGATTAAGTTCATGTCCGAAAAACGATACTATCAATGGAAACTGGACCGATTAACGAGCAGGCGAATTTATTACACTTAGAAGCAAGAGAAGCAGGGCAGGGTGGAAACTACGAACTGGCAATCCAAAAATTGCTGGAAGCTATGAGCATAGAACCTTTATGGGCTTATCCTGTTTACGATCTGGCATTCACTTATTTGCTGATCGGTGATTTCGATAATGCTTTGAAGTATTACCGGGAAACCGACAACCTGGAGCCGGATGGTTTTTTCACTACAAAAACGGCTGTTTATACTTTGGAAGGAGAGAAATCGGGATTATTTCCCGAAGGATTGTACACCTTTTTTATGCAGATCGAATGGACAGACGAGCCGGAAAAGAAGTATCACATCGCTAAGCAGATTACAGATAATGTTCCTTCATTTGCTCCGGCGTGGAAAGAACTGGCTTACCTGCAGACAGATCCTGAAGAACGTTTGTATTCCCTTGAACAGGGACTTGCCGGAAATCCGGATCGGGAAACCAAAGGTATTTTGCTTTTGAACAAAGCAATGATCTTCAGTGAAAAAGGAGATAAGGAAACTGCCAAAAGATTGCTTTCCGAGATAATAGAATCACAGGAAACGACTATTTCCAATAGTGCCATAGCTAAAGTGGCCTTAAAATCGATCAAAGACAATTAGTTAAGAGTCTTTTAAAGTATCCTGAAGAGACACTCTACCACGACTAAGCCTTTAAAATTGCATGTTTCAGCTAATACAGTTGTGTTAGTTGTTAAGCAAGTTATTCTAATTTTTGCTGTTTTGAAGTTAAAAATACCCCGGCTTTAGTCTGGCGGTGAATAGTGTTCGTCGAATTGACTTTTTTTAACATTTGACCGAATAGTTTAGTTAAGAAACTGGAAGTCAACCTACTTATTTGAAATTATAACATAATTGCTATGTTAACTAACATTTCTGTTCGTTTTAATAAATAGGAAAGCCTTACACGAAGGTCTACTTTTGCGGGATAATTCTTAAATAATCAAAATGAAATCACCTTTACAATGGCTCGTAGTAGCCACCGTCACGATGGTTTCCGGTATTAGCTTTTCTCAAACACGTTATGTCTCCGCTACAGGATCAGATGTGTCTAATAATTGCCAAACTCCGGGAAATCCATGTGGAACAATTCAACACGCGTATTCGCAGACTTTGTCGGGCGATACCGTAAAAATTGCTCCGGGAAACTACAACCTTACTTCTACTCTTAGTTTATTGCAACCTGTTGTAATTACAGCTCTTGATCCGATGGACAGACCTGTAATCACTTCAACTGCATCTGATGTGATCTCTGTTGGGGCTGCAAACGTGACTATTTCTCACTTGCAACTGAACATGGGTCTTACTGCTTCAACCGGGTTGAGAGGAATTGTTGGAACTGCGGATTTTGATGGATTGAAAGTTCATCATACCAATTTCATTTCCACGAAAACTGTTTCAACAGGGATGGTATTTGGTGCTTACGCAATTGACTTAACTGCCCCGTTGGGTGGTTTGTATGGCGTAACATTAGATAACAATATTGTTGCAACTGCAGCTCCGTCTGGTTTTGATATCTTCGGAAGAGGATTTGGATTAGGAAAAGGTGTTGCTGACGGTCCATTCGGAATGGTGTCAAACAACACTGTCCTTGCCTATTATGCAATGCAGGCTGTGAGAAGTGCTGCAAATCTGAATGTTTCCAACAATACATTGATGGGAATTACGATGTTGAATTATCCGCTTGCAGGATCTCAAATCAGTTTGAATAACAACACATTTACGGGCGTTGCTGCTGCTTTTGCAGATAATTTATACGCTATTTTAGATGTTCGTTCCATTGAAGAAGGTTCTGTGTTTTTGAATGGAAATACAATCTCTAACTACACAGGTATTGGTGTATTGAGTATGGCTTCCACAAACGTTGAGATTTTCGGGAACACGTTTACTCCGTTATCAACTGCAACAAATTTCATTTCATTGATGGCGAATACCAAATTGATGACAAATGGTGTTCAGGGAAATACATTCAGTGATGAGATCTCAATTAAAGGAAACACCTTTAATGCAGCAGCTGCCGGAGATGGAACAGCTATTGTTTTTGCAGATCATTATGGTGCAAATACTCCGGCGTTCGCAAACATCACAATTGGTGGACAAACAGCTTTGGAAAAAAACACGTTTGCAGCTGATTTAGGCAACTACATTTCATTGGATGAGATGGCAGGAGCAAGTAATGCATACGCATTGTGGGCTCCATATCCGGCTACCACAATGGTTCCTTTCTCACAAGATGTAACTGCATATGCTATTTACAACAACTACAATCAGTCAACATTTGCTGCAATTGATGCAAAGAATTACCAGGAAGCGAATAACGCTGCGCTTGGAACAGTGAATCTTTTTGTAGCCGGTGACAACCGTTACGTTTCTACAACAGGTTCTGATGCATTGAATGAATGTACACTTCCAGGAAGCCCGTGTTTGACGATTGCACATGCAATTTCAGTTGCTCAGATCGATGATTCGGTAGTTGTTGCTCCGGGAACATACGCACAAACAAGCATTCTTACTGTGAGCCAAAAGGGATTGACGATTTCTGCTCAAAACCAGAATAACAAGCCGGTTTTAACAACAAACCAGTCAACATTGATCGATATCAATGCAGAAGATGTAACAATCAATGCATTGCGTATGGAGTTAGGGTTAACAGCTGCAACTGGAAAATATGCAATTGTTTCTACCTCGAATACATTTGACAGCTTAAGCCTTACAAAAAATGAAATCGTATCTACTTCTCCGGTTATTCCTTACGGAATGGTTTGGGATGCATTTGCAGTTCGTTTGAATGCAAACATCGGTGAAAACACAAGCGTAAATATCCAGGATAACGTAATCGGTTCTGCAGTTGCAGGAGCAAACAACATCTTTGGTCGTGGAATCAGCTTAGGTTCAGCAGTATTGGATGGTCCTGGTGGAGTGATTGCAAACAATGATGTAATGGCATATTACACGGTTCAGGCAATCAGATCACAAAATGAATTGTCAGTGAATGACAATGACTTTGCAGGAATTATGATGGTGAATACACCATTGTCAGATGTTCATGTACACGACAACAACTTTGACGGATTGACACCAATGTCTATGGACAGCTTGTATGCATTAGTTGAACTGCGTTCGATAGAAAATGCATCAGTCATGTTGGAGAACAATGTATTCACAAATTACAAGCGTATCGCTTTGTTGAGTGAAGCATCTAAAAATGTAGTAGTAAACGGAAATGAGTTTAACCCGAATACAGCTGCAACAGCTTTCGTTTCTGTAATGGCAAATACCAAATTGATGACGAACGGTGCTCAGGGAAATACTTACTCTGACGAGATCGAAATCACAGGAAATGATTTTAACGCAGGTACAACAGGTGTTGGAACAGCAATCGTTTTTGCGGATCATTATGGAGTAAATACTCCTGCATTCGGAACAGTTACGATCGGTGGATCAACTGTTGCTGCGAAAAACACGTTCGATACAGATTTAGGTTCTTTCATCGTTTTGGATGAATTGACAGGTGCAAGTACGGCTTTCCCATTATGGGCTCCATATCCTGCAACGACAATGGCTCCTGTTTCTCAGGACATCACTGCTTTGGCAATCAACAACAACTACGGTTTATCTGATTTCACAGCTATCGAAGCGAAAAACAACGATGAGTTGGATAACGCAGTTTTAGGAAAAGTAATCATCAAATCTTCTGGTGATAACCGCTTTGTCGCTACAACAGGTGTTGACGTATCAAATGATTGTACATTACCTGGTAATCCATGTGCTACAATTGCACACGCAATTTCAGTTTCCGAGCCAATGACAGATACAATCTTTGTAGCTGGAGGTAACTATCCTCAAACAGCTGCGTTGAACGTAAATGTAGATGGTTTAACAATCACTGCTCAGGATGAGACTAACAAACCGGTTTTAACAACAAACCAGTCAACCTTGATCGACATTAATGCGGAAGATGTTTCAATCAATGCATTGCGCATGGAGTTGGGTCTTACAGCTGCAACAGGTAAATATGCAGTGATTTCTACATCGAATACTTTTGACAGCTTAAGTCTTACAAAAAATGAGATCGTTTCTACTTCTCCGGTTGTTCCTTACGGAATGGTTTGGGATGCATTTGCAATCCGTTTAAATGCTCCGGCAAGTACAACAACAAATGTGATTATTTCAGGCAACAAGATTGGAACAGTAACTCCAAACGGAAATAACATCTTTGGACGTGGGATCAGTCTTGGTTCAGGTTCTTCAGACGGGCCGGGTGGGACAATAGTTATCAACGAGGTTAAAGCATATTATGCGATTCAGGCAATTCGTTCTAACGATACCTTGAGTATCTCTAATAATGATTTAAACGGTATTACAATGATTAATGCTCCTTTGGCAGCATCTGAAATCCTGTTTTCATCAAATGATGTGGATGCGGTTACTCCAATGACTGCAGACAGCTTGTATTCGTTAATCGATATTCGTGCAATTGAACTGGCTAATGTAACTGTTATCGATAACGATTTTACAAATTACACACGTATCGGAGTATTGAGTATGGCTTCTAAGAACGTATTAGTTGCAAATAACAGATTTACTCCGGCTTCAACAGCTGCTTCTTTCGTATCGGTGATGGCAAACACGAAATTGATGACAAACGGAGTTCAGGGGAATACCTATTCCGATGAGATTTCCATCAAAGGAAACAGTTTCTTCCCGGGAGCATTGAATGGAGGAACAGCAATTGTTTTTGCGGATCACTACGGAGTAAATACACCTGCTTTTGCATCAGTTATTATCGGTGGTACCAATTCAACTGATAAAAACGCATTTGATCCTTCATTGGAAAAATTCATCGTATTGGATGATAAAGCGGGCATTAGTTCTGTAGTTCCATTGTGGGCACCATATTCAGTTACAACGATGAAGCCATTTACTCAAGATGTTGAAGCATTGTATATCAACAATACATACACGCTTCCGAATGTTGCATCCGTTGAATTGAAAAACACCGATTCAGTAGACAACAACATCTTAGGAAAAGTGATCCTTGCTTACACGTTCGTTGGTTTGGATGAGATTTCAGCTGTTGAAGCAACACTTTACCCAAATCCTGCAACAAACAACCTTACAATTGAGTTGACTGATAAAAATGCAGTTGCTGAATTAACAGTAGTTGATTTGTTCGGAAAGGTAGTTTACACTTCAGCGATCAATGGTTCAACAACGATTGACGTTAGCGAATTGACTTCAGGAGTTTACCTGGTTCGTTTGAACAACAACGGACAAACTTCAAGTACACGTTTTGTGAAAAACTAAAGATTAGTTTATCTAAAAACAGTAGGGGCACAAAATTTTGTGCCCCTACTTGTTTGTGTGAATATTTAATAACAGATCTCTTTATTTTGTGAAGACTTTGAATTTAAATGAATTGACAGCCAACTATTTAAATAAATTGGCGTCTTGCATTTAAGCTATAATACTTCTACTTATGAAAAGATTAATATTATTTATTTCTTTGACTTCATGTGTTGCATACAGTCAAACGACCCTGATAATTCTTCAGGAAACCTACAACCAAATGAAAGCGGCGGGGGCATTGGATCCTTCGGTGACTTACCAGCTCACTTCAAACACATCAAATCCGGTAGTACATTATTCAGGTTCACCCGAAAAAAATGGAGTTTGTGATTGCATGGTACCATTAGACAGTACGTTCCTATTGGCGATGCCTCCAAATGATGATTTCTTTTCAAACCTGATCACATTACCCTTTACATTTGATTTTTACGGAAATAACTACAGTTCCCTGTACATTAACAACAATGGAAATGTTTCATTCTTGTCACAGTATAGTGAATTCACGGCAAATCCCTTCCCGGATCCGAGCTACAACATGATTGCGCCTTTTTGGGGCGATGTAGACACAAGAGATTCTACCATGATGGGAAGCACCGGGAATGTGTGGTATAAAATGACTCCGAATGCCCTAATAGTAGTTTGGGATCAGGTCGGATATTACAACATTCACGGAGACAAAAGAAATACCTTCCAATTGATCATTTCTGACGGGACGGACCCTTTAGTTCCGATTGGAAATAATGTATCCTTCTGTTATGCGGATATGCAGTGGACAACAGGAGATGCTTCCGGTGGATTTAGCGGCTTTGGCGGAGTTCCGGCAACTGTTGGTGTAAACTACGGAAATGGGGTAGATTACTTCCAGGTAGGACGATTCGATCATATAGGAACAGGTTTTGACGGACCATACAATGGTTCTGATGGAATTGATTTCCTGGATAACATGGAAATGTACTTTAACGTAGCAGGAGCAAGTTCGTCCAATACACCTCCGATGGTGATTGCTGCAGGAATTTGTGATACAATCGATGTGTATTCCGGAGATACTTTGAAATCCATTCACTCGGTTGATTTTACTGTAATGGTAGCAACTCCTGAGATCAATCAGACTTTGCAGGTCGATGTGACGTGTCCGGCATACCCGAATGCACTTACAGTTACACAAACACCGATTGGTAATGAGTTCGTAACGGTAGATATTACTTTCGATGCAACATTGGTTCCTCCGGGAATGTACAATGTATTGGTAACAGCAACAGATAACGGAATTCCGGTAGCAACAACAACCAAATCCATTCCGATCAAAGTGCAGAGTCAGTCATTAGGGCTTAAAGAATTTGATAACACGTTCTCCATTTACCCGAATCCGGCAAATGATAAGTTGAATATTCAACTGAATACCGGTAAACAAGCTGTAGTTGAATTAATTGACCTGCTTGGAAATAAAGTATATTCTTCCGGAATAGGAGCGGCAAAAACAATCGACATTGCTCATCTTAACGCAGGAATCTATTTAGTGAAAGTAATCATGGACAATCAGGTTTCAAGCACACGATTTATTAAGAACTAATAGTTAAATTCATTTTTAAACGTAGGGGCGGAAATTTTCCGCCCCTACTGTTTTATTACCAGTTCACAATAGCCGGGTTTTCTATACGTTATACTAAAAGTGAATCCTCCGTTCGTATTCGCAATTGAAAGAATGTTTAAAAACCTGTTCATAAACTTTCCTAAACTTTCACTCCCGATAGCTATCGGGATTTCATTTTTCGCTAATTTTATAGAAACACAACCATAGCGTATGTTTGACTGGGAAGACGATAGCGACAATTTTGAGAACCACCTGAATGATGATTTGGCTCGATTTGAGTCACAATTGGAAAGCAACTCGGTGGGTTTTTTTGATAGTGATCGTTTAGAAGCGATCATTGATCATTATTTAATGAATGGCAACTATTCCAAAGGTGAATTAGCAGCAGAAATCGGAACGCAGCAATATCCTTTCAATACCTTATTTCAAATTCGAAGAGCACAGGCTATGTCAGGCCTGGGGAAATTGAAAGAAGCATTGGAACTATTGGAAACTGCAGAACAGATTGATTCCGAATCCATGGAGCTTTATCTGACGAAAGCAACAATCTTTAGTCAATTAAGAGACAGTAAAAGAGCTGTTAATTTTTTTCGTCGTGCGCTTGAATTGGCCGACCGAGAAGAAAAGGACGAAATTTTCCTGGACCTGGCAACAGAATTGGAGCAATTAAAAGACTTTAAAGGAGCTGTAGAGGTTTTGGAAGAAGCCATGCGTTCAAATCCTAAGAACGAGGGAGCTTTGTACGAATTGGCATTCTGTTTTGATCAGCTGGGAAATAATGCCCGCGCTATTCAAACTTACAGACGCTTTTTGGATGATAATCCTTATTCATTTACGGCTTGGTATAACTTAGGAAATACCTATTCAAAAGAAGAAAAGTTCAACGATGCCATTACAGCATATGAATACTGTGTTGCCATTAACGATAGGTTTTCGCCTGCATATTTCAATATGGGAAATGCGCAGCTGACGATAGAACAATACAAAGAATCTATCGACTCTTTTGAACGCTGTATTGAAATTGACGGAGACGATCCACTAACATATTGTTACCTGGGAGAAGCAAATGAGCAGTTGAATAACCTGACAGTTGCCTGGGATTTTTACCAAAAAGCCTTGTCCATGTCCCCGGCGCTTGCAGAAGCGTGGCTTGGATTGGGAATTGTGAAAGATTTGCAGGGACATCCAAAGGAAAGTCTTCACTACATTGAAAGAGCATTGGAATTGGAACCGAACATGGACGGATATTACCACGTCTATGCGGGTGCGCTCGAGAATGCAGAAATGTTAGTAGAAGCAGAGGAAGCTTACCTGGCTTGTTTAGCCTTGGATCCGGGAAATGAAGACTGTTTCTTCGATTATGTGGATTTTATGCTGGAGCACAGAGTAGGCGAGGTTCGTACTTTTGTAGAAAGCTATATCCTGAAGAACCAATTGTTTTTCTCTATCCTTCCGATTATTTATTTGAATTGGATAGCAGGAAACGAGGAAGGTGCTAAGTTAGTGTTAGTTGAATCATTCAATAAAGACCCGGAAAGAACAAAAGATGTTTTTATTCGCTATCCGGAATTGGCAGATGTCCAAGAATTAGTAAATTTGACCCGCTCTTAGAGCTTAGTTTGACATGTGTCGATAGTACCCAATTTATCAAAAAATGAATTTTAGTTTACCACATATTCCAGAACGTACAGTACAACCGCGTAATAACGGAATTACAATGATGATGGACAAAGGCTTAAGTTTGAATGAAGCTGAAAATTTTATTCAGGCAAATGGTCATTTGACAGATATCATCAAGTTTGGTTTCGGAACCGCAGCCGTAACGAATAATCTCGAAGAGAAAATCAAGTTGTATCGTTCGGCAGGCTTGAGAGTCTACTTTGGAGGAACACTCTTTGAGGCCTTCCATGCGCGCGGACGTTTTGAAGACTACATGCGTTTATTGGATAAGTATGATATGGATTTGGCAGAGATTTCTGACGGATCGATTATTATCAATCACAATGAAAAATTGGAATTGATCAGCCGCCTGGCAAAGACAAGAACAGTGCTTTCAGAAGTTGGGTCGAAAGATTCCGGAATTTTGATTAGTCCGGGAAGATGGATTAAAATGATGAGTTCCGAATTGGAGGCTGGTTCCTGGAAAGTAATTGCAGAAGGTCGTGAAGCAGGAAACGTAGGGGTTTTTCGTCCGAATGGAACCGCACACACCATGTTGATCAATAAAATTATCGCGAAAGTAAAACCAGAAGATATTTTGTGGGAAGCTCCGCAGAAAAACCAACAGGTTTGGTTCATTAAATTGTTTGGAGCAAACGTGAATTTGGGGAACATTGCACCGAATGAGGTCATTCCATTGGAATGTTTGCGTTTGGGCTTACGTGGAGATACTTTCTTTGAGTTTCTTCCCGAAGATTATGCACAACGTTTAAAACAAGTAGACTCAGACGAGCCGGAAGAGGAAGAAGAAGCATAATGTTTCAGGCCGGCATTGTATTAAATGGACATGCAGGACCGATTTATTCGGCTTCCTGGGACGGAAATTTCTTATACAGTTCCGCCGGAGATAAATACGTGACGCGCTGGGATCTTGCAAAAGGTTTACAGGATTCTTCCTTTACCGTGAAATTGGAGCATGCCGCATATGTTGTTAATGCCGGAAATCAAACCTGTTTTATCGGCTGTACGGACGGCACATTACTGGCTGTCGATACAGAAAGCAAAAAGATAACCTGGGAACATAATTTCTTTGGAAATGCCTGGTTTTCTTTGGCGATGGATTTTCTACATAACTGGCTGATTGCAGGTGATTCGGAAGGGAATTTAGTGGTTTTGGAACTGCAGACCGGTAAAAGAATCCTGCATCTTCCCCTGGCAGCCGGAAAGATCCGTGCAATCACTCTTTCGGAAAATACTTGTTTTGTAAGTACTCAATTGATTGGAGTTTTGGTTTTCTCATCCGAGAACTGGAACGAAATAGCTTCCTGGGAACCCAACGAGCTGGGAAGTAACGTATTACTGGCAGATCTTTCGAATAAACGCATGATTACCGGTGGAAGAGACGCACACATTGTGATCAGTGATTCCAATTTTGAAGTAGAGAAGCGGATTCCTGCTCATTACCAAACCATTTACGGCCTCATTCAATTAGATAATCAGTTCATTACCGCTTCCATGGATAAGACGATGAAGGTTTGGAATTCAGACTTTTCAAAAGTGGAGCAGCGTATAGAATTCAAGCACGGTGGACATAATCGATCTGTGAATGGAGTCGTGTTTATTGACCCGCAAACTTTTGTGAGTTACGGCGACGATAAAAAAATGATTATCTGGAAAAAAGACTCCAAGATTTTCAGCTTGGATCGTTGATTCTGAAAAAGTTATTTTGTACATTAGTGTCATTATGGACAACGACTTTAATTCTCTCTATCCGCCAAAACCGTTTTTGGAAAAGGAACCTATCCGGCAAGGGCACATTGCCGTGACGGTTTTTTCTTTGTTGCTTTTTGCTTTAAGTTTCCTGGTGTTTTTTGAGAATCAATTCAGTTTCCTGATTGAGCTGCTTGCTGTATTGATCATTCACGAAAGCGGGCATTACCTGTTCATGAAACTATACGGTTATCAAAATGTTCGGATGTTGTTCCTGCCATTGATGGGGGCTTTTGTTCACGGGCACAAAGAATCTTATCGTCAGCGGGAAAGCCTGATGGTAATCCTTGCGGGACCTTTTCCGGGGATTATTATTGGAATTGCTCTTTGGATATTGGGCTTTCAATACGAAATGCAATGGATGGTTGAGACTTCCATGATCCTTTTTGCTGTCAATATTTTGAATCTGCTTCCCATTCTCCCGCTGGACGGCGGCCGTATGCTGAGTATCTTGTTTTTTGAGCGCATTGAGTTGTTCCAGGTAATTTTCTCCTTCATTTCTTCCCTGGCAATGATTGCTATCGGGTATTTCTTTGAAATGTACATTATCCTGGTATTCGGTTTTCTGATGGGCTTCCAGGTGAGGAGTTTACACCGCCGTTATTTGATCCACAAAGGATTGAAAGAGGACGATGTGAATTTCAATTCAACTTATGATAATCTCTCCGACCGTTCCTATCACTTTGTGAAGAACCATGTATTGGAAAACACACCCGGACTTCGCCGCTTTGTAGAAAATATGGAAGTGGAAGAAACTAAAACAGTTGTAGCCAATGAGGTAAAAAACATGCTGGTTCCTCCAATGGTTCAGGATCTGAATGTATTTATGAAAGTGATCGTGATCATTGCATGGATTTTGGCTATTTTTGGCCCCATTTACCTGATGTGGAGTCAGGGGGCTTTTAAGGAAATATATGTTTAAGATTGGTCAGAAAGTTTCTTTTTTATACGAAAAAGGAGACGGAGTTATAGTGAGTTTGGAGAAAAATCGTGCGCAGGTAACAGATGATTCCGGTTTTGACCGTTGGTTCCCACTCAATGAATTGGTTTTTATCCATTCCGAAAAGTATGCAGACGACGAAATAACGATCTCTAAGGAAGATTTAGAGCCTGAAACGAATTTCCGTATCATCCAGGAAAGAACAGGAGTGAAGAAGCCCCGAACAGTTTGGGAAATTGATCTGCACATCGAAGAAATCCTCGAATCCACACAAGGCATGTCGAATACGGAAATTCTGCTCAAACAAATGGGAGAATTCCGGGCGATTTTCAAGAAAGCGAAGAATCAGTCCGTACACAAATTGGTGGTAATCCACGGAGTAGGAGAAGGAGTGCTCAAAAACGAGATCCGAACGTATTTAGCCCAGCAGGATCAAATTGAAGTTTACGATGCCGATTTCCACGAATACGGAAAAGGCGCAACTGCTATTGAGTTTCACCCGAATTGGTGATCGCTATGAGTGAACAGCTCGTTGATAATTTTGATTCTTTAAAAACCAAAGAGCCAAAGAGTAGTTTGGTAAAGATTCTTGCCTTTACACTCTTCTTTTTTTTGCTATTCCTGAATGTGGTTGGGGGAAAAGTGATTCATTTATGGATAGGCCAATTTTACGAGTTCAGAAACAAATTCCCTGATTTTATTAGTACCAATCTGATTATAAATACACTATCTATTTCAACAATCCCTTTAATTGCATATCGCATTTGGACGAAAATTCCAAGATTTAAAAAGGAAGGAAGTTACTTGTTGTTATTTCTTTCTACGATCGTTTTGTTTGTAGGATTCTTTGTGTCGGGACTTGAATTGATTCTTCAAACAGGGATAGACGCTTCGGAATATAATCCCTTGTTGCCGAGCTATATTTTCATTCCAAGATTTCCTTTTAGCTTTAGCCTGTTATTTATATTGTCAGCAGTAATGAGTTTTGTGACACTTAAGTTTGTGTTTCGAAAGAAAATCAGAAAGTCAATGAAGTAAAGTGTTGATTTTTTGAACTTTTCAACATTTGAACCATTTGAACTTTCCTATTTGCACAAACAATATGTAGAATCTTCCGTTCCGAATGTAAATTCTCCCTGGTGCTCCCAGAAAATGTATTTCCCGTCTTTCGTTGCGTATTTCACTCCGCTGGCAGCGCGCACCTGCTTCATTGAAAATTCCCGTTTCAACATCGGACTTATCACATCAACGGTCACCTTATTCGTAGTGTCGGTGTTATTTTTAATCGTGGTACTTTCTGTGAAAGAAACTTTGAAGTCGTTGTCACAATTGAAATCCAGGCGGCGCGTTTTCGTGTAAACACTATCTGAGCATGCTGCGAGAGCTAAAACAAGGATGATTCCGAAAGTAAGTTGTTTCATGGTTTTCGTTTGATGTTAAGTTAAAACATTAATCCAATTGTTTGATCATCACAAAATCATCCATCACGAAGCCATTCCCTATATCCAGCACTTCTTCGTAATCTCTTACAAAACCGTGTTTTTGATAGAAACCAACGGCTTTATTTTGTTTATTGACATTGAGATGCAGTTTTATACTTTCGTGCTTCTTAGCTTCGGTTTCAACGTGATCCAGGAAAATCTTTCCCAGTCCGGAGCCTTGTGTCTCGGGGAGAATGTACAATTTGTGAATGCGCGTAATGTTTTGTCCGGAATACCCGTGCTCGATGCCGCAAAAACCAAGGACTTTACCATTTTTTTCTGCCAGCCAGAAATCCTGTTTGGGATCTGCAATTGCTTCCCCGATTTTGGATGCGTTGTACATCCTGTCGAGCATGTAACGGATTTGTTCCGGGGTAATAATTCCCTGGTAAGAAACGGGCCAGGTACTTTCGGCAACTTCCTGAATAAGCGGAATGTCTGCAGCTGTTGCTAAACGAAGATTCATCTTATTTATACGTCTTTTCTGAAAGAATACATGTCGTTGTGATTGAACTCGATCTTGTCTTTCACCGTTTTAATCGTTTTTATCAATCCAAAAACAAACTCGTCTGTGTGGAGGTTCAGCCATTTGAAACCGGCCTCTTCATCATCAATTGCGACAGATGCATTGTAGAGAAATTCAAAACCATGCACCTGCAGCCAGTGCTGAGCACTTTCATTTCCTTCGGCAGCATTCACAAAAGCCATTAAATGCGGATAACCGTTTGCCAGCAGCCAGTCTCTTGCTTCCTGTTTCAGGTTGATTGCCTGGTTCAGAAAGAAAATTTCTTCGTAGCCGTTATCGTACAGGAATTTCTCCAGGTCTTTATGGCCTTCCAAAGCTTTGATCCATGCAAGGATGATTTTGGTAGGATAGTTGAATTCCGCGAAAGCAATATTCGCCTGCTTCACTTCGACCTTTTTCTTCGTTGCTAAAGGTTCTTTCCCAAATATGCGTTTAAACCAATTCATTTTTTACGAGAAGAATAAGTAGGCAATCAGAATAGCTGCTACTGCGCCAACCAAATCACAGAATAAACCTGCTGTGGCAGCATAACGTGTTTTTTTAATACTTACCGAACCGAAATATACGGATAAAACATAAAAAGTAGTTTCTGTACTTCCCTGAAAGGTGGCAGATAAGTTACTTACGAAGGAATCTGGCCCGAACGCTTTCATATTATCAACCATTAAGCCTCTTGCTCCTGATCCGGAAAACGGCTTCATCAAAATGACAGGAAGTGCGTCAACAAATTCCAAAGCTTTGACTCCGCAAGCCATTAAAAACCACTTCAGAGAATTTATAAAATCATCCAAAGCTCCACATGAGCGGAATAATGCAACAGCACAAAGCATTGCGACTAAATAGGGAAGAATATTCAATGACACTTGAAATCCACCCTTCGCACCTTCGATAAACGATTCATAAGCCTGAATTTTCGATTTGATTGCCATTACTATAAAAAACGTAATGAAGCCAAAGATGATGGTACTGCTCAAAACGCGAGAAATAGTATCGATTTGTTCAGGATAGGCATTTAGGTACCACAGTAACCCAACAATGAGTGCGGTTAATCCTCCGATATACAATAGAATGGTTTTTTGAAGCAGGTTTATTTTCTGGCGAATCGAAACAAATATTAAACCTCCTAATGTGGCAAAATAAGTGGTCAATAAAATCGGAATGAAAACAGAAGTCGGGTTAGCGCTATTTTCTGCAGCCCGTGTAGCAAGGATTGAAACAGGAATAATTGTCAATCCGGAAGCATTCAATACCAAAAACATGATTTGTGCATTGGAAGCTTTATCCTTTTCAGGATTGATTTCCTGCAATTGCTGCATGGCTCTTAATCCGGCAGGAGTAGCTGCATTATCCAATCCTAGCATATTTGCGGAGAAGTTTAGCATGATACTTCCCATTGCAGGATGATTTTTCGGAATTTCAGGAAACAGCTTTGAAAAAAGCGGATACACCATTCTCGACATGATATTTACTGCGCCACTATCTTCCCCGATTTTCATTAGTCCCATCCAAAGAGCCAATATTCCGGTCATGTACAAGGCTAATTCAAATGCTGATTTTGCAGCTTCGAAAAAGGCATCCATCATATTTTGCAGAATATATGTGTCCTGCCAAAATATAAGTTTCGAAAAACCCATGATGATTGCAATAACAAACATTCCAATCCAAACTCTATTCAATACCATGATTCAAAAATCGGGATTTATTTGTGGTCTTCAGCCTTCTGATTTTCACAAATATGAACAAAGTTTTCAAGAATGACGACTCCGTGATTTCCGGAGACTTCCGGGTGGAACTGAACGCCGTAAAACGGGAGTGTTTGGTGCATCATTGCTTCATTTACAGTAGCATCAGAGACAGCAATGTGAATAAAGTCTTTCGGAATACTGATTGCTTCACAATGATCTTCCATGAATTCGATCTCTGTGGGAAGTTTGTTGAAAAGCGGGCAGTCGGCAATGACTTCCACGATCTGCCAGTCACGGTCTTCCCGCTGCCGGTTTGAAAGTGCGCCAAAGGTCAGGCCCAGCATTTGATGGCCGAAGCAAATACCCAGGACGGGAAGTTTCTCTGTTTTCAACCATTCAAATTGCTCCAGGTAAGGTTTTGTTTCGACTTCGGTGATGAGAATCGGTGCTCCTGAAATCACAAAACCCAATGCATCTGAATGATCTGCCCTTTGAAATTCAAAAAGGGAAACCACACGCGTATCCATGAACTCATACACAATGGATTCAATCAGTGGGGTTTTGGAACTTCCGCAATCAATAATGACAATCATAGATCTATCTGGCCAACTCCCTGGCGAATGATTTCTGCATTTCCGTTTGTACAATCAACAATGGTTGATGCATCCAGCTTTCCAGGGCCACCATCTATAATTACAGATACTTCATCGTCGTAACGCTCATAAATGGAAGCCGGATCAACGAAATAATCCATAATCTCGTCTTCCGAATCGTGAAGGGAAGTTACCGCCATTGGATTTCCCAATCTTTCTACGATCAGCTGTACAATTTTATTGTCCGGGATGCGGATCCCGATTTCCTTCTTGCTGGAATCGAATAATTTGGAAACTTCATTTGTGGCATCTAAAATGAAAGTGAAAGGTCCGGGCAGATAATGTTTCAATAAACGAAATGTATTTCGGTCCAATTGCTTCACGTATTCGGAAACCTGGCTCAGATCTGAACAAATAATGGAAAAGTTTGCCTTTGAAAGTTTCACGTCTTTCCATTTTGCAAGCTCTGCCAATCCCTTCTTATTCATCACATCACAGGCAACGGCATAAACGGCATCTGTAGGAATAATGATGATTCCTCCTTTTTTGAGTTCATCCACAACTTGTTGAACGAGACGGTTGTCAATATTGTCGGGATTGATTTCTATGAACATTTTTGAATGATTTGCTTGTATAAATTTACGGAAAATCACTGCGAATTCAAAATGCAGCATCAAAATGCAGAACTTGGAACAAAGATTGTACTGATAAGGTTAGTTTTTGAATTTTACATTCAACATTTTGAATTAACAAAGTATCTTTGCACAAATTAAAACACCATGAAATTTCTGACATTCCTATTTATTACTGCTCTAACATTGAATGCGCAAGCGCAATTGGATCGAAAGGCAATTTACAATGCATTGGCAAGTGACTCAAAAGAGATTGTTCAAAAACAATTAGATGGAATTCAAAGTGCGAAAGAAACTTCTGAAGTGAAAGCATTTAAAGGTGCTTTACAGATGAAAGCGGCTCAATTTGAAAAAACGGCAAAGGATAAGATGACTTTGTTTAATGCCGGAAAGAAGACTTTGGAAACGGAAATCAAATCAAATGATTCAAACGTGGAATATCGTTTTCTGCGTTTACTGATTCAGGAGAACGCACCGAAACAATTGAAATACGACGGGAATATCGAGGAAGACGTCTTGAATATTGTTTCAGGGTATTCCAAATTGAAGGAATCGACTAAGACTGCGATTGAAACGTATGCTAAGAAATCAGCTTCGTTGAAAGGATTGATATAAAGGTGACTTCCACTCCGCTCAGCCACCTTTCGAAAGGACACTGAGCGAAGTCGAAGTGTTACTATTGTACGTCTGCTTTTACGCGAACCACTGTAATTCGAGGATCGGTATTGGCAGTAATGGTAATCGTTTTTTCGCTAACGCCTTTTCCATTCGGTTTAAAACCAACTTCAATCTTGTCGGATTTTCCGGGAGCAATCGGACCTTCCGGTTTGCTTGGAGTGGTGCATCCGCAGCTTGCTTTCACATCTGAAAGAATCAAAGGTTTGTCTCCGGTATTTGTTACCGTAAACGTACAATGATTTTCCACTCCTTCTGCTACTTTCCCGAAATCATGAATCTCTTTGTCTATCTTCATGGAAGTAACGGATGCTGCTTCAATCCGCTGCTGTTCTTTTAATTCCTTTAAAGCCTTTTCGTTGGCTTTGATGGTTTCCGGATCATCAGCAACTTCCATAACCAGGTTGTTTTCCTCCGTTTTTTCGGTGTTGTTTGAACAAGCACCTGCCATTCCGCCCAGTATTACCAGGCCGATAAAGAAACTTCTTTTTTTCATGTTAATTTAATGCCAATTTTTGTTTGTCGTATTCATTGGATTCCAGCAATTGAATTGCTTTTTGAAGAATCTCATTTTTTTGATTGTAGATTTTGTAAAAAGCTTCAATGCCGAACAAATCGTTGGCAATAGTCGCTTTTAAACGCAACTCCATAATGTTTTTGCTGATCTTGTATTGGTCTTCTTTGAATTCAAAATCTTTGTTCTCCTTTTTAACATAGGCAAAGAATTCATCCATCAGTTTTTTATCGACATTGAAGCCAGTAATGAATTGATCTACGTTTTCGTATTTTTTGTTGAGTTCGTCTCTGTTTTTTTCTACATAAGTTAAAGGGAAACTGGTAAAAGAACCATTTTGAACCGTGTTGCGGTAAAGATCTGTAATTTCAGAAGTGTCAATCGGAACAAAGAAGTCGGGCATGATTCCACCACCACCGTAAACGGCTCTTTTTGTTACACGGGTCTCGAATTTCAAAGAATCCGGAAGCTTGATACTATCCATGTGTGAAAACTCACCATGCATGAAACGGCGCATGTATTCGTTCTTGTAATCGTCAATATTTTCATAAGAACGCTGAATGAAGCGCCCGGAAGGAGTGAAGTAACGTGCAATCGTCAAACGCATTTGAGATCCGTCAGAAAGATCAATGGGTCTTTGAACCAATCCTTTTCCATAACTTCTTCTTCCAACGATCAAACCGCGGTCCCAATCCTGTATTGCACCGGAAAGAATTTCGGAAGCAGAAGCCGAGTTGTCATCAATTAATACAATGACTTTACCCTTTTCCCACGAACCGCTTCTTCCTGCGCTCAAGTCCTGACGCGGCTGAGCACGACCTTCTGAGTAAACGATCAGTTTGTTGTCTGATAAAAACTCATCTGCAATCAACTGAGCGGCATAAAGTAGTCCACCACCATTTCCCTGCAGGTCAAGTATAAGGCTTTCCATGCCTTGTGCTTTGAGTTTGTCCAGCCCTTTTTTGATTTCGTCGTGAGAACTCCGCGAAAATGAAGTCAGTTTCAGGTAACCAATTTTAGGACTTACCATATAGGAACAATCTACCGAATTAACCGGAACTTTATCTCTCGTAATTACGTAATTGATCGGTTTCTTCTGCGATTTCCGAAGAATGTCCACACGAACTTTTGTTCCTGCTTCACCCAACAGTTTCTCACGGACCTGGTTATTTTTCAATCCAATTCCGGCAACGCTTTGTCCTTCGATAGCAACGATTTTATCACCGGCACGGATCCCTAGTTTTTCAGAAGGGCCACCAACAATCGTTTCAACAACTATCAGGGTATCTTTCAGGATCTGGAAGCGAACTCCAATTCCTACAAAACTTCCGTCGATAGCGACATTTGCAGCATCTACTTCATCTTTTGGAATATAAACCGTATGCGGGTCCAGTTTTTCCAGCATACTAATTATCGCTGCATCCATCAACTCTTTATCGTTTACCGGATCAACATATAGTTTATTTACATAGGTAAAAATTTCATCCAGGCGCTGACCATTTGTAGGTGATTTTGGTTCGGCGGGAACCTTTTGAGCGGAAGATGTAAATGAGTTGATGCTTAATCCAAGGATCAACAAAACGCCACAGTATTTCATACAATTTTCTTAAGAATACTAATATAAGTATAAAACGTTCAATCGACTTGTTCGATACAGTCGAAGTTTGTGATTGGTGTTAAAAAAACAGAATGAGAATTAAACCAGAACGAGATAGGTAGGGCTCAGTTGCCGACTGAACCCTAGACATCACATTTCTCTTTTCACATTGTCTGAGTTACCAACAATCCGGTGTTGGTCTTTTATTCGGGACAGAAACAGGTGCTTTTTGTAATTTTAAATCGAACAGTTCATATATGAAACAGTTGAAAGGAATATTTTTAGTAGCCGCCCTTGTTTTAATTTCAATAAACTCTTTCGGGCAGGTGAAGGCATTGGATAAGCTGGAGGTATTGTACGACCAGGGACATTATAAAATGGTTCTGCGTAAGGCAAATCATTTGTTGGATCAGCCGGATTATGATTATTCATTCAAGCCGGAGTTCTATAAAAGTTTGGCATTGTTTCAATTGGCCGACAAAGGACTTTGGGGAGAGTTTCACCCGAAGGCTTTGCAGGAAGCGCGTGAGTTATTCAGCCAGGTAATTGCTTCTCCTGATGGAATCAAAGTATTCAACACACATTTGAACCATGTTTCTCAATTAAAGCGCGATCTTGTTCAGAAAGCACTGGCCTATAAATCGGAAGGAAGACAGGCTAAATATGATGAGATTCAGCAAATCTTATTTGGATTATTTGACCGGATCCCTGATTTGGATGTTCCCGGCGAGATCCAGCCGCCGGTTGTGGATGCACCGGAGATCAAAGAAACAGCCGCAAGTTCTAAAGAACGGGAGGAAATTGTGAAGACCGCAAAAAAGTATATTGGAGTTCCTTACAAATGGGCCGGTGTAGATGCAAATGGTTTTGATTGCAGCGGATTTACGAGTTTTGTGATGAAAGAGTTTAAGGTGACTTTAAGCAGAAGAGCGGAAGATCAATACAACTCATCTGCAAAAGTGAAGCAGAAAAACGCTCAAAAAGGAGATTTGGTCTTTTTCAATAACGGTTCAGGGATTTCCCATGTTGGAATTATTGTTTCAGGAAAAGGTGAACCACTGACGATGGTTCATGCCAGCTCCAGTAAAGGAGTGATCATTACGAATATTGAAGATTCGGAATATTGGCTGAAACGGCTTTATGCTATTGGAACTTATGTGAAAGGTGATTGATTTTTCTTCGATCAAATCTGATTAGGGTTTTACCACCCTCCTTTATCCTTCCTCAAGGGAGGTGGCCCCTCTCAAACATTAATTACTTTGAGACTTCCTTATTTGGATTGAAAAGGAATATGTTCATTAACACGACCAGGCCTGAAATGATTGCACTGATAAAGCCGATGTTGATCAAAACAGGCGAGAACAGGAATGCGATTAAGCTAATTACCAGTAAAGTCAGCAAAAGCCATTTAGAAAAGAATCTTCTTTGAATATAGCGATTGTTGAGGTCTAAAAGGTAAACGTGTGTTGCCGCAAGGAGGAAAAGCATATTCAATTTCCAGATTTGAGCAATCTCAACCAGGGACAACAAAAGGGAACCTAATAATAAAACCTGGATAATCAGTAGCGAAGTATTGATCAGGCGGAATGTTTTTGCCCCGATCTTATTAATGGTAAGTACCTGAAAGAACAGGAATAAACAACTGATGAAGAATGGAAGTATTTTGGTCAATTTCCAGGAGAATTCGCTCCAGCCTAAGAATAATAAGATCATGAGTGCCAAAAACACCCAAGCAAGCAGCGCGGGCCATTTAGCTTTCATGTGAAGGATTTATATATTTTACAGCAAAGACGCATACATCATCTACCTGATCTACATCGTGTTTCCAGGAATCAAATGTTCTTTGTATTTCTATATATTGCTCGTCCATGTCCATTTGGTAAATGCTTGCAAGTAATGTTTTAAATGGTCTGGATTTGAATTTCTTTAATCGGTCTCCACCAAATTGATCCACATATCCGTCGGTGTACAAATAAATACAATCACCGTGCTCCAATTGGAATTCCTGGTTGTTGAATGGTTTTGCATCAATAAATTGACCAATCGGTTGTTTATTCGGCTTTAGTTCAATGATTTCTCCGTTTCGGATAATAACACATTCGTTGTTTGCGCCGGCGAATTTCAAGACTCCTGTTTTTTGGTCTATGGAACACAAAGCAATGTCCATACCGTCTTTTACATCCGCCTGACCTTCCGCTTTGAAGGCATCAATTACAATATCCCGGAGTTTGTTCAGGATCTCATTTGGTTCCGTCAACTTAAATTCGTTGATTGCACGTAATAGACCGTTGTTACCCACGATACTTACCAATGCTCCCGGAACTCCGTGTCCGGTACAATCTACAGCAGAGAAAATAACTTTCCCCTGAACTTCACGTGCCCAGTAGAAATCTCCGGAAACAATGTCTTTCGGACGATAGAATACGAAATGCTGTTTAAACAGTTCTTTCAAACGAGTGGGAGTTGGAAGGATAGTGGATTGAATCCGTTTAGCATAGTGGATACTATCCAAAATATCCACGGTTTTAGCCGTAATCTCTTCTTTTTGAATTTCCAGCTGATGATTTTGCTCCGCAATTTCTTTGGTTCTTTCCTGAACGATTTGCTCCAGTCGGATGTTTTGTCTTTTTACTCTTTGGGTAGAAAGTTGAACCACCAAATAAATCAATAAAATCAAAAGAATGATGTAGGCAATATATGCCAAAACTGTTCGGTACCAAGGCGGATGAACAACAATCTCATAAGTCAGGATCTCACTTTCAATTCCGTATGCTGATTTCGCTTTTACTTTGAAGGTATAAGTTCCCTCAGGGATTTTTTCAAAGTTTGCAAAATTTAGAGCTGACCATTGTGACCATTGATCACTAAATCCTTCGAGTTTATAACTGAAAGTTGTGGGTCCCAGGCAAGAGAATGAATTCGCTCGAAAAATAACTTTGAAGGAGTTCTGAGAATAATCCAGTCCTTCCAATTTCTTACTTTTGGAAACATCATACAGGAAACTTTTACCGTTTACTTCCAGTCGGTCAATTTGAACTTTGAATGGGTTTCGATTTTTACGGATTGCATCCAGGTTCAAAACAAATACGCCATCATTTGCACCGATCCAAATCTCGTTTGCCAATGGATTTTTTTCGACGGCAAAGACCAATCCGGCATTCTTCAAACCGGTTAAAGGCCAGGAGGTCCATTCCCATTGTGAACCGCGTTTTTCAAACCAGCCAAAGATATTCTCAAATTTTCCGTCCTTTTTATCCTGGTAAACAACTACCCAAAGTTGTTCGTTATTTACATTGATAATACGGTGAATAGTATTTTTGTAATTCTTGCTTTTGAAAACCCTGGATGGTTCAAATGCATCAATTTTGCCGGTTTTTTCATTGTAAACAAACATGCCGTTTGCGGACCCAACAAATAATTGACCTTTGAATTCTTCTACATAAAAATTGTTGTTTTGATCTTCTTTGCTCAGACTTGGAATCGTAACTGTTTTGAATTTCTTCGTCGCTAAATCATAGATCCCAACTCCTTTTGAACGAATACTGAAGTATACTTTGTTGTGTAAGTAAGCCAGACTCACAGTTTCTCCGCCGGCATCTCCAACCAATTCTTCGTATTCCCATTTTCCGTTCGGAAGCAGTTTCAATTTTGCTAAACCACCTTCCAATGTCAGATAAATGGAATTCGGATCTTTCGGGTCTTTCTCAAACGCAATGGCATATTGATAAGATGCTGAAATGTGTTTGGTAGTACTTGTATTTAAGTCAAAAACCCCATTGTAACCAATGATCATGGATTTGTTCCCGGAACGGGTCTTGATCGTTTCGATGTCAAATATGATCTCATCCAGTGCTCCGAAAGGCAGTAGTTTTGTCCCTGATTCCGTTCTTAGCGGAGAAAGAATCCCGTTATGTGTTCCAATTAAAGGAATTCCGGAATTGAAATCGATGGTCTCGACCTGGGAAGTAACACCTTCGTTCTTGTGGAAATAAGAGAGGGGAGAACCGGTTTCTATAAACTGAATTCCGTTCCCCAAACAAAGCCACAGGTTGAAATCGTTATCAAAGAATGATTGATTGATCGTCAGGTTTGCCAGATCATCATCTAAGTTGTATTCCCGGATTATTTTCCCGGAAAGATCCCCGATTATCAGTCCGTTATTTTCAGTACAGACTAACAGGTAGTTTCCTGCTTTTGTAACAGTGTTTACGAAGTATTTACTCAGGCAGGGGAATTTTGTTCGCGGCACTGAATCCCAACGCTGCGTATTTCCGGCAGAATTACTGACACTGTAAATCTTACTGCGTGCATCAGCGATGTACCAAACATTATCGATCTGAAAACTTCCACGGATATTTTTAATGTGGACCGAAAGTGGAAGTTGAATTTCTTTCAATTTGGAATTCACTACATCGTAGTATAAGTAGTTTTCTTTTCGGGATTTGAATTCTGCTTTTGATTGGAAAGTGAGTAAAACGCCATTGAGCACGCGGCAGGAAGTTTTACATTCCAGTTCCTGGAAAGCTGTTGGAAGCTGAAGTTGTGTTGCTTTTCCGTTCTTGAAAACATACAAGCCTTTCTCAGCGGCAAAAAGAACCGAGTTATCACCCAATTCGAAAATATTCCAAACCTGTCCGATGTTGTTTTTCAATCCGCCGTAAAAAACCGGGTAGTAAACCAATTCTCCTTTGCTGGAATAATCCAAATAGCCGAAATTATTATCACGACCTACATAGACTCGATCATCTGAAGCTAAATACAATTTAGAGACATAGGTTTGCGTACAGCTTTCCTGGATTGTCTTTTTTGTTTTTTCAGAATCAGTTTTGATTTTAGACCATTCTATTCCATTGAAGGAAAGGATGTCTTGCCGGTTTCCGAAGAGAACATTTCCGTTGGCAGCCTGTAAACCGGTCCAGATCTGGCCTGCGCTTCCGTAATCATTGATGGAGAAATGCTTGGTATTAATTCTGCCCTGAAGGGTGATGTTCTGAGCCGTGGAAATAACCGCAAACTGAACAATAAACAGAATCAATAAAAGTAGCCTTTTGTTTCTCAACATCTCTTTCGTTATACGTTACGAATATATAAATAAAAAAACACCTGAAGAGCATTTTTCTTCAGGTGTTTCACTCACTGTATGAAGTGTAATATCAGTAGTTTAACTTTCTGCTTTTTTCCGCTGCGCAAACCAGGTTCCACAAGGCTCTTGCACCAACGTTTGCATCCCAGTCTCCTTGATCTCCCGGTGAAACTTCATTGAGGTCAAACCCGATAATTTTTCGTCCGGATTCCACCAATTGGAAAAACAGGTAATTGATCTGCTCCAATTCAAATCCGCCAACAACAGGTGTTCCTGTGTTCGGGCAAAGTGATGGCAATAAGCCGTCGATATCAAAAGAGATGTAAACGCGATCCGGCAATTCATTTAGAATCATAGAAACCTGTTCTTTCCAGGTTTGACCTTCGTACAATCCTTTTTTCAAATCCCAGTCGTAAAAGGTTTTTATACGTGGATCTGAATCTGAAAGCATTACTTCCGAATGTGCAATATCGCGAATTCCGACCTGAACTAATTTCTGTAAATTGCTGCAGGACTGCAATACATTGTACATAATACTTGCATGAGACTGCTGAAATCCTTCGTAAGCTTCTCTCAAATCTGCATGCGCATCAATCTGAAGAATACCAAAGGATTGTCCCTGGTCATTTAAAGCTTCCATTAAACCAAGCGGAGTACTGTGTTCTCCTCCCAGAACGGCTACGATCTTGTTTTCAGCAAGCAGCTTCGTTGCGCGTTCTTTCAGATTGTTTCTCAGCAAATCGGAAGTAGCGTTGACTTTTTCAAGTACTTCGTTGTACGGACTGTTTTCATCCAATTCACCGCCTTCTTCCAGGAAACCGATATATTGAACAGTGTCGATACACATCTGATCATTGATCTGTTTCATTTCTACAGAAATAGGAGTCATGAAAACGGGTGTGTTCCATGCTTCCGGCAATTGCGGATGGTAAAAATCCAACTGTGTACTTGCGTCCAGAATTGCCTGCGGTCCGTCGCTGGTTCCTTTACCATAAGATGCTGTTGCATCCCAGGGAACCGGAATGATTACGATTTTTGCATCTTGCTCTTCAACCGGAAAACCAAAGATATTCCCGTTTGCAATTCCTACTCCGTTCGGATCAAACTTCTTATCCATTGATCAGACTTTTCACGAAATTAGGCAAGGCAAAACTTGCTGTATGAATATCTGAATTGTAGTATTTCAATCCTTTTGTGCTTACAAAGTTTTCAATTTCAGTTTCTTTGGAAACCGATTTTGGCTGAGCAGCTCCTTTTAGTCCGTACTGGAAGCTCCACATTCCCGTTGGGTATGTTGGAACGAAGAACAGAGATACAGGTGCATTTTCTTTTCCGAAAATATGCTGTAAAGTGATGTTCAATTCAGTAAATGCCTGTTCGTTGAATTTCGGGGATTCTCCCTGCGCAACAAGGATTCCACCCGGTTTCATGATACGGTGGCAATTTCTGTAGAACTCTACTGAGAACAATCCTTCAGCAGGACCTACAGGATCAGATCCGTCTACAATAACTAAGTCATATGTTTCGTCGGCAGCTTCTTTTGCGAAAGCAATCCCGTCACCAACGATCAGGTTTAATTTCGGATGATCAAACGAAGCGGCAATACTTGGTAAATGTTCTTTACAGGCATTGATTACTTCAGCATCGATTTCCACCATGGTTACTTTTTCCACACCATTGTGGCGTAAGAACTCACGAACGGTTCCACCATCGCCACCACCGATAACCAGGATGTTTTTAGCGTTTCCATGCGTAAACATAGCAGGATGGGAGATCATTTCATGATAATGAAATTCATCTTTCTCCGTTGTCATAAACATATCGTCCAATGTCAGTAACTTACCGTATTTCGGGGATTCCAAAATGCGTACACGCTGGAAAGGAGACTGAACATCGAAGAATACTTCTCCGGTGTAGCGCAAAGACAAAGCCTGGTTATCATCCTTATCGGTAAACCATACATTTCTTGTATACATTTCCGGGTTTGACCACTCGCTTGCTTTTTGACGCATCGAAGAGATATCGAAGTCATTTCTTGTTAACAACTGAACTGCTCCACGCTTCATTTCTAAAGCAGAATAGTTCTTGGCACCAAAACATTCTTTCAGATAATCAAATGAAATCCAGGCATCCATTTCTCCGCAAGTGAAAAGGTCCACTGCAGCATAACCGTACTCCGGCCATGTATGGATTGCCAAATGGCTTTCTTGAATTACCACTACACCGGAAACTCCGTAGGGAGAAAAATGGTGGAATGTAGAATTAATCACAGTTGCACCTGCCTTCAACGCCGCGTCTACCATGTCGCGCTCGATAGAAGATACATCATTCATAATGTGCGGATCGCACCCCATAAACTCCACTAAGATATGGTTCCCCAATGCATTACTCATTAGCTATTCAGTATAAATTATAAAAACGAGCGCAAAGGTACTGGTTTTAGATGGTTTAGAGGCTAATTATGTGAAAAAATAACGATTCGGTAATAATTCCGAATTCCGAATTCCCAATTTAAATCAAGATCAATTGAAGTAGGGACGTGATTAATCGCGTCCCTGCAAGATATTCCGTATGCATTTTGAAATTGCTTTCATGGTTTCTTCGGGTTTCTCCAGGTGCGGATGATGTCCGCAATTAGGAATCATGATCCCTTTTCTGTTTTCATGACGGGAAACGATGGAATTTACCTGTTCCTGGGTGCCATATTGATCTTTACTGCCCTGCATGGCTAAAACCGGAATAGTGAATAACTGGATTTCTTCCCGGATATCCCAGGACCTGAAAGCAGGCGAAAGCCAGGTGTTTGCCCAGCCGTAAAAGAGTGTTTTGGTTTTTTCTCCGTGAATTTTGTATAAACCACTTAGTTTTCCAGCTTCAAATGCTTCGATGGCCGGGTAAATTCCTGCCAGCGTTTCTTCTTCCACAAATGTATGTGCTGCCATAGTAATGACTGCTAAAAGGTTCTTTGGTTCGCGAGAAGCGATGATCAATCCGATGCTTCCGCCGTCGCTGTGACCGACAAGGATGTACTTTTGATCCGGATTTAATGTTTCCCGCAAAACATCCATTGTCTCGGTGGAATAATGGTGTAAGTATAAACGATCTCTTTCTTCTGAGTGGTAGCTGGATTTTGCGTGACCACTCCGTTCGATAACGAGTCCGGGTAAGTTCAGAACTTTACATAAGTCGGAAGGAAAATTTTTCCATTGGATGATACTTCCCAATGCTTCATGAAGAAATACCAATACGGGTTTTGATCCATTTAATAAGGAGGTGTTGATCCATTGGGTGTTGATTTCCTTGGATCCTAGATGAATGATTTTTTCCATGGGTGAAAGTTCACTAGTTCAACCCGTTCAAAATGTTCAAATTGGATTTGAGTCTCGAACTCTGTTGAACATTCAAACTTTTGAACCTGTCAGGATTACTGAAACAGAAAAACCATCAGCCGCTTGACTAATGGTTTTTCGAATATGATGTATTTTCGAACTTAGTTCTTTACGCGTTCTACGTAAACTCCTGTTCTTGTATCTACTTTAATGATCTCTCCCATGTCGATGAACAAAGGAACTTTTACTTCGGCACCTGTAGCAATGGTTGCAGCTTTCATGGAGTTTGTTGCAGTATCACCTTTCACGCCAGGTTCTGTGTAAGTTACCTCAGAAACCAGGTACATAGGTAATTCAACGACTAGAGGAACTTCATCATTTGCATCGTAAAGGATATTACAGATCATTCCTTCCATCAGGAAAGCAGGTCTTTCAACCATTTTAGTTGGAATTGGAACTTGCTCAAAATTCTCGTTATTCATGAAGATAAAGTTGTCATCTTCCTGGTACAAGTACTGGTATTCGCGGTTTTCGACACGAACAATCTCAATTTTGTGTCCTGCAGAGAAAGTATTATCGATCACTTTTCCCGTTTCGATAATACGCATCTTCGTACGTACGAAAGCCGGTCCTTTTCCAGGTTTTACGTGTTGGAATTCAATGATCTGGCTGATCTTGTCATTGTATTTGATACACAATCCGTTCCGGATATCTGCTGTAGTTGCCATGCTTCTTTTTTATTGTTTTCGGGGGCAAATATAGTTAAAAATTCATGGGGAACTTACTAAAGTAAATGTGTTGGACTGAAATGGAAACAATCTGTTATTTTGCATGCAAAGATGGCGGATACCGCAGATTTTAAAGTGTGTAAGGGATTTCATGAACTTATAAAGTAAGGCGGAAATTAACGTTTTCGAAGGAGCAGAATCTAGGATAGCTCAATTAATTCGATTACTTTTGTTGTTATTATGACAGTTTTACCTTTATTTCTTAGTGATGTCGGCGGTTCGGAAATCGTTTTGATCTTATTGGTTATATTGATGTTTTTTGGATCAAAGAGCATTCCGGGAATTGCCCGTACGGCAGGTAAAACGATGCATCAGATCAGGCAGGCTACCCAGGATGTCCAGAACGAGATAAAAAAATCTACAGATGGCATGAAAACGGATTTCGATTTGCAGAAAATGGTCCGGGAAACAACTGACATTATTGAAAAACCTATCCTGGAAGAATCTGTGAAAATGGATCAGATCATTCAAACTCCCACTCAATTTTCAAAACCATTCGGTGCTATGCCCAATCCTTCGGCGAAGACTGTTGTAGATACGGATGCGAAACCAGCTTTGGATCAGCCGGTTGAAGAACCAAACAAAGATTTAGCACAGGAATAAAAATAGTAGAAATAAACAGTAGGGGCGCGATTAATCGCGCCCCTACTGTTTTATATTAACTCGTCATTTGAAAAACCAATTCCTGATAAACCTGTGCATTTCCTTTTTGAAGATATTCTATTTCTTCAGCCCCTCCAAGTGCAAGGATAGGAGCAAAAGTGAATACTTCGTGTTTTTCCAATTTCCCTTTTTGCTTCAAAGCTTCCGCGAATAAGCTTTCTCGAAGCCAAACGTTGCGATCCTCTTCATCCAGTAAAAGATCTTCCAGGAAACCTGTCATACTCCAAACCAGTGTTTCGATTTTGCGGTATTGAATATCGATCAGGCAAACATCTTCATCTTCATCCGTGAGTTTTCGGTAATAGAATAATTCGCCAAAACCACTGATTGCAAAAGGAACATAATTGGGTACTTCTCTTCCAAGCCATGTCCATAAGTTGTCCTCAAAATCTGCCGGATTGATAAATTCGATCAATCCATCGTTGTATTTTCCAAAACCGGTTGTTTTCCAGATTTCGATCAATGATTCCGGAATTTTCTTCTCATATTGACTGATAGTCTCAGCGGATGCGGGAACGCAGTCCTTAGAAGGATGATAGTATGAGTTGAAATTTTCAGGCATAATTGGAAATGATTAATCGTAATGTAAAGTAGTCACGATTAATCACGCGACTACTGTTTTTTTTAATCTTCGTCCTGATAAGTGTTTTCCTTCAGTTTAAAGTCCTTACGTATTTCAGGATGTGAAATTTCTCCACCGGAATTTCCAACTTCTTTTGCAAAATAGGCAGCAAGCACTCCCACAATCAATACGATAACGGAAGCAGGCATTGCCATCGATTTTTTCTTGAACTCCAGGAATAAAGCGATGATTGATAAGGCCATAATTCCCCACATGATCGGCATTAATTCTTCTGCGTGCTCTTCGTGAATATGGATCAACGTCTCTGTTTCTTCTGAGTTTTCCAGCGTTTGCTGTATTGCATCCGGACAGTCCTGGGAAATAGTTTGTTGTTCAACCGCTTCTTCTACCAGGTGTTCTGCACCTTCGCCTGTTGCATCTGAAATTTGTGCGGTGATCCCGGCAATCACAAAAAGTAATAATCCAACTCTTCTTGTAACAGACGATTTTGCAAGAATTCCGATCAGTAGAACAATGATTCCGAAAATCAAGCCGATGATCGGGAAATGGTTGATGATTAAGTGCGAATGTGCTGCGTTCATAAGAGTTTAATTTGGCTCGAAAATACGAGAATAAACTAAAAGTCAGCCATGACAGGTGATAAAATATGTCCGGCAGATCCGTCGTATCTCTCAATCATGGAGCAGGGAAGCGAGTCTTTCACCTATTAATGAACCGATTGCAATGCCCATTCCTCCAAGACGAACTCCGACAGCCATGTTAGAATCAATTTTTTCAATGATCGGTCCTTTTTCACTCCCAACTCCCATCGTTCCGGACCACCTGTAGTCAATCGAGAAATTCTGATTTGGAATGATATTTTCTGCTAAAAGTTTTTCCAGTGCATGTTGGATCGTATCTGTTTGATTCAGCTCAAAAGTGTTTTCGGTTTTAAAGTCCAGGTTTCTTCCGCCTCCAAATAAGATACGGTTGCCTGCATTTCGGAAGTAGTAATATCCTTTATCCAAATGGAAAGTTCCTTTTGCCTGTAAATTAGGGATTTCAGAAGTTACCAAAACTTGTGCGCGTGCCGGTTCTACTGCTAATTTCGGCAGGAGTTTTTTAGCAAATCCGTTGATGGTGATTCCAGCTTTCTTAGCTCTGATTTCCCCGTAATTTGTTTCGATAAATAGGTCATTTGAATCTGAATGCAGATTTGTTACTTCAATTCCGTTCAGGACGATGATTCCGTTTTTTGCGAGGTCTTTTTGGGTTGCCAAAAGCAGTTTTCCAGTATCGATTGCTCCTTCCAGCCGATTGAAATAGCCGCCTGTAAATCCTTTGAAACCAAATTTACTCTCCACATGTTGTTCGAAGGAATAACACTCTTTTTTGCCGGTAATAAATTCAATCTGCTGATTCAGGTACTCCAGTTTTGGATGATAGACAGCCAAATCTTCATCATTGGTGATCAGGTCGTAGGAACCGCAATTTTCGTAATTCAATTCCGAAGGAGCGAATCTTTGGAGCAGGCGTTCTAAACCTTCGTAGCGTAATTTTACGGTGTTCCAAACGCGCTCTTCAGAGATGGTTTCCAAGTCGTCTAAAAGCTCAGTAACACTGCCAAAACAAGCAAAGCCGGCGTTTTTTGTGCTGGCCCCAAGCGGCAGGTAGCTGCGTTCCAAAATCACGATTTTCGCATCCGGATTCAGTCTTCTAAGTTCCAATGCACAGGCAGATCCAACTATTCCGCTTCCAACTATCAGGAAATCAATATTTTCTAAAAGCGTAACTTTTTCCCAAAAACTGAGTTGTTTAAATTGAATCATAGCAGCGAAAATGAACTTTTTTACCGATATTTGTATGAATAAGTTGAACTAATTTAAACCAAATTTAACTTCGGTTGTACTACGGCTAGAATAAACTAAAGACATGAGAGTGAAACTCCTTATTTTAATTTCCTTTTTCCTCCTGACCAATCTTGTTTTTGGACAGGCTAAAGTACCTTTTGAAGTTCGTACGTTAAACAAAGCTACCGGTAAAAAGGAAGCCGGTGTTGTTGTAAAAGTGTATGAAGGAGGTGCGGTGACGCAAACTATCACAAGCGACGGTTCAGGTTCGGTAATTCTTCAGCTTGATCCGAAAAAAAAATACAAGGTTGAAGTTTCTAAAGGCGGGAAAGTTACCCGGTATTTCAATGTAGACCTGAAAAATGTGGACCCTGAGCTGACACAAGGAACAAAAATGCCTAATGGAAGTGTTAACATGTCTTTGTTTGACCAGGTTCAGGGAGTAGACTATTCCTACGTAACCGGAAATCCTGCTACTGAATTTTATTATGACCCAAGTGTTTCTTCCGATGAAATTGTTTTTGACCAGGCGATGGCCGAAAAAATGATTACTAAGGTTGATAAGATTCTAAAGGATGCCGAAGGTGCTCAAAAACAGGGTGAAGCAAATTATAACTCTATCATCAAACAGGCGGATGCTTTGTATACTTCCAAAAAGTATGAAGAAGCTTTGGCTCAATACGAAACTGCTACAAAAATCAAAGGGAAAGAAACCGAAAAGCATCCGAATGACCGGATTGTTGAGATCGATGGTATTCTCAAAGCCGCCAAATCTGCAAATCTTGCAAATTCTCAATTAGACAGTGAATACAAAGCTTTGATTACTTCTGCGGACGCATTAAGAGATCAAAAAAAATATACGGAGGCGATTGCACGTTACAACGAAGCGTTGGGTAAAAAGCAGGAGCAATATCCGAAAGACGAAATTGAGAAGGCAGAACTTGCTATTGAAACAGCTAAAAAGGACGAAGAGAACAAAGCGAAATACGATGCTGCCATGAAGTCCGGTGATCAGTATGCAGGACAGAAAAGTTTCCAGATGGCTCGGGATAAATACAAAGAGGCATTGAAGATCAGACCGGGTGATGCTGCTGCTACTTCAAAACTGGCTGATCTGGACGGTAAATTGAACGCGCAGAAATCCGAACAGGAGAAAAAACAAAAATACAATGACGCAGTTGCTGCCGGTGACGCATTGATGGGAGAAGAGAAGTGGGCGGATGCCGTTGCTAAATACAACGAAGCATTGACCTTTGAAGCTTCAGCTACTTACCCGAAAGAAAAAATTGCTGCTGCGAAAGTTAAACTGGATGAGATTGCTAAGGCAAACGCTCTGAAAGAACAAATTTCAAAACTGCTCGCTGAAGGAAATACAGCTCTTACTGCTAAACAATATCCGGGAGCGAAAGGAAAGTTTGAGCAGGTATTGACACTTGACAAAGAAAACGGGGAGGCAAAAGCTAAGATTGAAGAGATCAATAAGCAATTGGAATTTGAAAAAGCAAATGCAGAAAAAATTGCGAAGGCAAAACAATTGGTTACAGAAGGTGACGCTGCGGATAAAGCAACCAAATATGCAGATGCAAAAGACAAATACCAACAGTCGATTGCGTTAATTCCGGATGCTGCTGTGCAGGCTAAGATTGATGCGGTAGATGCTAAAATCGCTGCAGAAGGAAAGAAAGCAGAGAACAAAGCGAAATTCGATCAGGCAATTCTGGACGGTGATGCAGCCTTGGGAACATCCAATTTTGAAGTTGCTAAAAAGAAATACGAAGAAGCACAGTTGCTGGATGCAGCTTCCCAGGTTCCGAAACAAAAGCTGATTGAACTTGCTAAGAAAGAAACTGCCGCAAATGCTGAAAAAGATAAGAACCAAAAATACCAGGAAGCATTCAATGCTGGAATGGCAGCACTTGGCACAAAAGATTACACAACAGCGAAGGAGAAATTCCTTTCGGCAACCACCATCGATAATACGAAGAAAGAGGCGAAGGATAAGTTGGATGAAGTAACTAAGATTCTTGCAGATAATGCTCAGGCAGCTGCGCAGAAAGACAAGTATGAAGCTGCAGTGAAAGCAGGAAATGATTTATTAGGATCAAACAAGCTTGCCGAAGCAAAGAAGAAATTTGAAGAAGCTAAAATTCTGGATCCTTCTCAGGCTGAACCGGCTCAAAAGATCCAGGAAATTGACGGATTGCTTGCAAAAGCGGATAAAGAAAAACAAATCACACAATTGCTCGCAGAAGGTTCCGCTGCTTTTTCCAAAAAGGATTTACCCGGAGCAAAAGGTAAGTTCCAGCAGGTGCTGACATTAGATCCTGCAAACAACACGGCTTCTGAAAAAATCACTGAGATTCTGAAATTAGAAAGTGATCAGTTGGGCGAAGCTCAAAAACAAGCTGCTTTCGATAAGTTGAAAGGTGAGGGAATGGCTTTTCAGAACCAAAATAAGTATGTTGAAGCAAAACAAAAGTATTTGGAAGCTAAAGCAATCAAATCGGATGAAGAAATTGAAAAGGCAATTGTTTGGTGCGATAAGAAAATTGCGGAAGAACTGAAAGATGCTGAGCTGAATAAAAAATACACTGAAATTTTGACGGCGGCGAAGGAATTGGAAGCTGATAAAAAATACGAGGAAGCAATTGCAAAATATACGGAAGCTTTAACGGTTAAAAATGAGCAGGAGCCTAAAAATCGTATTGAAGCAATCAAAGCATTGAAAAATCAGAATGCTGAACAACAGAAAGTGGAAGAAGATTATCTGGCAGCGATTAAAAAAGGAGATGATCTGGTAAAAGAGAAAAAGTTTACGGATGCTATCAAGTCCTACAATGCGGCTTTGGTTTTAAAACCGTATGAAAAACTTCCTGTGGAAAAAGCGGATGCCGCAAAAAAGTTGGCCGAACTGGATACAAGCGAAGGTGATGCGGCTTACCAAAAGATCATTGATGTTGGTAACAAGAACTTTGAGGAAAAGAATTATGTAAAGGCAAAAGATATGTTCAACCGTGCGGTAAACCTGAGACCAGCGGATACTTACCCGAAACAAAAACTGCAGGAAATTGAAGGGCTTGAAAAAGCAGAGAAATCGGCTCAGGATCAGCAGAACCAATACGCTAAGAAGATGACCGAAGCGGACGGATTGGCTAAAGCGGATAAATTACAGGAAGCAATTACTGCTTATAAAGCAGCAAAAACTATTAAACCGGACGAACTTACTCCGGACCAAAAGATCACAGAATTGGAAGCCTTGCTGGCTAATAAAGTGGACCCGGCTGTAGAAGAGCAAAAGTTGTATGATGCAGCGATGTTGAGAGGTAATAATGCGGCTTCTTCTAAAGATTACAACGGTGCGATTACGCAGTATGAAGAAGCATTGCGACACAAAGCGAAGGATCAGGCAGCTCAGAACAAAATTGCTGAGATGCGCCAAATCCTGGATGATGTTGCAAAAGCAAATGCAGCTAATAAGGAACTTCAGGGATTGATTGCAGCGGCTGACCAGGAATTTAATAATAGCCAGTGGTCAAATGCAAAATCTGCTTATGACAATATCTTAGCGAAATACCCATCCAATGCTTATGCTTATGAGCAATCCAAAAAAGCGGAGATTAAGCTCAGAGAACAAGCTGAGGCAGATAAAGACCGTGTTTACCGAAACATTATTAACGGTGCAGACGATAAGTTTGAAAACAAGAACTATGCAAAGGCAAAAGAATTGTACGAGCGGGCAGTTACTCAAAGACCTTCTGATCCGTATCCAAAACAACGTTTGAAAGAAATTCAGAATATCACCAATCCTGCTGTTGCAAGTCAACCAAAAGTGGAGGCAAAACCAAATACACTGGAATTGGAGAACCTGGGTGAAGCAACGGATAATTCATTGCTTGAGGGAGGTGCAAGATTGCAAAAAGCATCTGAAACCCGTAAAGGAAGACGCTCTAGTAAGATGATTGAAAAACTGCGTGGTACAACAGATAAAACGGCTGAATTAACCAAAAAACAAAATGACCAGGCATTATCTGTAGACAGTATTTTCGGGGAGATCAGAATAGATAATGCAGTCCGAAATGAAGCTGCGAATGCGAAAGTTCAGAACAATATTGATGTGATGGATGAGAAAGCAGATGCTTTAACGAAGAATAAGGAGGAGCTAAGTACGATCAATCAATTGAATATCGTTAATCAAAAAGCGCAGCTGGAAGCTGCAGTACAGGCTGTAATCGTTACGAATTCGGCTTTGGATGGTGCTGCGATTGACAACAATGAAGTGATTAAAAAGGCGAATGTAAGTCTAAGCAATTCCGGACAGGAGATGTCCAACGAAGCTTATTCCGACATTGTAAAAAACGATGCGGCGTATGCTGATATTCGAATGACCCTGGAGAAGAACGGAATTGATGATTATGAAGAGCGTTTGGCAGAAGAGAAGAAAGTGAAGGAAGCTTCGATTGTTCAGACAGAACTGATGGCCAAGAATGCTGAGCAAGCAGCTGAAAGAACTGTTGAAACGAAAGAGTTTTTGAAAGATGTTGAAAACAATATCTCCATGAAAACCGCAGCTGACAAAGAGCTTTCGGTGAACAACGGAGAGAAGATGAAAGAGATCGAAAAGGTTCAAACTGAGTTAAAATCAAATAATGATAAAGCTCATATGGAAAATACGCAGCGCTTTGCAGATAAAAACAACGAAACATCTAAAGTTGTGGCAGAAGCTGTGGCAGAGAGAATTGAGGCACATAGAGAAAATGTAGATATCGTTGAGAATAAAAGAGACGAGAAAACTGAAATCGATCGGGAAAATTACAACAAAGCTTACGTGAAAAATATCGAGAATAAGAAGATATTAGACGAAAAGGTAGTTGAGATCGAAAAAAGAGGCGAACTTCCGTCAATTGCTGCTGCAGAGAATAAAAAGAACTTTACTGATATTCAGAATGCAAATACACAATCTCAAATAGATCAGCAGAAAACGAATGAAGAAAGGATTGTTGAGAACAAAACAAAGATCATTCAGAACCAGACTCAGATCCAGGATGGGGCAGGTCAGAACGGACATTCAACGGAGAACGATCAGTTGATCAAGAATTCAGTAAAAGAATTAGGAACTACTAATAAAATCCAGGCAGACAAAAGTAATGAAAGAACAGTTGCTGCTAAGAAGTCGATTGATGAAATTCAATCCACTCAACCGGTAAAAACAACAACAGGAGCTTACGACGTGGATTTGACGAAATATAAAGAAGGTGTTAATCAGGAACAGTTCGACCAAATGGGTGCAGATGGTTTGGTTTCTGCGATCGTAACCCGAAGAGTAGTAGTGACAGACGGAAAAGCAAATGTTTACATCAGAACGCAAACAATGAGCATCGTAACTTATTCGAAAAACGGACAGCCTTGTACGGAGTTGATTTGGCAGAAGGAAACACAGGACGCTAAGTTGAAGCGTAATTATTAAGATTTTCTAAATCATCTGAAGATCATAGAATTCAATTAGAAATGAAAGAAAGAGTGTGAGTAACTATTTTTACTCACACTTTTTCGTTGGTACAATTCCACTAATTTCGGATTCAAATTTAATTCTTGTTTTATGAACGTTCATTTTATTGCAATTGGCGGCAGCGCGATGCATAATTTAGCAATTGCTTTGTCCCGAAAAGGAGCAAAAGTAACCGGTTCCGATGATGAAATATTTGAGCCTTCAAGAACGAGATTGGATAAGCAGGGAATCTTACCTGATTCAATTGGCTGGTATCCTGAAAAGGTTACCGCAGATTTAGATGCTGTGATCCTTGGAATGCATGCCCGGGAAGATAATCCGGAGCTTTTGAAGGCTAAGGAATTGAATATTCCAATTTATTCATACCCGGAATATCTATACGAACAGAGTAAAAATAAATACCGCATTGTAATTGGCGGAAGCCATGGTAAAACCACTATTACTTCCATGCTGCTTCATGTTGTGAACCAATTGGGACTGAATGTGGATTACATGGTTGGGGCGCAGCTGGAAGGCTATGACTGCATGGTGAAACTTACGGAAGAAGCTGAATTCATGATTCTTGAAGGCGATGAGTATTTAAGTTCTCCCATTGACAGAAGACCGAAGTTTCATTTGTACAAACCAAATACAGCTTTGATCAGCGGGATTGCCTGGGACCATATCAATGTATTCCCGACCTGGGAAAATTACATCGATCAATTCCGTAAGTTCTGTGAAGTTATTGAACCGGGAGGAAAACTGATCTATAATAGGGAAGATGCAACTTTAAAGAGTTTGGGGGAAGAGTTTGAAGGTAAACTGGAGACGCAACCCTATCAAACTCCATCTTATAGAGTTACAGAGACAGGAACGATCATGACCTATGATGGAAACGAGTATGAATTACAGATTTTCGGAGCTCATAACCTTCAGAATCTTGTTGGAGCAATGCATTTGGCTGAATCTATGCAGATTTCCAATCACGACTTCCTGACTGCAATCAAAACATTCAAAGGAGCAGGGAAGAGGCTTCAAAAAGTAGTTGAACAGGATTTGTTTACGATGTTTAAGGATTTTGCTCATTCACCTTCTAAATTGAAAGCTACCACATCTGCTGTGAAGGAACAGTATCCGAATCGGAATGTAGTTGCCTGTATGGAGTTACATACATTTTCTTCTTTGAGGAAAGAATTCCTGCCATTGTATGACGGAGCAATGAATGCTGCAGATGAGGCGCTGGTTTATTTTAGTCCGGAAGTTGTTGCGCATAAGAAATTGGAGCCTTTGACTCTCGAGCAGGTTCAGAATGCTTTTGGCGGAAAGGTGAAGGTAGTGAATAACACGGAGGAAGTTTTAGCCTTTATTCGATCTAAGAATTGGGATAATGCAGTGTTGTTGATGATGTCGTCAGGTAATTTTGACGGGATTGATTACGATCAATTGGGGGCAGAGTTGACTAACTAGTTTCGGCAGCTTCGCTGCTTATTCTTTACCACGACGCTTACGCAGTAGCTACAGCGAAGGCGCGAAGAGCACAAGGTTTTTGTCTGAAAGTAGAAAGATTTACTTGGCAGCTTTGCTGCTCAGTCTGGTTCTATAAAGTACGTTGTTTGAACAAAACTCTTCGGAAGATGACGGTTATAATGATTGCATTGATAGTTGATAGTATCAACATTCCTAAAAGAGAGATAGTCATAGTAGAAGTTGGATTGAACATCGATCTGTAATTAGACATTGCTTTGTTGCGAATTTCATCTGTTGTCAACACCTGCATTTCCGGATCCTTTCTCAGTTCTTTCAATTGTTTTGGGTCTTCCAATGCTTTGTTTACAACTTCTTCAGCCTGCGCTAATTGATTGGCATTGTAGGAAGGGTCAATCTTGGCGTAATACAAATAGATCAATCCGGCTACTAGAACCGTGTAAACCAATCCTCCGCCCAGTGTATTCTTGATATCTCCCAAAGCACTTCCTTCCTCACGAACTTCTTTTCTTTTTTCAGCAATTGTTCCGGTCGTCATCGCAAGCAATAAGCACAGGATATTCCACATGACCTGGTATTTCACACCTTGTTCGTCCTGCAGGATTTGCATGTAAAAGAAAATCATTTTCCCGGTAAACCAAATACCGACAAATAGGATCGCGATTTTTAAAGAAATTCTCATGGGGTAAAAAAAGTAAAGTCCTCTCAGCTAAACTGAGAGGACTTATTCATTTATGAATTCATTGATACTAAAAACTCTTCGTTGGAACGGGTGTTTTCCATGTGTCCTTTTACGAACTCCATGGCTTCTACCGGGTTCATATCTGCAATAAACTTGCGCAATAACCAGATTCTTTGGAGTATATCTTTTCCAACCAACAGGTCTTCACGTCTCGTTCCTGATGCTGTAATGTCGATAGCGGGGTAGATTCTTCTATTGGAGATCTTACGATCCAACTGAAGTTCCATATTACCTGTTCCTTTAAATTCTTCGAAGATTACTTCGTCCATTTTGGAACCGGTTTCTGTTAATGCAGTTGCAAGAATAGAAAGTGAACCTCCGTTCTCAATTTTACGAGCCGCTCCGAAGAAACGTTTTGGTTTGTGTAATGCGTTTGCATCCACACCACCCGAAAGTACTTTTCCTGAAGCAGGAGAAACGGTGTTGTATGCACGAGCCAAACGCGTAATGGAGTCTAATAGAATAACTACATCGTGTCCACATTCAACCATTCGTTTTGCTTTTTCCAATACGATGTTTGCCACTTTTACGTGACGATCAGCAGGCTCATCAAATGTAGATGCTACTACTTCCGCTTTTACGCTTCTGGCCATGTCTGTTACCTCTTCCGGACGCTCATCGATCAATAGTACGATCAAATAGACTTCCGGGTGATTTGCTGCGATTGCGTTTGCAACATCTTTCAATAACATGGTTTTACCCGTTTTTGGCTGCGCCACGATCATTCCACGCTGACCTTTCCCGATCGGAGCGAATAAATCCATTACACGAGTCGACATGGATTCGTCTTTATGACCTGTTAATTTGAATTTTTCGTCCGGGAATAAAGGAGTAAGGTATTCAAACGGAACACGATCACGAATATAGCTCGGATCTCTTCCGTTGATAGAATCTACTTTTACCAGCGGGAAGAATTTCTCCCCTTCTCTTGGCGGACGAATTGTTCCTCTAACAGTATCACCTGTTTTCAAACCAAATAATTTGATTTGGCTTTGAGAAACGTAAACATCATCCGGAGATGGCAAATAATTGTAATCGGAAGAACGTAAAAATCCGTAACCATCCTGGATTACTTCCAGAACACCTTCAGCTGTTACAATTCCAACCAAATCGTAAGCTTCTTCATCCACTTTCCCTTCTTGTTGGGATTGATTCTGATTTTGCGGACGATTTTGTTGATTTCCCGGGTTGTTTTGATTGCGTTGATTGTTGTTATTATTCTGGCGATCCTGATTTCCAGGGTTATTTTGGTTGCGCTGATTTTGGTTATTGTTCTGGCGCTCCTGATTTCCGGGATTATTTTGGTTCGCTTGAGGATTCTGATTTGGAGTATTTTGATTCACAGAACCTGTATTTTCGCTTGGAGCATTTTGATTCTGCGGGCGATTTTGATTTGGGTTCTGGTTTCGCTGTCCCTGCTGATTCTGGTTTTGAGGTTTTTTATTTAATAAACGTTCAAAAGGTTTTGGCTTCGGCTTTTCTTCCGTTGAAGCAGCAGTTTCTTCTGACTTAGGAGCATCTTCTGTTTTAGCTTCCGGCGCAGATTCCTCCGTTTTAACTTCAGTCGGATTAGAACTTCCTACTGCATTAGGGACGCGTTTGCGTTTTTCCTTCGGAGCAGTATTAGCTTCTCGTTTCACTTCTTCTTTCGGTGCTTCCGGAGTTTCAGTAGAAAACAAATCTGTAGCCTCTGCTTTTGTTTCAGGGGCTTTCTTTGCTTTTTGTTTCGCCGGAGCCTTTTCAGCTGCAGGTTCTGTAGTAGTTGTAGTGCTTGCCGAATTTGCCTGGATCTGTTCGATCAGTTCATTTTTCTTGAATGATTCCACTTTCTTCACACCAAGAGATTTAGCAATTTCCCTTAATTCTGGTAATAACTTACCGTCTAAGTCTTTATTATTCATATAAAATTTTGGACTAGTTGTTTGTATTCGATTGAATACTTGCGAAAAGCAATGTGATTTTAATAACGATGTTGCAATATTACAAATATTCCTTAGACAAGCACCATGTATTCACTTTTTTTCGAAAAAAAAACCATTTTGTTTTCAGCATTATCCTGTTAAATTTGTGTCTTCCAAATTGTAGCGACAGTATGTCTACTACTGTTTTGAAGCTAAAATCGGTTCAAATTCCCCATTATGAAAAATAACAAAACACTCATTACCCGCATCCTGATCGTTCTATTTTATGTGCTTCTTGGGGTAATAAAGATCACTAATCCTGGGGTTGATCCGATGACTTTGATTGCTCCGGGAACAATGATGGCCGGATGTATCGGTGGATGGTTTCTTTTCAGGAATCGTAGAAACCTGTTGTACTACATCGGATTGTATTTTGTAATTGCCATATTGTTTTATATTGAACGATTGGGCGGAGACGTTTTATTCAACACCGGACATATTATTAAGTTCCTGTTGATGGGAATGCTGATAGCTTACGCTATACATAGCAAAAAACTTTCTATCTGGATCTTTTCATCCATGATAATCGGGGTGGAAGTTGGTTTGGACTTCCCGGATTTTTCTCTTGAATTAAAACGTTTCGGAGATATTTTTCTCCGACTGATTAAAACACTTGTTGCACCTTTGTTGTTCTCTACGTTGGTTGTTGGAATTGCCGGGCACAGCAGTTTGAGACAGGTTGGACGAATCGGACTAAAGAGTATTATCTATTTTGAGGTAGTAACAACTTTCGCTTTGTTCTTAGGTTTAGCGGCAATCAATATTTCCCAGGCAGGAAAAGGTGTGCAGCAAGTGGAAGTTTCTGAAAAAATGAAAGAAAAATCTACTGATTTATTGGCTCAATTGGAAAAACCAAAAGATCATTTGGTAGAAATTTTCCCGGAGAACTTTGCGAAATCAATTGTAGAGAACCAGGTGTTGCAAATTGTTATTTTCTCATTGATCTTCGCCATTGCTTTGAGTTTGGTGCAGAACCTGAAGCATAAAGAAACGATGCTCAACTGGATGGAAAGCCTATCGGAAGTCATGTTTAAGTTTACCGATCTGGTCATGTATGTGGCCCCGCTGGCAGTTTTCGGTTCCATTGCCTATACAGTCGCCAATTCGGGAACAGATGTCCTGGCCAACCTGATGAAACTCGTTGCCACCTTATATGTAACACTGATCATTTTTGTATTGGTAGTATTACTGCCGATTGCACTCATGTCGAAAGTTCCGATCAGGGCATTCCTCAAAGCGGTCACAGAACCCGTATCTGTTGCTTTTGCCACCGCAAGTAGTGAAGCTGCTCTTCCGAAAGCATTGGAAAACATGGAGAAATTCGGGATTTCCAAAAAGATTGTTGGATTTGTTATTCCAACCGGTTATTCGTTTAATCTCGACGGTACAACGCTTTATCTTTCCATGGCAACGGTTTTCGTGGCTCAAATGAGTGGAGTGGACTTATCGATCGGACAGCAGATTTCGATTTGCCTGACACTCATGCTAACCAGTAAAGGTGTAGCAGGAGTAAGAGGAGCTTCTTTCGTAATTCTGACTACCACATTAATGGATTACAAACATTTGGGAATCAGTGTTGAAAAAGCCGGAATTATTTTAGGGATTGATGCTTTGATGGATATGGCGCGAACTTCGGTCAATGTATTGGGGAATTGCCTGGCTTCTGCGGTTATTGCACGAAGTGAAGGTGAACTATTAGTCGCAAAAAACGACGAATAGCTTGAATTATTCGTCGTTTTCAATTCTACACCTCCACTAAAGCTTCGGTACAAAATTCGGTTAAGGTTCTATTGATGTGCTTTACAACCGTGGAACTGCACCTTCAAATCTTCGGCCGAAGCCGTCGTCTGCCCAGCTGCTTCTTCTTCGGCGGTATAGTCCTTAACGGAAAGCGAAGAAACAGGCCGGTCTTGCACTTCTGATTCAGTAGAACAGGATTGTAACCCGCTAATAATGAATAGTGTGAAGTATATTATTTTTAACCTCATAATCATGTAAGCAAGGTAGGTTTTTCTCTTTTCTTACCCAATCACCATTATATTTTTTGCAGATTTCGTCGGGTGAAATGTTGGTTTCATCGATTTTTAAGAGTTGCTTAAATCAATGCTTTAAGTAGAATAAAATTTCCATCCCTATTGAAAAATTCACTTCAATTTATGCTTTAAGTGTATTCCTGTATAATTGGTTTTCTCTTTCACTAAATCTTCCGGAGTTCCCGTAAACTGGATGTTTCCGCCGTTCATTCCGCCTTCCGGACCAATGTCGATAATCCAGTCTGCCGCTTTGATCACGTCCATGTTGTGTTCAATGACAATAATGGAATGACCGTCGTCTACCAGGCGATTGAAAGCGATCAATAATTTCTCAATATCGTAGAAATGAAGACCTGTTGTCGGTTCATCAAAAATGAAGAGTGTTTTATTCGTTTTTTGTGCCCCTTTGATTAAGAAAGATGCCAGCTTCACACGCTGCGCTTCACCGCCACTAAGAGAACTGCTGGATTGTCCCATTTGCAGGTAACCCAAACCAACATCTTCCAACGGTTGAATTTTCTGAACGATCTTTTCTTCCAGTTTGTCCGTTCCTTCTTTGAAAAAGGCCAGGGCAGATGAAATATCCATGTTTAGAATGTCCGAAATATTCTTGTCGCGATAATGCACTTCCAAAGCTTCCTGTCGGTAGCGGCTTCCTCCGCAGGATTCGCATACTAAATGAACATCTGCCATAAACTGCATGCTCACAGTTACAACTCCTTCACCTTCACACATTTCACAGCGTCCGCCTTCTACGTTAAAGGAGAAGAATCCGGGTTTATAGCCGTTGTGTTTGGCTGCATTTTGTTTTGCGAACAATTCACGGATATCATCGAATGCTTTTACATAAGTCACCGGGTTGCTTCGTGAAGACTTCCCGATCGGATTTTGATCGATCAGTTCAATCTCCGAAATAGTAGAAAGATCTCCGTCAATACGTTTTACATTTCCCTGGTGATCACCAAATTGACCCAAGTATTTACGGATTCCCGGATAGAGAATTTCTTTGACCAATGTGGATTTCCCGGAACCACTGACTCCAGTAACGGCTACAATACGGTTTAAAGGAAAATCGACTGAGACATTTTTCAGGTTGTGTTCTTTCGCACCAACTATGGAAATTTTGTTTTTCCCGCTGCGGCGTTTCTTCGGAACCGGAATTTCACGCACTCCGGTTAAATATTGGGTAGTAAGGCTCGTATTGTTTTTCTTCAGCGCATCAAATTTTCCCTGGAAAACCACTTCACCACCAAATTTTCCTGCTGCCGGACCAATATCAATGATCTCGTCGGCATGAAGCATCATGTCTTCTTCGTGTTCTACAACAATTACCGTATTTCCGATATCTCGGAGCTTTTTCAAAACACCAATCAGTCTTTCCGTATCTCTGGGGTGTAAACCGATACTTGGCTCATCCAAAATATACATGGAACCAACTAAACTGCTTCCAAGTGAAGTTGCCAGGTTAATTCGCTGGGATTCTCCTCCGGAAAGCGTGTTTGCAGCACGATTCAGTGTTAAATAACCCAGTCCAACTTCTGTTAAGAAAGCAAGTCGCTGGGTAATTTCCGGTAAAATGCGGTTGGTAATTTTCAAATCCAACCGATCAACTTCCAGGTTCTCAAAGAAAGTTAATGCATTTTCAATCGGCATCAAAACCAGTTCTTTGATACTGATTCCGCCTACTTTTACGTAATTGGCATCTTCTCTCAAACGTGTTCCGTGACATTCCGGGCAAAGCGTTTTTCCCCTGTATCGCGAAAGGAGAACGCGGTATTGAATTTTATAGGATTGGCTTTCTACAAATTTGAAAAAGCCGTTGATTCCTGCAAAGTGGCTGTTTCCATTCCAAAGAATTTCTACTTGTTCTTCCGTTAATTCTTCCACCGGACGGTGGATGGGAAAATCGAATTTTCTGGCATTACGAACCAATTCATCTTTGTATTCACTCATCACTTCACCTTTCCAGGGAACAACAGCACCTTCGTAAACACTGAGACTTGGATCGGGAATGACCAGATTAGGATCAACACCTATAATAGAACCGTAACCTTCACAGGTTTTACATGCTCCAAACGGATTGTTGAAGGTGAATAGGTGAGGAGAAGGCTCCACGAAAGTCATTCCGTCGAGTTCGAAACGGTTGGAAAACGTCTGTTCTTCCATACTTCCCATTTGAATAATCGAACAATCTCCATGGCCTTCCATAAAAGCCAGCTGGATAGAATCTCCCAATCTTCCGGAAAAATCTTGGTCCAGTTCCTGAGTCACAACCCTGTCTACAACAATCATGATCGAATCGGAAACTTTCAGGTCTTTCGGACTTAAATCTTCCAGTTGTTTCAGTTCGTGGTTGTGCAAAATACGCACGTATCCTTGTTCTTTCAATAATTTCAAGGTCTTTTCAATTCCGTATTTCTCCAGCGAAGGAAAAGGAGCGGCAATTAATAAACGAATGTCGTTCTCTAAACCTGCGATATAATTGATAACATCTGTCACAGAATCTTTCCTGACCTCATTTCCTGAAACAGGTGAGAAGGTCTTTCCGATCCGTGCGAATAATATTTTGAGGTAATCGTAAATTTCGGTTGTAGTCCCAACTGTTGATCTTGGATTATTGGTAATGACTTTTTGCTGGATCGCGATCGCAGGTGCAATTCCTTTGATGAAATCCGTTTCGGGTTTGTCTAATTTCCCGAGGAATTGTCGTGCATAGGAAGACAAGCTTTCAATATAGCGTCTTTGCCCTTCTGCGTAAAGTGTATCGAATGCTAAGGAAGATTTCCCGGAACCCGACAGTCCTGTAATGACAGTAAACTTGCCGTGTTCTATCTTAACTTCCAGATTTTTAAGGTTATTGACGCGTGCGCCTTTGATGTGAATGTATCTTTCGGACATAGTACAAATTTCGCGATTAATTCCGAATTCCGGGTTGTGAATTCCGAATTTGTACCGAGTATTTTGAAGTTATTTGCGACCCTTAACAAAGTTTATAATGCAGCGGAAGTTAAGTCCGGATTGAAATGATAATTCGCTGCATCCATTTGATCGTTCAAAACACGGGTTTGTGATCAAAAAAACAGGAATTAACGGGTTTCAATTCGCATTTTTTAAGATTTTTTTTGATTTTGTATGGAAAAGTTCTATCTTTCCAAAAAATAATTCATAGAGCCTATAGAAAGAATTCTACTTTAAAACTGTTAATAAACAACTGGGTTACACCTTTAAGAGTAGAATTATGGCTATGAAATTCCTAGACGATCAAGTCCTTATACATAATTATTTAGAAGGAAACGAACAAGCTTTTGAAGTTTTGTTGATGCGTCATAAAGACAAAATATTCCGTTCCATTTATCATAAAATCCGTGAGCGCGAAATCGCTGAAGATATTTTCCAGGAAACATTCGTGAAGATTATTCAGACCTTGAAGCTGGGTAATTATAACGAAGAAGGAAAATTCCTGCCATGGGCGATGCGTATTGCACAAAACCTGGTGATCGATTATTTCCGTAAACACGGAAGAATGAAGCTGATCAGCGAGCGCAATGCGAAAAGCGAAGACTTCAATATCTTTTCTATCCTGAAAATGGATGAATTGAATATTGAGCAAAGCATTTCCAAAACGGAATTAGAGAAACAAATGATCGATCTGATCCAGCATTTACCGGAAACTCAGAAAGAGATTATTGAAAAACGCATTTTCCAGGATCTTTCTTTCAAGGATATCGCTGAAATGGAAAATATTTCCATCAATACAGCTTTGGGAAGAATGCGTTATGCGTTGATTAATTTGAGGAAGTTGATCGAGAAACATCAGTTAGTTACAGATCTCGATTAATTGTTAGCTACCACAATAAAATGAAATCCCTCGTCAGTAATGGCGGGGGATTTTTTTGTTGGCACAATTAATTACCAAGGTAACAGGAGGTCCCGCCGCAGCGGACACTTATCCCGGAAGTCTATTTCTGATCATTTTTGCAAGACCAAGTCCGCCATGTTATTCATCCAGAAATTATCATTGTTCTGTGAAAACTCATTCAGCTGATCTAACAAAAGCACTAATTTCTTCTGAAGGATCTCATCATCCGGATAATATTGAAAGATGAATTCACGTTCCGTATCCGTCATGATCAATGCCATTAATTCGCTGCGGTCTTCTTCCTGCGCAGTGGTGGAATAAAGATTGATGAATCCTTGCTTAGGATGAGTCATGGAATACCAGTCGATCTCCAGGTTTTCATAGGCATCTGAACCTCCGTTCATATAAACAAAGGTTGGGTTGTTTGTTTTCGCCCAAAGGTCCCACACGTAATTCATGTCTTTCCACATGGCATATTCCGTGCAATGATGCAGTTCGTGGTGCATGACGTGAATTAAATACGTTTCGCCTTTGGCACCATAAGCTCCGTCTATAGATAAAAAGAGAGAATTCAGGTAAGGATCGGGAATTGCAGCTCTGTATTGCTCGCCGAATCGCATTTTCTTGCCAAGAATAATTCGGTTGACTCCGGCCAACTGAAAATAACCCTTCGGATATTTGGCGTATTCTTTTTGAAGTGAAACCAGGTATTGTTTGGTTTCAAGAGAATCATCGCAATTTTCATAGAAGATGGATGACCAGGAGTCTTCGACTTTTTGGTTGTATACGACCTTCACTTTTAGATCGCTTTCTATTTTTGAAATGATTTGGCGAATGGAGGAAGCGTTGCTGTTGCCGGTTAAGATAAGAAGCAGGAATGAGAGACTGAATTTCAAATAGTAAGCCATAAAGGCTAAAATAATTGTTTTTCTGTGATAATGCTCAACCTGTTCTTATTTTCACCACAGATGCACAGATATTTGGAGATGTCAGCTGGGCTGATCGTCTCTTTTGTTTTTCAATTGGAAGTAAGCACTAGCGAGACTGGTAAGCTCGCTTTTTATCTGTGCATCTGTGGCAGAAAATTTGCGGATTATCTTCCGTGCGCTATTCAGCTGGCTGAAACAACCCGCTGATCGCAATTCGGTTCCATGCATTGATTGTAACAATTGCCATCAGGATTTGCGCTAAATAGTTCGCATCAAAAATCTCACTGGCCTCTTTGTACAGAGCTGTCGGAATTCCTTCCTGTGAGATCAGCGTTACTGATTCCGTCAATGCCAAAATCACACGCTCTTCTTTGGTGTAAAGTTCATTGACTTCTTTCCAGGCATCCAACAAAACGATACGCTGAATAGTTTCTCCGTGTTTCATCGCTTCTTTCGTGTGCATATCGATACAATAAGTACAGCCATTGATCTGTGAAGCGCGTATTTTAATGAGTTCCTGGTGAATTTTTGTCAAAGTACTTTTGTCAATGTAAGCTTGCAGACCGTACATTGCTTTTGTTGCTGCCGGTTCCGTTTCCAAGATGTTGATTCTCTTTTCCATTTTTTGTCTGTTTACATCCTGACATTCATCATCAGGATTTTAATGATGAAACAAATTTCAGGAACTAAAAACGGAAAAATCTTAAACTGGTTTAAGAACGCTTTTTTCTTCTCAATTCGCTTAGATACTCAGGAGTGAGCCCGAGGAAAGAAGCTAATAAATATTGAGGTACCCGTTGCACGAATTCCGGGTAAGAATCGTAAAAATGAAAGAAATAATCTTCTTTCGACATGGTATATAAATACTTGATGCGCATTTGATAAGCTGCAAAAGCACGTTGGTAAACAAAACGGAAATAGCGTTCCATAATTGGAAAGTCCCGGTAGAGTTTTTCCATCGATAGGGAATCAATAGTCAGGATTTCCGAATTTTCAACAGCCTGGATACTGAACAATGCTTCCGATTGATATTCAAAAGCCCGGTTTTCAGAAAGCCACCAGGTTTCCAAAGCGAATTCCGTGGCTACTTCAACACCTTTATCATTAACCAGGAATTTTCGCAGACAGCCGGTTAATACAAAGTATTGGTAGCGGCATAATTTTCCTTCCTGCTGCAGGATTTCCTTTTTAGAAACAGTTATCGTCTTGAAGGATTCCAAAATAGATTCAAACTCTTCGTCGGAAACGGAGATGAATTTTTGAAGATGCTGTTTGAAGATTTGGGACATGTATTTAATGCTTCGCCTTTTTCTTATCCTGCTTACGACCTTTGTATTTCTTTTTTGCCAGTTTAAGCGTGTGTTTCAAAGCTTTTTTACCCGGAGCAATTTTTTGGTGTCCCGGAATAACGATTTTGACCTTGGGATACTTTTTGATCAGCGTTTTAGCAGCAATTGGCCACATACCGATATTGGCATCAGAAAGATTTCCTAAGTCTTCGGCTTCAACGGATTTGATGAAACAACCGCCAACCAGGATTTTTTCGCTTGGAAAATAAACCACAATATTGTCTGAAGTATGTCCGGCGCCGGGATAAAATGTTTCGAAAACCGTATGGTGAATATTGAAAGTGGTATCGCCTTCAAAAGTGTATTGAGCTTGTGGGAAATGATTCTCTGCGCATAGATTCTTAGTAGCGTAAGTGCTGTAGGTGGCTATTCCCTTGTTTTTGTAAAACTCCAATCCGGCAGAACGGTCTTCGTGCCAGTGGGTGGAGATCACCAACTCTACTTTTTTATGGAATTTCAAATCAATAGAATCCAATAATGGCTGAAATTGAGTAGTATCCCACGGAGTATCGATCATCACCACGCTTCCGGAAGTGATCTTTAAAAACCCATGAGCCGAAATACGTACATCTTTGTAAGTTTGATAAGTGGTAAAAATGTAAGAGCTATCCGACAATTTGGTGAAATCAAGCTGTGCATTCCCTGCGAATGAACCCAAACAGATCAGTGAAAAAAGAAGCGCTTTCATGAACATAAACTTAATCATTTATCTTCTTCTGTTCATGCGTTTTTCGTAATTTTCTTCGAGTTTCAGCGCAACATGATCAATGACCTCAACGGATTCCAGAGCTCGTAAATGCTTCACGAGTTTGAGGGCCATGATGTAGCTTGAGAACTCGTAAATATCCAGATGCTGACCGTTTTTTGTAAGAACCTGCACATCATAGGTGATTGATTTGGATGAAGCGGTGGGGGAGTTTCCATAAAAAGCCGGAGCTGAAATCATTGGAGTTCGGTACGTATTGCTTTCAACCGATAAGCGCAAATGAAAACTTTCAGGGTCTTTGATTTGAACCCAGCTTCCCCAGGTTTGTCCGAAAAGTGATTGAAATTTCCGGTATTCCATTGTTCCGGCATTGAATTCCAGTCCGGACTCTATTAAAGCAAGTGAAATACAGGTCAAAGCCAGCAGCATCCCCAAAGGGAGAAAGAATACGAAGCTGATGAGAGAAGCAATACCGCAAATCAGTACAGGAATCAGGTAGTTTAATGTTTTACCCTCGTTTAAAACAAGAGTAGGTGAAGTTTGGTTCATTTAGCATTTAAAATTTGAAGGAGGAAAATTACAGCAAAGAAAGATATTGAAGTGATTATTAAGCTTTTTTAATAATTCAATCGGATGAGAAAGGAGCATGTTTTTTACTCATTCAGCTTTGCGGTAAATTCAAAAAGAAAAAGGCCCTCTCCGCTGTGGAAAGAGCCTTTAACTAAATAATAAAACTAGCTTAAACAGTCACTTTCGGCGCTGCAGCTAAAATATCAGTTGATGTTTCTGCCGCATACTGTTCAAAGTTCTTAACGAACTGATCAGCCAAATGGTTGGCAGTTTTGTCGTATGCTGATTTATCTGCCCAGGTTTCACGCGGATTTAAAATCTCACTTGGCACATCCGGACAAGAAGTAGGGAATGATAATTCGAATACAGGCAAAGTTTCGTAAACAGCGTTATCCAGTTTTCCTGTCAATGCTGCAGTAATCATTGCACGTGTGTAAGATAATTTCATACGGCTTCCAACACCATAAGATCCACCCGACCAACCAGTGTTGATCAACCAAACTTTGATATCAGTTCCCTGTAATTTCTCACCCAATAATTTAGCATATTTCGCTGGGTGAAGCGGTAAGAATGCTTTTCCGAAACAAGCGGAGAAAGTAGTTGTTGGCTCAGTAATACCAACCTCAGTTCCAGCAACTTTTGCGGTGTAACCCGACATGAAGTGGTACATTGCCTGCTCATTCGTCAAACGAGAGATTGGAGGCAGTACACCAAATGCATCAGCAGTCAGGAAGAAAATGTTTTTTGGCCCTGATCCGATGGAAGGAACCATGATATTATCAATGAAATCGATTGGGTAAGAAACACGCGTGTTTTCTGTGATAGAACCGTCCGTGTAATCAGGAGTTGAAGTTCCTTCATGGAAACCAATGTTCTCTAAGATTGCACCAAACTTGATTGCATCATAAATTTGCGGTTCTTTTTCTTTCGAAAGATCAATCGTTTTTGCGTAACAACCTCCTTCGAAGTTGAATACCGTATTGTCTGACCAACCGTGCTCATCATCACCGATCAAACGACGATTCGGATCTGAAGATAAAGTTGTTTTTCCTGTTCCTGACAAACCAAAGAAAATAGCTGTATCGTTATTCTCACCAACGTTTGCAGAACAGTGCATAGAAAGTACATTTTTCTCGTGTGGCAAAACATAGTTCAATACAGAGAAAATTCCTTTCTTGATCTCACCTGTGTAACCTGTACCACCAATGATGATCATTTTACGAGTGAAGTTCAAAATTGCGAAATTCGACTGGCGTGTTCCGTCAATTGCAGGATCAGCTTTGAATCCCGGAGCACAAACAATGTTCCACTCTGCGTCAAAGTTCTCGATCTCAGCATCTGTCGGACGCAGGAACATATTGTAAGCAAACATGTTTGACCATGGGAATTCAGTTGTTACACGAATGTTCATTCTGAATTTATCGTCAGCACAAGCGTAAGCATCACGAACATAAACGTCTTTTTCGATCAAATAAGACTTCATGCGGTTGTATAACGCATCAAATTGTTGGGTTGAAACAGGAATGTTAACATCCCCCCACCAAACGCTTTCTTCTGTGTTAGCGTCGCGGACAACAAAACGATCTTTTGGAGATCTACCAGTGAATTCACCTGTTTCAATCGCAATAGCACCAGTGTCTGATAATACACCCTGACCACCGATGATAGTGTCTTCTACTAATTCTGCCGGAGTTAAATTCCAAAATACGTTACCGAGATTTTCTAATCCGATAGTTGCTTTTAAATCGGCGTTTTTTCCTCGTTTACCAAATTCATTCATAAAATGTCTTTTTGTTTTGCCCAAGCGGCTAACTTATTTCGGTGCAAAAGTACATGTATCCGTCAGAAATTCACCCTTTTTTCGGGATAAATATTAACAGGATAAGAACAAATACTTTGACCAATACTTCTTAACGCGCTGATTCGTTGGTTATTGCTTCTGTTTCGAGGTTAATAACTTGTTAAGGGAATTGACGATTGACAATTGAATAATTGAAAGGATAGAAAGCAAAGCTTTCGATGAGAGCCAGCTATGGCATGGGAAGAACAACAAGCGGCAGCACAGTTCCTTACCATGATTCAATTTTCAATTTACTTCACCAGGTTCCAGTCGTTTGCTATTTGATAGGTGCTGAAATAATCGCCGTCTTTGGCGTGATTGGAAACCATTCCGCCTTGTTTTGGCGACGGGCCGGGATCGATCAATAAGTAATGTCCCCAATCATCGGCGGTGTAAAAAATGATCACCGGACGGTTCTTCCCGTCTTTGTATTCTTTGCGTGTGATTATGGGGGAATTGGTTCCGACCTTTACTTTTTCTTCACTTTCCGAAACGATTTCGAATGCTGTTTTCCATTGCTTCACCAGGACTTCGCTGTTTCCATAATTCACAATTTTATCTCCGGTTCCATGAACAACAATCAATTGCGGAAATTCACCTTTGTAAAGCGGATCTTGGGAATACAATCTTTCACGAAGTGTATCGTCACTGAAAACACTTGGTTTTCTCATTTCGGCGAAAGACTGCATGGGTGAATCGACTTGTTTATAAGAAGACCCGGCAAAAGCTGCGCCCGATTTGATTTCGTTTGGGTAACAAGCCATGTAGCTCACGCTCATCATAGCTCCGGCGCTTACTCCGTAAATGTAAACCTGGGATTCATCAATGGAATAATGAGAAACAGCATATCGGACCATTTCATGGATACTGGCAACTTCTCCTTTGTCCTTTTCCTGGTCATCTTTTAAGAACCAATTGAAACAGCGGAACATGTTGTTGGCGTTTCTTTGTTCCGGGTAAATGACGTAAAATCCGGCGAAGTCAGCCAGTTCGTTCCAGCCTGATTCCTGGGAAATTTCTTTTGCATTCTGGTTACAGCCATGAAGCACCAATACCAAAGGACGTTTTCCGTCAAATTTCTGAGTTGGCTCATGAATGAAACCACTCAGATTGCCTTTGTTTTCGGATAATTTATCTGAAATGTCGGTTAGCTGGGCCAATAAAGTAAATGGCAAAATCAATAACAGGGTGAGGACGAATCTTGTAGTCATATAATCTGGTATTTTTTCATAATGAACGTTGCGCTTTTATTTTGACAAATTCCGTTTCGAAGTTTGTAATCAAAAAACAGGTCGTTATCCCGGATTTCCACTTCAAAACACTTGTTCCTTAAATACGAAGGATGTGACAATGTGGTTTCGCAAACCTCCAAATCATGCGTTGCAATCATTCCGATGGCATTCAGGCGAACCATTTGTTCCACAATTCCTATCGTACCATTTTGCTTGTCATCCGAATTGGTTCCACGCAAAATTTCATCTAAAAGCACAAAAGCCGGGCCATTATTCAGGTGATCGATAATCAGCTTCAGGCGTTTTACTTCTGAAAAGAAATAAGAAGTGCTTTCTTCCAGGGAATCGCTTAAACGCATGGAAACCAATAAAGGAATAGGGTAGAACTGTGCGCTTTGAGCTGGGATAACTGATCCGGCATTCGATAAAATGACTCCAATTCCAAGTGTTCGGAGGAAAGTACTTTTCCCCGACATGTTCGAACCGGTAAGGATCACAAAGCGTTCCTGGTCGAAAGAAATGGAATTACAAACACGTTTGTCTTTGGAAATCAGCGGATGTCCCAATTCTTCAAATGAAATCTGTTCTTTATTGATTGTTGGAAAACAGTATTCAGGGTTGTTTACCTTGAAATTACTGAAGGAAAGCAGGCTTTCCACTTCTGCAATCTGCTCGATCCACTGACTGATAGATTCCCGGTGGTTCTTTTTCCATTTCACCAATTGACGGAAAATATGCACATGAAACTGGATCGTACCGTTCAACATAAAAACAGCCAGTCCGTTATTGATCGTGTCCATGTTTTGATAAATCCGTGAAGCCTCTTTCAGTAAAGAACTCGCAGCCTGGTTTTTGGAATGAACTTTCGAATGGATTTCCTGCAAGCGGGCTGATTTCCACTGACGTTTTTCAATCATTTGCAGCATTTCGCTGTAAGCTAAAAGTGCTTCACCGATGCGTTCGGTTTTCCCGATCTCTTTTCGGATTTTCCCTGCAATTGCACCAAATAATAAGATGTTTACAACTGCTAGAATCACTCCGGCATTGAACCAATAAACTTGTCCGGTTTGATAAAGTAAGATCATGGTTGTCAATCCCAATGCCGGGAAAATGAAAGCAAGAATGCTCGAAACAATGGAAAGCGATTGGTTGGAATCCTGCCAATGTTCGATATAAGTTCGAATCTCCTGGCTGTCTTTGCCCAGTTTCGCATAAACCTGGAAAGCTTGACGCCATTCCAAATCTTCGGCTATTTCAGCGATGGATTCCTGGGAATTCTTGAGAGAATCTTCGCTTTGAGTTTGAAGCAGGGAAGCGGCTAGTTTTTCACTTCCAATAATGGTTGAGGTACGGTTTAAGTGCTCAAATAAGGAAAACGGGCCAAACAGATCTATATCAAAAGAGTACGGATGTTTTGTATTTGTAAACTCTTTTCCGTCCGGATAATAAGGCTTTCCTTCCTTTAAAAACACCTGTTCCGATTCATTCAGCCACAGATAAGCAGCAGCAACCTGAAGTTTCCGTTTGACTTTGAAATGCAGATTTACCAAAAAAGCAAAAATCACCAGAAAAATAATTGCCGCTATTAAATAAGGAAGTCCGTTTTCGCTTTTTGAAAAGTAAAAACCAGTCCCTGAAATTATTAGAGCAAATAACCGCGACCAGCCAATTAAACGAAGCTGTTTATTGATTTGATTAACAGATTCCTGGTAAAATTTAGATCTTTGGGAATAATTCGGGATCATAAAGAAGCCAGTTTTTTCAATTCGCTGACTGCCTGGTGGATATTCTTCCAAACTTCGCTGATGTTTGCATCCATCATATAACAAGGGGCCGTTATGATTTTATTGGCAGGATCAACATGGATTTCTCTCACTGACTTGTAAGTAGTTACTGCACCTGTTTTTTCCAATCCTTGCGAAAATGCTTCAATATCGTAAGGAGAAGATTCCGCAGTTGTTCCCAAAGTCAAAGACGGATGGATATCCGAACCTTCCAAAGCTTTGGCCAAAACTACCGGACTTACGCACAATGCTGCAATTGGTTTGCCCACATTTACCAGGTTAACAAGCAGCAATTTCACTTCAGGCAAAATCGTTCCTTCCGGACCTTCAAAAGCCCATTTCGTGAAATTTTTCGCACTTCCAAATCCGCCCGGAATGATCAATCCGTCTAAATCTGCCGGCTGTATATCCTGGATCGGAACAATGTTTCCACGTGCAATGCGTGCTGCTTCAACCAGCATGTTTCGCGATTCATTCATGGGTTCGCCCGTCAGGTGATTAATAACATGAAACTGATCTGCGTCCACACCAATACACGTATAAGTGTCGCCGGCTTCAGAGACGGCAAGCATGCTCAAGACGGCCTCCTGGATTTCTGCACCATCATATACTCCGGACCCGGAGAGTAAAATTCCAAAATTCATTTTCTAGTTTTTAATTCAATTATATAATCCAAGCCATTCGGAGCTTTAGCTCACATCCACAAAATCACTTGGTGAGCTTTAATTACAATGCTTCTGCCAATAACTTTGTGTCCCTTGTGTTCCTCTTGGTAAATAAGTCAAATGCTGCCCCTCTACGAATACTTCTCCTCAAAAATACGATTCTCTTTCTATTTCGTATCTTTGTTTACATGGATAAACCCATCATATTTTACGACGGCGATTGTGGTTTTTGTAATAAAACAGTTCAGTTTGTGCTCAACAAGGAGAAAAACTCCGAAATTCATTTTTGTGCACTTCAAAGTGATTTTGCAAAGTCGTTTTTCAAAAAACACGGAATCGATGAAATTGATCTGTCGACCTTTTATTTTTGGGACGGGGAGAAGTTGAACAAACGTTCCACAGCTGCACTGAAAGTATTGAACCATTTGAAGTTTCCGTATAACCTGGGAAAGATAGGCTGGCTTTGTCCGGGATTTATCCGCGATGGTATTTACAGCATGATTGCTAAACGAAGGATGCGATTGGCCCCTGCTTTTTGTGCACTTCCAACACCAAAACAGGCTGTCCGGTTTTTGTCCTAAAAAGCCACTTGATTTTTACAATCTATCAGGAAGTAATAAATCAAACCGGATGTTAAATTCTGGTTCGCTTTTGTGTAAACTCTTGTTAATATCATTCTGAAAATAGGAGTTGTATAGGGAATACTTTCGTTATTTTTGTCTTATGAGAATATCTGCTTCGATTTATTCGGATAAGAAACGTGAACTGTCGGAAACGATCAAAGATCTGGCCGCTCACCATGTAGATTTGCTGCATGTTGATTGTAATGACGATCCTTCGGTTTTTGAAGATATCAGTAAAGTAAGGACTTGGTGCAACATTCCAATCGACTTGCATATCATTACTAAAAATCCATCGAAATATTACGATCTGCTTCGTGCGGTTCCGGTTGAATATGTGACTTTCCAGGTGGAAGATCTGGAAGAAGAATTGATTATTCCTTCCGATATCAAAGGAAAGAAAGGATTAGCAGTCATTACTCCAACTCCGATTGAAGCATTTGATAAATACAGCACTTTCGACTTCATTTTGATCATGGCAACGATTCCGGGTCAAAGCGGTGGTGTTTTTGATGCGGTGAATTTTAAAAAGATTCGTGATTTTCAAAAGAAATATCCCTCAAAATCGGTTCATGTAGACGGGGGAGTAAATGGAGAAGTTTCTTTTATTTTAAGAAATATGGGAGTTCATACTTCCGTTTCCGGATCTTATTTGTTCAATGCGCCAAGTGTTGGACATGCTTTGATGGATCTGACAAAACGAAACGTAGATTCCCAGTTTTTGGTAAAAGATTTTATGATCCCGGTGACAGAATCTCCTGCAATTGGAGAAAACGCAACCATTTCGGCCGTGTTGAATGAAATTGAAGACGGAAAGTTGGGTTTTACACTGGTTGTGGACGAAACTGCTAATTTGAGAGGATTGATCTCCAATGCAGACATTCGCAAGAGTTTGATCCGTACAGGTGGAAATCTAAATAACGAATCTATTGCTGAGATCATGAATGCCAAGCCTTTGGTGATTTTTGAAACAGCAACTGTGAACGATTTACTACAACAAATAAAAAAATATCCTTTCCCGATTCTTTATTTACCCGTTGTGGATCAAAATAATAAAGCAAAAGGGATTTTAACATTCGTAAACCTGATTAAAGGGGAAATATGATCATTCATTTAAAAAAATCAGTAAGTTCAACTGATGCGGCTAAATTGGCTGCGGAAAATAAAGCATTCCATTTGATTTCTCAAGGGGTAAATGTATTGGTAACAGGTTCCGGTGTGAAAGAAGTTCCTGCGGCTTTGGAAGCAGTAACAGAGGAACATTGGGTGTTTCCAAATGACATGCAGCTGGCTTCGCGAAATTACCGTTCCGAAACGCGTGAAGTAAAAGTAGGAAATGTAACTGTTGGAGGAAAATCAGGAAATACCATTCTAATTTCCGGGCCCTGCTCTGTGGAATCAGAAGAACAGATCCGGGAATCTTCCGAATTATTGAAAGGATTGGGCTTAACATCACTTCGTGGCGGTTGCTACAAGCCAAGAACAAGTCCGTACAGTTTCCAGGGAATGGGATTGGATGGTTTGAAATTACTTGCAAAAATGCGCGAAGAATATGGTTTTTCCGTCGTTACTGAAGCGCGTGATGCAACACATATTGATGAAATTATTGAGCATGCGGATGTGATCCAGGTTGGTGCAAAAGCGATGTATGACCAGGGAATTTTACGTGCCTGTGCAAAAACACAAAAGACAGTTTTAATCAAACGTGGTTTCGGAACTACTTTGCAGGAGTTTGTTCAGGCAGCAGAGTTCGTTCTTTCCGGTGGAAATGAAAACGTGCTTTTGTGTGAACGCGGAATTCGTACGTTTGAAACCGGAACGCGCTTTACATTGGATTTGTGCGGAGTAGAATGGTTGAAACATTATACGAATCTTCCGGTAATCCTGGATCCGAGCCACGCTATGGGTTACGCTTACGGAGTTGCAGGACTTTCGAGAGCTTGTATTGCCTTGGGAGTTGACGGATTGTTGGTAGAAGTTCATCCGAACCCGAAAGTTGCCAAGTCAGATGCTTCTCAGCAGTTGAACCACGAAGAATTCAAGCAATTATTACAAACATTGAATCCGATTGCGGCAAGCGTTGGATATAAACTGGTTTAACCTTGTTTTTAGAACAAAATATAAAAGGCCTTTGCGCAAAGTTCGGTGTTGATTTTTATCAAATGCTGAAAGATTTTGACGTGGATGGAGTCACTGAATTGTCGATCCTGGATTTGGAGGCAGTTGCCGAAGAGTACGAGGTGGATTTTTACTCCCTGCTTTTCAAACCTTTATTTGTTTTTGATCATCTGAAATCCAAAATTGAAAAGATCAAATTATTGATTTTGGATGTAGATGGAGTAATGACTGATGGCGGAATGTATTATACCGAATTGGGAGACCAGGTAAAGAAATACAATTCCAAAGACGGAATGGGTATTATGAAAGCCCAGGAAGGTGGATTGCTATGTGGAATCATTTCTTCGGCATTTACAGATAAAATGGTTCGATACAGAGCTGAAACACTGAGTATCAAACATGTGTATGTTGGCCGCGATCAGAAAATCACCATTCTAAGACAATGGTGTGAGCAATTATCCATTACTTTGGATGAAGTAGCAATGATTGGTGATGACGTGAATGATTTGTCCATTATGCGTGAAATCGGGCTGACTGCCTGTCCGAAAGATGCTGTTCAGGAAGTCAAGAAAGAAGTAGATATTGTACTAACAAAAAATGGTGGTACGGGAGTCGTGAGAGAATTTATAGATAACTTTCTCCTTCCTGAACCAATAAAAGAATTTTAACACAACATGAATCAAGTGAAATTGGGCATTATACGTGAAGGAAAAGTGCCGCCAGATAAACGGGTTCCACTTACGCCAAAGCAATGTAAACTGGTTGAAATGAAATTTCCACAAGTCAAAGTACTTGTCCAGGAAAGTGATATCCGTGCATTCAGAGATGAAGAATATAGTGCCGAAGGAATTGAAGTAGTGAAAGATTTGTCGGATTGTGACATCATCATGGGAGTAAAGGAAGTAAATATTACTGATTTGATTCCCGGGAAAAAATTCCTCTTCTTTTCTCATACGATTAAAAAACAGCCTTATAACCGCAATTTACTCCGCGCGATTCTGGAAAAGAAAATCCAGCTGATCGATTACGAAGTACTGAAGTCAAAAGACAATAAACGTATCATTGGTTTCGGGCGTTATGCAGGAATTGTAGGCGCTTACAACGGAATTCGTGCATACGGAGAAAAAACAAATGCCTTTCATTTAAAACCTGCCAACGAATGTTCCGGCAGAAAGGATATGGAAGCCGAATTACATAAAGCAGTATTTCCTTCAGATATGAAACTGGTCCTGACAGGTTTCGGAAGAGTAGGTTACGGAGCACGTGAGATTATGGATTTGCTTCCGTTTACAGAAGTGGGCCCGGAAGAGTTTTTGAGCGAGAAATTTGACACACCGGTCTTCACACATTTGGAAATAGAAGATTATTACCAGCGTAAAGATGGAAAACCATTCAGCAAACAAGAATTTTACAGCACGCCGGATCTTTACGAATCCAGTTTCGGGCAATATTCTAAAGAGGCAGATGTTTATGTAGCCTGTCATTTTTGGAGCAACAAATCACCGTTTATCCTTACCGAAGAAGATTTAAAATCCGATAAAAACAAGATAAAGGTCATCGCAGACGTTTCCTGTGATATTCAGGGGCCGATTGCATCTACGCTGCGTCCTTCCAAAATTGCAGATCCTTTCTATGGATACGATCCGGAAACAGGACAGGAATGCGACTGGAAGCAAGATGGAGCTGTTATGGTAATGGCGGTTGATAATTTACCATGCGAATTACCCAAAGATGCTTCCGAAGATTTCGGAAATGAATTGATCAAATCTGTTTTTCCGCATTTGTTTGGTGACGATCCCGATAACATCATCGGAAGAGGTTCCGAAACAGACTTGAACGGAAATCTAACTTCTTATTTTGCTTACCTGAACGATTACGTCAACCAGGTAACAGCTTAAAAACCGGCTATGGCGATACAGAAAGGCGATAAAAAAGTAATCCGAGGGTGGGTCATGTATGACTGGGCAAACTCGGTTTACAATTTGGTGATTTCCTCAGCGATTTTCCCTATTTTTTACGATACGGTGACAACGAAACAGTACCTGTCAGAGAAAAATCCTGCAAAGCCTTGGGCGGATTTGGATCCCTCACAATTGAAAGCAGGAGAAGAAGTAATGGTAGACTTTTTCGGGATGCATATTCCGAATTCTGCTTTAATGAGCTTTGTACTTTCTGCATCTTTTTTGATCGTTTCCTTTTCATCTCCATTTCTTTCCGGAATTGCTGATTATCGGGGAAATAAGAAGCGTTTCTTACAGTTTTTCTGTTATTTAGGGGCCGCATCCTGTATGTCTCTTTATTTCTTCACCGATCTGATGCGGGATGGTTTATTGGAAGTTGCAATGCTTTCTTTATTTTTTGCAAGCATCGGTTTTTGGAATAGTTTGGTTTTTTACAACTCCTATTTGCCGGAAATCGCACCTAAACAAGACATGGATAAGATTTCAGCCCGTGGATTTTCAATGGGATATATAGGATCCATGGTATTATTGGTTCTTTGTTTGATTTTAATTAAGGTTCCGATCTTTTCTTTTTTTGATGATCCTGCTACGCTGGACGTAAAAGAAGCAATGCCGGTTTCCTATTGTTTTATCTTAGTAGGATTATGGTGGGTTGGTTTCTCTCAATTTACATACCGTGTCTTACCGAATACCTCTTCAATACGCGTGAAAGAAAAGGGATATATCTGGAAAGGATTCAAGGAATTGAAAACCGTCTTTGCAGAATTCCGGAAGACAAAACGCCTGAAACGTTATCTAACTTCATTTTTCTTCTTCAACACTGGTGTTCAGACTGTTATGTTGATGGCTACATTCTTCGCAAAAAAGGAAATATCCTGGCCGGTTAAGGATGGGAAAGTGGATGACAGCGGATTAATCATTGCCATTTTATTGATACAACTATTAGGAGCAGCGGGAGCATTTATCATGTCACGCTTGTCGGGAAGAATTGGTAATATAAAAACATTGGGAATTTCTCTGGTTATCTGGCTGGGAGTCTGTGCAGCTGCTTTTGTGATCGCAACACCAGTTCAATTCTATGGATTAGCGTGTGCTGTAGGAATTGTAATGGGTGGTGTTCAGGCATTGGCTCGTTCTACCTATTCCAAATACCTTCCCGAAACAGAAGATCATGCTAGTTATTTCTCGTTTTACGATGCAACGGAGAAGATTGGTATCGTAACAGGAACCTTATTCTTCGGAACGATGGAGATTGTTTTCAATGACATGCGCTTTTCAGTTGTGTCCATTGCATTTTTCTTCGTTGTTGGATTAGTGATGCTATTCCGTGTGCCTAAAAATGAGCGCAGTGATTTGGAAGCGGTGTTTGATTAAATGACTTCCATCCTTGGTGGACTTGTAATAAGTGAAAACAAAAAGCTAGCTCAGAATACTTTTTCAGAGTATTGCCTGTCCATTCGAATCTGTCGTTAACACCTCGCTCATATAATCCAAAAAAGGACGAAGTTCCCGGAACGTTTGATCCAGTTTCTCCACGAAGTCTGATTGCAGCACTTCACTGTCGGTAAAATCATGTCTCACTAAAAATTGTTTTTTACGCAAGAGTTCAATAGCCGGATGATCTTTGTCAAATCCTTTTGGCGCTGTTTTTACACCCTCACCGCGTAATTCCGCGAAAGTCTCCAGGAAGGGAGGCTGGGTTAGAATCTCGTTCCAATCTTCGTAATTCAAATGGATATCGGTACGAATTCGCTTTAAATCATCCGGATTTGGAGAAAAGAAACCTCCGGCCATAAAGCTGTTTCCAGGTTCCAGGTGAAAATAGTATCCGCCGCGCAATTGAGCGGTTGCTCTGCTGAATCGGATTCCGAAATGCGTTTTGTATGGAGCCTTGTCTTTTGAAAATCGGGTGTCGGCATAAATGCGGTACAAGCTTGCTTTCCCTGACGCCGTTTCAATACTGTCGTGAATGCGCATCTTTTCGAGCAGTGAATCCGCAAAAGCGATGGTATTTTGATGTGCTTGCTCATAAACCGCTTTGTTCGTTTGAAACCATTCACGGTTGTTATTTGCTTTGAGCATCGAAAGAAAATCGAGTGTGGATTGTTGTATCATGGAATAAAGTTACATAGACAAGTTGAATATATTCCTGAAAAGTTGAATTTAGCGAATCACTGCTGCTTTTCACAGTAATCACCGTACCAAAACCCGAATCGTTTCCGTTGACTTTAAATTACTGATCCGAAGCAAATAAACACCTGCGTCTTGTTTCAAATCAAAGAAAACAACTTCTTTATTTGTTTCCTTCGATTCCAGGACCTTTCCTTGTAAATCACATAACTCCAGTTTGTTTAGTCCGTTTAATCCAACAACCTGGAAAGTGCCGTTGCTTGGATTTGGAATGACTTGGATCGGATTGTCATCTCGCTTACTTGAAATAATTGGAGAATAACGAATACTTCCGTTCAGGTCCGTCATTTTCAAACGGTAATAGGAAGTTCCAAACAATGGATCAGAATCTGTAAACTGGTAGAATTGTTTCTGGTCACTGTTTCCTTTCGCCGCAACAGTCCCGATAGCTCCAAAATTCAAACCTTCCGTAGAACGTTCAATGACAAAATAAGCACTGTTTTCTTCGCTTTCCGTTTCCCAAAGCAGGAGGGAAGTTTGATCTGAGTTTTGAACCCGCAAATTTGTCAGACCAACCGGGAGAGCCGTTAAACAATTGTCAATTTCTAATTGAGAAACTGTTACACAGATAGTTCTTCCGCAATCCAGACACTGAGCCGGACTAGCAGGAGTGTGTCCCGTCAGGAAGTATTCTCCGGCAACAACAATAGGAGTAGAGCCGGTTGAACCTGCATCGACGGTTTCTGAGAATCCGCCCGGACCCGTAATGGAAATGGTCGCTGAACCGGTGAAACTGCTCGTAGAACAATAAGCAGCATCTGCAGTGAAAACCAGGTCGCTTCCGTTACAAATCGTATAATTGGTTGCAGTTGGTAAAGCCGTCGGAACAGCAAGAGGAGCAAAAGTTGGCCCGTTGAAATAATGACTGCAGCTCGTTGCGCCATAATAAGTCCAGGATTGCCCGAGGTTATTTGTCGCTAGTCCATAGAATCCACGGCTAAACTGCGAGGGAAGCGAATTGGACCGGAATAAATAACCGTTGCAGCCCGCATTCAAATCACTGGTTGCACCGCAGCTTACAAATCGAGCTCCGCTATATCTCCAGCCAATCGCCGCTGTTTTCCCTGTTGTTGTAACTTTGGTTAATCCAAAAGATTGGGGAGTAGTTCCTTGATAATAATTTACATTGATACTAGAAGTGGGAGCTTCCCAATCCGTAATGCATTCATAAACTGCTGAATAAAAGTTATTATTGCTTTGCCAGTCAATACATTGCTGATCACCGCCCTCTGCATTGCAAAGATCCTGATTGGAGGCAAGAGAAGAGCCGCTCAGGTTCTGGCTTCCGAATACCGAATTCTGAGATGTCAGTATTTCCACACCTCTTTCGGCTTGATTCACACTGCTCTTAACCGTAGAAAAAACGGTAGTCTGAGTGGTGGAACTGCTTGATCCAACACCATCGTCATTGTCATCCGAACCATATCCGCACATGTTTGAAAAAGAAATGCCGCATGGGATCATTTCGTCTCCGGAGGTAATGACCGGATAATCAATCGCCAGGTAACGTCCTGGGTTTGTGGCAGTCACTCCGGAAGTACAACTTGCCGTTTGTGCATAACGTACTCTGAATTTGAAATTTGCGGTAAAATAGGAACTATTAACCATAATTCCGGAAGCTGCAGTTGTTCCTGTTGCTGCAGTATAATAATTCCCCGGAGAGCTTGTTGATTTGAAAACGGTCAAACAAACCCTCGACCAGGCGCTTTCAGTGATCCATTTCGTATTTGTCGAATTATTGATACACATATCGGTATTAGTCGAACTGATATCCATCTGCATAATTTGTGTCCAGCTGGTCCCACCGTTTGATGAAAAATCCAAAAAGGCTGCATTTCCTACACAGGAACCCCAGGAATTACTTTGCCCGCAGGAAGTTTCAGAAGGAAATAACCAGAATTGTACTTTGAAACCCTCAACTCCCGACATATTAAAAGCCGGAGAAACCAGTGTCGGATTGCTTTGTCCGCGCAGAACGGCATAACTTAAGTTTTGATTAATGTTTGCTCTTCCGTCGAAATTTGCCCCTAGTTTACCGGTTGCCCCTCCTGATCCTACCGCAACTAAATTTGCCAGGTTACCAATACAAAAACCGTTCGTGGCAGTGCAGCTTCCTGAACAATTTGGCTGGATCAATCCGACTTTAGCTCCGTAAGTATCCACAGCCGGGATAGCTCCTGCGGTTGTGGGAGTTGGTGCACCTGCGAAAGTCCAGCCGGTTGGTAAGCCTGCAGATGACCAGGTTGTCGTGCCGGTAAAGTCGAATGCTTGCCTTATTCCTGCAGCCGATTCAAAAGATCCCGGCTGAGTACAAGGACTTGTACAAGTTGCATTGTGTGAAACGTCAGAAGGACAATTTAGACTTGTTTCTCCGGCATCAACCACCCCATTTCCACAGGTAGGACATTGAGCATTTAAAAATGCAGGAAATAAAAAGACTAACAACAGAATGGCAAGAGTAGTTTTCATAGGTAATTGTAGTGTGTTCCGAAGATACAAATTTTACGGGTTATTTGTAACTTACTGGAAAATACAAATCAGTTAAGAAAAAAACGATGTGGACTATGTTCCTAAGTGGTCAAAAAAAAAGGCCAATCTGTGTAGACTGGCCTTTCAATGATCAATGAGCTTCTTCTTCCGGATCAGGAGGGAAGAGTTTCTCAGCATCCTTAATATTCTGCATGCGGTCAATGAAATCCTCTAATTGAGAAATCGTCAATTGCTTCGCGATGATTTTCTTGTCTTTGTCCAGTACAAAAATTCTTGGAGTAGCATAAATATCATATGTGTCGTGATAATTCAATGCTTCCAGCGTGGTGAACTTTGGAATAAACATTCTTGGATCAGCGGTTGCGTCTTCGAACAATTTTTTGGTCAAACCAACATTGATGAATGTCAACTTATTATCACGAATGAATTTTTTCCATTTCTCGAAATCGTCGCCAGTTGCTTTTCCAACTGAGAATATTTCTACGTTACGAGCCTTGAATTTCTTCTCGTACAAAGTCTGCAATTTCGGAGTAGTTTTCTTACAGTGTCCGCATTCCGGATCCCAGAAGTAAAGAATCGTGTATTCGCTTTTCAGGTCGTAGAAATTTTTCCAGTTCACATCCGTTGTATCACGCAAACTAATGTTTGGAGGACGAACACCTTGTACCAGGTTCATTTTAACTTTGTTTTCCTTGCACAATTCATCCAATTTCTCTTTGTCCTTCATCCAATAGGCAATTGAATTTCCGGCAGCATCTGTTTGACAATAGTAACGGTTTACCATATAAACATACACTTTGTCCAATCCCATAATGTTCGACTTGGCAAAGGTATTTGTGATATAATCAACTGAGTATTTGAACATTTCTGACTTCTTGTCTAATTGGTCACAAAAAGGGAATGCAAACTGTAAGATGGTATCAGGATGTTGTACCAACATATTTTTCCCGAAGAAATATTCCACTTTAGAACCAAATACCGGTGTATTTACCAAACGGTCATCTTTCAAATCGATGTTATCGAAGTAATGAGCACGGTAGTATTCGTATCGGTAATTCGGGTTGATCACTTTTCCGCTTGCGTCTTTCGGCGCGTCAGGAACTGAAACGTCCATAGACATTTTAATGATCTTGGAAACCAATTTTGTTGGATTGTTCTTTTGCAAATCAGTTTGGTAAGCTGCAACGAGTTTAGAGATAGAATCCATTTCCTCTCCCATACGTTTGTATTCAGCGTCAGCTTCTTTGAATTTTTTACGGCCATCCGAAATTGTGGTAGCTGCTTTTCGTTGTTTCTGCAAATAGTTGATATAAGCAACAAACACTTTGTTCTCATCAGATTTCTTCACAACCATGTTTGAAACAAAATCAGGACCTTTTGTTTCTATACTTATATCCTCGTTGTTGTAAATGACCTCGAAGTATTTTTGTCCGGGCATTAACAAAGCAATGATTCCTGGCTTCAAGTCTTTTTTTGCTGTAAATTCTACAACACCGCCTTTCATTTGTGCAGTATCGGCATAAAATAGTTTGGAACCGTAGTATTTTGTAAGAAAAACGGTGGTGTCTTTTACTCCTTCAACCTTGAAGCGCAATTTTTGACCGAATCCAAAAGTTGATACAAGTAGCAGGGCAATTACTAAAAGTTGTTTCATGTTTGAGTTGTTATTTATAGTCATGACGTAGCAAAAATAATAAAGTCATTGGTTTAACAGAAAATTAACCATTGTTCTGTTCGTAAATTCCCTTGCGGGCACTCAGGTAGGAAGCCAGCGCGAATAAGCAATAAGCAAGAACTAAAGCAAGAATACTCAGAACACTTAAACTTGTATCGATATACAATCCTCCATCCTTCAATAAGGAGTCTAAAAATAACTTAAATCCGATAAAAGAAGCCAGACTTAGAATGCCAATTATCCCGAAAACTTTGGAAAAATAAACAAAGAAGTTCTTTACCAGTGAGTTAGGATGATGTCCCAAACGCATCAAAGTTCTTACTTCGTACAAATTCTTACTCAACAACAGCTGCAGGTACTGAATTAATACCAAACCGGAAAGGAATACTGCAATAATTGATATGCCCAATACGACAAGGATTAATGTCCCAACCGTACTTTTTAAACGACCAATAGCAACTTGTGCATTTTTGGATTCGAGGTGTCTGTCCTGCAGCATTTGTTCCACTAAACCAAATTCATTTTCTTTCCCCGAAATCATGATCTGCGTGATCTTTTGCTCTTTATTTGGTGCGAAACGATTGTTTGCCCAAGTCATAAAATTTTGGGGAACCAATACAGAAGGCATATCATTGGTAAAACCAATAATGCGGCATGAAATATAATGTTTTCCGGTATCGCTGATCAGGGCGAACTTGAATTTGATGTCCATAGCCAATTCGTCACTGATTTGAGGCATATTTTTCGAACTCATAAACATATTCATCATGACCAATAAATCACGCGGCATGAGAATAGGCACCAGCGTATCGCCCTCCTTCCAATGAAAATTGTTGGATTTAAGTTTCAAAAAATCAGGATCTACTGTTTGAATGAAAATATCGCCTCTAAATCTAGGAACAGAAGGATCTGCTGTTTCGATCGTGATATTGAAATTGTTCGATTCTACCGGTTGTACATCCAAAATGAAAGGCTTTTTCTTCATTTCTTCAATCTCACTCAAAGAAAAATCAGTTTTGGCGATGTTCAGTGTATTGAAACTGGAGACTTTCTTTTGAACGATCACGGTATTCGGACCTAATATGTCGGCTCCTTTTCCAAAATCGTTCACTTTGATCAAATAATGAATGGAAGTGATCAGGAAGGTCATTCCCATAAAAGCTCCCACAACGGCAATTATCAATTGACGTTTGTCCTGGTGTTGAAATAATAATTTGCGCAACATACCTCAGAGCTTTAATTCGTAATCGTAAGTAAAACGGCTGTCGTCATCCAATGAAGTGAGAACAAATCCGGCTTTTTGTCGATTACATTCCGCATCTATCATAGACAAACAGCGCAAACTGTTCCGTTCATCCAGGTGCGAAAACGGTTCGTCCAAAACCAACCAGTTGAATGGCTGACAAAGCGATCGAACGATTGCAACGCGCTGCTGCTGTCCCATCGACAATAAACCGCAGGGATCATTCCATTTGTGGTCGATTTCCAATTCGGCAAGCATCGCTTTGATTTCTACTTCAGTTTTGAAATTCGTCAATTCATTCTTGAGCAATAAATTCTCTGCAACTGTCAACTTATGGAAAAGCTGTAAATCCTGGAAAACCGTAGAAATTTTGCGCTGACGGATCTCCGTCCATTCATCGACCGTGAAGGTTTTTATATCCCGGTCGTCATAAAGTATCGTACCATCGTAATCTTTCCGAATTCCAAATACAGTCATGGAGAAAGTAGATTTTCCTTTCCCGGAAGACGCATTCAGCAGGATTTTCTTGCCGGACTCAAGCTTTGCACTGTTTCCCCAAATACTATCCGGTCCATGAGAAATGGATGCAAGCGGGAAGGGCATAACCTGATTAAATTGAATGTTCATTTTAGCTAGTTTTGAATCTCATTTTCAAATATCATTCCAAGATTGTAAAATACTACTTTTGAACGATTTGCAGAATTTCATCACGCATTTCTTTGGTCGATTTTGCATCCAGCCAGGTTGTTCCCGGATGTCTTTTAAACCAGGTCAACTGCCTTTTCGCATAATTGCGTGTATGCTGCTTTATCTTATTGATGCAGGTTTCCAAATCCCAATTTCCGTCGAGGTATTCAAAAACTTCTTTATAACCGACTGTTTGCAGAGCTGTCAAATTCCGGTATTCCGAAACGCTTTTGACTTCGTCGATCAAACCGGCTTCGATCATCAGGTCAACGCGTTGATTAATTCGATCGTACAAAATGTCTCTCGGATGATTGATCACAAAACGAATCACTTCAAAAGGTCTTTTGGGAAGATCGTTTTTCCGCCAGGTAGTGAACGGAATCTTTGTTAAACGGATGACTTCCAAAGCGCGCAGAATACGCATGGGATTTTGTTTGTCGACCTGCTGGTAATATTCCGGATCTGCTATCTGCAGTTCTTGCAATAAAGGTTCTATTCCTTTTTCGTTGAATTCTTTTGTTAAAGCTTCCTGAATCTGAGGATCTGCAGGAATTGGGTCGAGACCAATGCACAAAGCATCGATAAACATTCCGGAACCGCCCACTAAAATGAGTCTGGAATGATGCGCCAATTTTCCTTCGATCAATTCCATGGCTTCGGCTTCATACCGGGAGGCGCTTACCGGATCTGCAATGGAATGTGAATCAATGAAATAATGCGGAATACCTTCCAGTTCGTCTAAACTCGGCTTTGCTGTGCCAATAGATAGTTCTTTATACAATTGCCTGGAATCTGCAGATAAAACAACCGTATTCAGGGCTTTAGCCAAAGCTACGGCAAGGGCTGTTTTTCCGCTGGCAGTGGGACCTTCAATGACTATCAATTGTTGCATACGCAAAAGTACGATTTGTCAATGAATCAGCGCTTCACTAATGTTTTGTAAGTTTCGTAACGGGAAGTAATTCCACGGACATAGCGGATACAGATATTTCCACGGAAAGCACCACTTTTCACCACTTCATCGGTGTAGTAGGAATGTTTTCCCAGGTTCATCACCATCGTTTCTACGTTGTCTGCCCAGATATGCGGATTCAATCCTTTCTTTTCTGCCAAACGCTGTGCGTCCAGGATATGTCCGGCACCGGCATTATAGCTTGCAAGAATAAACTTGTTGCGCTCTTCTTCGTCTTTAATTCCTGTCCAGAGTTTGGTAATTCGGCTCAGGTATTTGTATCCGCCCTGGATTTGAACTTCCGGAGTGGATGTAGGGTAGACACCGAATTTCGGACCTGTCCCCGGCATGAACTGCATCAATCCGTAAGCGCCGCCAAATGCACGGGCATTCGGGTTGAATTTGCTTTCGTGGTAAATCAATGCGGCAACCAAACGCCAGTCAATGTTGTGTTTCTCTCCTTCAGCTTTTAAAATGGCGTCAAACGGTGAAATACTCCCTCTTCTTGATTTGAAATTGCTTTCGCCGCCCAATGAAGAGTTGATTTGTTCGAAATATTTACGTTTGATGTATGAGAATGCCTCGCGATTCATGAATTTGGACAACCAGATATTCAGGCGTTTCTGAAGGATCGGCGATTTTTTATTGAGTCCGAAGGCAATGTTCTGCTTGAATGAGATAGGAAGACTCACATCCAGGTTGTCGTAAAAACGTTCGTTGATCTCGGCTACGTTTCTTTCAGCGACAGTATAATCGATCACTCCGTCTGAAACCTGTTCGATCAATTCCTCTACGCCTTCCTGTGCCTGTGTAGGACGGATCATGATTGTATCGCCGATTTCGTCCTGCAGATGAATCAAACGGGTGTAATAACTGGAACGTTCCCAAACAACTACTTTCTTACTTCCCAATTGGATCGGGTCTGTAATAAAAGTAACTTTTTGATCTTTTGTTTCCGGGGTTAATTTTCGCTGAATAAGTACCTGGTTGGTTTGCAGGAACGGAGTCGAGAAGTTGATTTCCGATCTTCTTTCACGTGTAACCGTATAATTGCAGGCCGCAATATCACCCTCACCACGATTCAGCATGGCATTGATTTCATCCAGGTTGTTCACGATTTTTACTTCCAGGCTCACACCCAGTTCCTCTGCAAATTCTTTCAGGATCTCATACTCGAATCCCATTTTCTTGCCTTTGTAAATAAAGAAAGATGTGGAGCTGTTTTCTGCCAGGACAACCAGGCTTCCGCGTTTGTAGATTCCGGGTAAGTCGAAATTATGCGCATCTAAGGGCTTCTTCCTGGAGTCTATTTTTTCCGCCGAACAGGACGCCAATATAAGGCATCCGATTAAGAAGAAAAGACATAAAATTCGCGATTTAATCTGCGGCATATAAATCAAACTTACGAACAAATTACGAGAAAAATGCTTAAACCTTCCCCATTAAATATTCATTTGCATCGCGCATATATTCATGAAAGCAACTAGTAATTTCGTTCTCAAAGTGCTGAAACACGGTGTGTCCGTTCGTTAGCGCGTTCTCAAAAGAGAGCTTCCGGCTCACTCCCTGGCACATTCTGTACAATCCTTCTTCGGTGTGATAATAACTGATCCAGTTCCGTTCGACCAATAAATTCACAAACTGCTTGAAATCATCCGGATACGGTTCATTTTTTAAATCAATGTTAGAATAAAAATCTTGCAGAAAGTCTTGTAGTTTGGTGGAATGGTATTGTTCCCAATTCCGCGCCAATAAATGATCGAAGTAAATGTCGATGGCAATCGGAGCTACTTTTGGGAGTTCAGGACGTATTTTATGGATCAATTCAACCACTTCAAAATGATGATCAATGTAGTCATCGATCTTCCGGTGCAGTAATACGCCTTTTTGAATGTGTTCGGGATATTCCAGGTATTTTTTTCCTTTTACAAAATCACCGAACAGGTTCGCCACCGCCAATTGCGGATCGTTGTTGGAAAAGTAGATGTGCCCGAGGTAGTTCATGGGATTAAGATAATTAATTATCAATTACAGAATGATCAATTATCAAGTTCTTTACCCAAAAGCCCATCTCGGTTCTCCATGAACCAATAAGTAAGTGAGCACATAAATTGACCAAACTTTGACCGGAAAACAGAATACATACAGGATCATTCCCCATATTCGGTATCTTTTACGGTAATGAGTGAATGGTTCGCCCTTTTTGAAAAGATATCTGGAAACGAAAAAGGGAGCAAAAGAGGTAATGATGCTTACAAAACCTATTCCTGAAACTACTCCTGCTTCAATTCCCGGATGTCCGGACAAAGTAATTGCAATAACTAGTATAAGAGCTGCTAATACAAACAGGTAAATAATTAATGTGTTCTGTCTCACGCTACCCAATTTTCCTTTTTGATCTCATAAATGAAATTCAATTTCGGAGCTTCTCCAAAATAAGCGACTTTTTCTTCACCGATCTTTTTAGCTCCAATTCTGCCAACGGCAATTTGAGAGCGTAAATTGCTGGCTCCAACGTGGAACTGTACTTTCGGTACGAACTGAAAAATGTAATCCAGCATGAGTTTCTTCACCTGTGGATTAACACCTTTTCCCCAGTAATCCGTTCCGTAAAAAGTGTAGCCTATCAGTATGAAGTTTTCGTCGTCATTGTAATCGTAATAGCGCGTGCAGCCAATGGCTTTTCCGGTTGATTTGTCTACAATTTTGAAAGCGCCTTTGCTCAGCATTGCTCCATGAAAGAAATTCTGAAAGATTTCTCTTTTCCAGCGGTCTTTATTCGGATGCTGTTCCCAAACTTTTGGATCGGAAGCAACAGCATATAAGTCTTCAAAATCGCTTTCCTGAAGCGGGTAGAGGATGATGCGGTCGTTTTCTAATGTGGGTTGTACAAAGAACGACCCGTAATTTTGGAAATCGACAATCAGATTGCCCTGTTTATCTTTCAGAGTAAGGTTTTTATTAATGATTTTGTCATCCAAAGGAAGCATAGAAAGTTTCTTGACAATGGTGCGGGTGAGCTCTTTTATTTCAGGAGTAGGATTGGTAATCCCTTCTTCCTGCATTTGCAGTCTTGTTTTATAAATATCAAGATAATGTTTTACGTCCATTGATAGAGGTTTAAGTGATTAATCTTTCCGCAATACTTTCTCGAAAGCCTTTCGTTCAGAACCGCGGAAAAAGACTTCTCCGCAATACGTATAACCCAATTTGTCTAAAATCTTCAGCATGGGAAGATTGTCAAAGTTGGTATCGACTTTAATGCTGTAAACTTCCGAATCGATAGCCAAATCTTCGATCAGTTTGAACACATGAGTTGCAATTCCTTTCCCGATTGCTTCATTGGAAGTTGCAACCCGGTGAACAACGACATAATCCTCATCGGTCAGCCATTTGCCCTCAATGTCCGTGTAAGCCGGTTCGATATCAAAAATAATAGCTGCGTAAGCCAAAATCTGATCGTTCTCCACCAAAACATACGCTGATCCGTTCGCCAAATCAGTGTGAATGCTCTGCTCATTCGGGTAACCGTCCTGCCATTGCTGGCTGCCGTCTTGTTTTCTACGCTCAATGGCTTGTTGGATAATTTTCCAGATAGCGGGGATTTCAGAAGAAACTGCTTTTCTAATATTCATTTTCGAGGAATGGATAAAGATTCTGTTTACCACAGATGCGCAGATTATTAGCGAGGATAATGCTTACGCTGAAGCTTCAGCATAGGCGCACCGCACTCGCTTAAACAGAATTAGCGCTACCGGTAGGAGCGCAGGAAATCTGCGAATCTGTGGTAAAATTATTTTATGTTATCGTTAATACAAAAAACTATGGTTCTTCCCGTAATACAACATCTGCTCGATAAAACTTTGCTTATTCTCTAATCGGATGTCCTTAATTTTACCTTCATCATTCATTACCGGAACGAAAACCGGGTAAACGAAACCATTGTAAGGAGCAATGTCTAATGGTTTTACACGTCTCAATACTTCTGCATGGATCTTCTTGTCGACTTTCACCCCGTACGTATCAACCAGCGCTTTTCCAGCTTTGTAATCTCCTTCTGATGTGATGCGTTGGATCTCACGCAGCAATTCACCGAAAAGTGCGCGCAGTTTGTTGTAATCTTTGATGTTGTAATACGTTTTTCCGTTGCGGACAATCTTCTCGATCACCTGGTCTTTCTGACCCTTTTCAAAAACCCATGCACTCACCAGCTGACGGTTCTGCATGTGCTCTTCTTCCACGTTTTGTCCAAGTTCTAAGCGTTGCAGCTGCGTCATCATTCCATTGCGGATGTAGCCGTCGTATTCTGCTTTTCCAACTTCCAGGGTTTCAATCAGTTTCAGATCTACCATTTTCTGGTCCATGATGTAGTACAATCCAACTAAGTCGGCGCGGGCTTCTTCTAAGGTAGACGCGTAATTTTCCAGTGTTTCGGAAGGCTGTCCAACTCCTTTGTTGATCTGTCCGCTGGCATGTCCCACCACTTCATGAAGTGCGGTATGCATTTTTGCTGCAATTGCTCCGTATTTCTTTGCACGGTCAATTTCTTCCTGGTCGTTTGCAAATTCTTCCGTAAGAGCAGGTCCGCCAGCTTTGTTGTATGCTTCAATGATGTTCCCAAGAGAAACCGATTTCGATCCGTAATCCTCGCGGATCCAATTGTTATTCGGAAGGTTCACACCAATTGGAGTGGAAGGGGCCGCATCACCTGATTCGCTGGCAACTTCCACTACTTTGTAAGAAACACCAACTACTTTCTTTTTCTTGTGTTCCGGCATAAGCGGCGAATTATCTTCGAACCACTGGGCATTTTTTGCCAAAGTTGCCATGCGTTTGGACGCTTCAAAATCATTGATCTGAACGATAGATTCGTAGTTTGCACGTTTCCCCAAAGCATCGCCGTAGGTTTCTATAAATCCGTTGATGTAATCGATGTCTCCGCTGGTGGATTTTGCCCAAAGGATATTGTATTCATCCCATTTTTTCAGGCTGCCGGTTTTGTAGTATTCGATCAATACTTTTAATGCTTTTGCCTGCTGATCGTTTTCAGCCACTTTTACCGCTTTTCGCAACCAGAAAATAATCTGGTCGATTGCAGCTCCGTATTTCCCTTTGCTCTTCCAAACGTCTTCGTGAAGTTTCCCGTTTTTCAGGACCAGGGTCGAGTTTAAACCTAATTCTACCGGAGTTGTATCTGCCAAATCCATTTTCTTTGAATAGTAATCCGCTACCATTTTCTGTGTAACACCAGCGCCATAAAAATTGTTTGCAGAGGCTACAATCATGTCTACATCCGGATTTTTTACTTTTCGCTTTTTCTCCAGTTCCGGTTTGAAAATAGCATCAATTGCTTCCGAACTTAAATTGTGTTCCACTTTCGTCATTAATCCCTTCAGGTAAGCTGAAGAGAATTTCGGCTGAAGCTTTTCCATGCTGTAATGGTGGTGGATTCCGTTTGAAAAGAAAACCTGCTTACTCCATTCGTCAAAATGTTTCCATTCTGCCGAGTTTTTGTCGCCGTCATATTCTTCATGAATTGCTTCAAGGGCTTTACGAATTTCCAGGTTAAAACGATTGTTTTGATCGTAATTGATATCTCTTCCTGCCAATCCTGCCTGTGAGAGATAATAAACCAGCTCTTTTTGTTTTAGAGACAGTTTATTCCAGCTTGGAACTTCGAAGCGGAGAATTTGAACATCTGCAAATCTTTCTACGGTGGTTCCTGTGGGAACTGTTCCTTCTTCCATTGATTCTTCTTTACTACCACAAGCCGCTGAAAGTGCCATCAGAGAAGTAAAAGCAATCATATTCTGTAATTTCATATCATTCGATTATTCAGTTTTGAAGTTAGCTAAATAATTTGAGACAATGAAAGAATATGAGATAAGCCGTTGGTTTAATGTATAAACGGAAGGATGAGGGAATAAACGAATTAACTAAATGGTTTACAACTTGGTGGGTTTAATCATGCTGAACATAACATTCACCGGCAGTTATTGCAACAGGAATTCGATTTTCTGCCGGAACAATCGGGCAGGAGTAACGATCCGAATAAGCACAATAAGGATGATAGGAAGTATTGAAATCGAGTTTTACCTTTTTGGCTTTCCTACTGAAGTAACAATCCATGTATTTCCCCGCGCCATAGGTTGAAATTCCGGTCGTAGCATCTTTGAACGGAACGAAATAGTAATTCTTGTATTCTTTCTTCCCTGCTAAATCCAGGTTTTGATAAACACTCAGCTTGCAGAGTGTATCATTGATTTTGAAAGACAAATAACCAACCTTGCGGTAGTAAACAGTTCGTTCTTTCGACATAGGCATCACAAATGCCGGTCCAACTTCCTTCACAAAATCTGCTTCCACGGTAAAAGAAGTGTGAATCGGGAAGAAACAAATTTCCGGATGAATTTTGCGCTCTTCTTCGTTCAAAACTTTTGAAAGGAATTCTTCTTCGTGCTTTTTACGTTCCTGCGCAAGGCTGTCTGCATACGAGTTTTGTGCCAGGGAGAATCCCGCAGAAATTAGGGTGAATAAGATTAAACCTATTTTCATCTGTCGCCGAATAATGAACTTCCTACACGGATCATGGTGCTTCCTTCTTCAATAGCCAGTTTGTAATCACCACTCATGCCCATGGAAAGCACTTTGAAATCCGGGTTGTATTTGAAGTAATTGCTTTTCAGGATCATGAAATAGTTGTGCAGGTTCCGGAATTCATCACGCACCTGTTCTTCGTTTTCTACAAAACTGGCCATTCCCATCAAACCTACAATCGAAATGTGATTCATCTCCACGAATTCACGGCTTTGCAGAATTTCTTCTGCTTCTTCGAACGAAAGTCCGAATTTGGTTTCTTCCTGTGCAATGTGGAACTGAAGCAGGCAGGGAATTACCCGGTCGTTCTTTTCGCCTTGCTTATCAATTTCCTGCAGCAATTTAAAACTGTCTACGGAATGGATCAATGAAACAAAAGGTGCAATGTATTTGACTTTGTTGCTTTGCAAATGACCAATCAAATGCCATTCAATGTCTTTGGGAAGTACTTCCCATTTGTCAACGAGTTCCTGAACTTTATTCTCTCCGAAAACACGCTGTCCGGCTTCATAAGCTTCTTTAACCAATGATGCAGGTTTCGTTTTTGAAACAGCCACCAAAACAACATCTTCCGAAATTTCCTGTTTCAATGAATCAATTCTATCGGCTAATGACATCTTATTCGTTAATATTATAAATGGTCAATCCGCTGCGCATTTTGGGTTCAACCCAAGTCGATTTCGGAGGCATAATTCCTCCTTTGTCAGCCACTTCTTTTACTTCGTCTATGGAAGCCGGGTAAAGTAAAAACCCAACTTTGAATTCTTCTTTTTTGATCCGGTCAATGATCTTTTTCAATTCCTTTGTTCCCGGAATAAATTCGATATCCTTACTGGTTTTCAGGTCTTCAATCCCCAAAATCGGATTCAGAATGTAATCTGTCAGGATCTGGGCATCCAATTGCTTCACCACATCTTTTATTTTGGAAATAGGCTCTTTTGCTGTGAAGGAATAAGCTTCTTTCCCTAATAAACACACAATTTCATGCCGTTGAAGCGGTCTGCGGGCTTTCTTCAATTCTTCAATGGTGAAATGAGCTTCGCAAGCCTTTAGGAATTTTTCCGGCGACAAACCATTCAAATGTTTTACCAAACGCTGGAACTCCAGTATTTCCAATTTCTGTTCGTCAATCAAATATGCTAAAAAGAAATCGTGGTTGGGAAATTGTTCCTGCTTGTTTTTAATAATGGTGTCCTTCAAGCGGGCAGAGGAAGCCGATCGGTGATGGCCGTCTGCAATGTACAATTGATTCAGCGAAGCATAGATCGCGATCAGTTTCGCATCTTTTTCCGCATTAATCACCCACAATTCGTGCTTGATCTTGTCGGTCGTGGAAAATTCGTATTCCGGTCTTGCTTTCGTTACTTTATCCAGGTATTTATCCAGTTCCGGCAAATGCTTGTGGGCTAAAAGAACGGGTTCCGCATTAAATCCGGTGATATTAATGTAATTGGAGAACATGGCCTCACGCGAAGTGATCGTTGCTTCATGCTTTTTGATCAGGTCGTTTTTGTATTCTTCCACACTTACTCCGGCAATTACTCCGGTAAATTGGTGTTTACCTTTTGTTTGACGGTAAATGTAGAATGAAGGAGTATTGTCCTGGATCAGAATTCCCTGGTCAACAAAGGAATCGAAGCGTTCTTTTACAGCTTCAAAACGTTCTGCAGAATTTGCTTTCGACTGATGTTCTTTGTCGCCTTCCGGATGAATGATATGCAGGAACGTGTAAGGATTCTCGTCCAGCTTTGCGCGCAAAATGTGTTTGCGATAAGCCGCCAAAGGTCTCGTGGAAACCAGCTGCGCTTTATCTCTCGTTGGACGAATTGCCTTAAAGGGGTGTATTAGAGACATTTAGTTTAAATAACTTAAGCCGGAACTTGAACTCCAAACTGGTTAACAATCAGATCTGCTAATTCCAAACCAATGCGATCCTGAGCTTCATTTGTTGCAGCTCCAATATGTGGTGTCGTTCCGATTTTTTCGTTATTCAATAAATCTGCTCTTGGATTTGGCTCATTCTCGAATACGTCTAAGCCTGCGTAAGCAACTTTGCCTTCAGCAATTGCAGCCAGTAAATCCGATTCGTTTACAACTCCGCCGCGTGCTGCGTTTACCAAAACAACGCCTTTCTTCATGATGTCGAATTCCTTTTTTTGGATGACAGCTGAGCCATCTGCTTGTTTTGGAATATGAAGTGAAACAAAATCGGCCTGTGCCAATGCGAAATGTAAATCGTTCGTTGATTGAACCGGAACTTTGATTTCGCCTAATCCGTGAATCTCCATAGAAACTTCGATGTTGATCTCATGGTTATTCACTGCGATTACTTTCATTCCACAACCCAAAGCATAACCTGCCAAAGATTGTCCGATCCGGCCAAAACCAACAATAGCAATGGTCTTTCCGCGTAATTCGATTCCTTTTCCGTACTTCTTTTTCAATGCCGAAAAATCGCCGGTTTCCATCTGTTTAAAAGAATCATGCAATGAACGGGCTCCGGCAAACAAATGCCCCATCACTAATTCTGCAACGGATTGCGAAGAGGAAGCCGGTGTGTTGATCACTGTCAGTCCTTTCTCACGGGCATAGGCAACATCGATGTTATCCATTCCAACACCACCACGTCCCAGCAATTTCAATCCCGGACAAGCATCAATAACCACCTGGCGGATGGTTGTTGCGCTTCTAACCAAAATAATCTCAATGTTGTTCGCATTGACATAATTGATCAGGTCTTCCTGGTTTACTTTATCTGTTATTACCGTATAACCGGCCTTTTCCAAAGCAACTTTTCCTTCGTTGGAGATTCCGTCGTTTGCTAATATTTTCATAATGCTTATTTCAATTTATCCTAAAATTCAAACTGTTAACACTCCTTTCAAAACTGCAGAAGATCAATCGCGACTTATCGCTACGGTTTTAAACTTTTTTCTATCCGTGTTTTTTAGAGAAATCGTTCATTACATCAACCAAAACCTGAACGCTGTCCAATTCCAATGCATTGTACATGGAAGCTCTGTATCCGCCAACGCTTCTGTGTCCGTTCAAACCAATGATTCCGGCTGCTTTCCAGGCTGCATCGAATTCGGTTGCTAACCCATCGTTTGTCAGTAAGAAGTTGATATTCATTTCTGATCGGTCTTCTATTGCGACTGTTCCTTTAAACAAAGGATTTGCATCAATTTCCGAATAAATTAGTTTTGCTTTTGCCTGGTTCTTCAACGCCATTTTAGAAACTCCGCCATTTGCTATCAAATCCTGAAGATTCAGCATGGCAACATAAACAGAGAATACCGGTGGTGTATTGAACATGGAATCTTTTTCAGCATGCACTTTCAAATCCAAATAGCTGGGCATGAAAGCAGAAGTCGATTTTCCAAGAACGTCTTTCTTAACGATGTATAAAGTTGCTCCGGCCGGACCTAAGTTCTTTTGAGCTCCCGCATAGATTAGGTCGAAATCGGAAACATTGATCTCTTTGGAGAAAATATCCGAAGACATATCACAAACCAAAGGCAGATCTGTTTTTGGAAAATCTTTGAATTGTGTACCGAAGATCGTATTATTCGAAGTGAAGTGGATGTAATCCGCATCCGTTGGAATCTGAAGGTTTTTAGGAATGTAGCTGAAGTTTTTATCTTCCGAAGAAGCAAATACATTGACATCAACTCCCACTTTTTTCGCTTCTTTGATCGCTCCTGAAGCCCATGTTCCGGTATTGATGTATCCAGCTTTTTTAGTAGAACGCATCATGTTCAAAGCAGCGATCGTGAATCCAAGTGTTGCTCCTCCCTGCAAATAAAGCACCTCATAATCATCGGAAATGTTCAATGCTTTCTTTACCAGTTCACGAGCATCATGCATCACAGCTTCGTAATCTTTACTTCTGTGTGAAACTTCAAGAATGGATAAACCGTTGAAATCCAATACGGCATCGGCAGCTTTTTTAAATACGTCTTGCGGAAGAATGCATGGTCCTGCGCCAAAGTTGTGTTTTTTCATTTGTCTTTTTATAAGATTTTGCTCTCAATTTGGAAGTGAACAAATTTCGAGTTTTTTGAATTAACAGAGAAGTGTTTTGATTAAAATATTTCACAAAAAAAGCCCCGCCGATAGGCAGAGCTTTTAATATGTTGAAGGACTAGTCATTCGATTATTCCTCAGTTTTCTTTGCTGGTTTTGCAGCTGGCTTTTTAGCCGCAGGTTTTTTCTCTGCTGCAGGTTTTTCCGCTGTTTCTTTTTTAACAGCTGGTTTCTTCGCTGCTACTTTTTTCTCAGCTGCAGGAGCTTTTTCTTTTTTAGCTGCTGGTACAATTACTGCCGCAGCTTCTTGTTTTCTTTTACGGGTATTACCATAGGATCCGTTTGTACGTTTTCCTTTTGCCGTCTTGATATCACCTTTTCCCATAATAGTTTATTTGTTTATTTTTTAGTTCGAAAAGTCATACAAATATAACGTTCTCTTTGACTTACACCGTATAAATTGTTCAAAAGGTTCAAAAATGTTGAAAAGGTTCACCTGAATTTTCAGAATAGAACTCTTTGAACGATTAATCCGGATAGCTATCGAAATTCAACTGGTTGAACTTTGCAATCGTTTCTCCAGTTCCCTGCGAACCACATCCCCGTTTTTCATGTAGCGCTGACACCATTTCAGTTTGATGTCTGTCTGGTCTTCTTCATTCAGCTTCCAGTCAACATCTGATTCGATCAATCGCTGTCTCAAAGCCTGTAAAGTAAGGGCAACAGAAACCGATACGTTGAAGCTTTCCGTAAAGCCAACCATCGGAATTCCCACTTTATAATCGGCAATTTCACGGATTTCGTCGGAAATTCCTTCCCATTCTGTTCCAAATGACAGCGCAAGAGGTTGATCCAGCGGCAAATCGAAAATGGAAAGTTCTGCATCAGGTGTAAGCGCAGCAATTTTATATCCTTGTGATTTTAATTTTGTAACAGCATCCAGCAAAGGAGCAGGACCTTCGTTGTAATTGAACAGGTCGACCCATCTTCCGGCTCCGCGAGCAATGTCACGCTGCACCCGGTATTGATTCTTGCTCTCCACGACATGTAATTCCTGGATCCCGAAACAGTCGCAGCTTCTTAGAACGGCACTTGCATTGTGTTCCTGGAAAATCTCTTCCAATAAAACAGTCAAGTAACGCGTACGTTTGGAAGCTATTTCATCGAACATCTGTCCTTTAACTTCCGGAATCAGGTTGTAAAATGCCTGAAGCAATTCGTTTTTCATGGGGCAAAGCTAATGAATTTACAAGAATCAGTGGGCACGATATTAATCGCGTGTCCATTGATTGAAACAAAAAATGCCCCGAACCACCGGAGCAGAACGAGGCATCTTTAATTTAACCTTTAATGGGAGGGAGTATTCTAATTGTTTGTTCCTGTTATTGATCAATTCTTAATTGTCGGACCGGATCGCCACAAAGCCAAGGGCACAAGGTCGCAGTTTCTTTTGCGCAATTGTAAATAAGCGGGAACTACGTTTAGAATATTCTTCATAATCTGATTTTTTCGCTTATTTCAATACTTTCACCGTCTTTGCCCAGCTGTTTCCTGTAATTCGAACAAAGTAAATTCCGCCCGGAAGTGTTTCCATGTTTTTCAATTGTGCTTCAAAATGAGTATTGTCCTGAATTTGCTCTGTTTGAACATCAATCGCTCGTCCGAAAGCATCTTCCAGAGTAATGGTTACTTCTTCGGAAGCAGCATCGTCCCAGGAAATCGTGATCTGGTCTGTAAAAGGAATCGGGCTGACTTGTATGCTGTTAATCACATGCTCTTTCAATGAAGCTGTTTGATTGTCGACAATCGTTCTCAATAACTCACGGACTACCGGGATCAAAGTCCAGGAGTTCTTGTTGTTATCATTGGTGAAGACGGTGATACTTTGATCCAGTGCCGGGAAATACCAGGAAGAAGCATGATATGCCAAATCTCCGCCGTGCCCGTAAGCTTCGTATCCGAGGAAACCACTGGTTCGGTGCATCAATCCCAATCCATACTGCTGAATATTTCCGCCAACCTGAACGGTGGTTTTTGCTTCTGCCATCATGGATTGTGAAAGTAAATCACCGCGCATGTAGCTTCGCATCCATTTGGTACAGTCGGTTGGAGTAGAGAAGTAGCCTCCTGCGGCTCCGGCTGTTGAATTGAGCGACATATAACTCATGTAAAAACTGTTTGCATCATCCAGAACACCGTCTCCGGTAATGTCCAGCCACAAATGTGCTACCGGAGCATTCAGTGATTCGAAAGCAGGGATGGCAAAGGTGTTTAATGCTAAGGGATCAAAAAAACGATTGCGCAACTCGGTATAAAACGGATTTCCTGTGGCTTCCTCGATGATCATTCCCAATAGGAAATAATTGGTGTTGCAATACGACCACGAAGTTCCGGGTTGAAAGATCGGAGGAGAAATGAACCGGTCGATTAATTCTGCTGCTGTCCAGATTCGTGCCATATCGGCCAGCAATGAGTCCTGGTTATGCGGATGATTCAATACGTCATAAAGTCCGCTGGTGTGATTCAATAATTGACGAATAGTGATGTTTGTGTCGATATACAGCATCGTTGGAAGCCATTCGTGCAAACTGTCATCCAAATTCAAAGTTCCTTCATCTGCCAATTGCAAAATACAGGCAGAAGTAATGGTTTTGGTAACACTTCCGATCAGGTAGGCGTCGTTTGGATTTACAGTTGTAAAAACAGAAGAAACACCTTTTGCATGCGCCCAAACAGAACCGTCTGAAACCTGGATGGCAGCACTGAGTGATTTCGCCCCAAGAACAGTTTGCATGCTGTCGAGTGTATGCTGTAATTCGTTGTCTAAAGGGATAGATATTTGTGCCTTTGCTGAATGTGCTCCAAAAAGAAAGGAAGCTGCAAGCCCCAATGCGTAGAATACTCTCATAAACTTAGATTTTAAAATTTATGAACTAAAACTACTGAGACCAGCATCGATTCATTTGTCGAAAACTGCTAATTTGGCTTCAACTTCGTTCAGCCACCTTTTCTTATCGTAACAAAATTTACGGGGGTAACTGAGCGTAGTCGAAGTTCCGGAATTAATTCGCGTTTACCCGTTGTTTCTCCGAATCCGAAGCACCTGATTGACGCGCATTCAATGCTTTTCCTTTACTAAAACGGTAAGTAAAACTCAAAGTCATAACACGTGTATCGAGTTTACTCAGCCAATTCGCTTTGGAGTTTGCAATGTTGCGGATATCTCCGCCCGGCTGATTGGTATAGAGGACATCTGCAAGATTCAATTTGACGGAACCTTTTTCTTTCAGGATTTTGTAGGTCAGTCCAAGACGGAGAGATCCAACCGGAATAGTTAAGAACTGACCCGATAAAATGCGTGTCTGATAAGATCCGGCAAGATCTGCGGAGAATTTTTGCGTGATGATGAATTTGAAAGCGGGCCCCACATACCAATACCAGCGATTTTCAACCAATGGCTGATTATAAATGGAAGTATTATAGCCGATATTCATTAATTCGGAGTAATACTGAACAATCCACCATTTTGCCAGGTTAAACTCACCGCTGACATTGATTCCATAAGTAGTTTGGTTTCCGTAATTCCCGGGCCTGCTGTAATAAATGTTATTCACCTGCTCATTGGTTTCATTGATGAGATTGTGAACAATACTGTAGTTAACAGTTACTGCAAAAACATTTTTATAGGCATAAGTCAGATCAAAATTATACGAGAACGTTGGTTTCAAATACGGATTCCCGGCGTAGTAGGTGTAAGCATCCATTGGGTAGGTGAATGGGTTCATGTCCTCGTAATTCGGGTAATCAATTCTCCTTCCGAACGACAGTCCGAGCTGGTGGTTCTTCAAACTATCCGGCGAATAGGAGAAATAAGCGGTCGGGAACAGGCTGTTATACATGCGGGAGAAACTGGAATCACTTACCATCGCATTTCCCAATTGATTACCGTTCATTTGGATGCTTTCAAAACGCAAACCCAGCTGCATTCCAAATTTCCCCCATTCCTGCGCGTAGTTTGCATAAGCAGCGTTGTTATTCTCTTTGTACAGAAAGCGATTGGAGAACGTGTAATTCGGAATATTCTCACCATTTACCACATCGTAAAAATCAGCGGTATTGTCTGTATTCACAAATGCGGTCTTTATTCCGAACTCCAATCTGTTGTTGCTTTTAAAGGGATGAATGTAATCGATCTTGGCTGTTTTAATGTCAATATCTACAGGCAGGGAAGAGTACAGGTTCAAAGCGCTCACCGGAGTTCCATCTGTCGTTCTGACTTTGTTGTCCAGGGTTTGATCCTGGCTGGATGAATAGCGAATATAATCCGCATTGATAGAAAGTTCTTTCCCTAAACTGTCGATCTTCCAGGTGTAATTGATATTTGCACTTCCGTTATACCAGTTGTTATCTGCCGTTGTGTAAGCAGAAACGAGCGAAGCAACCGAATTATCTGCTGCTAAAATGGATGCCTGGCTGTCGTGACTGGTCTTGGAAGGATTGTAAAAACCGGAAAGAACCACGCCAATGGTTGATTTTTTACTCACGTACCAATCCATTCCCACTTTTGCTGATCTTCCGCCGTGTTGTCTTTTGATATAAGAATTCTGCAGGAAAGACGAGCTGGGCTGTCCGTCCGGAGTGAAGTAATACCGATTAATGTCCAAATCCTGGTAAGAATTGTTTTCGCTCCAGCCAAGTGTGGAGAACAGGTTTATTTTATTTACCCGGTAATTGAAGTTGAAGCTGTTGTTGGTGCGGTAATACCTTCCTTGTCCGTAGCTTAGAGTAATTCCGCCATTGAATCCCCTTTCTTTGAGTTTCTTCAGGATAATATTGATGATTCCTGCATTTCCTGAAGCATCGTAACGAGCCGGCGGATTGGTCATGATCTCAATAGAAGCAACCAGGTTGGAAGGCAGAGAACGCAGGTATCCGGTAAGATCTTCCTGCGACATGTAGGTTGGCCGGTTATCTATAAAAATCTGAACTCCGGGTTTTCCTTTCAATGAAATATTCCCGTTAAAATCAACGATTACTCCGGGAGCTTTTTCCAATAACTCAAGAACTGTAGTTCCCGAACTTCCCACCAAAGCATCCGGATTTACAATTACACGGTCAATCTTTCTTTCAATAAATGGTTTTTTGACAGTAATAACAACATCGTCTAATTTCGTGATTGGAGCACTTAAAACAATTGTCGTTAGCTCGATCCGCGATGAAGCAGTATCCACTTCAAAAGCAGGACTTACGTATTTCTGATAATCCAATTGATCGATGATAATCAAAAAGGTTCCGGTTTTGGTAATTTCAATCTCATAATTCCCCAATGAATCACTGATGGCCGCTTTCACCAAAGAAGAATCTGCAGTATGGCACAGTCTCACAATTGGAGGGGACTGCGGATCAATACCAGTCACTTTTCCGCTTACAAGAGTTGTTTGCGCTGAAGTAAGTTGGAAAGACTGAATTGCTAAGAAAGAAAAAAGCAGAAAAATGCAGGTGAAGTATTTGCGGGTCATCGGATTTTGAAATTGAGAACTGTTGCAAAGATGTTCTAATTACCGAATAGTTGCGTGTAAAAAAGGGCTAATTTGTGTAAATGTGTTTAAAACCGGGTTAAGCGGTATTTAGGTCTTTGTTAAAACATAGTTTGAAGGCGAAACTCCGAAATGTTTTTTAAACGCTTTGCTGAAAGAAAAAATATCCGAAAACCCGCATGCTATTGCCGCGTCAAAAACAGAATGATCTGCTTTCAATAGCAAGGATGCGTTCTTCAGTCGGGTTGACAGCATGTACTGATAAGGTGTGAAGCCGGTCATTTGTTTGAACAATCTAAAGAAATGGTATTCTGACATTCCGGCTGTTCTGGCGATTTGTTCAATGGTCAATGCTTCGATAAAACTGGAGTCAATAAACTCTTTTCCTTTCAAAACACGTCGGCACAAGTCTCGCTGAGTTTCAGGTTTGACGGTTTTGATTGTTTGCAGCTGCTTGAAAACTTGTGTTTGATCACTGACAAGACATTCTGCCAGTTGATAAAACAGCTCCTGGTCGATCTGATCCGTGGAAAAAGAGTTATTGTTCACCCGCTCACTTATTTCCCGGAGTTTTCTTCCCAAAGAATGATGAGCAGCCTGGTATTGATTTTCTAAAAACTTCCCGGTATAGAAGAAATCAGAAAGGCTTTGATCTGCAAACGGGGTATCCGGTGCCTGATTTGTCGCAACAACTTCTGCGACCAGGTCATTGGAAACATTCAGGCACATTCCCATTACATCCTTTTCACTGTCGATGATTACTTTTCCTTCTTTTTCTCCGTTCATTAAGAGATACGAGCCGGAATTAACCGTATACGATTTATTGTTGATGGTATAGCGCTCAATCCCGTTGCGTACAAATTTAATTGCGAAACAATTGGAAACCATCGAATGCTCAAAGTGTTTTAAAGCTGAAAGATTGAAGACATTTCCGGCATCACCGACCCGCACGATTATCTGACCGTTTTTGTAGAGAGAAGGATTGTCGTGATTTGTCATAGCACCAAGTGTCTGAGTGCCAATTTATTCAATTTTGAACGACTAAGGATCAGAAAAAAGAAGCTATTTCCTGAACTGTATGGATCAGCGAATGAAAGGTGGTGAATAGTAATTTAACAACAGAGGTTTTATTTCCCGCAGATTTTTACAGAAGCCCAAACTGCGCCTTCGGCACAGCCTTTTCTTTTTACCACAAATACGCATATAAAAAGCGAGCCTACCGGTCTCGCTTGTATAATTATGGATTTTTCCAACAGAAGATGGCGACCGGTGCGCCTATGCTGAAGCTTGTGCCATCGCTAAAGCTATTGGCGACACGCGATTAGCGTAAGCATTAGGCGCCTCTTAAAATTCGTGTATTTGTGGTGAAAGGAAGTGCGGATCGTGCTCAGTTATCCCTGAAAAATAAAAAATCCCTCCGCCGTTAGACGAAAGGATCTTTTCTCTAAAGAATATCGTTCTTAGTTAACTGCTCCAGATAACTCAGCACCAGCTTTGAAACGTACTACGTTCTTAGCTGCGATTTTGATTTCTTTTCCAGTTTGTGGGTTACGACCAGTTCTAGCTTCACGCTTAGAAACTGAGAAAGAACCGAATCCTACTAAAGAAATACGGTCTCCTTTTTTCAATGCTCCAGCTGTAGCACCTACAAATGCATCCAATGCTTTTTTCGCATCAGCTTTAGATAATCCTGCTTCAGAAGCAATCGCATCAATTAATTCTGCTTTGTTCATAGTTTGGTTTTTTTTTGAATGATTTCTAATAATTAACTCAACAAAAATATATGAATATGCTTCTCTACCAAGGCCAAACACTAAAAAGCGCTGATTTTGTTGATAAATACACGCATTTGTTGATAAGCATCCCTGTTTTTAGGGGTTTTCCGACTAATTTAGTCTTTTGTACGATGAAATTTAGTTGGAAATAATCGTCCAGTCACCTGAATTATTCCCTACCAACCACTCTTTTGCGGTCATTTTCTTCTTTCCTTCCACCTGGAATTCCACAATTTCGACCTGTTTTTCGTTTGTGTCGACAAATAATTGAGTCTTTGAAGCGGATAATTGCAGTGATCCGGAACCTGTTTGATCGCTGATAATCGTTTTAAAGACTTTCACGTTCTTCACTTCTCCTTTCGAATTCTTCCAGGTCGTCCATGCAGCCGGATACGGATTCAGTCCGCGGATCAGGTTGTGGATCGTTTCTGGCTTTGCGCTCCAGTTGATCTGCGTATTCTCCTTGAATAATTTCGGCGCCGGACGCATAGAAGTTCCCAGTTCGGTTTGTGGAATCGGATTCACTTCCTTATTTGCAATGCGGTTTAAAGTTTCAACTACCAGTTTTCCGCCGGTTTCAATCATGCGGTCGTGCAATTCTCCGGCACTTTCGTTTTCTGCAATGTCCATTTCGGTCTGACCGATCACATTTCCGGTATCAATAGCTTCGTCAATAAAGAAGGTGCTAACCCCGGTTTTCTGATCACCGTTTATAATGGACCAATTGATTGGGGCCGCCCCGCGGTAATCGGGCAGAAGGGAAGCGTGCAGGTTGAATGTTCCCATTTTCGGCATTTTCCAAACTTCTGCGGGGAGCATTCTGAATGCTACAACTACGAAAACGTCTGCATTTAAAGCTTCAAGCTCAGTAAGAAACTCCGGATCTTTCAATTTCAAGGGCTGAAGGACCGGAATTTGATTGGCGATCGCGAATTGTTTCACCGGACTTTCGTGCATGATTTGTCCGCGACCGGCAGGCTTATCTGCAACGGTTACAATTCCAACCAGATTCATTCCCGCTGCTTTGACAGCTTCAAGGATTCCAACGGAGAAATGGGGCGTACCCATGAAAACAATGCGCAAATTATTCATATGTAGATTCTTTGTGTGCGATTATACCATTTTAGATAAAGATAGGAAGTCGTTCCCATTGTAATAAAGTAAACGTATTCTACCAACCAGACCCATTGAATGGGCCAATGCCAGATTTTAATGAAAACATAAGCGGAAATAATATAGAGCGTAGTCGCTAAACACTCTACCAAAAAAGTGATCCGGGTTCTTCCAATTCCGCTAATGGTTTGAAAATACACGCTTCCTAAACCATAAATGAAGATCGAACCACTTACAATGCGAAGTATTTCGGCACTTTTCTCAATATGTCCGGGTTGCTCTGAAACCAAATAAATCAATGCTTCCGGATATAGAATTGCACCATGGAAGGTTAAAATGAGAAAACCAACGGTTAAATGCCGGATCCGTTTCTGAATGCGGGGAATCTGATCAAACTGTTTTGCACCGAAATATTGAGCAATGTATGTTTTGGTAGCAGCTGCAAATCCCCAAATAGGAATAAAGGCCAGGAAATAGATATAGCGAATATTTAAAGAAACCGTCAGGTTGTCGCCGCCCATTTGTTCGATCCAGATAAAGAAAATCGTCCAGATAGAAAGTGCTACGATTCCCTGGAATAAAAGTGGAACTCCGATTTTCAGGTTTTCTTTCAGTTGGAATTTAGTGATGAAATTCTCCTTCCAAACCGGATATTGCTTTTTCAGTCTCCCGCCAATTAAAGTTGAAAGCAGGAACAGCATCGCCAAAAACTCGGCACTGGTGGAAGCTATCGCAGCACCTTCCAGTCCCAAACGCGGAAAAGGACCAATTCCGAAAACGAGCAAGTAATCGAGGATAATGTTAGAAATGGCAGCTATCAGTGAGGCAATTAAAACGAGTGTCGTTTTCCCCACGGCTAAATAAGATGCCTGGATGCTGATTGTAATCGTAGCAGCCCAAAAGGAATAACTGCGGATTTCCAGGAAGGATTGTTCTGCTCGAGCCAGTTCATTATTGGTAACCAAATAATTCATCAAAGCAGGCATTCCCAATTGGACCAATAAAGTCAATAGGATTGCGCCAATAAAGAGAATCACGAAGTTCGACTGAAAAACAGCTGCGAATCCTCTTTCGTTCTTTTCTCCCACTTTTTGTGCCATGGCAATCTGAGCACCATCGCCCAGTCCAATGAAAACCATGTACATGGTAATGTACCAAAGTCCCGCACTTCCGGATGCATCATAAGCCAATTTGCTGAAACGGCTCAAAAATGCAGCGTCAGTAATGGAAATGACGGATTGAATGAATCCGCTGAGCATCATTGGAAGAGCAACAGTCAGGATGCTCTTATAACGTATATCAAGCATTAAATGATTTGTAAAAGCAGTCCTTTTAAATATTCTCCTTCCGGGTGAAAGGCATTGATCGGGTGATCTGCAGGCTGGTGCAATTGTTCCAAAATCTTTACAGTTCTTCCGGATTCAATGGCAGCAGCGATAATCGTATTGGTAAATAATTGTTTGTCTACCACTTGCGAACAGCTGTAAGTCATCAATAAACCTCCCGGACGAATGTGCTGAATAGCCATTGCATTGAGTCGTTTGTATCCCTGAACGGCCTGGTGTCGTTTATCACGATGTTTGGCAAATGCAGGTGGATCTAAAATAACAATATCGTATTCTTCACCTGTTTCACGAATGAAATTCATGGCATCTGCTACTATCGATTTGTGGTTCTTAAAACCATTCAAATCAATATTTGCATCCGTCAACTCGATGGCTTTTTTAGAACTGTCCAGTGAGTGAACTTCTTTCGCACCTTCTTTTAAAGCTGCCAAACTAAATCCGCCGGAATAACAGAAAGTGTTCAGAATCTTGGCTCCTTCAGCGTATTTTGCCAATAAAGCACGATTTTCACGCTGATCAATGAAGAATCCTGTTTTCTGACCGGTAATCCAATCCAATTGATATTTCACCCCGTTTTCAAAAGCAATATGCGGAGTTTCACAAGTTCCGTGTAAATAACCGTCTTCCACCGGAATCCTTCCCGGAAGTGTCTCTTTGGATTTATTGTAAACTGCTTTCAAGTCTGTTCCTAAAGCATTTACAAGTGCATTCTTGATAAGCTCAATCTGCAAATACATTCCCAAACTGTGGCATTGGATCACGGCAACACCGCCGTAATAATCAATCACCAAACCAGGTAATTCATCACCTTCGCCATGAACGAGCCTGCAAATCGAATTGTCTTCTCTGAAAAGGTGTAGTTTTTTGCGCAAATCAACTGCGTCTGAAATGCGCTTATTGAAAAACTCCTGGTCAATCAGTTCTTTATTGAATGTCAGGATGCGCACCGCAATGGAGCCATGCTGAAAATGTCCTTTTGCAATTTCATTGTTTCGTGAATCCAGAACAGTCACCACTTCACCGTCTTCAATCGATTTGGGCATCTCTTTTAAAGCACCCGAAAAGATCCATGGATGTCTTCTTTCCATCGATTGCGTTTTGTGGGGAAGTAATTGAACACTGGAGTACATAAACTGAAATTTCCTGCAAAGATAGTTTAAATGCAAAATTCAAAAGGCAAAATGCAAAAAGAATGGCAGATTGAGTGTTTAACTTTTGAATTATGAATTCATAATTTTGAATTAAGTTTATCTTTGTTAAAAAAGCAAGATGTCCTATTCAATACAAGTTTTCCTAAAAAACAATTCCTTTTCAGAAGAGTACGCTCAAGAGAAACACGAAGGAAAAGATTCTCCTGAAAACATTCGGTATGAATGGGAGGACGAATTCCGCCTGACTGATGATTCGGATGTGCTTGAGATTGTTCGCGATCAGCCTTTTGTTTTAGCTGGCGAATTGGGAGAAGGCAAAGCATTTCATTATGAAATTCAGGGCGTGATCCAGTTTGTTTTTCACGGAGAGAACGGAGCCTCGGCTATTGTTTTTTCGGAGAAATGCCTCGACGAATACATCATAGACCACGATCATAAGCGTTTGAAAGTTTATCTGAATGATGATGAAGTAGTGGAAAACCCGGTTCCCGGAGTTTATATCGTACTAAGTGCTTTCCCAAAGGAATTACGCAATTAATGCTTTCAATTAAGCAGATCCATTTTTCATACAGCGAACAGAAGCATGTTTTGCACGGTGTTTCAATTGATTTGAGACCAGGTGAAGTTTTTGGAATTGTTGGAGCGAGCGGTGGCGGTAAATCCACCTTGCTAAAGATCATTTCCGGACTCCTGGATCCCGCCAAAGGAACAGTTCATTGGAAGAATGGACGTGTTTTAGGTCCCGGTGAACGATTGATTCCCGGCCATCCTGAAATTCAATTGGTAAATCAGGACTTTAACCTGGATCTCTTTCATACAGTCAAAGAAAACATCCTGATAAAGATTCTCAACCTGCCGGAGAAAGACCGTAATCGCTTTTGTGACGAACTGCTCGATTTGGTAGAATTGAATGAGGCAGCTTCACAGCAGGCGCGTTATTTATCGGGAGGTGAACAACAGCGTTTGGCAATTGCAAGAGCTTTGGCCATGGAATCTGAAGTGTTGCTTCTGGACGAACCCTTTTCACATTTGGATGCGCATTTAAGATTGAAAATCGGGGCTTACATCCGGCAATTGGTAGAAATCCGCAATACTTTGTGCATTTTGGTTTCCCACGAAGGCGATGAAGTGATGCAGTGGTGCAGTAAAATTGCCTTCCTGCATAATGGGGAATTCACCCGGATTGACACAGCTGAAGCATTTTATTTTAATCCTTCCAATTTCAATGAAGGAGCATATTTTGGAGAATTAAATGAACTGAAAGCAGGGAAAACTAAAATTTTATTTCGACCTTGTGAATACAAAGTAGTCAAAAAGGACGGTTTTGAAGTGGAATTCCAGGATGCCGTTTTCTTTGGTGCCTATTGGAAATCATTCTTCAAAACAAAGAACAGGCAGACAATTATACTTCACGGAGATAAACCGCTTAAAAAAGTAAAACGAATTGAGCTCAAAAGTAAAAATACGAAAGCTTAGCTGGGGGGAAGTTTGGATCATGTTCAAACGTACCTTTATGGAGTTCTTCCAGGAAAATTCATTTTTTCACGGGGCGGCACTGGCTTATTATGCAGTTTTTGCAATTATTCCGATCATCTACCTGGCTGTCATCAGTTTTGGAATGGTCATGGGACAGGAGGCAATCCTGAAAATGATTAAAGTGTTGCTGGAAGAGCAGGTTGGGATCAAAGACAGTTCCGGGATTCTGGCTTTTCTTTCAGATGTTCATTTTGAGAAAAGCAGCATGGTACTGAATATCATCGGGATTATTGCTTTGATGTTCTCGAGTTCCGCATTGATTTCCTCTCTTCGCATGAGTATCAATGAATTCTACGATATCCATGTGAAAATCGATGACCGGAAAACAAAGATTTTCTATGCGATTCTTACGAAATTGATCTCCGTTTTCATGCTCGCAGTATTTGGAGTTTCGATCGTGTTGCTGTACACTGCAGAAACCATTTTTATGTCTGTTAGCGGAGAGATTTTTAACTGGCTTCACCTGCAGCAGCAATGGATCATGGAATTGGTCAGCCATTTGATTTCTATCGGCATCAATACCATCCTGTTTGCATTGGTCTATAAGTTCCTTCACGACGGAAGAGTGATCTGGAAACTTGCTTTTTCAGGAGGGGTGCTTACTGCTTGTCTGCTGCATATCGGACAAATCGGATTGAAGTTTTATCTCACCAACTTCTTTTTCGGAAGCCAGATGGGAATTGCCGGAACCTTATTGATTTTTCTTGCGTGGATGTATTACACCTCTCAAATCATCTTCCTGGGTGCCAAATTCATCAAGGTTTACTCGGAATTGGTCGGAAGGCCCATCATTTTTGAAGTACATGTTTTACTTCAGAATATGCAAAAGCAGAAAAAAGATCATTCGGTAGTCCTTGACCCCGTTGAAAAAAAATAGAGATACTGAACCTTTAATTCCTGCACGGACATTGTTCCGGGAAGAAGATTTCATTTTTTTTCGGGGTAATTCTAATTAGATTAAAAAATAATCATATATTTGATTAAAATTTGATCATCATGAAATTAGGGAACAATCTGAAACTCGTTCGCAAAAGCAAGAAAAAATCGCAGGAAGAGGTAGCTACTGATTTAGGCTTAACCCGCAGCAGCTATTCCGGTTACGAGAATGAAATCGCAGAACCGGGAATTGATACGCTGATTGCTTTAAGTAATTATTATGCGGTTCCTATTGATGCTTTGTTGACGAAAGACTTCTCTACGTTTACAGAAAGTGACTGGACAACCATCAGTTCCGGTTTGTACGCCGATATCAACGGAAACAACCTCCGGGTTTTGACTTCCCTGGTTGATGCGGACGACAATGAGATGATCGAACTGATCCCGCAGCAGGCGAGAGCAGGTTACACAACGGGTTATGCTGATCCGGATTATTTAAAAGTACTTCCTACATTCAGTTTGCCGTTCTTAAACAAGAATAGAAAATACCGTTCTTTTCCAATTATGGGAGATTCCATGCCGCCGGTAGATGAAGGTTCTTTCGTCGTAGCAGAATACATTCAGAATTGGGGAAGTATTCGCAATGGAACTCCTTGTATCGTAGTCACGAAAGACGACGGGATTGTTTTTAAGATCGTGAATAATCAGATCGAAACGCAGCAGTCATTTGAATTGTGCTCTACCAATCCTTTGTATTTGCCTTACTACGTAAATGTGAATGACATTGTGGAAATGTGGAAATTCGTGAATTACATTTCTCCAAGTCTTCCTGAAATGCGTATTGATGATTCAACGCTGACAAGAAGTATCCAGGATTTACAGCGTGAGATCATGGATTTGAAGAGAACAGTTACCGGGGGAGCGAAAAACGTTGCTCATTAAAAACAATCCGTTCTTCATTGATCAATTCTCGCAAGGTGTTCTTGATCTTTGCTGAAAAAGAAGTGTCGAATTGAGCAATGATTTCAGATAAGCTTAGGGCTTTTGTTTCCAGCAGGGAAATGAGTTCCAACTCCAGTCTTGGATGTTTCTCCAATAGATTTTGTTCCAGGCAATAGTCACATTTTCCGCATACATCACTCTTCTGACCGAAATAGGAGATAATGAATTGAGGTCTGCAGTGTTTTTCCTCGATGAATTTTTTCATCACGTTCATACGTTCCAGGGCACGTTCTTTCCGGAAATGATAGACTTCAGGTTTTAATTCTACGTAATCATCCGGGAAGCGCTCGTGAAGAAAAGTAACCATCGGCAGATCAGTCCGCCAGGTAATATCAATGATCCCATGTTCTTCCAGGTATTTCAACTGACGTTCCAATTCCTGTCCTGAAATCTTCAGACGCTGACAAATTTCCGTTTCATCCAGTTCGCAGAAAGAATCAAAAACTTCGCTGTGATTTCTGCAAACCCAGGTAATTAAAGGATCAAGAACCGGATTTTTCAATTGAAAACCGTACAAATGCGTATTGTCAATACTTACTTTGATCCGAGAACCTTTCAATCCCTGTTCCGAGAAAAGAATACTTCCATTCATTTCAAGCAGTTTAAATGCCGGGTAAACCTCCAGCATGTTGAGATTGAACTTCTTTACAAAATCATTGAATTGCAGCTCATACGATTCGTGTTCTCCCGAACCAATTGCCACTTTCAGGTGATTGCATAAAGCTCTGTAGATCAATTTGATCTTTTCGGTGCTCGGAAACTGGGCAAATACCCGTTCAGCAATCTCGTTTATATCAATGGGTTCAACAAAAGCAAAAGTACGCGATTCATTTCCGTCGCGGCCCGCTCTTCCTGCTTCCTGGAAGTAGGATTCCGGATTGTTCGGAATTTCATAGTGGGCCACAAAACGCACATTGGGTTTGTCAATCCCCATTCCAAAAGCATTGGTTGCAACCATTACCGGTGTTTTCTCAGACAGCCAGTTGGATAGTGCCAGGCTGCGTTCTTTGGAATTCATTCCGCCATGATACATATTTGCTTTAATCTTCATGGATTGCAGGTAAATCATTACGTCCTTTACGCTTTTGCGCGTCTGGCAATAAATAATTCCCACATCTCCCGGATTTTTATGAATCCATTTCGTAATCGCATCCAGCTTATTGGAAACATGATAAACCTCATAACTGACATTTGTCCGTTCAAAAGAAGCCTCAAAAATCTCCGGTTTCTTTAGGTTTAAATGCGAAATAATATCTTTTTTTACTTTTTCAGTGGCTGTTGCGGTTACGGCCATGATCGGTACTTCCGGGTGGTACTCTCTCAATTTGGCAACTTCCATATACGCCGGACGGAAGTCGTGTCCCCATTCTGAAATACAATGTGCTTCGTCAACTACAAACAACCCGATTTCCATTTGTTTCACTCTTTCCTGGAACAAACGAGTTTGGATTCGTTCCGGAGAAATATATAAAAAATCGAGTCCGCCGAATTTGGCATTATCCAGTAAAATATCAATTTCCCGGAAGGAAAGTCCACTCGTCAATGCTTTTGCACGAATTCCACGTTGCTGCAGTTGATTTACCTGGTCTTCCATTAACGCGATAAGCGGAGAAACTACAATGGTAATTCCTTCACGTGCAATTCCGGGAACCTGGAAACAAATGGATTTCCCTCCTCCGGTTGGCAAAAGCGCTATGACATCCTTACCATAAATGGCAGCATCCACAATCTCTTCCTGCAAGGGACGAAATTTAGAATAACCCCAATAATTGGAGAGAATTTCTACGCTTTTATTTGACATGCTTTATGGTTTAACCGTTCAAATGTTCAAAAAAAATTTTAAACACTTCAGTCCATTGAACTGTTTAACTGTTTCAACTTTTGAACCTGTAAAGTTACGGTTTCAATTTAATCAGTTTACTGTAATATTCCGGTTTTATCAAATCTTTTAACTCCGAATAGGGGACTACAGCCCATTCCGGATCCAGGCAAGGTGCTTTGTAATGGGCAAATGACGGATGCAGTTTCAATCCTTCATCTGTAAATGTAAAACTGCAATCCGTGGTCCATAATTCCGGGGAGTTATATTCACATCCCATATCGTCCTCAGACATTTCCGAATCAAAATATCCGGGATTTGTTTTCGATAAATAGCTTATAACTTGTTCCTGAAATAATTCGTTTTTGCCTGCAAGGAGATAATCATCCGATGCAATTGCTTTATGAGTGCTTAAATTGAAATTCACCCCATAATTGACTTCATCCGGATGTGCTCCGCCGCAATAAAAAGTTGCAAAAACTGAAAAACAGATCAAATCATTTGAGATAGTGATGTTAGAAACATCGAAACCGTAATCCGTGCCGTAACTGGAATAGGAACCACAATCCAAAGAACCCAGGAATTCTGAGACGTGAAAATATTCCAGGTATGAATTCATATCATTTAGCTTATTTGCGACCAATCCGGAATCTATGCGAAAAAAGGTGAGCTCCGAATGCACTTCTGTAAAGTATCGAACCTTGACCCGATTGATAATGCGTGGCTGACCATCTTCTTTTAACTTGAAAAGACCGATCTTCACTTTTTGGAGATTGCTAATCTCACTCATTTGTTGAACGAGATAAGAATTGTTCCATTTAGGACTTGAAGTTTCTTTCACTGTTAGCGGAAGCAGTTTTAGTTCGCTCGTTTTTCCTTTATTGGTCCAGGTTCCGACCGGCGCTTTATTCGGCCATTTGAACTTGAACGTTTCCGGATTTTCTATTTCATCCCCAAGCGCATCGGTTGTTTTAAAAGTAATTAATCCGGCTTTGTAAGTTCCTGAAAAATAAATATCTATCAATTTATTCTTGTAGAAATAATATCCTTCCACCTTGGTGCCTTCAAGCGTAAATTGAATGTAAACAGGATATTTTCCAATGCTTCCGCTAAAGGAATGTGCCTGTCCAAAAATTCTAATTGAAGAAAAAAGGAACAGGCAGAAACAAAGCAGCAGCTTTCTCTTTGAATAGCTTTTCAATGAAAGTGTTGTAAGTCCGGGCATTTTTGTTTGGTTACATTAAAAATACGTGTTGTTACAAATATTGGAATTACTTCCGATATCCGCATGGAATCGTCAACTAATTTAGGTATATTCGCGTAACTATTAGTCGTTATGATATTACAAGACAACATTAAAGTTACTCTTACAAAAGAGTCAAAACTAAATGCTGTTGATTGGGATAACTTACCGTTTGGTAAAGTTTTTTCTGATCACATGCTGATTATGGATTATAAAGATGGCGCATGGCAAGATGCTGAAATCATGCCTTTCGGGCCACTTTCCATGCATCCGGCTACGTCTGTAATCCATTACGGGCAATCGATCTTTGAAGGATTGAAAGCTTACCGAATGGAGAATGGGGAGGTAGCTATTTTCAGACCGGATATGAATGCAAAACGATTCGAAGAATCTTGTGAACGTATGTGTATGCCTGTTATTCCTGAGAATGTATTCGTAGAATTGACCCGGAAATTGGTTGAAGTTGAAAGTGACTGGATTCCAGGTAAAGAAGGATATTCCCTTTATTTGAGACCGTTCTTATTTGGCACAGATGAATACATCGGAATCAAGCCATCTGATACGTATCGCTTTGTGATTTTTGCATGCCCTGTTGGAGCTTACTACAATGAGCCTGTGAATGTGAAAATCGAAGAGTTCTATACAAGAGCATCAGTTGGTGGAGTTGGAAGGGCTAAAACTGCCGGAAATTATGCAGCGGCTTTGTATCCTGCAAAATTAGGACAGCAGAAAGGATATCACCAATTGGTTTGGACAGACGGCAAAACCCACGAGTATATTGAGGAATCAGGTACGATGAATGTGATGTTCGTTATCGATGGAAAATTGATTACCCCTTCTGAAGAAAGTGACACAATCCTTCGAGGGATTACCAAACGATCTGTTGTAGAAATCGCAGAGCTTTGGGGAATGCCTGTTGAAGAACGTAAGGTTTCTGTTGCTGAAGTTGTTCAGGCACATCGAGAAGGTCGTTTGACAGAAGCATTTGGAGCAGGAACGGCGGCAACAATCGCACACATTGCAAAAATTGGTTACCGTGATGAAGATTTGATTCTTCCTGCTATAGAAACGCGTGAATTCTCATTAAAGGTTCATGCTTACCTGGATGATCTGAAATCCGGAAAGATCGAAGACAGCTTCGGTTGGTTATTGAAATTGTAAATTTGATTATACAACAATCCTGTGGGGACGCGATGCTTCGCGTCCCTACTTGTTTTATGGAAAAATCAAATTATCTGCATCTCTACAGAAATTCACAGTCATGAAACCGATTTTACACCTTGCTTTCCTGGTCTTGCTTTCAACAGGCACATTTGCTCAGACTACCATTCGGATCATTGCTAAAGACAGAAGCAACGGAGATCCCGTATCCCGGGTTTTCATCCGTCAGTATCAAAATGATTCATTGATCTCGTCCCGGTACACTTCATTGAAAGGAATTGCATATTTCCAGGTTTCTACAAAAGAATTGACTCGATTCGAGTTGGAGCACATTGCCTATCATTCATTGGATGAAATTCCTGCCAAAGTGTTTTCAGGAAAACCAACAGATACTTTGACAATCAAATTACGCATGTACTATTCAAAAGAGCGTTTGATTGATGAAGTGGTTGTCAAACCTATCGGAGCACCTGATACGATTTTCGAATCGGAACGCGTTTCTGTAACGGATTTTGAGTTTATGCCGGATAATAACCTGCTTCTATTGACTTACCCGAAAAACCTGAAGAAAGGAACTGAATTAGTACTTTATGACGGATTCAATTTGCTGGGAGAGATTCCTCTGCCTGAAAAAGGGCAGGAGTTGATTCGTGATTATCGCGGGAATCCGCATGTATTGACTGAAAAGAATGTTTACGGAATAAATCAGAAAGATCATCAAATCCACATCGCTCAGATCGAAAAGAGCTATTACATGACCTATATAGCCCCGATTGTAGATACTGCATTGACAAAATATTACTTCTCAAATTTCAATCCCAACTATCCTGCTTTCGATTATTTCACATTCGATATTGTGGATTCCAGTTACCGCAAAATTGCAAAAGTTCAGGACGATTTGATGATGGAATTATATCGTTCGGAATTTAAATGGGTAGATGTAAGAACGAAATTGTGGGCCAAAGAGAAGGAAAACGAAACAGGTGTTGATAAAGAGATCTGGGTTGGAATGTATTACTTCACGAGTTCGATCTATTACAAAGAATTGTATGCGCCGATTTTTGAGCGCAATGATTCGGTCTTCCTGTTTGATCATTACAAGAATTTACTGTTCAGATATTCTTTTGAGGGCGATTTAGTAGACAGTATTCCGATTTACTATCATTTGCAGCCTAAGGAGAATGGATGGAAGAAGCATCTGATCCAGGATTATGAAACAGGGGAGATCTACATTCATTATGAGAATGCGGGAAAAGCGCAATTGAGACATTTCGATACAAGCACCGGGAAACTAAGTGCTCCGGTTGAATTGCACTTCAAATATCCTGAAAACATCCAGATCAAAGGAAATAGTGTGTACTACATCTATCGTCCTTTCGAATCAACTCAGAAAAAGTACTTGTACCGGGAAAGATTGCCCTTTGAATATAAGTCGCAAAAGACCAATAAAGGAACGTTGGTAGAATTGGCAAAGCCCTAAAAGCGTAAATGGAGTTAAGACGGGCGTCCTAACTCCATTCACTAATCAACCTAACCTAACCACCTAAATCATAACAAATATACAATAAGAAATTTGAAATGCAACAGCCAAGTCAAAAAAAAACAGATAAAAAATCGTTAAAAATATTAAATCACTGAAATTCAATTATTTAATATTTTAAGAAATGCATTTAAATGATTGATGCCCGTCCAATTGGGCCTTCACAGAACAGTAAATCAAGGATAGAAACCCGGGTATTAAATTGCTTTTGACTGAACAATACCTGATTGTATTCGCTGGTCATCTCCAGGTTCTCGTAATTAAAAGCACGGTAGTCTTTCTCGTATGAAACTTCGTAGTTGTCCGTGTACGAAAAATCCAATTCCAATTGGTAGGTATCTGAAATGAACTGAGTAATGGCTAAATCGAAATCAACCAGGAAACGATGTTTTGTGAAAAGTATTTTTTCAATATCCGACCCATAATGCTCAAAATAGGGGGCAGAAGCGTATGAAGTTTTCAGGGCGCGCCAATGGATCAATGGCCAGTTTTGCTGGTAGGAAACCAATACATCTTTTGTTGCCGTTTTCGATCCGGAAGGTTTTTCCAAAGGCATAGTCAGCACTTGTGCTCCCTGGGAACCCAGGATCACCATTCTATTGCGGAAAGTCTGCTTAGGCAAATGATCCGAATTTTCAAAAAGAACCTGCTTGAATGCTGCCAGATCCTGGAAATAGCGGACACTTCCAAAATAGGCAACCGGAAAAACAGGAAGCATGAATTACTGAATCTTCGTAAACATACGCCCCCAACGAATATTCGCTCCTTTTGAGAACCAAACAATCGATGCTTTCCCAACTACGTGATCTTCCGGTACATATCCCCAAACACGCGAATCCGCAGAGTTATAGCGATTATCTCCCATTAACCAATAGTAATTCATTGCAAACTTATAAGTAGTTGCTTTCTTACCGTCAATGTAAATTCCGTCTTTCTTTTCCTGTAATTTATGTCCTTCGTAAGCAGAAATTGCTCTTCTGTACCAGGCAATGTTTTCTTTCGTCAATTTCACCACCGCTCCTTTTTTCGGGATGCGGAATTTTGTGAAATCACTGACTGTATTATTGATATGGAAATCTTTAGGGAAATAATTCAAATTATTAATCAGGTCAACAGTAGTGGGCTTGTAATCTTTGTTGTCTGAATATTGAGGCTCCAGGCTTAATTTAAAGACAACCTTAGGGACCATTTTCTTTAGCTCAGCCTTTTTAGAATCTGTAAGAAATATGTATTGAATATTCCCCTCACCATCAACTGAATAATCTCCTTCATTGACAGACAGACCGATAGATGCCACCGTAGATTCACGTAATGGATCTCCTCCTAAAATGTCGTATTTCAGGTTTTGATTGGGAGCACGCCATGCCTTTTTTCCATTCACAAACAAAACAGAGTTTTTAAGTTCTATTTCATCGCCCGGTAAAGCAACGCAGCGCTTGATGTAGTTTTCCCGCTTGTCTACCGGTCTTGGGATCAAACCGTAGTGAGAGATGAGTCCTTGCTGCGTATGCGCGATTTTTTGTTCTGAAAGCGTATATCTTGCTTTTTGTTTCCATTTTTCGATATCGCGTATAAACTCGTCACCATAATTATTTAAGACTTCATTTTGGGCATACATCTCAGCATAGAAATTGATCACTTCGATGTTTGGCACCTGATTTTTAGCCGTAATATCTTTTATAAGACTATCCGAATAATAGGCCGCATATTGTCTTTTTTGGGCTGCATGCTTTTCAGAAAAAGCGAACCTCGCTTCATTGATCAACACTCCATGATAATCATGTCCCATCAAACCATCCGGAACTCTTGGGTCGTAAATAGCAGTATCTCCTGAAGGATAATTGAAAACCATTACATCGTTTCGATTTACGCTTCCAAATCCCGGTAAACGGTAGTAATTGGCAGTTTCAATTCCTAAATAAGATTTTACATTGATCCATGGAATGGTATTGTGAACCAATGGAAATGAAAGCGGAGTTACAGGAACTTTCGGGCCGTAAGCCAATTTGTTTACAAACAGGAAGTCTCCAACCAACAATGTTTTCTCCATGGAACCAGTTGGAATCTGGAACGGTTCAAAAACATAAGTACGAATAATGCTTGCTGCAACCAGTGCAAAAATGATGGAATCGCCCCATTCTTTAATAGCTGACTTTTTACCGATTCTTTTGGAACGGAAGGATAAAACATAAGCTACTACGTGTCCGATGATCGGCAAAGCCAGGAATAAAGCAACGTGATCGCTGTTTGTTCTTTTCGCTACTTCTACCGGACTCGCCCAATTTGTAGGCGCCAATGCAGGCAAACTCTGATCATTCGCAATTTTCCACAAAATCAAATAGGGAAAGAAGATTCCCTGCAGCGTATCACCAATTGTAAAGAACCCGAATCTTCGGATGTAAGAGACATTTGCCACCATCCACATCACCACGTGAATCCCCGGAATCAGCATTAATAAAGACCACCATGGTTTCCCCGCTCCAAATTTAAATACAACAAAGTAGTTGTAAACCGGTATGAATGCCTGCCAGGATTTTGCTCCTATACGCTCGAAAGATTTCCACCAAAGTGAAATAATCGGGTGAATAAGTAAAAGAAAAATCAGGTAATACTTGTAATGGGTAATTTCAATCATAAGGCTAAAATGCTAATACGTCGCGCATGGTATAAATTCCTTTTTTTCCATGGAGGAATTCCGCTGCAATGACAGAACCTACTGCAAATCCATCTCTGGAATGTGCCTGGTGGCTCAGGGTTAAAGTGTCTATTGATGATGTGTAAGAAATCGTGTGTGTACCGGGAACATCCGGTTCTCTTACCGCCTGAATAGGAAGTTCGTGTTCAGAAACCGAAGGCCATGAACCTGTTTCTGATTTCCAGGAGGTGTAAGTATGATTGTTCTGAATAATTCCCTGAGCTAAAGAAACAGCAGTTCCGCTTGGGGCATCCAATTTCTGAATGTGGTGAACTTCTTCTATTTGTGCTTTGTATTCCGGGTGAGGGAACATGAGGCCTGCAAGCTTTTCGTTGATGTTGAACAAAATATTTACACCAATGCTGAAATTCGATGCATGCAGCAGCGACCCGGTTTTTTCAGTAACCAAAGTTGCAACATACGGAAGTTGATCCTGCCAGGCAGTAGTTCCAACTACAACCGGAGTTTTCTGAGCCAAACAGGCTTCAATATGCTTAATAACTAATCCCGGCTGAGTGAATTCAATGGCAACATCCGCCTGGCTCAAATCCACCTGGTCGATCGTTGTTTTGGAATCTACTTTGTAAACAATGGAATGTCCGCGTTCTAAAGCAATCCGCTCGATCGCTTTCCCCATTTTTCCATATCCGATTAGTCCGATTTTCATGTAGCGCAAAAATACTATTTTCCGTTTCCTATTTGACCTTTTAACGAAATTTAAATTGAAAAGAAACTCCGTAAGCATTCGGGAAATAGGTAGTTGGATGAATCGATAACGAAAGATCTTCACTGATGTCAAAATTCACAAAATGAGCTTCAACACCTGCATCCACCACATTCAGTAAATAAACAATTCCCATTCCCAGGATGGCAAAATCACGCCGGTTCCGATGCTGGGTGTACAAGGAGAGTAAACTTTGATCGTCGTATTCCAGGAAGTTGATTGGACCAATTCCATTCTGACGGTCTTCGTATTCCTTTCGGTAACTGTTCTTCAGCATATTGTTATTCACGGCGAAATAAGTAGCTGCACCAAGTCCGGCGTAGATCAGTGGCACTTTCCAATAAGCCTTCTTTTTGCCTTTAGGCATCGCAATGTGATTGTATACTTGTCCGGCGCCGGGAAGGACCGCAGAGAAGAGAACAGCTCTTTTCCAGGAATGTGTTTTAATCGTATCCTTAACAGGAGCGGGGACAAGGGAATCCTGGGCGTTTACCGGAAGTGAAAACCATACAAAGATGAAAACGCCAAGGAATTTGTGCATTATTTCGTTTTATTCAGTAATTCAATGATGCGATTCAAATCTACTTCCGATGAGAAGTTGATTAGGATCTTACCACTTCCTGAATGTGTTTTTTTAATTTCTACTTTCGAAGAAATGCGATCACTCAAATGGTTTTTGAAAACTTCCTGGATAGATGACAACTCCGGTGTTGAAGCTGTTTTAGGAGCATTTGGAGTTTCCTCACCTGTACGGGAAGTGTTTGTACGGATCAATTCTTCAATCTCACGAACAGAAAGTTGGAAATCGATGATTTGTCGGTATAAATCCAATTGACGGTTCTCATCGCCTGCAGATACCAAAGCGCGGGCATGTCCCATCGAAATAAGATTATCGCGAACGCCCAATTGAATTTCAGCCGGAAGTTTCAACAAACGTAAATGATTTGTAATGGTTGTTCTTCCTTTTGAGATCTTTTGAGACAATTGATCCTGTGTCAAACCAATTTCATCAATCAAACGCTGGTAGGAGAGAGCAACCTCAATTGCATTCAGGTCTTCTCGCTGAATGTTCTCTACCAAAGCCATTTCAAGCATTGCCTGGTCATTCGCCACGCGGATGTATGCAGGAACTTCTTCCAATCCGGCCAACTGGGAAGCTCTGAAACGTCTTTCTCCGGAAATCAGCTGGTACTTATCTTTACCAAGTTTTCTAACCGTTAAAGGTTGAATAATTCCATGAATCGCAATAGAGTCTTTCAACTCGTTCAATGCATCTTTCTCGAAATTAGTACGCGGGTTGAATGGATTTGCTTCAATTGAACCAATTGGAATCAAAGCCACGCCGCCTGTACTTGGTGTTGGAGCGGTTGCGGTTGAAGTTGTTGTAATATCAGATGTAGAACTTTCCAATAAAGCTCCCAATCCTTTTCCTAAAGCTGAACGTTTTTTCGGATTAGATGTCATTTCCTACTTGAAATTGTTTGTCGTTATTACCGATTTTTGTCAAATCGTTTCGTTGAAGAATTTCTCGTGCGAAATTCAAATAATTGATAGCTCCTTTGCTGGTAGCTTCGTGCATGACGATGGTTTCTCCAAAACTCGGAGCTTCGCCTAATTTGGTATTTCTATGGATTACCGTATCAAAAACCAAATCCTGGAAATGTGTTTTAACTTCTTCAACAACCTGATTCGCCAGACGCAAACGGGTGTCGTACATCGTAAGAACAATTCCTTCAATTTCCAGATCCGGATTCAAACGTCCCTGGATAATTTTGATCGTATTCAATAGTTTACCCAAACCTTCCAATGCAAAATATTCACACTGAACGGGAACCATTACAGAATCAGCAGCTGTTAGCGCATTTACAGTAATCAATCCCAAAGAAGGTGAACAATCGATAATAATGAAATCGTATTGGTCCTTAATCTTGTCCAGCGCTTTTTTAAGCATGTGTTCGCGATTAGGCATATTGATCATTTCCAACTCAGCACCAACTAAGTCAATGTGAGAAGGAATGATGTCCAGATTCGGATTGCTTGTAGCAATAATCAGTTCCGACGGATCCACATCGTTGATCAGGCAGTCGTAAATATTCCGCGAGTTTTTTGGGTCTAAACCAACTCCCGACGTAGCATTTGCCTGCGGATCAGCATCGACCAACAATGTCTTGTACTCCAAAACACCAAAACATCCACCCAAATTAATTGCTGTAGTTGTTTTTCCAACACCACCTTTTTGATTCGCTATTGCGATTATTTTACCCATAAGAGTACTGTAAATTTGAGGATAAAGATAAGTTATTGAAATGACCTAAACGGCATTTCCGGTTGCTATTTTTTCAACGAATTCAATGTTGAAAGATTATAGGTCTTCAAAGTGAACATCACCCACATAAGAAGAATCGGAACTTTCTCCGGAATTCAGTTCATTGGCTTTATTCATGACTTCCAACAAGGTTTCTGAGAATTTTTCAAAATCTTCCTTGTAAAGAAATATTTTGTGCTTCTGAAAAACTTCTTTTCCGTTGAGGTTTACCTTCTTACTTTCTGTAACGGTAATGTAGTGATCATGGCCTTTTGTAGCCTTGATATCAAAAAAATAGGTACGTTTGCCGGCTTTGACAATTTTAGTAAAGACTTCTCGCTGAGAGTCGTATTCCAGTTCGTTTTGCATAGTTTATAAAGGGTTGCAGCAAAACAAATATTCATTTTTATTTATTGAAATACAATATTTTGAGTCAGAAAATTACTTTCTAGGTTTTTTCTTTTTGCCTGAGTTGAGGGTAGAGCCCGGCTCTTTCTCCTTTTTGTGCTTCTTTTTCAAGTTGTAAATTTCCAAAGCGGTCATGTCTTTTTTATCTTTATTGACGACCGCTGCCTTGCCTTCTTCTGTGGTGTTTTTCGTTTCCGAATCAGGCAGAACAGCTACATGAACATCATTTACCGAACCTTTTCCTTCTCCCGTTGGATCAATCCATTTCCCGGGAGTAGAAGAGGTGCTTACATCACCGTTTCGGTCATCTACAGAAGCTACTGAAACATTGACATCTTTCTTATTGATCCCGATAACATCTTCTTTCAATACCCAGCGGTTTCCATCCAAAACAAATGCATCGTAAGACATGTCCGGGACATAAAACTCATAGAAACCAACCATTGTGGGCGTTTCCGGCATTAAGTGGTCGAAAATGATCCGTTTGTATTCGGGTTCGTATTTCAACGACATTACTGAACGCTCCGAATGCTCGTAAAACAGGCGTTTTGCTGTTGTAGCTCCCGATTTAAAAAGGGGATAGCCTAATTTTACGCTGTTTCCTGAAAACACAAGTACATCTATCAATTTAGTGTTACTCATTCTGGTTCCGCCATCCCAGCCAAGAACGGTGTAATAAATCTTATTGGCTTTTTCTACGGGAATAATCTGGTAATATAAAGCGCCATACCACATGTCAGCTTCCAGTGTTTCTTCAGGTTTAGCTGTTAGCAGGAATGATTTGTCAATCAATTCGATGACCTTGGTCTTTGTATCCTTCAATGAATTGCGGTGAATGACATAAGCATAGTATTTCTGCGTTCCGTCGTCCTGTTCCACATTCCAGTTTACTATTCGTACCAGTTTATCAGGACTGTCGATAATTCCAAGCGTTCTTAGTTTTGTGAAGTTAATGTCGAAGATTGTTGGTTCATGAAGTGTTTGATCAACCAGTTTTTTGAATTGTTTGTTCCAGTTCTCTTTTGCTGTATTATCCCTTGCAGAACGTAAAGAGTCCAACAGCGAAGCCAGTTCATTCTCCCGGGAATAAACGTCAAATTGTCCCCATGATTGGAGACTGACAAAAAAAGCAAGTATTAAACCAACTGAAATCTTCATAACACTAGAACGCTAGAAAACCAACTATGTTACAATTTACGACTCTCTCCACACTTTTACAAGTGCATGAAATCCTTTTTCGCAAGCAATTCATCTTCGCTTTCACGGAATTCAGGATCGTCCACACAACAATCAACCGGACAAACTGCAGCACATTGAGGTTCGTCATGGAAGCCTACACATTCCGTACATTTATCCGGAACGATGTAGTAAACATCCATATCTTTCGGTTCGAAATTATCATCTGCCTGAACATCTTCACCATTCAATGTCGTAATCAATCCTTTTAATGACGTGCCATCCGCATATGTCCACTCAGCACCGCCTTCATAGATTGCGTTGTTTGGACATTCCGGCTCGCATGCACCACAATTGATGCATTCGTCTGTAATCATGATTGCCATAAAGAGACTTTTTTTGTGCAAATATACGCAGGTCTGCGATTTAAACGTTGAAATAATTCAAAAAAATAATGGAATTCCTACCGGAGGAATTAACTTTGCATCGTGGAAAAAACAGCAATTATAGAAGTTTTCGGTCAACTGAGAAAAGTACTTATGGCCTTTGAAAGTGATGATCAATGGCCCGGGTATGAAAGTGGATTAACGGAAGATGAGTTTCAAAGCTTTCAACGATTGATCAATAAAGAAGTTCAGATTAATCCCTGGTTCACGAAAGAAAATTGTATAAAAGCTTTAAATGGAATCATTCATTTAACTGAAAAAGAATCGCTTGAAAAGTTTGCGAATAGGTATCAGTTTACATCAAAACCCAGGACAGTTGCGCTGATTATGGCGGGGAATATTCCCTTTGTTGGATTTCACGATCTGCTTTGTGTGTTGATCACGGGAAATAAAGCGCTTTGTAAATTGAGTAGTTCCGATTCGCGGATTCCAATGAAACTAATAGAATGGATGCACGAATGGAATCCGGAATTGAAAGACCGTTTGCAGATTTCATTGGGACCAATCAAAAATTACGATGCTGTTATTGCTACCGGCAGTAATAATTCAATAGCTCAGTTTGAAACCTATTTCGGACATGTTCCGCATTTATTCAGAAAGAACAGATCATCCATAGCAGTTCTGGACGGATCAGAAACAAATGAAGAATTGAGCAGGCTTGCTTCGGATTGCTTTGATTTTTTCGGAATGGGCTGCCGCAATATTTCCAAATTGTATCTGCCTGAAGGATTTAACCTGGATCGCATTTTTGAGAACTTTCTGGGCCAGGCACATTTAATAAATCATCATAAGTACGGGAATAATTACGATTATAACCGGACTATCTTTTTAATGAATCAAATTCCGTTTTTAGATAACAATGTATTTATGCTGAAGGAAGATGAAGGGATTCATGCTCCATTGTCTGTTATTTACTATGAATTCTATAAAGAGGAAGGGTTGCTGCTTCATAAAATCACAGGTATGAAAGATGAGCTTCAGGCGGTGGTCGGACATGATTTCATTCCTTTCGGCAAAGCACAGGCTCCGGACATAACTGATTTTGCGGATGGTGTTGATACTTGTGCGTGGTTAAATTCACTGACATAGGTGGCTTCGACTACGCTCAGTCACCTATAATTCTTATTCTTTTCAAGTATGTAAACTGAAGTCACTGAACGTAGTCGAAGTGCCGGTTTCCAGAGTTATTAACAATTGAATTCATAGTTTTCAACAATTTTTGTAACCAAGTTCGTACTTTTGCGTATTCTGAAAAGAATTCAATGCCTTTTAATATGATGAAAAGCTTAGCAATTGTAGGATTTGGGATTTCATTTTCCGTTTTCGGGGGACAATCTCCAGCGAAAATGACACAAACTGATTACGTGAATATGTGGTCGAATGTAGCCGTTGAGCACATGCTTACTTACCGCATTCCTGCCAGCATAACACTTGCACAGGGTTTATTGGAAAGTGCAAATGGGAATTCACCGCTTGCAACAGAGGCAAATAATCATTTTGGGATTAAGTGCAGCAACTGGACAGGTGACAAGATGTATTTTGACGATGACGCAAAAGGGGAGTGCTTTCGGAAATATCCTTCGGCAACTGAGTCATACAATGATCATAGTTTGTTTTTGACTCAAAAACCGCGTTATGCCGGTTTATTCCAGTTTCCGGTAGATGATTACAAGAATTGGGCAAAAGGATTAAAGAAAGCAGGTTATGCCACTCATCCGGAATATGCTGAAAAACTGATTGACCTGATTGAGCGCCTGAAATTGTACGAATACGATGATAAAACTGCTCCAGAAAATAAAGGAACAGAAATCTTAGCCAGTAATGCGAAGGAAAATTCCACTTCAAGCACAGGGACAAAGCCTAAAGCGAAAGAAGTTGCAGGAAACAAAGCGGTTTCTTCCATGAAAATCGATGAATCCTGTTTGAAATACGAGACTCATATCGCGAAAGAAAACAAGAACGATGTGAAGTTCGTCGTTGCACGAAAAGGCGATACTTATTACAAAATTGCGAAGGAATATGAACTTGCTATGTGGCAAATGTACAAGTACAATAATTTTGTGGATAAGAAAGATATGCTTGAACCGGGTGATATCGTTTACATCGAGCCGAAAAGAGGTCGTGCAAGAAGTAAAGGAGCAACTTATGTTGCAAAAAAGGATATTACGCTGATCGAAATCTCTCAATCTGAAGGAATCAAATTAAAGAGCTTAGTAAAGATGAATGGATACACATCTGACAATATTATTGTCCAAAAAGGACAGAAGGTCCTTCTTCGTTAGTTATCTATGTTGAAGTTTATTGTTGTTGTTTGTGAAAGGTTGTGTTATGCAACCTTTTTTTTGTTTTCAAAGGTGCCTTCGACTCCGCTCAGTCACCTTTACCAAGTTTAAATTGATTGTATTGAAATAGCAAGATAACTGAGCGAAGCCGAAGTTTAGGATTTCAACTTCAATCGAACAAATCATCTTTAATCCACTACCTCACAGAAGGTAAAATGTTTTAAGAAAAATACTAGGATTAAAAGATTTTGTTAAATTTGAGAAACTCCAGTGTTATGAAACCCTCAAACGAACTGTATAAGTTAATCAAGTCTTTGACTAAATCCGAGAAGCGATTTTTCAAGCTTTCTTCGGCTTTACAATCCGGTGAGAAGAATTACCTGAAGATTTTCGATTTTATCGAAAAGCAGGGAGCTTACAGGGAAGAGGATTTGAAGGAATTCTTTCAAAATGAGACATTTGTAAAGCATCTTCCTTCTGAAAAGAATCATTTATACCGATTGATTTTAAAGAGCCTCCGGGTGTATTATTCGGAACAATCTGCCTCCAGTGTTCTGAAACAGGAGTTGAAAAACGTAGAGATTCTTTACAATAAGGCGCTTTATAAAGAGTGTGAAAAGTTTGTGCAGCGGGCTAAAAGCCTTGCCGTTGAACATGAGGAGTTTTATTATTGGTATGAATTGATTGCCTGGGAGAAAAAGCTCCTGGAAGCAGCTTATGAAGACGGTGAGTTTTCAAGAAACCTGGATGATATTATCGAAGAAGAAGAATCCGTAATAGCGAAATTGAGAAACCTGGCAGAATACCAGGTCATTTATTCGAAGATCAATCTAATATTTCGTTCGGGAGGTTTTACCCGCAATGAAGAAGAGCGCAAAATAGTAGAAGACATATCGGATTATCACCTGATCAAAGGTAAAAACACAGCGCTTTCTACAAGAGCATCTTCCATGTGTTATTACATCAAAGGATTGTGCGCTGCTACTAATCGGAATTATGAAGATAGTTTCCAGTTTTTCAACCGCACGAAAGATATCCTGGATAATAACCCGTTGATCAAGGAAGATTTGGGACAGCGTTATATCCTGACCCTTTCTCATTTGCTGAGATGCTACATAGATAACAAGCAATTCAAAGAAGCTACAAATGTCATTAACGAGATTCGCTCATTGGAAGGCGGCAAAGGATTTAATTCAATGGATTTATCCCTGCGCATTTTCACCATTTCTTACAATGGAGAGTTTGCCCTCAATAATGCGATAGGAAATTTTGAAGCATCTGCAAAACTGGCAGATGAAGTTCGTGGAAGGCTTCGTGATCTGGATGATAAAGTTTCGAAGGAACAGAATATTCTATTCAGCTACAATCAGGCATATACTTATTTCGGAATAGGGGATTACAAAAAAGCATTATCGACACTCAATGAAGTTCTGAACGACAATGAACAGCGTTTGAGACAGGATATTTACAGCTTTGCGCGCATTTTCAACCTGATTATTCATTTGGAATTGGAGAATTATGATTTCCTGGAGTACGTCATCAAATCTACAAACAGGTATTTAAGTAAGCACGACCGCGATTACGAGATAGAAAATGTCGTGATCAAGCATCTGCGGAAACTTGCAAAAAGTATGAATATTACTCAGCGCAATGAGATCCTGTCCAAAATGAAGATCGAAGTCGCTGAATTAATGAAAGATCAGCAGGAACGGGTAATTCTGGATTATTTCCACCTTCCTGCATGGATCAATTCAAAGTTGGATAAAGTCGATTTTTCGAAAGCAATCAAAGAGTACAATCATTTATAGTCGAACTTGTACTGCATACCGATATTGAAAGTTGTATTCACGATGTCCAAATCCGTTCTGCTTTCGTAAAAAGCTTTGTATACCGAGCTGGACATTAAATAGCGAACAGAAAGATCGATGTAAACCCGGTTGATTCTAAATCCGAATCCTCCGCTGATCGTCTGGCTGTAATTCTTCCCGTAAGATCTTGCTAAAGTATCTCCTTTCGGATAATATCCATAACCTCCACGAATGAAAACCATGTTATTGATCGCCCATTCACCTCCGACACGAATATTCAGGGCGTCGACCATTTGATCTTTAATGACTTTATTTTCCGCACTAAAATCAGCTGCAGCATATGCTTCATCGTTGGTAGTTTTCACTCTTCCCCAGCCATAATTCAGGTATTCCAGATCCACATTCAGACAACCATTGTCGCCGAATATCAAACCAAGTGAACCCACAAATTTAGCAGGTGTCCAGATTCTGTATTTGTATTTATCAACGGGGATAAAGCTTGGATCTACATTGTACATTCCATCGCTATGAAGTGCCTGCATGGTAGCCGTAGATTCATCAGTCAATTGATAGAAAGTAGGAGTATGGATTGCAATACCTAACCGAAGAAAATCTGCAGGAAGGAAAATCGCTCCCAATTTCACATTCATACCACCACCTTTCGTGGTGTAATCGTATTGGTAATTGAATGATCTCAAAGAAACGCCGGTTGTATCTGTCAAAGTTTCTTTGTGAATCACTGACTCTGAAAAATTAACCGTGTTGTAAGAGAAGGAAGCTCCAAAGTAGATCTTGTCCAGGTAGTTTGCACTCAAGCCTACATAAAACTCATTGATTCCACCACGGTTTAATACAGTTCTGTTATGAATCATGTCTCCGGAGTTCAAACGGGCAAAGTAATTGTTGTTTAGATCCGGATCAATCGCATAAGCCTGATAAGCCAAAGAAGAAGTATAAGGTTGATAATCGTACAACTGAGTCGGGTCAATACCTGTTGCTCCGTTTGCAAAGACATCCAGTAAGGATTCAAACTGTTGTCCGCTGTAATTGAATGAATTATCGAAATTTGCAACCCGGTTCATTCCAAATGAAATTTGGGTATAAATCAAGCCTGAATTTCCGGAAGATACATCACTGACAACTGTTCCGGCCAGGTTTGGGATCCGCATTTTGAAAGCATCCATGGAGGATGTTCCCATTGAAATTGGTTCGCCATTTCCTCTGAAATGAGAAGTCGTTTTCACACTTGTCCCAATAATCCCAAATGAAAAGGAACTAACGGAAGCCCTTCCAAAACCTGCGGGATTTATACCGATGCAGCCACTTTCAGCTCCCAAAGCGCCAAAAGAACCGCCCATTGCGTCAAAACGGGCAGAACCCTGAACGTAAGTGTTCGAATATCTGTATACATCTATCTCGTTCTGTCCGAACGCAAAAAAGGCTCCCGTAAAAACTGAAGCCAAAATTATTTTTCGTATCATTTATATAATTTATCGTCTACCACCGCTTCTTGCTCCTCCGCCTGATGAACTTGGTGTACTGCTTCCTCCGGAACTGCTTCCGCTGCTTCTAACAGATGATGGAGTACTTGTTCTTGTGCTGGAGCTATTTGTAAATGTTCTTCCTGTACCCGTGTTTGAATTGCCCGATTCAACAGTTGCATTGCTATTCGTGCTTGTTCTTGTTGCTGTTGAACCTGATGCCGAAGGACGTCCTGCAATTACAGGTCGGGCAGTTGTTCTCGGCTGTAAGGTGGAATTTCTTCCGCTTGAAGAAGAAGAACTGACTACCGGAGAAGAATTAACCGTTGTATTTCTTCCGGTTCCTGAATAACCTGGAGTATTTGGTTTTGCAATCATCTTATTTTGATAGCTTACAACTCCATTATTTGTTGTTGAGCCCATTCTTCCTGCTGAAGTTCCTGCATGAGAGGAAGACAGGTTTTTAGAAGTGTTTGGTTTGTTTATCGGTGCGTACCAGGAAGGGTTTCCATAGGAAGACTGTCCGTAACCGAGCATGTATGGATTTGCATAATATGCGCTGCTGTAGCCGTAAGGATACATAGATCCTATTCCATTACTAAAATACATTCCGTAAGTGGGACGGTAGTAATTGCTATATCCGTAATAACTGATACCTGTAACGGGAGCATATGGCGAATACCCGTAATAAGCGAACTGAGAATTATAAAAAAGATCGTTGTATTGTCTGGGTGAAACGTAAGCAGTTTGCTGAGGAGTCTCAGTTTGTTCTTTTTTGGCAACGAAAGTGGCGTAATCAGTTACGTCATTCAAATCCGTTCCCGGAGGCATCATGGGGGTGCGTGTGTTGTAAACATCGTCCTGCATGAAATGCTCTGAAGTTCCACAGCTTACAACAGAAACTGCAACTCCAAAATAAAGTCCTAATTTTAAAACTTTGTTCATGATGATAAAGATTAAAAGGTTGATTAAAGATAGCTGATTTATTTCTAATTTTACGGTTTTATTCTTAAAATTTAACATACTCAAAAATGTCACAGAAGTACGCTACTCGCGCCGAAGATTATTCAAAGTGGTATAACGATTTAATTTCCAGAGCTGATCTTGCAGAGCACTCGGATGTTAAAGGGATGATGGTGATCAAACCCTACGGTTATGCTATTTGGGAAAACATGCGCGATATCCTGGATGCAAAATTCAAAGAAACAGGTCACCAAAATGCGTACTTCCCTTTATTGATCCCGAAAAGCTATTTGAGTAAAGAAGCTTCTCACGTGGATGGTTTTGCCAAAGAATGTGCTGTTGTAACGCATTATCGTTTGAAGAATGATCCGAATGGAGGAGGAGTAATTGTTGATCCGGACGCTAAACTGGAAGAAGAGTTAATCGTTCGTCCAACGTCTGAAACAATTATCTGGAATTCGTATAAAAAATGGATCCAATCATACCGCGATCTTCCGATTTTGATCAATCAGTGGGCAAATGTGGTTCGCTGGGAGATGAAAACACGCTTATTTTTGCGCACTTCCGAGTTTTTATGGCAGGAAGGACATACCGCTCACGCTACAAAAGAAGAAGCGATCCAGGAAACCGAGCAGATGCTGGATGTATATGCTGATTTCGCAGAACAATACATGGCAATGCCTGTGATTAAAGGTCATAAAACTGAAAGCGAGCGTTTTGCAGGAGCTGATGATACCTATTGTATTGAAGCGATGATGCAGGATGGAAAAGCTCTTCAGGCAGGAACATCTCACTTCCTGGGACAAAACTTTGCGAAAGCTTTCGAAGTGAAGTTCAGCGATGCACAAGGGAAACAGGATTACGTTTGGGCTACTTCCTGGGGAGTTTCCACGCGTTTGATGGGAGCTTTGATTATGACGCATTCGGATGATGAAGGTTTGGTTGTTCCGCCTTTATTAGCACCTATCCAGGTGGTTATCGTTCCGATTTACAGGACAGAAGAAGAACTTCAGGCAATCAACGAAGCAGTTGCTAAAATCTCTGCTGAGTTGAAAGGATTGAAGATTAAAGTGAAATATGACGCTGACGATCAAAAACGTCCGGGATGGAAATTTGCAGAATACGAAGCGAAAGGAGTTCCGGTACGCATGGCGATCGGACCAAGAGATTTGGCAAACGGAGTAGTGGAGATCGCACGACGTGACACGAAAGAGAAATACGCCATGAACATTGAGAATATTGGTGATTCGATCGTAAATCTTCTTTCAGAGATCCAGGACAATCTTCTTAAAAGAGCTCAGCAGTTCCGATTAGATAACATGCACCAGGTTGATACTTACGAAGACTTCAAAGTGCAATTGGAAAAGAACAGCGGTTTTTACCTGGCTCACTGGGACGGGACCAAAGAAACAGAAGCTAAAATCAAAGAAGAAACAAAAGCAACAATCCGTTGTATTCCAATCGACATTGCTTCGGAAGAAGGAAAATGTATGGTTACAGGAGCTCCTTCAAAAGGGCGCGTTGTTTTTGCAAAAGCATATTAGTGAATTAAAAATTATGAATGCAAAATTCAAAATATGGCTGACCGGATTTACTTCGGTCAGCTTTTTGAATTTTTAATTTTGCATTTTGAATTAAGATATTATGGAAGAATCACGGAAAACCATACAGAATATTTTAGTCCAGAAAGCCGGCTTAAAACAGGATATTTTCCAGGACACAAAAAATCATTTTGAACGCTTTAAAGCACACTTATCAGAGGAAATTGACGCGCTTCGGGCTTCAATTGAGGATACACGCATTCGTCTGCATGTAGAGTACAAGGGTGAATTCCAGGTCCAGGTTTACATTGGAAGTGATGTACTTGTTTTCCAGATGCATACGAACGTATTCAGGCTTCCGGATGAACATCCTTTGTGGCAGACGGATTATTTGAAAGAAGATAAATCGCGGGGTTATTTCGGGATTATAAACATCTATAATTTCCTGGCGGAATCTTATTTGAAGAACAGGAGCAACGATTTGGGTTACCTGATCGGTCGTGTATTCATCAACAAAGATGAACATTTCATGGTGGAAGGAAAGGGGCAATTGGGATTCTTATTCCGCGATTTAACCAGTTCTGTGCTTACCGATCCTATTCTGACAAACATTATTCATGTGTCATTTTCTTATGCGTTAGAGTTCGATTTACTAACACCACCTTACGAAATCGTATCAAAAGTCACCGTATTCCAGATGCACGAGATCGAAGCGAATAGTCAAATGTCGACGGGTAAAAGACTGGGTTTCAAATTTGAAGCGGAGGACAGAGATATTTTTTAGAAAAAAAAGCGCATTATCGCTTGCAATTAGCAAAACTCTAGCTATATTTGCACTCCGAAATTAAAAAACGGCCCATTCGTCTAACGGTTAGGACATGCGGTTTTCATCCGTAAAATAGGAGTTCGATTCTCCTATGGGCTACAAGAAAGAATAGTGTTTATTCTTAAATGAAAAACGGCCCATTCGTCTAGTGGTTAGGACGCCAGGTTTTCATCCTGGTAACAGGAGTTCGATTCTCCTATGGGCTGCAAACTTTAGTTTATAATAAAAGAAAAAGATGGCAAATCATAAGTCAGCACAAAAAAGAATTCGCTCTAACGATGTTAAACGTTTGCGTAACAAGTACCAACACAAAACAACTCGTAATGCAGTTCGTAAACTTCGTTCTTTGAAAGACAAGAAAGAGGCAAGCGATTTATTACCTGCTGTTGCTTCCATGTTGGATAAATTGGCAAAACGTAACATCATTCACAAAAACAAAGCTGCTAACCTTAAATCAGGTTTGACGCTTGCTGTGAATAAATTATAAGAATATTCATTCAGAAATGAAAAGGTCTTGTCTGCCGTTCGGCAATAAGACCTTTTTGTGTTTTAATAAAGTTTCATGAAGAAATGGACTTTGTTTCTACTCTTTATCTCTCTCTGTCACCTTTATGGACTGGCACAATCTCCCTTTGGGAATTACTTTCAGGACTCACTAAGACCCGGACATCGTATTTCCGGTAAGCTGGATTCTGTAGATGCAAATCTGGCAACTTACCAGCACACACTTCCGGGTGATTTCAATCCGTTCCTGTTCCACTTTTCTTTTTCAGACTTCAGCACAGGCTGGTCTAAGCCATTGCCAAGAAGATTTTCTTCCATTCCACATATTGCTTTCGAGTATTCCATGGGATCAAAACTGGCCCAATTTGGAAAGATCACGTACACACAAGCAATTGATTCCAATACCTTTATCCAATTCGATTACATTCGAAACAGCAATAATGGAAACTTGCGAAACTCCAGCTTTGAGCGCAACTATTTTCAATTGGGACTCATGCATCGTTCCAACTATTACGGAACTATCCTGGATGTGGCGTTTTACAGTAATGTGAATCAATTTGCCGACGGATTAACAGGCGATTCGATTCGCGAAGGATTTCCACTGCTATTCCAGGAAGTTCAAAAGTCGAATTCGGGAAACCGGACCAAAGAACTTCATATCGATTGGAAAAACTACATTTCGTTCACTAAAGATTCGCTGCAGAAAATCGGCTTAATCTTACAACCGCGACTCGACATTAAAAATCAGCGTTATTATGACCGCGACTCCCTGGATAAGATTTACGATTTCTATAATTACGACACTCTAAACACCAATGATTACTGGGAATTGTCTTCCATGAAACTAAACGGCGGTGTGTTTTACAAGAACCAGGGTTTCAACATTGAAGCCGGACTTGGTGCCCGGTATTGGGATTATGACAATCTAATCATTCACCAGGATACTACCGAAGTTTTTGGTTTTGCTGCATTGGACATGAATATAAAAGGATATTCACTGAATGCTCTTGCCAATTATACGTTTGCCGGTGCAAATGGAGAAATGCAGGTTGTTGCAGATGCAAAAAAAGCGTTTAGGACAAATATCTTTTCAGTAAACGGTGCTTTTATCAGGCAGTACCCGGAAATTTATCAGCGATCTTATTACGGAAATAATGTTTCCTACAATTGGACAAATAAGGTATTGAGCACCCGTACTTCACTCAAATTAAACTGGACAAATAAGAACCGCTTTGTTCCTTTTTTCCTTCAGGCGTTTGTAGAGAATAATTCAAACTTGCCGGTATTTTTTGAAAGCAGATGGCGCCAGGATACATTAACTTCTTTGAATGTGATGGGTGTTCAGGCAGGATTCGAATATTCCTTTAGGAAATTATTGATCCAGGGAAGAGCAAGCTACCGCGAAAGCACCGGGGATTTACTTCCAAACTGGTTGATTTCAGGTCGGATTGCTTATAACGGCGGACTGTTCAAAGCGAAGAAACTGAAAACCGTAACCGGAATTGAAGTAGGATACATCGGTCATTATCAATTAATCGACTTTATTCCACAGATGAATACCTATACATTAGTGACTACCGGAAAACAATTCAACGACATGATGAAGCTGCATTTCTTCAGTCAGTTTGATTTGGGTTATTTCAGATGGTTTGTCCGTGTTGAAAATATTGAGCAGACGTTTGTAAAACCAACCAATTTCGAAGGGCTTGGTTATCCGGTAGTGGGGCTTCAGTTCCGTTTCGGGGTTTCGTGGGATTTCTTCAATTAAACCTTCGGTTAATTGAGTTCAAAAAGGTTAAAAGGGTTCAAAATGTTTAAACTTTTGAACATTTAAACCTTTGAACTTTGTTCTCCATTTCATTCTTATCCAAGAAACCTTTCCTATATTTGAAGACCAAAAAAATTTTCATGGGATTATTAGATAATAAAGTTGTATTAATTACCGGAGCATCCAGAGGAATAGGTAAATCAATCGCTGAGGAATGCGTTAAGCAGGGTGCCAAAGTTGCTTTTACTTATTTATCTTCAGAAGAGAAGGCACGTGCTTTGGAAGCTGAATTAACGGCAAATGGAGGAGAAGCAGTTGGTTTCAAATCGGATGCTGCGAATTTCGACCAGGCTCAAAAACTGGTTGATGATGTTGTTGAGAAATTTGGAACAATTGATGTTCTGGTAAATAACGCAGGGATCACACGCGACACGCTTTTGATGCGTATGACAGAAGAGCAGTGGGACGAAGTAATCAATACGAATTTGAAATCTGCATTCAACCTGACAAAAGCTGTTCAACGCCCGATGTTGAAAGCACGCTCAGGATCGATCATTAATATGTCATCTGTTGTAGGTGTTAGCGGAAATGCCGGTCAGGCAAACTATGCGGCTTCAAAAGCAGGATTAATCGGATTTACAAAGTCTGTAGGCCAGGAATTAGGTTCCAGAAATATCCGCTGCAATGCCATTGCTCCGGGATTCATTGAAACTGAAATGACTGCAGCATTAGACCAGAAAGTAGTAGAGGAATGGAGAAATTCTATTCCATTGAAAAGAGGAGGACAACCAATTGACGTTGCAAACGCGGTGGTTTTCTTAGCTTCAGATATGTCGACTTATATTACGGGACAAACTATTCACGTTTGTGGAGGAATGCTTATGTAATCCGAAGCTTGCGAAGGAATGCTTATGTAATCCTAAGCTTGCGAAGGAATGTTGATGTAATATCTATCATTATATAAACAAGTAGGGGCGCGATTAATCGCGCCCCTACTTGTTTTTTGCTAATTGTTTTTAGATTTCACGCTCGAGAAAATCCCCAGGCATTTTCGAAGCAGATCATAATAAAGTGCAACAATCATCAGGACTGTCATTCCCCATAACACCAGTATATTTGCAAGGAAAGTACTCATTGGAATTCCAAACCAATACTTCTTATGCGTATAGAACGGAGCATCCAATAAACGGGTGTTTTTCGGGTCCATGTACAATGGATCGTCTTTTTGGATCAACTCATTATCCGTTACAATGATTTTCTGAACTTCCGTGCGATTTGTCACCAAATCCTGCAAACTTTCATTGATGAATGCCGCCTGTGAAGCTTCGTAATTTTTCTCCCCCATTTTCAGCACCAGCTGATCCAATTGCTCGGTGGTTGAATTATACGTCAGATTATATTGCTTTTTCAATGTTTCAAGGAAAGCACCAATATTGAATTGCACTTCCTGCACAGAAGACTTTCCTTTTTGAAGTTTGTTCAAACCTGCTGCACAGTCCTTGCATTCCAGGTTGCCCCAATTGGAAATTTCTTTCTCCACTTCATTGGATAAGATGCGTTTCGCTTTCTCAAAGTCTTTCTGTGAAGATTTCTTGTCGGCTAAAATCGTCAATTGATTCTTCATTTCCGGAATCCAGTAATCCCGCTTCCAACTTGCATTACTTTGCTTTTGGTGCAATTCAAACTGCTGGCTTTCATGCTCATTATCTACAGCCTGGGTAACAGCCAAAGCTTCATAAGCCCAGCGTGACGCCATTGCATTTCCAATCCACGGAACTTCATTATTGGAAGAGAAAATAGGGTGGAGCTTGTCAAATTTCACGATTACTCCGGAAAAGATCAATTGTGGAATAATCAACAACGGAACAATGATGTAAATTACTTTCGCGGAGTTGAATGCACTCGAAATATTCAGTCCAAGTACATTTGCCATGCAGGACGTGGAGAATAAGATTAACCAGTATTCCCACCACAACCCGTGAATTTCAAGGATCAGGTTACCGATCAGCACAAAGAATGCGGTCTGAATGGCAGAAACCATGAACATGATCAGGATTTTCGACCATAAATAAGATCCAAGAGACAAATTCAGGAAACTTTCACGCTTCAGGATCTTCTTGTCTTTTATGATTTCTTCTGCAGCAACGGTTAATCCCAGGAAAAGAGCTACTACAACAGAAATGAATAAGTATTGTGGGATATTTTCGTTTTCGTAGAATACATAATCTTCGCGGCCTTTTCCGTCTGTATTAAAGAATTTCACAAAGAAAGACAGAATCGCTGCCAAAACAGGAGCTTCCAGCATGTTGATAAACATGTACTGCTTATTTGCAAGCTTGCTCAGAATATCTCTCAGGAAGAAAACCTTGAACTGTTTGATCTTATTTGCAATACGCGAAGTTCCTTTGATAGGTTCAATAATTTCTTCGGTATCCGGCGTTTTGTAATGAGAAAGATAACGTTCGTTCCATTCTCTCGGTGTTACTTTGCGTACTTTCGTTTGATTTCCGTATTCATCGACTACTTTCGATTCGATGATATTGAAAATCTGTTCCGGGTTCACGTTACCACAAATCGGACATTCGCGCTCATTTGCATTTACATGATGTACATGTGTTTTGAAATAAACAACTGCGTCAATCGGGTTTCCGTCAAAAATCGGATAACCGCCCTGGTCCAGGATGAGGAGTTTGTCAAACATTTTGAAGATCTCTGACGACGGCTGGTGGATTACTACAAAGATCAACTTTCCTTTGAGAGAAAGCTCTTTGAGCATATCCATAATATTTTCCGAATCGCGGGAAGAAAGACCGGAAGTTGGTTCGTCCACAAACATGACCGCAGGTTCACGAATCAATTCCAAAGCTATGTTCAAACGTTTGCGTTGTCCTCCCGAGATTGTTTTCTCCAGCGGGCTTCCTACTTTCAAATGCTTTGCGTCTCCCAAACCAATGTCTGAAAGCAAATCCAGTACTTTTTTCTTTAATTGGGATTCGGACAAATCGTTGAAACACAACTTCGCATTGAAGTATAAGTTTTGAAAAACAGTTAGTTCTTCGATCAACAAGTCATCCTGTGAAACAAATCCGATAACTCCTTCCAGTTTGGATTTCTCGCGATGTAAATCAACACCATTGATTGTAACGGCACCATGAGACGGAGCATAGTTTCCGTTCAGTACGTTCAGGAAAGTTGATTTCCCTGCTCCGGAACCACCCATTACTCCGAGCAGTTTGCCTGATTGTTCAATGAAATTGATCTCGTGCAGACCAATTTTTCCGCTGTTGAAATGGAATTGTAAATGATCTACTTTAAATGTGATTTTCTCTCTGTCGTCATTATTAAGGAACCTGGAAATTACATCACTGTAATAAATCGGTGCAGATTTGTTCGTACGAAGAGTAGAACCCTGGTTTAAAATATGTCTTCTTTCGTTGGAAACAATCTGGCCATTCAGGATCAACTCGTCATTTCCGAAGTATTTGAAGAATAAAATGTTGACACTTTCCAGTCGGATTACCGAGATGGAACCATCGAAACCATCCAGTTTGATCAGTTTTGCCTGTGACAAATGAAGGTCCTTTTCGGTGATGTACATGAAATGCTCATCATCCAGGATTGTTTCATTATTTGCTTCAATAAATGATTTTAGCTGTTTGTACTCAAAATCAGGAATGTTGAATGATTCAGAAACTGTGTGAACAAATTCCTGTTCCTGCTCGTGTACTTGGTCGTTTGCGTGGATAAAGTCGAAAATCCGCAGCAATACAATCATTTTCTGACGCTGCGTAAGCTCTTCATTAATCTGGGCACAAATACGTAAAACTTTTACGGAGTTTACGGATGTTCTTTTACGCTGACCATCTTTTTTTGCTGATCCGGAGTGGTGGACCAGCAAAAATTCATCAAATAACTGAATGTACTTTTGAAGTAATTCATCATTTAATTCTGTCCTCAAAAATGCTTCTACAATTCTTCTGCCATTGGAGCTTTCAATAGCTTCGCTAGTAGGGTCAGTAACTTCGTCAACTTTCGCGATAATCGCGAATAACTGCATTAGAGCGCGGAGTATGCGTTCACTCATGCTATCGGGGAATTTATTTAACTAATATATTATCTCTTGAATCCTATCATCATTACGGCGCAACCGGTGATCTTTTTGTCCATGTCCAATTCCGTTTCAATGACAACAGGAATGGTTCTTGGTACTTTGAAATCCCAGTAGCTGGAGTTTTTGTATTTTCTATTGGTGAAAAGTACAGTTCCCTGCATATCTTTCACTGTAAAGATTACATATTCGTCATCGGTACCTGCGGTAGCCGCAATGCGATAAGTCGTCCCTCCGAAGAAAGTTGTTTTAAACTCTGCTTTTTCACGGTCTAAAAAAGCGGTATAAACCTGTCCGTCTGAAACAAAATTTTTCTCTTTTCCTTTCAGGATGTTTTCACAGTCCTTTACTAAGGTTTCACAATCCTGTGCATTTGCTCCAAATCCTACGATTATGGTAAAAATGCTATATAATGCTAACTTTTTCATATAAAGGGGTGTTATTCGATTACACTAGCTCGAATTGCTTCGATCTTCTGGTTAATAAAATTCAGCGTGCTTGAGTCAACAGTAACAACTGTTTTGTGTCTTAAAGTGGTTGTTTTCTTTTGGACATTTGTAATAGGCGCCATGTATTCGTAGTTGATCGTGATCTGATCGAAATAGAATTTCAAATCTTTCATGTCTTTGATCAAAGCATCCGATTCTCCTTTTTTATTGTAATCTGTAAGCAATTCGATGATTGTGTTCAAAGTTTCTGTTTGTTCAGCAATACGGTCCAGGATCTTCTGATTGGCGTGTTCTTTATTGATGTTACATGCCAAATACATGGATTCGATCCAT
>CAMLFH010000001.1 GCA_946479285.1 uncultured Flavobacteriales bacterium | reverse complement strand
GAACATTTGAACATTTGAACATTTGAACATTTGAACATTTGAACATTTGAACATATTAATCATTTCAAAACGATTCGAACCTCATCACCTACTTCAATGATGTCTCCGGAAACGAGTTTAGCCCGTTTTCTGGTCTCTAATTCCCCATTTCGGAACACTTCCTCGTCTTCAACGATCATTTTTGCATGTCCACCGGTCTGAGCAATTCCGGTAGCTTTCAATAAACCCAAAAGCTCAATGAATTCTCCGTTGATTGTAAATTCAATCTTTTCCATGATACAAAGGTAGAGTTTTAAGCGCTTCTTTCGCCCTTTTTACCGCACTTCTAAAAATCAAATCACTCATTTTTCGCAATTTGCCGGGAATTGACAGAAATCAGGATTTTAGGATCTCAGCGGAACAAAGCAGTGGTTGGGGAAAAGAACTTCCGATCGGTTCAAAGTATATGGATCTTTCTTTCCGCTGTAAGAATTTTGATTAAACACCTCAAAAAATCAGGTATATACCGCAAGAATTCGTTTCCAGGAAAACTCGTGCTTACTTTTGATTTAATTAGTAATCAACGTTTTTTTTATAGAGCCTATAAATTTCTTCGGCAGCTTCAAAGGCGGAAACATTTCCATTCTCCACTTCCAACTCTTGAGCTTCGATATAGGCTCTTATTTTTTCCTTCGACCACAAGCCCTGAATCAGCAAATCTTTCAAAGTCTCCTGCATCCAATTCAAATCCTGGTGCTTTCGTTTGGAATCAAAACTTCCGTTCAGCTTGGTATGCCGTTCGAATCGTTCGATCATTTCCCAAATTGTTTCAATGTCTTTATTTTCTATCGAACTACAGGTTTTCACTTCCGGAATCCAGCCATTAGAAGTTGGTGGGAATAAATGGATCGCGTTCTTCAATTCCCTCGAAGCCACCTTTGCCTTATTCACATTATCACCATCCGACTTCGTCACAGCCAAGCCGTCAGCCATCTCCATAATTCCTCTTTTGATTCCCTGGAGTTCGTCGCCTGCACCGGCCAAAAGAAGCAGCAAAAAGAAATCCACCATGGAGTGAACCATGATTTCCGACTGTCCGACACCTACCGTTTCGATCAATAAGACTTCAAAACCGGCTGCTTCACACAGAATAATTGTTTCGCGGGTTTTGCGGGCAACTCCGCCCAAAGTACTCCCGGCAGCAGAAGGCCGAATAAATACATTCTTATTTTGGGACAAGGTTTCCATCCGGGTTTTATCACCCAGGATACTTCCCCCGGTTCGTTCACTGCTTGGATCAATGGCCAGAACGGCCACTTTCTTGCGATGAGTTAAAACGGTTTGTCCGAACTGCTCAATAAATGAACTTTTCCCAACTCCCGGAACTCCGGTAATTCCGATTCGCAACGATTTCCCGGAAAAAGGCAGACAAAGACGAATCAGATCTTTTGCAGTTTGCTGATCTTCTTCCCGCGTGCTTTCCAACAAGGTTATTGCACCACTTAGAGCGGTGGGATCACCCAAACGGATGGCATCAAACAGCTTCTTTGCCGTTCGATCTTCCCGCATCTTTTTTCGGGAATGAAACCATTCTTCAAGGCGTTTATCGTTCATTGTTTATTTTACTCCAAAAGGAAATACTAAAATATCTTTTATACTGTCAAAAATCCAGGTCTTCCCATCCTGGGCCACCAAAATAATCCGGATGGCATTTTCCTGGCGGGATTCTGACTCTGCAAGCACCTGTCTGCAGGAACCACATGGTGAAACACATTCATCAGCTGCAACCAAATCTCCCTGCGCTAAAACCATAATGGTCTTTACAGCAGTTCCCGGATAGTTCGCTCCTGCATAAAATAAGGCAACACGCTCCGCACAAATTCCGCTCGGATAAGCAATATTTTCCTGGTTATTTCCTTTTATAATCGTTCCGTCAGCCAGTAAAACAGCCGCTCCGACCTTGAAGTCACTATATGGAGCATAGGCATCATGAGCCGCTTCAGTAGCTTTTTCAATTAATAGATGTTCAGAGTCAGGAAGTTCCTTCCAGTGATTCAGCCACTCGTAATGGATCGTCAATTGCTTTTTCATGCTTTGGTATCGTCTAAACAAATATAACGATTAGTTACACGGGTATTTTTGTGCAGACCTGAAAATGTCTATCTTTGTAGCCTCAATTCTGCAAAAAAATGCAACAGTTCAAAAAAGTCGCTTTTTATACCCTTGGATGTAAACTGAATTTCTCAGAGACATCTACCATTTCCCGACTTTTTGAAAACGCAGGTTTTGCAAAGGTGGACTTTGAAGAAACACCTGACATTCTGGTGATAAACACCTGCTCTGTTACCGAAAATGCGGACAAAAAATGTAAGCAATTGGTGAGACGGGCTAAAAAAATCAATCCGGAGGTTTATATTGCAATTATTGGTTGTTATGCCCAGTTGAAACCAACTGAAATTGCACAAATCCCAGGAGTTTCCCTAGTTTTGGGTGCCAATGAGAAGTTCAATATTGTAGAACACCTGGAGGAATTGGAGAACGAGACCCGCAGCCGATCAGTCGCGACTGATCGCTCTCAAACGGGTGAGGACGGACAACAGGCAGTGGTGAAGTTTGAGAATATCAAACAAACTACGAGTTTTATTCCTTCTCATTCCATGGGTGATCGTACGCGCTCATTCCTAAAGGTTCAGGATGGCTGTGATTACTTCTGTACTTTTTGCACCATTCCTTTGGCACGCGGGAAAAGCCGCAACGCCAGTATTTCCGAAACAGTGGTTGAAGCGCAGAAAATTGCGGATACCAACATCAAAGAAGTGGTCCTTACAGGAGTTAATATTGGTGATTTCGGGCAGGGAGAAGATGAGAATTTTTTCGAATTAGTGAAAGCCCTCGACCAGGTAAACGGAATTGACCGTTACCGCATTTCTTCCATAGAACCGAACCTGTTGAGCGACGAGATCATTCAATTTACCCTTGAAAATTCAAAACGATTCGTTCCGCATTTCCACATTCCGCTTCAATCCGGAAGCAACCGCTTACTAAAAGCCATGCGTCGGAAATATTTGCGCGAACTGTATGTAGAACGTGTTCAGCATATTAAAAAACTGCGCCCCGACTGTGCAATCGGTGTAGACGTTATTGTAGGATTCCCCGGGGAAACGGACGAAGAGTTTTTGGAAACCGTTGACTTCCTCAAAGATTTGGATGTTTCTTATTTGCATGTTTTCACCTATTCGGAACGCGCAAATACTACCGCTGCTAAACTGGGAGAACCGGTTCCAAACCAAATCAGGGCTCAGCGAAGCAAACAGCTTCATATTCTTTCTGATAAGAAGAAACGTGCTTTTTATGAATCACAGGTTGGTTCCAAAAGAACTGTTTTGTTTGAAGCGGAAGAAGACGAAGGAATCATGTATGGTTTCACCGAAAATTACGTGAAGGTCAAAACGCCTTTCAATCCTGAATTGGTCAATCAAATGCAAACGGTGCAGCTCACGGAAATTGATCGGGACGGTGTACTAAAATGTGAATTCATCTGAGATGACACTGTTTGAAGGCTTTCAACCGAAAGCTTAGCGCAGTAAATTAACGTGACCCACGATCTGATGTCTTTCGTCAGTCCACATTTCACCGTATTCGATTTTCCAGGTATAAACTCCGTCCGGAGAAGGCAAACCTGCATAAGTTCCATCCCACATCAGTGATAAAGCATCGCCGGTATAGATCAATTCTCCCCAGCGGTTAAAGATCTCCAGGTGGAAATCCCGAATATTCACTCCAAGCGCAAAAAACGTTTCATTGGTACCATTCTGGTTTGGTGTAAAGGTATTCGGAACATAAATGATTGCATCGTAATAAATACGAACGATATCAGAAGCAGAACAGCCATTGATATCGTATACCGTAACCGTAAAAACCATTGGTTTATCGGGTTGTGTAACCGGATTCTGACAAACATTGCAGGATAAATATTCCTCCGGGCTCCACACATAACTAATGGCAGTATTAGATGTTGCATTCAACTGAACGATTTCACCAAAAATGGCATATACATCCGGGTTGGTCTGCACAAAAGGCTTAGGGAATAAATTGACCCGCACAGATGCCGTATCCGAACATCCGTATTGATCTGTTCCTACAACCACATAAGTTGTGGATACAGCAGGTTTCACCTGTACCGATGATCCATTCGCCTGCAAAAATCCATAAGGAGCCGGTGACCAGGAATAAGAAACACCACCCGAAGCGTGAATTGTTGCCAGTTCTCCCGGACAAACCGTGGTATCGTTTCCGGCCAGTATACTCGCCATATTAATTTCTACAAAGATGCTGTCGCGAACCAGTCCGCAGGCATTTGAAAAATCACAGTAGTAATAATGATTCGTTTGGGTATTGATCGTTACTACAGGTCCGGTCACAGGAGTAATATCCGTTTGCGGTGACCAATTGTAAGAAGTTGCACCGGAAACCTGGACAACTCCCGAAGCGCCGAGGCAATAGATCAAAGAATCCGGCATCACAGGTTGCGGCATGGCGGTATCCACATGAATGTGAACGGATGCTGTCAACTGACAACCATCGGAAGTAGTTCCGGAAGCTGTGTATGTGATCGATTGCAGCGGCGTTGAAACCGGTGTTAAACTCGAAGGATTATCCAGGTAAGTTGCCGGATTCCATGAAATTTGAGTCACACCGTTTGCAAACAGGTTTACCGAATTTCCAATACAAATAGCCGTATCACTCGAAATATCCAAAGCTCCGGCTAAAACATTGACCTGAGCATAAACAGTATCGATTCCGCAGCTGTCTGAAATAATACAATAGATCGCCGTGTTTTGATTTACGGTAACCATCGGGTCAGAAATGTTGGGATTATTGAAGAACTGGGCTGGCTCCCAATGATAAACAGATCCTCCGAAAGCTTCCATCTGAACCGGAACATTTGCACAGGTCTGCGCGATAGGATTAACAATTCCACCGTTAAAATCTCCGATATTCACAATGAATTGAACCGTGTCCGGACTGTAACACATGGTTGTATCTCTTACTATCAGCGTAACGGTATATTGCCCGGGACCGCTGTATAAATGTGACGGATTGACCTGTGTGGAAGATGCACCATCACCAAAATGCCATTCAAACTCATTTCCGTTTGCACTGTTATTATTGAAAACAACCGGATCCGGTAAACAAATCAATGGATCGGGTGTGGCCACAACAGCTTCAATCGTATTCAATTCGAATTTAAAGGCGGCCAGATTACAGTTGGCACTTAAATTCTGCGGACCAATTACACCCGGAGTAGTTGTAAACCCAAAATTATTACTGCCACATGCTCCACAAACTGCGTGATAAATATTTCCATTCTTATCAAAACGACTGGTTCCTCCATCCACGTGGTTATAGGAAGAACTTGAACCACCGATATAAGTTGCATATTTCAACCCGGAAGCATTTTCATTCAAAACAGCGATCCAGAAATTACTCCCATTAGTAGTAGGTTGAAAAGCATCCGTACTAACCGGAAAATTATTCGACGAACTGGTTGTGGCCTGGCTGTTCTGGAAATTAACCGTTCCCCCCCAGCCTGAAAGGTAAATATCTTTGCAATTCGACACCAAAAATGCTGTCGGGGAAATTTCAATATTCCCGGAACCTGCACCAATAGTTGTGACCCATTGTTGAGTAGTTAAATCCGGGTTAAATTTCATAATGAACTGACCGGAATTTGGGTTCCCGTAACGACCGGGAGAAATTGCCCAGTTACCTGCCGTTTGCCCCAATACATATACGTCGTCATCGTCATCGACCTGTACAAAATAACTTTGATCGTAATCTGGGGTTCCGATAAAACTTCCATTCATTAGTGCACCGGTTAGCACATTAAATCGGGCAACATATCCATCTCTTCCGGAGTTATAACTTGCATCCCAGCCGCCTGCTCCTAAATTCAGACTGGTTGAATTGGTTCCGCCGGCAACATACAAACTCCCATTTCCTGAAAGTGCAATTCCATTTCCGGTTTCATCCATCGATCCTCCGTAATAAGTGGACCAAACAACCGTTGCAAGGTTTTTAGTCATTTTAACCACTACTGCATCCTGTGTGCCGTTAAGTGTTGCCTGGCTTGGATTGACCATCGGAAAATTAGCGGATTGGGTCACACTGGAGAAATAAACGAAATTTTGATCTACAATGATCTCACCTCTAAAATTATCTCCATAATTATACTGCAGCGTCCCGAAATTCATCCCGTCGTTTCCGGTTCCTCCCAAATAGGTAGAAGCAATCAAAGCTGTTCCTGTGGGATTCAATTCAAGCACATAAATATCTGAACCGGTAAACTTTAAGTTGTCCGGACTTACTGTGGCCCCGCCGTTAAATGAGTTTTGATAAGTTAGTGTGGATGTTGGGAAATTTGCCGAGGAAGTCACACCAAGCAGGTACATATTTCCCTGGTCGTCAGAAACAATGGAATGCGGGGTTTCATTCCCTGCACCACCGATATAAGTTGAGAAGATAAATGCGGTACCCAAACTGTTGAACTTTGAAATCCCCACATCAAACCCGTGGCTTAAAGGACTTGTGGTAGGTGCACCGTCCGTAGGAGTTCCTCCGTTGAATATTTGATCTATTACTCCGGTTGTTACCGGATATCCGCTCCCAAAGACAATTCCGCCTGCGTAAAGATTTCCCTGTGGATCCGGAGCAGCAGTAAAGCCCCAGTTATCAGAAAGAGATCCTGTAAAAGAAGAAAAAGTGAGTGACGGATCAATGACAATCGTATCCGAACTTCCGTCTACACCTTTGATATCAAAAGAAAAAACCTCATCAATCAACTGATAACTTACTTTTAACGGAATCTTTCTTCCGTTCTTCAGTTTCCAGGCAATTGGTTTCCCTTCGATAAAATGTCCTAATCCATGGTCAACCCGCAATTCTCCTGACGAAAGGATCCTGGCATCTTTTGCTCCGTCATACCGCCATTGGATATCGTTTATATTTCCCTCCGGAAGTACAATCCATGAATACTTAGCTTGTTCATTTTCAGTAGAGATCAAGAGATCAATATTCGGATATTTCCGGGCATATTTAACTTCCTGAACATCGTAGATTTTTGATTTCCAGTTATTCTTATCGGATCCCAGGAAATAATTGCGGTAATGACTTTTTTGTTTGGATTCGGCAATAGAAGTTGATTTTTGTGCATTCAAAAAGACAGATTTGACACAATACCCCTTCATTTCTTCTTCCTGGTGAGAGGCCCCGTCGTGATCATGTCCGTTAAATTGGTAGAACAAATACGTAAACCCGGTTTGTTCGAGGTACATATTTCCACTCTGAAGTCCGATTGTGTAATCAATCCTGGAATCCCACTGACCGCGATTGGGGCGCATGGTCACAGACGATTCCTGTGCCAAAACAGCACACGAAATCATTAGCAGGAATACCAACATCAGTCTAGACATAAATCTAATTTACAAAAAAGTATACACCTAAGTTAAAAGAAGCTAAAACAGGAAGAATCAGCCTTCTAAATACTAAGACTAAGATATCAATAAAAAGTTGTTTTTTGGTTGAACATTTCTTCCCTGAATCGATTTAGATTCCGTAACTTTGCAGCTCATTTTTGATGCCCATGAGCGATGCAATTAAACATGAATGCGGAATCGCACTCATTCGATTAAAAAAGCCATTACAGTATTATGTAGATAAATACGGAACGGCTTTTTATGGTTTAAACAAGCTTCATCTTTTAATGGAAAAGCAGCACAATCGTGGACAAGACGGTGCAGGGGTTGCAAACATTAAGCTAGACATGGAACCCGGCGAGCGTTATATTTCGCGCTACCGAAGCATCGATCCGAAACCCATCCAGGATATCTTTGATCACATCAACAAACGTTTTTACGAGATTGGGGAAGAAAATCCCGAATTATTGAAAGATGTTGATTATCTGAAAAAGCATGCGGGATTTACAGGAGAATTGTTTTTAGGTCATTTGAGATACGGAACCTTCGGTAGGAATTCAATCGAGAGTTGTCATCCGTTCTTAAGACAAAACAATTGGATCACCCGAAACCTGGTTGTTGCCGGGAATTTTAATCTGACCAATGTAGACGAATTATTCGAGGTACTATTAGAAATTGGCCAGCATCCGAAAGAAAAATCAGATACCGTAACCGTTTTAGAAAAAATAGGACATTTCTTAGACGTTGCGAATGATGAAATGGCTCAAAAGTACCAGTCCCTGGGCTACAACAGCCATGATATTTATAAGAAAATTGCCGAAAACATTGATATTCAACAAATTCTGAAACAGTCTTCGGAAGTTTGGGACGGAGGATACGCAATGGCCGGATTATTTGGTCATGGAGATGCTTTTGTATTAAGAGATCCAAACGGGATCAGACCTGCATTTTATTACGAAGACGAAGAAGTTTGTGTAGTTGCGTCCGAAAGACCGGTTATTCAAACAGCTTTCAATTTAAAATACGACGATATCAGGGAACTAACTCCGGGACATGCCTTGATCATCAAGAAAAACGGAACCGTTTCTGAAGTGGAGATCAATGCTCCGAAAGCACCTGCAAAATGTTCTTTTGAGCGCATTTACTTCTCCCGTGGAAATGATTACGATATCTACGAAGAGCGTAAGAACCTGGGTCGTTTTGTAGTTCCGAATGTATTAAAAACAATTGATCACGATTTGGACAATTCCGTTTTCTCCTTTATTCCAAATACTGCCGAGGGTAGTTTTTACGGAATGATCAAAGGATTGGAAGATTATCTGAACGAACAAAAATACGAGCAGTTACTGGCTATCGACGGGAAACCAAGCCCGGAACAATTGAAAGAGATCCTGAACCGCAGAGCGCGTATCGAAAAGATCGCGATCAAAGACGCCAAGGCACGTACCTTCATTACACAAGATGATGCTCGTGACGACATGGTTGCCCAGGTTTACGATATCACTTACGGATCTGTAGTTCGCGGAAAAGACAATCTGGTAGTGATCGACGACAGTATTGTACGCGGAACAACCTTAAAGCAATCCATTTTACGCATCCTGGATCGATTGGAACCAAAACGCATCGTGGTTGTTTCCTCAGCTCCTCAAATCCGCTACCCGGATTGTTACGGAATTGACATGGCAAAAATGGGTGATTTCATTGCTTTCGATGCCGCAATTACCTTATTGAAAGAAAGTGGCAGACAACACATTATTGATGCTTGTTACCGCAAATCAAAAGAGCAGGAAAAATTACCCAAAGAGCAAATAGTGAATTACGTGAAGGAGATTTACGCTCCTTTTACACCAGAAGAAATCTCTGCACAAATTGCAAAAATGCTCACTCCGGAAAACATCAAAGCAGAAGTGAATATCGTTTATCAAACAGTAGAAGATCTGCACAGAGCTTGTCCGGGAAATACGGGTGATTGGTATTTCACAGGAAACTACCCTACTCCGGGAGGAAATAAAGTCGTGAACAAAGCTTTTATTAATTATATTGAAGGCAAAAACGAACGAGCTTATTAAGAAATGCTTAAAAAACCCACAACAGTTTTTGTATACTTGCTGGGTGCTTATGTACTGATTCAATTCCTTTGGTGGGGGTATCATCTTATTGATCTAACCCGTGCGTCTCAGCACACAGATCAGGCCATTAATAAACGGATCGTTATGATAATCGGGGAAGGATCTGTCTTCCTGATATTATTACTTTTCGGGCTTTGGAAGATCAAACGTTCCATTAAAAAGGAAATCCAGATAGCTCGTCAGCAAAACAATTTCATGCTGTCCGTTACTCATGAGCTAAAAACACCCCTTGCTGCCACTAAACTTTACCTGCAAACCATTCAAAAGCACAAATTAAGTGCTGAGAAGCAAATTGAATTGATCCAAAAAGCACTCGATGAATCAAGCAGGCTGGAAACGCTGGTAGAACAAATCCTGACCGCTTCCAGGCTGGAGCAGCAAGCCCTGCCGCGCCTGATGACGACCATTTCTTTAAAAGAATTCCTGCATTATGTGATCGTTATCCAGGAGAAACGCTTCAACATTTCGATCCGAATGAATGACTTTGAGGACATTCAACTGGAAACAGATCCGCTCATTTTTACCAATATTTTGAATAATCTTATTGAAAACGGATTCAAATATGGTTACACGGAAAAAGGACTGGATGTAACTGTTTACAAAGAGAATGATCAAATTATTTCAATTGAGATCCGCGACTACGGAAAAGGAATTCCATTCGAACAGCAAGATCTTTTATTTAAAAAATTCAATCGTTTAGAGAACGAGGAAACACGAAGCACCAAAGGAACCGGACTTGGCTTGTTTATCGCCAAAGAATGCGCCCGTACCTTAGGTGGAAATCTACGCCTGGTCAAAGTAGACGGGCCAGGGGCATGTTTCCAAATACAAATGCCTTATGATGAATAATCAAAAAGTTGGATTACTAATTTTGGATGGCTGGGGACTTGGCGACCAATCAAAAGCAGACGCGGTTTTCAACGCAAATACCCCGGTAATGGACGCTTTGCTTCAGAAATATCCGAACAATACTTTAATTGCCAGTGGCGAAGAGGTTGGACTTCCTGAAGGTCAGATGGGAAATTCTGAAGTAGGTCATTTAAACATTGGAGCTGGTCGGATTGTTTACCAGGAACTCACCCGGATCAATAAATCGATTCGTGAAGGTACTTTCTTCAATAACTCTGTTCTGACTAGCTGTTTCGAAAAGGCTCAGAAAACTGGCAAAAAGCTGCACCTGATCGGGTTGGTTTCGAATGGCGGAGTTCACAGTTCACAGGAACATTTGCATGCTTTGCTAGATATGGCAAAGAATTACGACCTGAAGAATGTTTGGGTCCATGCATTTACTGACGGAAGAGATTGCGATCCTAAAAGCGGTTTAGGCTTCATTGAAAAACTCGAAGACCACTTAGAGCAAACTACCGGCAAAATTGCCACGATCGTTGGAAGATATTATGCCATGGACCGCGATAACCGCTGGGAACGCATCAAAGAAACGTATGATGCAATGGTAAACGGAATTGGAACCCATTTCTCTAATGCGGCAAAAGCCATCGAATCAAGTTATGAAAATGACATTACGGACGAATTCATTTTACCGCTTGTTACCAGTACGGGAGAAGGAAGAATCCAGGACGGAGATATCGTAATCTGTTTCAACTTCAGAACAGACAGACCCCGGGAGATTAGTCAGGCACTAACTCAGCAGGCTTTCCACGAATACGGAATGCATCCTCTGAAAATCGATTATTACACTATGACGCGTTACGATGCAAAATTCAAAAACGTTCACGTCATCTTCGAAAAAGACAACCTGCATAATACGCTGGGTGAAATTTTGAGTAAAATGGATCGTACGCAGGTGCGCATTGCCGAAACGGAGAAATATCCGCACGTTACTTTCTTCTTTAACGGGGGAAGAGAAAAAGAATTTAAAGGTGAATCCCGCATATTGGTAAAATCTCCAAAGGTTGCTACTTATGACCTTCAGCCGGAAATGAGTGCTCCGGAAGTGAAAGAGCGAATCCTGGAGGAATTAAGAACAGACGAACCGGATTTCTTTTGTTTGAACTTTGCAAACCCGGATATGGTTGGCCACACCGGGGTTTATGAAGCCATTCTAAAAGCAGTTGAAACTGTTGACTCCTGCCTGGGAGAAATTGTGGAGCTGGCTGTGAAATTAAATTACGAACTGATCATCATTGCCGATCACGGTAACGCAGATGTGGCTTTCAATGCAGACGGATCACCAAATACTGCACACTCATTGAATCCCGTTCCGGTAATTCTGGTTACTCAACAGGAGCATATTCAATTAAACTCCGGAATCCTGGCAGATGTTGCGCCAACAATCCTTGACCGCATGCGCATCGCTGCTCCTTTGGAAATGCAGGGAAAAACATTGGTGGCATTACATAGTTGAAAATGTTCAAATCTTCTTCGCTCTGTGCCTTCGCTGAAGCTTCAGCATAAGCCTTACGAGCTTCGAAGGTTCAAAGAGTTTGATCGTTCAATTTGAACATTTGAACATTTGAACATTTGAACAAAAAAATAGGGGTTTCACCATGGTGAAACCCCTATTTTTTTGTTTCTCTATTATTATTCTATTTTCCGATCAACTGAAGGAATCCCTGACCGGTAATTTCTTTATCCATCAATCCTTTTACAGTGTACTGCATGAAGTATACCCCATCAGGAGCCAGTACCCCGTTGATTTTTCCATCCCAATAAGGATCTAATCCTGAACCTTCATAAACGTTTGTTCCCCAACGGTTATTGATCTTAAGGATCACTTCCGTTGCATTGGTAGTTGTTAATCTGAAGACGTCATTATTTGCATCCCCGTTCGGTGTAAAGATATTCGGAATGATTACAGTAGGCTCAGGGAAAATACAAGAACCATCGTTTGCTACTGCAGTTGGGTCGTAATTGGTAGCCAACGGATCTGTACAACCACACTCAACGATCTGCACAGATGCATATGCAGTATCTCTACAAGGTCCATTGATTACGATTAACATAATTTCATCAGCTGAAGACGTATAGGTTTGTGTTTGTGAACTCAGGTCATTTACAGTAATGTTGTTGCCATTGTCAAAATACCACTCGTAAGTTGTTCCGTTCTGACTATTATTAGTAAAGTTCACACTCAACGGATTACATCCTGCATTCACACTCAAACTCATATTTGCAACCGGTCCCGGTTCACTTGTCAGTAATATAGAGTCAGTTACCGAACAAACATTATCCGTAATAGTAAATATATACCATCCCGGAGGAAGATTTTGCATCACTGTTGCATCAATTTGGAATGGCCCGTCTGTATTTGGTCCTTCCCAATGATAATTCGGCAGACCGGTAATCCCAATACCCATTCCACTGACGGCACCATCCGGCGTACATGCAGAAGCTGGGAACATCATCATTGTATCAATAGCCAGTGTTTGGTTCATTGTAACCGTTACGGTATCCGTTCCGGTATTTCCACATTGGTCAGTTGCCGTTACATAGTAATCAATAGTTCCGTTTTGTAGAATCGGCACATAAGCTGAAGTTCCTGTTTGGCCGGCGTAAGACCAGGTATAAGTATACGGCGGAAATCCGGTACTGGCTGTGGCTGTAACCAGCACAGAATCATTGGCACAGAAAACTGTCGGATTTGATTCATTGATCGGCAATGTTGGTCCGTCAATGATATAAAGTGTTCCCTGGGTTATAATGGTATCACCACATGGAGTAATTGTTGTAGCAGTAATAATTACTGTTTCAGGACTTTCTACGATTCCGTCTGCATTAGGGAACAAAGTAATTACGATTGTATCTTCTCCGGGTAAAAACGTAACCGGATTCGGTAAATTATTGTAATCGAATCCTGCATTTGGAGCCATGATCGCTGTTCCTCCAATGTCATAGTTCACTATTAAGGTATCACCCAGTTGTGTTTGAGGACGAGAGAAAATAAATTGTGCACCGGTACAATTTTCAATTACAGTAGTATCTCCTGTTACTGTTGCTACGGCAATATTCACCGCTTCAGATGAGAACGAAGATCCTTCCAAATATACACCTGAATCGAGTCCTGTATCACCTACATTCGAAACAGCTAGTTTAATGTGATAAGTCTGTCCGCATTGAACGCTTGCATTCGCTGTCATAACTACCGTACCAGCAGGATAAGGATATCCTGCTGAATTTGCGTACACTGTTGTGTAATAAACAGAATTAGCCTGCCAGTTCGGATCTTGTGCAGCACAGGTTGCCGGCGATCCAAAAATTCCGGAAGTTCCTGAGTTCACCGTATTAATAGTAACAGGAATATTTCCTCCGGGAACCAATGCAATGTTTTCACCACCATTCATGAACGGGCCTGAAAATCCAGGTCCTGAGATGAAAAATCCGAATACATCATTAAAACCCGAACATACGTAAGAAGGATATTCTACCGATGCAAACATATAACGGAACGAAATAGTATCTCCTGAAGGAATAAAATCAAACTCAATAATACAACCATTTGTAACCGTATTTGTTGCAAGATCGTTAAGGTCCTGATCATAAGTTACCATTCCCGGACCTCCGTCTGTCTTCATATAAACGCCGTTCGCAAAAGGAAAAGCATTTGAAGTAAACGACAACGCATTTCCCTGGATACTTTGAGCATTCACTGCGCTGTTGTTATACGTTACATTGGAAACAACAATTCCTTGTCCTACAAGTATATTTTGCACCAATGCTTCCGGGGATAATGTGTTTTGAGTATTAATTTGCGCCTGAGTATTGTTACCGAACAACAATAGTGCACTTAAACTAAGTATTGTAGTAATTTTCTTCATATCATAATCTACTTATATCCTTTAGACTGAATAATCTGTTAAAGGTTGCATTTATGTTTCAATATTATTAAAATTTGTTTAACTGTTAAATTTTAATCACAATTAATCAATAAAAAACGAGTTGATTTAACCAAATTTGTCTCAGAAATTAAAATTTATGCAAAATACCCAAAAATATATACAGGAGTCTAAAGATAAATTCCTGAACGAGCTTATTGATCTATTGAAAATCCCAACGGTTTCTGCTGATAGCGCTTACGCGAAAGAAGTAGTTCGCGGAGCTGAAAAGGTAGCAGAATTCCTGAAAGAAGCCGGTGCTGAAAATGTGGAAATCTGTCAAACAGCCGGTCATCCTATTGTTTATGGTGAAAAGATTATCGATCCTTCGCTTCCAACTGTTTTGGTTTACGGACATTACGACGTACAGCCTGCTGATCCTATCGATTTGTGGACTTCTCCCCCATTCGAACCTGTTGTTAAGAAAACGGAGATCCATCCGGAAGGTGCCATCTTTGCGCGTGGTGCCTGTGATGACAAAGGCCAGTTCTTTATGCATGTGAAAGCATTTGAAGCAATGATGAAGGCGAATGAACTTCCATGTAATGTGAAATTCATGATCGAAGGTGAAGAAGAAGTTGGTTCCGTTAATCTGGGTGTTTTCATCAAAGAAAATAAAGCACGTTTGAAAGCAGATATAATTTTGGTTTCCGATACCGGAATGCTGGCAAACGATGTTCCTTCCATTACAACCGGGTTAAGAGGCTTGAGTTATGTGGAAGTAGAAGTAACGGGACCAAACCGCGATTTACACTCCGGATTATACGGTGGCTGTGTGGCGAATCCGATTAACATCCTGACCAAAATGATCGCTTCCCTGCATGATGAAGACAATCACATTACGATTCCCGGCTTTTATGCAGATGTGGTTGAATTAAGCCTCGAAGAGCGTGCTGAAATGGCAAAAGCTCCTTATAACGAAGAGAATTACAAAAAAGCATTGGATATCGCTTCCGTTTACGGGGAAAAAGGGTATACAACACCTGAAAGAGGTTCTATCCGCCCAACACTGGATGTGAACGGAATTTGGGGAGGTTACACCGGTGAAGGAGCAAAAACAGTCATTGCTTCAAAAGCGTATGCTAAAATTTCTATGCGTTTGGTACCGAACCAGGAGCCCGAAAAAATCACGGAATTGTTCTCCAAACATTTTGAATCGATTGCTCCGGCTGGGGTAAAAGTGGTCGTTAATCCGCATCACGGCGGAGAGCCAGTGGTTACACCCATTGATTCCATCGCTTACAAAAGTGCTGCGAAAGCTTATGAAGAAACGTTTGGTAAAACACCTATTCCGGTAAGAAGCGGCGGAAGTATTCCGATCATCGCATTATTCGAGAAAGAACTGGGATTAAAAACTGTTATGATGGGCTTTGGTTTGGATTCCGATGCGATCCATTCACCCAATGAACACTACGGATTGTTTAATTTTTACAAAGGAATTGAAACCATTCCGTATTTCTTCCATTATTTCAATGAAGCAATGAAGTAATTATGAAAAAGATCCTGTTTTTATGCCTGTTATTGATCGCAGTTTCGAGCTGTGATTTTGACGAACCGGTTGTTTCCGGCTATTCTAATTTCAAATTTGGGAAACTGGAGGGCAAAACCCTGAATGTAAGTTTTGATGCGACCGTTGACAATGACAATGGTTATGCTATTAAAATCAAAAAAGGAATGTTAACCGTTTCCATTAATGACCTGGAAATCGGAGACATTGATTTGAGCAAGAAAATCAAGATCAAACGAAAATCCGAGCATGTTTATACTGTTCCGCTCAAACTGAGTTTAAGCGACGGGGCTTTGTTCCGTATAGCAAAGTTGGTGAGTGCCGATAAGTTTGAATTAAAACTGGATGGAAAAGTACGCGGAAGTGTTTTTGGCTTTGGAAAAACTTTCGATGTGCATGAAACCCATAGTTTATCAGCCGGAGACATCAAATTTGATGGTTTGCTGCAAGGGATTATGAAGGGTGCAGGTCGGGAGTAATCTTAGAAAGATCTATAAAACATAGCGTTCCCTAAAAGAAGAGGATGTTATTTTGAAAGGAGTCTTAACGGGCTCCTTTTTGTTTTCCATTATTATCGAGAACAGAGGAATTTAGAGGATTTCAAGTCGGCGCATTGGTGAACAAAATCGGGTACCTGTGCAGTAGATGACAGTAAATTTCTCATACTGTTTGAGGCGGTACGCTGAGTTTATGAGAAATTCTGTCATGACCTGCTAACAGGTCGATTGGTTTACCCGCGCCTAGACCTTTTTGGCTCCACCTTTTTACGGCAATGGTAAAAAGGTGGAAATCGTTCGGGATGTAAGTCTAAAGCGTCAGGAAGATAAGTGTACGAAAATCCCAACAAGGTTTGGGTTACTTCGCAAGCAGGTTTCTCCAGCTTACTTTCTCGTCAATTTTCGCTCTTAATTCGGAAATGGAAACACGCTCCTGCTCCATCGTATCGCGATCACGAATTGTTACCGTATTATCTTCCAAAGTCTGGTGATCAACCATGACGCAATAAGGTGTTCCAATCGCATCTTGTCTGCGGTAACGTTTTCCCGGAGAATCTTTCTCGTCATACTGACAATTGAAATCAAAACGCAGGTCGTTAAAAATCTCCGTTGCTTTTTCCGGTAAACCGTCTTTCTTTGTCAATGGCATGATTGCCACTTTATAAGGAGCCAGCTGCGCCGGTAAGCTCAAGATAGCACGTTCCGAACCATCTTCCAGTTTTTCATTCTTGTAAGATGCGCTCATCACAGCCAGGAACATCCGGTCCAAACCTACAGATGTCTCAACCACATACGGAACGTAATTCTGGTTCAATTCCGGGTCGAAGTACTGTAATTTCTTTCCGGAATGCTTCTCATGTTGTTTCAGGTCGAAATCCGTTCTGGAGTGGATTCCTTCCAATTCTTTGAATCCCATTGGGAAATCAAATTCGATATCAGAAGCTGCGTTTGCGTAATGAGCTAATTTGATGTGATCGTGTTCCCGGTATTTATTATCTCCTAATCCTAAAGCTTTGTGCCAAGCCAAACGCGCGTCTTTCCAATGGTTGTACCACTTCATTTCTTCGCCCGGACGAACAAAGAACTGCATTTCCATTTGTTCGAATTCGCGCATACGGAAAATAAACTGACGCGCAACGATCTCATTTCGGAAAGCTTTACCGATTTGCGCAATCCCAAAAGGAATTTTCATGCGCCCGCTTTTCTGAACATTCAAAAAGTTTACGAAAATACCCTGAGCTGTTTCCGGGCGCAAATAGATCGTCGCAGCATCTCCGGCAACAGAACCCAATTCAGTAGAGAACATCAGGTTGAACTGACGTACTTCTGTCCAGTTTCTGGAACCGCTAATCGGGCAAACTATCTCCAAATCCTCGATCAATTTTTTCACTCCTTCCAGATCGTTGTTCTCCAAAGTGGTACGCATACGGTCTTCGATCTCTTTGATCTTCTCTTCGTTGCGCAATACATTCGGATTGGTAGCACGGAACTGGGCCTCATCAAATGCTTCTGCAAACTTCTTCGCAGCCTTTTCTACTTCTTTATTGATCTTCTGGCGGATTTTCTCCATGTGCTCTTCAATCAATACGTCTGCGCGGTATCTCTTCTTGGAATCTTTATTATCAATCAACGGATCATTAAATGCATCTACGTGACCGGAAGCTTTCCAGGTTTCAGGATGCATGAAGATTGCGGCGTCAATTCCCACGATGTTTTCGTTCATCTGAACCATGGATTTCCACCAGTACTGCTTGATGTTGTTTTTCAACTCGGAGCCCAGCTGGCCATAATCATAGGTTGCTGCCAATCCATCGTAAATATCTGATGAAGGGAAAACAAAACCATATTCTTTCGCGTGAGAAATGATGTCTTTTAATAAATCTTCTTTCTGTTCCATGGCGCAAATTTAGTGGAAATATCTTTTTAATTGTGAATGCTAGTCCTAAAAACAGTAGGGGCGCAATTAATCGCGCCCCTACTGTTTCATTCTGTTTCTTTTTATTTTTTTGAACTGCAAACGAAATCCGTTGTTGGGATCCCGGCTTTTTTGATGGCCCCGAATCCGCCGGCGATATCTATTAGATTTTTGAATCCTTTTTGTTTCAAGAGCGAAATGGCGATCACACTTCGGTAACCACCGGCACAATGCACGTAATACGGATTATTTGGTTTCAAATCGCCCAAATTCTCCAGCATGAAGTCCAAAGCTACATGTTCTGCATTTTCCAAATGTTCTGCTTCGTATTCACCTGGTTTACGAACATCCACAATTGGAAGTGAATCAATTTTACCGGAAATACTTTCAGCTGTCACGGATTCAATGGTTTCAACCGGCTCGCCTGCTGCAATCCATGCTTCCATTCCACCGTTCAGGTAACCAACACAATTGTCGTAACCAACGCGAGCCAAACGTGTCACCGTTTCTTCCTCTTTTCCTTCCGGAACAACCAATACAATCGGCTGATTGATGTTTTCAATCAAAGCTCCTACCCACATTGCAAAAGTTCCGTTCAACCCGATAAACAAACTATTAGGAACAGCGGCTTTGATGTATTCGTCCTGGTTGCGAACATCCAAAATTAACACCTTATCTTCAATCAGTTGTTTGACTTCATCCACGCTCAAGGCCGTATTTCCCTTTGCGATCACTTCATCAATAGATTCGTAGCCATTTTTGTTCATGAGGGCATTCTTCGGGAAATATTGAGGCGGAGGCAAAATTCCTTCTGTTACTTCTTTGATAAATTCTTCACGCGTCATATCTGTACGCAAAGCATAATTGGTTTGTTTTTGTTCTCCCAGCGTACCAACTGTTTCAGAACTCATGCTTTTTCCACAAGAACTTCCGGCGCCATGCCCTGGGTAAACCGTTAATGAATCGGGTAAAACCATGATTCGGGTTCTCAGGGAATCAAACAACATTCCCGCCAGTTCCTGCTGTGTCAGATCTCCTTTAATTGCAAGGTCCGGTCGGCCAACATCTCCCAAAAACAAAGTGTCTCCGGTAAAAATGGCTGTTTCTGTTCCGTTTTCGTCTATCAATAAATACGTAACGGATTCCGGCGTGTGACCAGGTGTGTGAAGCACTTTAATCGTTGCTTTGCCCACTTTGAATTCCTGGTTATCCTCGGCAATAATGGTTTCGAAATTCGTACTTGCTGTTGGTCCGTAAACAATCTTTGCTCCTGTGCGTTTTGCAAGATCAACGTGCCCTGAAACAAAATCCGCGTGGAAATGTGTTTCAAAGATGTATTTAATTGTTCCGTTCCATTCTTTAGCCAGATCCAGGTAAGGCTGCACCTCTCTCAATGGATCAATGACTGCTATTTCTCCTTCGCTTTCAATGAAATATGCCGCTTCGGCCAAACATTTGGTGTATAATTGTTCTATTCGCATGTGTGTATTTTTGTAGAACAAATTTCGTGTTTTTTTCAAAGCGAAAAATGACTTTACTCATAAGAAAGGCCAAATAGTTCTTCTTCCTGTTATTCCTGGTTTCATTTTCATCCTGAAGAATATAGTAACTTACAGTAATCATTCAGTGAAATCATGAATCGTTGAGCTAAAGCTCCTAGGGAGTTCGGCGTAAATTTGAACCACAAGGGACACAAGGGACACGAAGAAACAGGTTATAGAGTGATCTGAAAATTTGAGCTAAAGCTCCGAAAAATTAGCGTAAATGAAACAACGGCTATTCCCAAATCTCCGGGATAGAACGCATCGGACTCAAGTTTGGGCAGGACAACTTATAAAAAAAATTCTTCGTGCGCTTCGTGTACTTAGTGGTTAAATACATCTGTTCATATTTAGATGTATGAACTTTGGACTGATTTTTGATTTTTCCTGTCCAGTTTGCAAAATTGCACTATTTTTAAACCCAAATAATTGAATATGAAAAAAGGACTTAAGTACATTTCAGCATTGGTGCTTTTATGTATTACTACCACTTCGCTCTTAGCGCAAAAAGTTGAGTTGCCGAAAGATGCAGAACCAGGTATTTACGCTGCTTTTGTTACTGCAAAAGGAAACATCATTGTAAAGTTAGAAGCAGAGAAAACTCCGTTGACAGTTGCCAATTTCGTTGGTTTGGCTGAAGGAAATATCACACTTTTTGATTCCGTAAAAATTACAAAACCCTTTTACGACGGATTGAAGTTTCACCGGGTGATCAAAGATTTCATGATCCAGGGCGGAGATCCACAGGGAACAGGAATGGGCGGACCGGGTTATAAATTCCCGGATGAAACAAGACCTGATCTAACGCACAGCGGCCCCGGAATCCTTTCCATGGCAAACAGCGGACCGGCTACGAATGGAAGCCAGTTCTTCATTACACATAAAGAAACTCCGTGGTTGAACGGAAAACACACTGTTTTTGGACATGTAGTTGAAGGAATGGATGTTGTAAACAAAATTGAGGCAAACGATGTGATGACCAAAGTAATGATCATCCGCAACGGGAAAGCTTACAAAACATGGAGTGCAACTGAAACTTTCAAGGCTTCATACGCAAAAGTAAAAGCTGAAGAAGAGGTGAAGAAAGCAGAACAGGCAAAATTGGACGCAGTTGAAAAAGAGCGTATCGCCAAAATAGCCGGGATGTCTGAAGCAGATTACCGGGTTTACTTATTGAATGAGATCCGTAAAACGTATCCGAATGCACAGCAAACAGCAAGCGGATTGGTCTACGTGATCCAAAAAGAAGGAAACGGTGAAAAAGCAAAAACCGGAGACCAGGTTTCTACGCATTATACCGGAACTTTCCTGAACGGAACAAAATTCGATTCTTCACGTGACCGCAATCAGCCATTGGATTTCACACATGATGTGAAGCAAATGATTGCAGGCTATGACGAAGCGATCTCAATCCTGAGCAAAGGCGGAAGAGGTATTTTCGTGATCCCGTATTTCAAAGCATACGGTGCTGCGGGTAGACCGGGCGGAATTCCTCCTTATTCGGATTTAGTATTTGATATTGAGCTATTAAATGTGATTCCTGCTGCAGTTGATCCGATGAAAAAACAGATGGGCGGATCAGACAATAAATAAGATTTTCTGAATAGTATTGAAAAGGAGTGGCTAAACAGTCGCTCCTTTTTTTACCTACTTATCTGGTTTGGGTTTCAGATGGATTCCTGCACACAAACGCAAGTACGTGTATCTATGGTTGAAATCATAACTTCCTCCATAACCCGCACCGATCGTCGTATTACCGGAGAAGCGCCTGCTTTGCACAAAAGCAAATTCCCCTTTTAGAAATACATCTAAGCGTTCTGAAAGGTGGAATCTTGTTCCCAGACCAATTGCAGGCGAAATGAATAGCCCGGCTTTGTATGAATCTTTGCTTTCATGGGTTGTGGTAGGATCATTCGGTGAAGATGAGTAACTTGTATAAGTATATCGAACTTGTCCACCCGGAGAAACTCCCAGGTAAGTACCACCTTCGATAAACACTTTCATTTTATTTCCAACAGTTAATCTCAAAAAAGCAGGAATCGACACCACCGCATACCGGTAATGCAAATCAGTTCTGGATGACATATGACTGGAATAAACACGATCATCCCAGGTGTGGAAGTAATTCACTTCCAGGCCGGTTTTAATGTTAAACACAGAGGCATCCCGAAAAAGAACATTTGCGCCTATTCCTACTCCATAATAGGTGTTACTCTCCGTGTGGCCAAAAGGACGATTCACCGAATAATGACCTTCGAAACCGGGTTGTGCCTGTATCCGGAATCCCACAGGAATCAGTGCCAGAATAATCAAAAATTGTTTCATAACTTAAGGTTTAGATTGATTCAGTTGTTTTATCTTTTAACAGGTCCTTTCCTATAAAAGCGGAAGTAATCGATCTCCATGCTTCCGGGGAAATCTGCATTTGAATTTGGCGTGTTATTTCTGCCGTATTGAACTCCGAGGTTGAAGCGCACCAACATCTGGTCTGTAAACGGCCAGGATTCGTTTAGTTTATACTCTTCTCCTTCAACAATCGTGTTACAATCTGTGGGCCTACCGTTTTTGGAACTAAAGCGATACAGGGAATGGACCACCACCCCGTCGATCGACCAAATGATCTTGTAATAATCCCATTCCAGGGTATAAATGTGAAAGTCGGCACTGTAATCGGTTTTTGAATTCCCCCAATTCCCGTAACACGGATATTGATCGTCGGCACATTGAGAACTACCTCTATTGATACTATCGCCGTGAATGGTAAAATGCGGGTTTTTGGAAAGCCTGTTCTTCTTGTATCTACCGGCACAATTGTATTCGTTCCAAAACTCAAAAATATCTATCTCGTAATTGTGCCTGTTGTTTCCGTTAAATAACCAGAAAGCCGGCCACATTCCTTTCCCTTTTGGAATCTTGATCCGTGCTTCGTATTTGCCATAGCTGAACATCTTTTGAGAATCGATCCAGGCAGAAGAATATTGGAAAGAAGACGAATCTTTGGTTGGCGGATTCGTATCCCAGTTTACCACATAAGATCCAAGGATCGGTGTTTCCTCTTTCCGGGCTGTCATTTTCAGGATTCCATTCTCCAGGGTAATATTATTGGATACCGGAAGTGCCGGTGTTGTAGAAGTATTTGCATACCACACTTTGGAACCGTTCCGTTCAAAATCAAATCCGGCCAAAACACCCTGGTAAGGAAGCACCCATTCTTTCGGAGAGAGCACTTTTCCATCAAAGTTATCCTCAAAATCCAATATCCAGGTAGTATCATTGCACGAAACCAAGTCTTTTTTTGAAATTTTGGCGTACGTGTCATCAAAACATTGTGAGAAACCGAACGAGGAACTTAACAGCCCACTTACTAGAATCAATGCGTTTCCTATCTTATTCATATCTTTCATCCTATTACGGATCGAATTTACTCAATCTCGTCATTCCAATTGATACGAATTCCCAAACAAAGACGGATATAGAAAAAATGCTCATTAAAATCACCACCCGGTTCATAGACCTGGACACCGAAATTTTTCTGGAATAAAAACTCGGGTTTTAGGAACAGGTCAACGTGTTGAGACACCGGAAAAATGAGTCCCAAACTTATTGCCGGAGACACTGAAAAATATCCACTAAATTTTTCGGTTCTTGTTTCATTAATACTGGCTTGTCCTTGGTAAAACGGCGTTGAATGGTATTTTGAGGTCATATTTCCAGCCAATGGAATACCCAAATACCCACCGGCTTCCAGGAAGAATTTCACACGTTCTCCCACATGCAACCGAAGCATTAAAGGAACAGACAGATTGAAGAATTTATAATGCACATTGGATTTATTGGACAGATGGCTTAAATATACCTTCTGATTCCAGGTGTGAAAAAAATTGGTCTCGAAACCGGTTTTGAAACTGAGCTTATGCTCATCTCTAAAAACCAAATTTGCACCAAAACCTCCTCCGTAAAAGGTTTGATCCAAGTTACTCTTTAAAGGGCGGTTAGCTGAAAAATGCAATTCAAAGGTTGGAATTTTCTGTTGGGCAAAACTTGGTGGGTACATCCCACTGAATGCGACTAAAAGTGCTGCTATCTTTTTCATTGATCGGTGATTTAATAGTCTAAATACACAAAACCAAAAAGGTTGGGAAATTTCTCAACCTTTTCATTTAGTGAATCTCAATCCAACACTGATCCGTAAAAATGAATACGTGAGATCATACTATTCCTGCTAAGTACTTGGTCCCATAGTTTCATGAGTAGTTATTTTAAATGAATTCCGATACATAAACGGCCAAACAAATTCGAAAACTCCTGATTGAAAGCCATACTGGATCCAACATCCGGACGAATTAATAAATCCAGTTTTTCATTGAGCGGAATTCTGGCTCCTATTCCCAATACCAGACCTGCTGACACACCCGGATTCCAGGAATCTTTTGTGGTGGTCTTCACTGATGGCTGCATATAGAAATCGTTTGTCACATCTGCTCTTCTTTGACCGGCAATTCCAACTGCCAAATTTCCACCCAACTCCATGAATATCCACTTGATATTGAGGCGCAAGACAAGCGGAACGGTCAGATCCATGTAGGAATAATGAATATTTTTGGTTGAAGAATAATGAGATAGCTGCTCTTCCTGATCAGACCAAGCGTGAAAAAACTGGAAATCCAAACCTGTTCTAAATGCAAAAATCTTATCGGGGCGGAATACATGACTCACTCCAATACCACCGCCGAAAAATGTTCTTTCATTCAAAATCCCATGATTGACGGAAACATGAAGCTCATTGAAGAGGTTTTTTAACGGTTGTTCTTTTTCTTGCGCAAAAGAAGCATTGTAAAACAGGTTCAAAATGATGAAATAGATGATCCTCATAGTACATGCTATTTAGTGAACTTCAATCCAACACTTATTCGTAAAAATGAATATGTGAGAACATAATATTCCTGATAAGTACTTGGTCCCAAACCACCGTGTTTGTCTTCCGCTTTGGCTCTTTGATGAATGATATTTGCTTTCAGATACAGTTTCGTTCGTTCTGCAACCTGGAAGTTATATCCTAAACCGTAAGCCGCAAAAAAGCTTCCTGTTTCTTTATCTCCAAAAGAATTTTGCCGGTCCACGAATTGATTTCCTACATCTGCACATAGAAAAAACCCTTTAACTTTCCTATTAATTGTTACGTCAAGAGATACATGCAGGAAAAGTGGAATCACAAAATCATCACCAAGGGTTCTAACTCCTGTTCCGATTCCCGCAAAAAAAGAACCGTACTGGATTCCGTTTGTACTTGTCAATTCCAATCCCCATTCCGGGTTGTGCAAGATATAATCATTTCCATCTTTGACTTTACCAATTCCCAATAATCCACCCAATTCATTTTTAGAGCTAAAACGGGCTTTTGGTTGTAATACCGAGAAATCGATTTTCCCTTTTTGTATCGAATCTCCGGTTTGAGCTGATACCTTCAAAAATCCAAACAGAAAAAGTAAGAGGCTAAATGTGGTTTTAGTCATGATAACTTCTTTTCAAATAGATGCAAAAAGCAAAAAAGGTTGTACGCCTAAACATACAACCTTTCATTTTCAGTATTAATTTCTTATCGAACAATCCCAGCTGCTAATAGAGCTCTGTTGTCCATTACATTCAATTTTTTCTGTAGTGCCTGGCGGGAAGCGTTTGCAATACTTCCTTTCATCTGGCCCAATAACTGCATTTGCTCAGCATCGTAGTTTTTAGCTGCAGGTGCTTTCTTTGAACTGTTTACACGGAAAACGTATACTCCCGATTGACCAACAGTTGCTTTGGAAGAAACATTATTCTTGAATTTACCTGAGAACAATGCTCCTACTACTTCCGGCTCATAACCACCACCCTGGATACTTGGTGAAGCAAAAGTTACTTCCGCTTCTTTCACTTCTGTTTTCAATTTCTTAGCCAATACGTTCAGGTCAGTCACAGATCCGATCTTCTTCAGGATAGCATTTGCTTTTTTCTCATTCAAAGCATCTGTTCTCATTCGCTCGTAAGTGTCAACCAATGCAGGCGCCCCTTTTTCACGGATAGAAGAAACGATCGCAATGATCAGGCGGTTCTCATCCTGGATAGGAGAAGAACATAAATCTCCCACTTCTGCTTCATCGTTATAAGCCAACTCTAAAATAGACTGTGCAGCCATTTTAGTTGTAAAGCCCTGAACTTTTGGAGACTCATCAAACATTTTTGCAGGTCTTGAGTAATATCCTTCTCTGCGCGCAATCGTATCAAACAAGATGATCTTAGCTGCGATATCTTCTTTCTTATTTAATTCTTTGTCGATTTTTGCCAACAAGTTGTAAGCTTTGTCTCTCAAATCCAACTTCGTTCCTTCAGATGCCAGCAATGTTTTTTGAACCACTGTCAATACAGGGAATCTTACATTGCTCTTTCTGTCCAATACTTCCATGATATGGAATCCGAAATCTGTTTGTACCACTCCGATAGTTCCAACCGGTTTGTTTTTTGCGAAATCAGAGAATGGTGTTACCATTTCGTAATCCATGAAGTCTTCGTAAACACCTCCTTTATCTTTCGATCCCGGATCTTCCGAATATTTTTTCACGAATTCCTCGAAGTTTCCGGCATTCACCACTTTCACCAAACTGTCGGATAATTTTTTCGCTGAAGCAATTTTCGCTGCGTCGCCTTTTTGAGCACTGATCAAAATGTGACGAACTTTCATTACCGTAGTATTGAAGTTTACCACTTTCGCGATACGGGTAGCACCTTTACTATCTGTGTACGGACCAACCAACTGACCAATTGCTGCAGTTTTGAAAACTGTATCCATTGCTACAGGGTAAGTCAAACCTTCACGCGCTTTCGGGTCACCTTCCGGACGGAAAGTCATTAAGTTCCCTGAAGCATACATTCTTGGCAATTCAGATTTATTTAAAACAAACAATGAATCGTTAGTTGATGCAGCAAATTCCTTTTTAAGGTCTCTCATGATCCCTCTGAATTCAATTGAATCCTTTTTAGAAGGAACAATCGTTACATCAAAATACTTCACATCACGACCTGCCATTACCTGGTATTTCGGTTTGTCTTTGTTCTTTTCGTAGAATGCACGAACTTCTTTGTCAGAAATTTTCATCTGGTCTTCCGAAATATCGCGGTAAGCACCCATTACAAAGGATACGGACTTCGATTCGTTCTTAGCCAAATATTCGTTCTTAGCCTCTAATTTGGTAACATAAGCACCCTGGCCCAAATACTGGAAATATTTTTCCTGCATACGTTGTGAACGGATTGCTTCTTTTGTTCTTTTCCAGTTGTCAACAGCAGCAGGATCTGTAGATTTTTCCTGTTCCTGGATGTATTTCTCCAACTGAGCACTGTTAAATTGTCCTGAAGCAGGATCTGTAAATGCTTGTTGAATCTCCGGCAATAGCGTAAATCCTTCTTCTCCATAAAGGAAAGAAGTAAATTCTTTTTCAGAAACTGCCAAACCAAGTGCTTCGTATTCCCCTTTCAGAATAATTTCATCTACCGCAGCAGCCCATGCTTTATCAGCAGATGCTTCCAGGTCTTTATCCGTATACTCACGCTGCTGCTGCTGAAATTGTTGTCTGTCAGACATTTCAAACTGCGTCAACTTCGCATTGTATATTGCTGTATCCACTTCGTTCCCGTCGATTGTACCTAGTGTACCTCTGTCCGTTGAGGAACCGATTTTATCAAATAATCCCGTAAGGATAAAAGTCAAAAGAGCTAAACCTGTGATCCCTACAAGAAGGTAACGCATGTTTCTGATTCTGCCGATGATTGCCATTCTATATTTTCTTTTAAGGGTGCGAATATAATGAGTTGAACCGACTTTTTAAACCTTTCTCCTTTTTTTTGTTGTTTCTGAGGCAATTATTTGTCGGATTTGAATTCGCAGAACTTTCTTTTCCTGCTTCAGGATTACCAGAAACCGGCATGTTGAGTTATTTGGATTTTACCACAACGCTTACGCTGTAATTTCAGCATAGGCGCACCGGGCGACTCCTTCACTTGATTAGAACTTCTCCTTCGTCAAAGCCTTTTAGGCAAAAAAAGGGAAGAAAATCACAAACTTAATAAAGGTTAAAATCAGGGAGAAATAAAACCGAAACGAGAACTCTGCCGTAACTTCAAAAAAATTATCCATGAAACACGTCATTTTCTTTTTAATAGTTACACTTCTTTCTGTAAGTGCATGTGGGCAAAACGCTAAAAACCAGGAAGTCAAAACTCCGAAAACCACTGCCGAATTATCCAAATACCAGGTTGCTTACTTCGGAAGCGGCTGTTTTTGGTGTGTGGAAGCCATTTATGAATCGGTGAAAGGAGTGGCTGAAGTAGAAAGCGGTTATTCTGGCGGACACGTTGAAAATCCGAGCTACGAAGCAGTTTGTACCGGAACAACCGGACACGCAGAAACGGTGAAAATCTATTACGATTCAACCGTCATTTCTTACGATGAGCTTTTGAAAGTTTTTTACGATTCACATGACCCGACAACCATGAACAGACAAGGTCCGGATGCGGGAACACAATACCGCTCTGCTATTTTCTATCAAACGAATTACGAACGCGATCATGCAAAGGCTTATGTCCAAAAATTACTCCTGGAAAAGAAATTCCCGACCATTACAACAGAACTGGTAAAATACACGGCTTTCTACAAAGCGGAAGAATACCACCAGAACTTTGAATGCCGAAATCCGAATAACGGGTATGTGCAGGGTGTTTCTCAACCACGATTGGAGCAGTTTAAGATCAAAGCTCCGGAGATGCTGAAAAAACAATAACAGGTAGGGACGCGAAGCATCGCGTCCCCACATATTTTGTTTTCAATTCAGATTCTCCAGGTAATCTTCCACCTCACGCGGATGGACCATCGGTATGGAACACAAACCGGCGGCACACACCGTTGCTTCCGAATCGTTGGTATAGCGCACCACCAAAAATGGCGAACTTTGCTTTCGGAACAAATTCCAGTCTGAACTTTTTGGAATCGTTAATAAGCGTACTTCCTTTTGGAAACGCAAAAGCAGCAATGCCCAATTGGAATAACCGGAACCGTATTGTTCCATACCGTCAATGACATTTTGGAGCATTTGCTTTGCTTTCGCTTCGTAATCCAGGTTATCTGTTACTAACGAAAGTGTGAGTAAGTTATTGGCCATGATGCTGTTCGTTGATGGAATTACATTGTCGTTGATTTCCATTTTTCGTGCAATCAAATCGTGATCATCAGCCGTGAAATAAAACATGCCGGATTGCTGGTCGTAGAAATGTTTCAGGGTATATGCACATAATTCCTGTGCGAAATTCAGTTCTTCTTCATCTCCGGTAATTTGGTAAAGCGACAGGAATGCCTGGATCGTTGTGGCATAATCATCCAGGAATCCGGTGATGAATGAACGCCCGTTTTGACGCGTATGAAACAATTGAAAATCAGGTGTTACCTGGTATTTACGTAACCACTTGGCAAGCTGTAAAGCCAGTTTTAAGTAAGCATGATCTTCCGTTGCTTTGAACGCTTCCACTAAACCGGTGATTGTTAAGGAATTCCAGGCTGTTAAACATTTTGTATCGGTTACGGGCGCAATACGCTTTTTGCGAAGATGAAGTAATGTATCAATTTGCGCCTGGATTTTTCCGGCATCAAGACCCGGATTGTTCTTACAAAACTCTTCCCAGGTTTCGTTTCTCACCAATACCCATTGCTGGTGTTCCCAATAACCTTTGTTTCCGGGGTTGTAAAACTTCCAGAACCAGGAAGCATTTTCACCCAAAGCAACTTCAATCTCTTCCTTTGTCCACACATAATACTTTCCTTCTACTCCTTCCGAATCGGCATCCTGTGCTGCGAACAGACCTCCTTCTTCACTTTGCATTTCGCGTTCCAGCCACTCCAGTGTTTGATCTAAAACACGCTTGTATTCCGGTTCTTTTGTGCGAGAATATGCCTGTGCGTATACGCTCAAAAGCTGTCCGTTATCGTAAAGCATTTTTTCGAAATGGGGAATTTTCCACAACAAATCAACTGAATATCGCGAAAAACCACCTCCAAGCTGATCGTAAATTCCTCCCAATGCCATTTTGCGCAAGGTCAGATTCACATAGGTTTGAATGTGTTCTTTCTGTTCTAAAATCCCGTAATGCAGTAAAAACTCCAGGTTGCTTGGAAGCGGGAATTTAGGCGCCGTTGTGGGCCCGCCTTCTACCATGTCCATGCGCGGCTGCCACTTGCGTACCAATTCCCATAATTTATCTTCCGGAAACGGTTTTACCGGTTCGGCTACTGCTATCAAATCGGATTGCTGTACGCCATCTGAAAGTTCTTTGGCATATTCCAGCACTTTTTCCGGGTCTGTTTTGTAAGTGTGCTCCAACGATTTCAAAACATGCATCCACTGTTCTTTCGGGAAATAAGTGCCGCCGTAAATGGGCTGTCCGTTTGGAATAGTGAAACAATTCAATGGCCAGCCGCCTCGCTGCGTCATGAGCTGGACAGCCGTCATGTAAACCTGGTCCACATCCGGGCGTTCTTCACGATCTACTTTGATACAGACAAAATACTTATTCATCAAAGCAGCCACTTCTTCGTCTTCAAAACATTCGTGTTCCATAACGTGGCACCAGTGACAGGCAGAATACCCTACGGAAACAAGCACCAATTTCCCTTCTTTTTCAGCGGTTTCAAAAGCTTCCTTCGACCAGGGAACCCAATTTACCGGGTTGTGCGCGTGCTGTTGCAGGTAAAGACTGCTTTCGTGAATGAGTTCATTTGTGTACTGTTCCATAAACTAAAGGTAAGAAAGTCGCAGGATGAATAAAACTACAAACCAACTTTATTTACCCAGAATTCCTTTAGGTAGTGTTTCAAAGGAGAGATTGGTAGTTTCGCTTTGCTCGCAAGCTTTTTACCACAAATACGCAAATTAGAGAGGCACCTACCGGATGCCTCACATTACAATTAAGCGCGACCGGTAGGCGCGCAAATAATTTGTGCATTTGCGGTAAATTAATTTAGTGCTGTTTGTCCGTACCAGCGGCGACGGAAAATTTTCCATCCCTACAGCACAAATAATCCACATTTCCCCACAGATAATAAACAAACAATTGTCTTTTCCTTAATTGGATTAATTTTGTAGCTCAATTTTAATGAACGTGAAGCAATTACAACCCTTCCATGTACTTCTTTATCTTGCCGGAATCCTGTTATTACTAACCGGCATCAGCTTTTTGGTGACCGGCGAAAAAATCGATCTTTTTGGTACGGATGTGCGATTCCTGACTCTAAACGACGCATTAACTCCGCCAAAACCGGTAGAGAAGAAAGACATTACCGATATTGTCAAAGTCGATACTGTAAATATTGAAGGTATTTCTGCAGACACGACGATTAAGAATACCTTCGAATCGGATGGGAAAATGGGCGCACCTGCCGGCGGAACTTTATCTGCTGAAGCTGCAACAAGTCTTCAATACAATGAAAAGGGACAAGAGGCGCTTCACACTTTTTTCAAAAAGCTGGACGGCGCTGCGCAGGGAAAAAAAGTCCGCATTCTGCATTACGGTGATTCGCAAATTGAGGGAGACAGGATGACATCTTACATTCGTCAGCGCCTGCAAACGCAATTCGGCGGATTTGGTCCTGGAACGATTCCTGCCAAAAATGAATACAATACCATTACTTTCAAACAAACCTGTTCCCCTAATTTCACCCGGTATACTGCATTCGGCGGTGCCAGTTTGAAGTCCAGAAAATACGGATCCATGAATACTGCGGCCCGCTTTACTTCTGAAATGGATAGTGTTCAAATGTTGAGTGCTACTACTGTAAAAGAAGCATTTATTGAAATTGAGCCAACCAAAACGGCTTATTCACGTGCAAGAACATACAACAACGCGAAAATGTTCTATACGAGTTGTTATGCCCCCTGTAAGATCAAAGTTTATAACGGAACAACTTTAGTGCACGAAGACAGTTTGGAAAACGATGGGAAATACCACGTTCTTTCATTGGAATTCCCGAATACACCAGGTAAGCTGCGCTATGAATTCTCCGCAACTGTTAGTCCTACCATTATCGGGTTCTCTTTGGAAAGTGACTACGGTGTAATGGTAGACAATATTGGAATGCGTGGTTCAAGCGGAACTTTCTTCGGGAAAATTGACCACAATACCGCATCTAAAATGTACGCAGACCTGAATGTGGAAATGGTGATCATGCAATTCGGCGGAAACGGTGTTCCATACATGAATGATTCTTCTTCAGTGAAACGTTATGCCAAACAGTTTAAAGGTCAGTTATACACCGTTAAAAAACTACGTCCGTCTGCTTCAATCATTGTAATCGGACCAAGTGATATGTCCATGCAGTCTGCAAACGGCCGCGTTACTTATAAGATGCTTCCATTCCTGGTGCAGGAAATGAACCGTGTTTCGAAAGAAGTGGGTGCTTGTTACTGGGATCTTTTTGGCGCAATGGGTGGTGAAAACTCCATGCCAAGCTGGGTAGAGAAAGGCCTGGCCGGAAACGATTATATCCATTTCACGAATCGTGGTGCAAGTATTGCGTCGCAGTTGTTCTTCGATGCGTTTGCAGCGGAGTATGTCAAATGGAAACAAGGAGCTCAATAAAAACGGCATGTTCGTTGCTCAAATGAAATATTGGATGAAGTTTAGCTTTTATACCGCATTTTTAATTGCCTCTCTTATTGCCTGCACCAGTCAGTCGCAAGTGGCGATTTTGCGGGATAAAACTCCGCTTGATAATTATGTTTACTCCAATTTTCATCACCTTGACTCGAACCTGAAACGCCAATATCCTTTCATCAATTTTGAAAACAATTGTTTTCGGTTTTACAGTCCGCAAAGTGCCAATTGGGAACGTCTTTTCCAGGATTTCCGGAACATGGTAACACAAAAGAGCTGCAAGCTGAACTTTTACCATATTGGCGGTTCGCACCTCCAGGCAGATGTTTACACACACGACATTCGCACCTACCTGCAAACGCATTGGTCGGGCGTTCCCGGTGAACGTGGGTTGATCTTCCCTTTCGATCTGGCGCGTACCAATAATCCATGGAATTATGAATTCCATTCTACGAATCACTGGACGAATTACAGAAGTGTAAACTTCAACCGTCCCGCCGGGATTGAATTTGGATTAATGGGTGCTGTTGTTGAAACCGCTGATTCTATTGTAAACGTTCGATTCAATTACGATAAAACAGACGTTAAACCCGGATTTACGCGTATCCGGATTTACCACAACAAAGGAGTTTTCCCCTATGAATTGAATTTCGGTCCGGATGAGATCCTGGTCGTCAATAAATTCCGGAATGAAACTTTGGGTTATACAGAAGCAGTTTTTACAGATCCGGTAGACACTTTCAACCTGCAATTTACCCGGTTGATTGCCGGACCCTATCAGCTGCAGCTCCATGCATTTCAGCTGAGTAATGCTTTTCCGGGAGTTTCCTATACAGCAATCGGAATCAACGGAGCAGGTTTGTACACTTACCTGGCTAACACCAATTTTGAAGAGCAGCTGAAGGAATCACCACCTGATTTTTTTGCCTTTTCTGTTGGTACCAATGATGCAAACGTTCCCTATTCTTCCTTTAACCCGGAAGTTTACAAGAACAACCTGGAAGCTATGATGCTGAAAGTGCTGGCTGCCAATCCCGATTGTGCCATTTTGCTGACCGTTCCGAATGATGCCGGTTATAAAAAGAAATACCTCAATAAAAATGTAGCCCGCCAGCGAGATGTTATGATCGAATTAGCCAAAAAATACCAATGCCCTGTTTGGGACTTTTACGGAATTATGGGGGAATTGGGTTCTTCCAGGATTTGGAAAGCCGCCGGACTCATGCGTGGAGATTTAGTACACTTTACCGCACCGGGCTACCACCTGAAAGGCGATCTTTTCATTGACGCGTTTGAAAAGTGGCTGGTACAAATGGAACAAAGAAAATACATCAATTAAAAAACAACCTTCAAAACGGATATGGAATCGTTGCACCGCATTTTTAGTTTTACACACATGTCAGCAAATGACCTGGCATTCAATCGCTTGGATTTCTGGATCTTTTTCCTGGCATTCATGGTGCTTTTTAGTTTCCTTCATAAAAACAAGCTGGTTCGGAGTATGTTCATTACGGTGGCGAGTTTATTCCTGTACTTTAAAACTTCCGGTTTTTTCGTAACACTTCTGGCGCTTTCCGTAGTTGTCAATTTTTTCTTAGGGAAATGGATTTTCAAAACCAACAGTCAATTAGGCCGGAAGTGGATCATTGCTTTTTCCGCAATTTTCAATTTATTTTTCCTGGGTTATTTCAAATACGCACATTTCTTTACGGATTCCTTCAACAAGATGTTCCATACCAAGTACGAGATCTTTAACTCTTTTGCACAATGGGGAAATGGATTTTTCGGAGACGGGACTTTTGAAACGATGATCCTCATGCCTGCCGGGATCAGCTTCTTTACCTTCCAGTCGATCAGTTATGTTGTTGACATCTACCGCAAAGAAATTGAACCTGTAAAGAACATTTGGGATTATTCATTCTACGTAACTTACTTCCCGCACGTATTGATGGGGCCTATCGTTCGTGCACGCGATTTCATTCCCCAGATCTACCAGAAATTCCAGCTGACCCAAAAAGAATTCAGTGAAGCCGTATTCATGATCATGAAAGGACTTTTCAAAAAGATTGTTCTGGCAGATTTCATTGCTACCCATTTCATTGATTCAGTTGTTGACAACCCGGAGGGCTTTCCGGGATATGTTAGTATCATCGCCATGTGGGGATATTCTCTGCAGATTTATGGAGATTTCTCCGGTTATACAGATATTGCGATCGGAATTTCCAAACTGATGGGCTTTGAGCTGTTGCCGAATTTCAATTCACCTTATAAAGCCAACAGCGTAGCCGATTTCTGGAGAAGATGGCACAAGTCTCTGGGTTCCTGGTTAAGGGATTACCTGTACATTCCACTTGGAGGAAATAAGAAAGGAACTCTCGGGACCTTTATTGCAATCATCATTATTTTTGTTTTCCTGATCTTCATTACCGGCTGGTATGAACTCATCTTTGTCTACGTTGGTTTAATGAGTTTATATGGAATCGCTATTCTCATCAGTCCGAAAGTAAAGACCTTCATGTATCGCGATTTGAACTTATTGATCACTATGATCCTGGGTGGATTGTGGCACGGAGCTTCTCAAAATTTCGTGATCTGGGGAACTATGAACGGATTGGCTTTGGTTATTTACAATCACTGGAAAAAAGTTTCGCCTTATGAAAAGAGTTCCTGGTGGATTGTTCACTTCTGGAAGATCCTCCTCACTTTCAACTTCATTACATTTACCCGTATTTGGTTCCGCTTGAAAGAAGAAGGCGCTCCGGGTAAAATGCTGGACCGGATTTTCAATCATTTCGATTTCAATTGGGATAAATTCACGGTCATTTTATCCACGTATGCTCCGGCATTACTAATAATGGTATTGGGCTTTTTCATTCACTGGATGCCGCAAAAGTGGAAGGATTTTATGGTGGTAAGTTTCGTGAGAACAAATTATGTCCTGCAAATGTTAATCATTGCTATTTTCGTAGTGGTTCTTTACCAGGCAGCTTCAGATTCTTTCCATCCTTTCGTATATTTGGAGTACTAAAACAGGTTCAAAAGGGTTCAAAGAGTTGAAAAGGTTCAAAAATTTATTCCCTTTCAGTTTGAACTTTTTGAACGATTGAACATTTTAAACTTTTGAGCATGTTACCGGAAGTTCATTATCAGGATTTAGGTTTGATTGATTACCAGGAGGCCTGGAATTACCAGGAGAAACTCTTCGGTGAAACTATTGCCCTGAAAATCGAGCGGCGAAATGAGACGAGTACCGAAGAAACGAAAAACTTCCTCTTATTCTGCGAACATCCCCATGTTTTTACACTTGGAAAAAGCGGTACGGAAGATCATTTGCTGTTGAATGAAAGCGGCTTGGAAGAACACGATGCGAAGTTCTATAAAATCAATCGCGGCGGTGATATTACTTACCACGGTCCGGGACAATTGGTAGCATACCCGCTTTTAGACCTCGATTATTTCTTCACGGACATTCACAAGTACATGCGTTACCTGGAAGAAGCCGTAATCCTGGTTTTGGCTCATTACGGCGTCAAAGGAGAACGTTCTCAGGGATTCACCGGAGTCTGGATAGATCCGGAAGGACCAACTGCCCGGAAAATCTGTGCAATGGGCGTAAAATCGTCGCGCTGGGTAACAATGCACGGAATCGGGTTTAACATAAATTCAAATCTTTCTTATTTTTCTCACATTGTGCCTTGCGGAATTGAAGATAAATCAGTAACTTCCTTGCAACAGGAACTTGGTAGAGCTGTTGATATGCAGGAAGTAAAAGACCTCCTAAAGGAAAAACTGGCCTCCCAATTCGGATTTACTTACGCACAATAGTCATGAAACGCACCCTGCTCAAATGGTTAAAACGAACCGGCTGGTTTGTCTTAATTCTATTTTTATCTGTCAATATTTTTGTTCTTCTAAGCGGTCGCTTTTACCTCTACAAAGGAATTTATTCTACGTATTTACAGGGAGAAACTTCCCCTACGATCTATGATCTGGACAAATTTCACAATTCCACGGTCAAGGCTCCTAAGAAGAGTGAGCCCTGGAATTTCGCACTCGCAGATAATGAACTGCTTGGAAAAAATGACCTGAAATACATGGAGACCTGGATGACAACCTCCTTCCTGGTAGTGAAAAATGATCGGATCATTTACGAGCGTTATTGGGGCGAACATCATCCGGAAACCGTTTCCAATTCATTTTCCGCGGCAAAAACGGTCGTTAGTATACTTATTGGGATTGCCTTGCAAGATGGCGCTATTAAAAGCCTGGACGAACCGGTTTACAAGTACATTCCTGAATTTACCGGGAAAGGAAAAGAAAAGATTACCATCCGGCATTTATTGGCCATGTCTTCCGGGCTTGATTGGACGGAAAGTGGGAAAAATCCTTTGTCTGAAAATGCGGAGTCGTATTATGGCTGGGACCTGAGAGGATTAGTGACACGCCAGCATGTGGAACGCGCTCCCGGAAAAGAATTCATTTACCAAAGTGGGAATTCGCAGCTGCTTGCTTTCATCCTGGAAAAAGCTACCGGAAAAGACCTTTCACTTTACGCTTCCGAAAAACTATGGCAGCCCATCGGCGCCGAATCTGATGCGTTTTGGAGTTTAGATAAAAAGAACGGAGACGAAAAAGCATTCTGTTGCTTATACAGTACTACGCGAGATTTTGCCCGTATCGGAAAAACGTTGGCCAATCACGGAAAATGGAATGACAAACAGGTTATTCCTGCTTCCTATTTTGATGAAATGGTGAAAAATCCGGTCATGACAACCGAAGAAGGTGTTCCGAATACGCGCTACGGGCTTCACATCTGGACGTATGTAAGTAACGGTCATCCCGTTTACTACTGCCGCGGAATAAGAGGCCAATACATTATTGCTATTCCGGAAGAACAATTGGTGATCGTACGAACAGGTCACATTCGTGCTCCGAATATTGAAAAAGATATCCTCAAATCTGCGAATACGAAAGCAAACCAGGAGAAAATTGGTCATCCGTCCGACTTATTCGAATACATCCGAATGGCAAGAGAAGCAGCAGCTATCACAAATGATTAACTTCACGTCCTAATTCGGATGAGTAGAAATCTCTGAGAGAGCATGATGAGTCAAAGCAATTTTACAAAGTATTACCTTCCTATTTTCTTCCTATTACTGGGGTTTGTTGTAAAAGGACTCTTCCTGGGGGCCAACTCTTTGGGCGGTGACGAACCATTCAGCGTTTATCATTCGCAGCAGTCGCTGGATCATTTGGTTGGGATTTTCCAAAATGAGAACAATCCGCCGCTGCATTTTCTCATCCTGCATTACTGGATCCGGTTTTTTGGAATCTCTGAGTTTTCAGTCCGAATGCCTTCTCTTATCTTCAGTGTTTTCACCGTACTTTTCATTTACCGGATCGGTTTGCGGTTCTTTAATCTAAGAGTTGCTGTTATTGCATCCCTGGTGTTCACTTTCTCGACTTACCAGGTCTTGTACGCACATGAAGCGCGGGCTTATACATTGATGGGTTTTCTCACAGCAGTTTCCATGTTCTGTTACCTGGAGATCATTCATTCAAAAAACAAAAGCACCTGGCTTTTATTCTGGTTTTTCCTGGTCAATACATTGTTGATTTACACGCATTTCTTCGGTTTTTTCATCCTCTTTATTCAATTTTTCTTTATGCTGCTCCAGCGAAAATTAGTGACCGAATTTTACCGTTTCCTGGTGCTTTTCGTTGGTGTCATGCTGCTCACTTACTCGCCTTATCTGCTGCTGATATTGACTCGCTTTTCCAGTGCAGCAGGAGGAACGTGGGTAAGTCCGCCAACCGGAATCAATGCCTTGTATGAAATGCTCCGTGCTTTCAGCAATGCCCCGGTTACAGCTGTGTTTACACTTGCAGGACTAGTAATTGGTCTTGTTGGTTTGATCCTGAAGAGAAAACAAAATCCCAATCGCCTGGCAACACGCCTGATTTTATGCTGGTTCTATATTCCATTCATTTTCATGTTCGTGATCTCCTTTTGGATCCCGATGTTTTTGGACCGCTACCTGATGTTTATTGCTATCGGCTTCCCCCTTTTAATTGCCATTTCCACCGATTTCATCCTACAAAAACCTAAATTCAGACTGCTTATCCCGGGATTTATCTGCCTTTTGTTTATCATTACTGTAAAACCCAATAAAACCAACAAACGGAAAGTCAGAGAAACGGTTCAATTAGTGAAACAGCTGGAAAACGACCAAACTTTAGTCCTGATTGCGCCGGATCATTTTACGCTCAACTTCATTTATTACTACGATCGTGAATTATTTAAGTCTAAGGATGTGGAGGGTGCTAAAAAACAATTGCACGAACGAAAACTATACTGCATCAATAGCCTGGAAGGTGTTGATTACAAACATGCAAAGCGCATTATTCTGGTAGATGCTGCCAGTAATTTTTCTGCACCGAACAACAACATTCTGAATACATTGAACGCGGAATTCAATCAGACAAATAAACAACACGTGGAAGAAATTTTCGATATCTACGAGTTCGCCTCCAAATAAACTATTCCGGAGGAACGTTGAAGGAGAAGATAAGTAGTAAATTGATTAACTTTGCAATCCAAAATACTAAAAGCCATGCGCGAAGAATTGAAAGGCCCGGTTGTTGAAAATGTAAAAATGGTGATTGTTCCCGAAATCAATGAAGAAGGCGGAACGCAGCATTATGTATATCTGCTGAACCTGCGTGACGATATCATGGAAGGAATCATTATCACAAGTCGTGGTTACGGTGAAGATGTGAATACCGGTGAGAAGATCAAAACTTCTACTCTGCGTCATTCCCTGGAAGTGCTTTTACCGGATGAAGCGGCGAAGATCGAACCGATCATGGAAGAAGTTTTTGGTCTTACTAATGAATACTGGGTTTCTTTTTGGGCAGATGATGTGATGTACGACAAACGATTCATTTTCCTTCCTGAAACAATCACTGAACAAAATATGACTGCCATTCCAAAATTAGGCGGAAAAGGTGTCATGATTGGGTAAACCCATTGAATAATCTCTATATTTAATCTAAAAACGAACAATGCAAGCCTTAAAGAAACTACTCTATCGAACATTAGGTATCAATGGTTATTTAGCTGTTCTGAGAAAGTCCTTTTTTTTTGCATTCAGTAGCGGAGCCCTTAAGAACAAGCCAACTTTCAAATGGCATTATTTCGTAAAGAAACTGGTAAAACCAGGATATATTGTGATTGATATCGGGGCAAACCTGGGTTATTTTTCCAATACATTCTGCAAAGCAGTTGGCCCGAACGGGAAAGTTTACAGCGTTGAACCCGTTACACCTTTCAGAAAACAACTGACCAAACAGCTTTCATGGGCAAACAACAGTGTGATCTGCGGGTTTGCACTTGGAGCAGAAAATGTAGACGAAATTGTACTTGGAATTCCACAGGCTGTAAGAGAATTGGGCTACCTGAGAACCGGATTGCCTTCTATTTTGTACGGCGAGAACGAAAAAGCAGATGAAAAAAACACCTTTGCAGCTTCTCTGAAAAAAGGAAGTGAAGTTTTTGCTGATTTAGAGCGAATCGATTACATCAAATGTGATATTGAAGGGTACGAATGGATTGTTTTCCAGGATATGAAGGCCCTGTTTGCCAGTAGAAAACCAATCGTTCAGGCGGAATGCTGGGCTGATAACTTCGAAGAAATACTGGCATTTTTTAAAGAATTGGATTACATCACCTACAAACTGAATAGCGGAAAACTAACTCCGCTAAGCGATATTTCGAAAGAAAATTGGGGAAGCGACGACACGCTTTTTGTTCCAAAGGAGAAATTGGGGTTGATCCGGGAATATCTTTGAGATATGTCATTCAAGATTTGAATGAACAAGTAGGGGCACGATTAATCACGCCCCTACTTGTTTTTATAGTGTTCCTCTTTTCTCTTGCTCTCTTTCAATGGATTCAAACAAAGCTTTGAAGTTTCCTGCTCCGAATCCTTTTGCTCCCATTCGCTGAATAACTTCGAAGAAAACAGTTGGGCGATCTTCTACCGGCTTGGTGAAAATCTGAAGCAAATAACCTTCCTCATCCGCATCAATCATGATCCCCAACTTTTGCAATTCGTTGATATCTTCTTTGAATTTCGACATGTGGTCTTTCAAACGTTCCGGGATTGCATCGTAATATTCCTGCGGAGGCGTTGACAAGAACTCAACTCCACGAGAACGCATATCCGCTACTGTTTTGATGATGTCATCTGTTGCAACTGCAATGTGCTGAACACCCTCACCTTCGTAGAAATTAATGTATTCTTCAATTTGAGAACGTTTTTTACCTTCAGCAGGCTCGTTAATCGGGAATTTAATGCGGCCATTTCCGTTCGACATTACTTTCGACATCAAGGCAGAATATTCCGTTGTGATTTGTTTGTCATCGAATGAAAGGAAATTTACAAATCCCATGACATCTTCAAACCATTTCACTGCTTCGTTCATCCTGTTCCAGTCCGTATTCCCAACCATGTGATCAATGAACTTCAATCCTACCGGTTCCGGGTTGTAAGCTGATTTGTGCTCGACGTAACCCGGCATAAAAATACCTGTGTAATTTTTGCGTTCAACGAAAACAAAAACCGTCTCACCGTAAGCTCCGTAAATCCCGGAACGAACAACTTCTCCGTTTTCATCCGATTCAACCATTGGTTCGAAGAAAGACTTCGCGCCTCTTTTGGTTGTTTCTTCATAAGATTTTCTGGAATCTTCTACCCAAAGTGCAATCACTTTTACCCCGTCACCGTGCTTTTTCACGTGTTCTCCAATCGGTGAATCACTAACAAGTGCCGTCGTCAATACGATTCGGATCTTGTCTTGCTTCAATACATAAGATGCACGATCTTTCACGCCGGTCTCTAAACCTGCATAAGCTAAATCCTGAAAACCAAATGCTGTTTTATAATAATGAGCCGCTTGTTTCGCATTTCCCACATAAAACTCCACATAATCTGTTCCCAACAAAGGCAAAAAGTCTTGTGCTCCTTCAAAAATTTTCTCTAATCCGTATTCTACGTTTTTAATTTCGTTACTCATGTTTCTTTTAATTATCAATTTTTCAATGATGAATTATCAAGTCATAGAATTCCATTTCAATTCGGAATTCGGAACTCGTAATTCGGAATTATTTATCCAGCCAGCTCGTTGCGTAGGAATCATCTTCCATATCAACAGCTGCCTGTGTTAATTTCAAAGGTCGGAAAGTGTCTACCATTACGGCAAGCTCTTTCGTTTCTGTTTGTCCGATGCTTCTTTCATAAGCTCCCGGATGCGGTCCATGTGGAATTCCTCCCGGATGCAGGGAAATATACCCTTTCTCCACGTGATTCCTGCTCATAAAGTCACCGTCTACGTAATACAACAATTCATCTGAATCAATATTACTGTGATTATACGGTGCCGGAATAGAAAGCGGGTGGTAATCATACATTCTTGGAACGAATGAACAAATCACGAAATTGTGCGCCTCAAATGTTTGGTGCACGGGTGGCGGCTGATGAACGCGACCTGTGATCGGTTCAAAATCGTGAATGGAAAAAGCATACGGGAAATTATATCCGTCCCAGCCCACTACATCAAAAGGGTGTGAAGCATATTCCAATTCATGGAGCATGTTTTCCTTTTTGATCCTCATCGTGAAGGTTCCTAATTCGTCGTGCGTTTCCAATTCGGTTGGTGCTCTGAAATCGCGCTCACAAAAAGGAGAGTGCTCAAGCAATTGTCCGAATTTGTTGCGGTAATTACGTGGTGTATAGATCGGAGAAAACGATTCTACAATAAACAAGCGGTTTTTCTCTGTCTCAAACTCCATCTGGTAGATCATTCCACGCGGAACAACCAAATAATCTCCGTAACTGAATGGAATATTTCCAAGCATTGTTCGCAGCTTTCCGCTTCCTTCGTGAATGAAAATCACTTCATCTGCATCTGCATTCTTGTAGAAATAAGTCGTCATTGACTTTTTAGGTGCAGCAAGTGCAATGTTCAGGTCATTGTTAAACAGAACTACCTCACGAGCATCCAAAAAGTCGTCTTTCGGAGCAATAGTGAATCCTTTCAGCATGCGGGAAGTAATATTCTTATTCACCGCAGGAATTGGTGTCAGATCCTTCAACTCTTTAACCGATTTTACCATCGTTGGCCGGTGCACGTGATAGAGCAGCGACGAAAATCCATGGAATCCCTCTGTCCCGAACAATTGTTCGTAGTACAAATCACCGGATTCTTTACGGAATTGTGTATGTCTTTTAGGGGGAATTTTCCCCAAATTATAGTAAAAAGGCATGTTTATTTTATTTAGTTTTTAACAATTCGACACTAAAAAGTAATCTTTCTCATTCAGGTTTTCGAATAAGCATCCACATTAGTTTTACCATCAATTCCAACCACATAGTATCTGAAAGTTAAACAAAAATACCGACAAAAAGAGAACTAAAAAATGAGATTTGTCAGTTTTTAACCGAAAGTTAAAACTTTCATTCGTTGGAAAAAAAAGTATATTTGCGCTCAAATCGCACCCAATGAAAAAAATTCTGGTTTTAGGTTCTTGCGGACAAATTGGTACCGAGCTGGTACTTGCATTGAGAGAGAAATTTGGTGCTCAAAATGTGGTCGCTGCTGATTTAAAAGATGAATGTCCTGAAAACCTTTCAAACGGACCTTATATCAAACTGGATGCCCTGAACAAGGACTTGGTTCGCTCTTATATTATTGAACAGCAGTTTTCGGATGTTTACCTGCTTGCAGCATTGCTTTCAGCTACTGCAGAGAAAAACCCTGATTTTGCCTGGAAACTGAACATGGAAAGTTTGTTCATTATTTTAGATTTGGCAAAAGAAGGTCATATTTCAAAAATTTTCTGGCCGTCATCGATTGCGGTTTTCGGGCCTACAACTCCAAGAAACAATACCCCGCAGTATACAGTGATGGAACCGAGTACTGTTTACGGAATTTCCAAACAGGCCGGTGAAAGATGGTGTGAGTACTATTTTAATAAGTTCGGTGTGGATGTGCGCAGTATTCGTTATCCGGGACTGATCTCTTACAAAAGTCTTCCTGGCGGCGGTACAACGGATTACGCTGTGGATATATATTACAAAGCAAAAGCCGGAGAACATTTTACCTGTTTCCTAAAAGAAGATACGGCTCTTCCGATGATGTTTATGGACGATGCCATTCGTGCAACAATTGAGCTGATGGAAGCACCGGCTGAGCAGGTGAAAATTCGTTCAAGCTACAATCTTTCTGCATTGAGCTTTACTCCGAAACAAATATTTGAGAGTATTCAGAAAGTAATTCCTTCGTTTACAATTGGTTATGAGCCGGATTTCAGACAAGCAATTGCTGATTCATGGCCTGCTTCTATCGATGATACGGAAGCACGTAAAAATTGGGGCTGGAAGGAACGGTATGATTTGGATAAAACCACTAATGAAATGTTAAATAACTTAGATTAGGAGTTAGAAAAAATCAAACTATTCATCGTTAATCGAAAAAAAAAAGCACTTCAGCGAATTTTTGGTTGTATTTAGGCAACTATAACAAAATAATTCTATCTTTAGAATGCGCTACAAAACTAATTCAAAACATGTGGAAGTATAAACAAGTCGGACTCGTTGTTTTTTTCCTGTCACTGCTTATGACTGCTAAGGCATCCCCATTCACGGATCAAGATGGTAAGTTAAATGTTACAGATGAGAAGGGTAGAAAACAAGGCAAGTGGATTTACTATGGTAAAGACCGTCCGGACTCTGGCATTCCTGCTAACGGCAAGGTAGAGGAAGGAAAATACGTGGATGACCGCAAGGAAGGTATTTGGATTAAGTACCACACCGATGGATCGACTCCATCTCTCAAAGGAAATTACGAAAACAATCGCCCAAAAGGAGCATTTACCAAATATTGGCCAAACGGTCAGGAGAAAGAGAAAGGAGTTTTTGAGAAAAACATCTATAAAGACTCATTGATCCGTAAGTTTGAAAATGGTCAGGTCTCTTATAAAGGATTTTATAACGAGGTAGGAAAGGAAAACGGAAAAATTCGTTACTATTACCCGAATGGGCAGTTAGAGTACGAATACAATTCAAACAATGGAGTAATTTCCGGGAAAGCCGTTCGATACTATGAAAATGGTGATGTAAAAGAAATTGCATACTTTGATGGTTCAGGTAATCAAACTAAATCTGAACAAAAAGATCCGGTTAATCCGATGGTGAAAGTCAAAGATCCCGGACAATCTAAAGAAAAAGCCCCTTCACTTGGCGGTGGGACTCCAAAAACACAAGGTGTAAAATGGGCTCCTAACGGTTACAACAAAGTATACAACAGTGACGGAGAAATCTGGCAAGACGGAGATTTCAAGAACGGCGCCCTTTGGGATGGAAAAGTATATGTCTATGACAGTGACGGAATCCTTCTAAAAGTGAAAGTATACAAAGGTGGTGTATACCATTCTGACGGACAATTATAAGCAACCAAAACATACAACATAAAAGAGAATCCCTTTTACTTCGGTAGGAGGGATTTTTTGTTTATAACAATAAGGTCACTTTATATCCTCCCCCTTTCATCCCCCTCCCAAAGGGGGAAATTTTAATTCCGCTTTCAAAAAAACAATAATTCTAAACTGATTAAAAACTTCAGATCCGGTTTCTTTTTAACAGGTAGGATTCTCAACTCCCCCTTTGGGAGGGGGACGCAAGGGGGAGGACAAACCGATTGATCTCTGTGTATTACTAATTATCCCAGAAAGTTGGCTCCGAAAAACGAATAATAGAGATAAAGTTATTACTAACCTCTCTCATAATCACAGAATAAAGCAAACCGGTCAACCCGCTGTAGATAATCTGATATTCCGTGATAAAAACTCCGTCTTTATAAATGAGTTTTGACTGCAGGTTTCCAAAAGTATCATACGTGTAACGCGACTCGGAAGTGGGAACTGGATCTGTGTTCTTGTAAACAGAAATATTTTCGATCAATCCTTTATCCGAATAACGGTATTTGGTTGTAATCCGATTTCTGGTAATGGTAAACAATTCTTCTTCACGCGACAAATAGCCCAGGCTGTCCTTGTATTTGGTCACTTCCAGGTATTGATTTCCATAACTGTTGAATACTTTCTTCTTGTATTGACCTTCATACAGCTGATAATCCATTGTTTCCGTATTCCAGAGTAAACTTCTTTCAATAGCAGGATTCAAAATGCTGTTCATGGTATCAATATCGCGGAAAACTTCCTCCTTCACAATTTGTCCTTCGGAATTATAGGAATAATAAGTAGAAAGAAATCCTCTCTTTTGGCTGATCCGCTTACGAACAATTCTTCCGTCCTGTGTGTAATCGTAAAAGCGGACATTCGTATCTGTTACCGGATCACCTTTTGAAGTTTGATAGTGTCTTACCAGGTTTCCAAGCGTATCGAAATTAAATACATAAACGTATTCCGATTCACGCATGATATCTCCCTGCTTTTTAAAAGTGAATTTCCCATGAATTTCCTTGATCTTACTGCTTTTTACAAATTGAGTATTAAAGAAAGGAATATCTGTAAAGGCAACCCCTTTTGTGTTCTCTATGAGCTGGGCAGAAGACTGGAGGGAAACAAAAAGCGGAAATAAAAGAAAGGGATACTTCAAAAACATAGCACAAAAATGGCGTGAATTTCGAAGCATAGCTACTATTTTAAGAAAAATTGGAATCTCAATAAATCAAAGGAAGAACAAAACTAAATCCAAGCATCCCGGCTAATGCAATTGTCAAAACTGCAACTGTCAAAGGAGACAGCTTGATTTTTTCAACTTCCTGATCTGCCGGAGAAACGATTGTTACCAATACTTTCAGGTAATAATAGATACTGATCCCGGAATTGATCAATGCAATGATGACCAACCAGGAAGCATTCTTCCAGGCTGCAGAGAATAAAACATATTTTGCGAAGAATCCGGACGTTGGCGGAATTCCTGCAAGTGACAACAAGGCAACAACTCCGACGACAGCCAGGAACGGATTTCTTTTACCCAATCCTCTCAAGCCCTCAATGCGGTCTTCCGAATCGTTTACGGCAATTGCAACGGCAATAATTCCTACGATTGAGAATCCGTATGAGAACATATAGAACCACAATGTATTAGCAGTATTCCCCTCAGAAACGAACAACAAAAGTGTGTAACCCACATGAGTAATGGAAGAATAAGCCAGTAAACGCTTAAACTTTACCTGGCGCAGAGCCGATAAATTCCCGACAAAAAGCGTGATGATAGTCATTACAACTAAAGCGCCTTTCCAGAATTCGTATAATTCTCCCTGTCCAAAACAAACAACGAACATTTTAAGGAATGCATAGAATGCTGCAATTTTTACGACAGATGCCATAAATCCGGTTACTGCCGGCGGAGCTCCGTCATATACATCCGGACTCCAGAAATGGAATGGTGCGGCACCAATTTTGAAAATAAATGAAGCCATGATCAATAGAACACCGATCATCAAAATGGGACTAAGCGTGTCCATTTCAGCAATTTTAGCCTGAATTTCAATCAATTTGAAGGTTCCGGTTGCACCGTAAACCCAAGCCAAACCAAATAAGAAAATTCCTGTTGCAAATGAACCTGTAAGGAAATATTTCAAAGAAGCTTCCGAAGAGCGAACATCCGCCTTGTTACTTCCCGCCATGACGTAAATCGGAATAGAAAGGATCTCCAGACCCAGGAAGAACATGAACATATCCGTGTAAGCCGTCATGATCATTGCCCCGGTTGCGGAGAACATCAATAAACCTATGTATTCCCCGGTGTGTACCGGATTTTCTTTGAATCTTTCGTATCCGATCCCTATAATCAAAAGAGATAAAACGCAGATCGCCAAACTGAAAAGCAATGCATATTGATCAAAAGCTAATCCTTCGTAAGTCAGAAAATCAAAAAATGCCTTTCCGGTTTGAAGTTGTCCGATAATAACGATAATAGCGGCCAACAAACCAGCCATTGCTGAGCTTACAACTAACCAAGGTTTCTTTGCAAAAGCAGCAAATAAGGAAATCAATCCACTGGCAAAAACAATTATTAATGCATCCATATTATAAACCTGTAGGTGTTGAAACTGTTTCTAATAGTACTTTTAAACTTGGATTTACAAAATCCGTAATTAATGCAGGATAGACTCCTAAGATCACTACTGAGATCATGATAATTGCCAAAACGATCAATTCTGACCAATGTAAATCTGCAAACTGATCTCTGGTAACGGGACCGTACATGCTCAATTGATAAGCTCTGAAGGTATAAACCGCTCCAAGGATCAAGGTTGTTCCTGCGATGATTCCGATTATCATATCAAACTGGACCAATCCTTTCAACATTAAGAATTCACCGATAAAACCACTTGTCAAGGGAACCGAAACGGAAGCAAAAGCCAACACGGCAAACCAAAATGCAAATTTCGGAGCTTGTTTTGCAAAGCCTCCCAAATCAGCGAGGTTTCTGGTACCTGTTCTGCGTTCGATAATTTCAACTGCCAAGAACAATCCAACTGCTACCAATCCGTGATTCACGATCTGGACCATGCTGCCGGATAAAGCGTCAAAATCCCAAACCATGATTGCCGCAGCAATTAATCCCACGTGAGACATCGAAGCAAATGCAAACACACGCTTCATGTCCTTTTGTTTGATCGCGATAATTGCTCCGTACACAACTCCAATGGTTGCCAGAATGATTACCGGCCACTGAAGACAATGAACTGCTTCCGGGAATAAAGGAATCATCCAGCGAATCATTCCGTACAATGCCATTTTCAGCATGATCCCTGAAAGCAGCATCGTTCCTGCCATTGGTGATTTCGTATAGGTATCCGGCTGCCACGTGTGAAACGGGAAAATCGGAATCTTAATTGCGAATGCCAGGAAGAAACCAAGTGCTAACCAACAAGCTGTTTTAGAAGTAAAGGCAACCGCTTTCAAATCTTCGATCTGGAAAGATGCCGCATTTACCTTGATTCCAATCAAAGCAGCAAGCATTGCCAATGATCCTACGAATGTATAAATGAAAAACTTCATCAATGCAGCCTTTCTTTCCGGGGCACCATACCACCAGCAAATTAAGAAGATCGGAATTAATGTAATTTCCCAGAAAACGTAGAACCACAATCCATCCATGGAGATGAAAACGCCGATTAAGCCCAATTGCATAAAGAAGACCATGCTCGTAAACAAGCGGTTTTCAGCCAATTCGTTTTTGAAGTTTGAAACCAATACCAAGGGAACCAAAACTGCTGTCAGTAATAACATCAATAAGGAAATCCCATCGTATCCAAAGCTTAGCGTAATTCCTGTTCCAGGAAGCCATTCATTCTTGTTTCCAAACAAATGCATGGTTCCATCGTTGTTATATTGCATCATACATGCTATTACAACACCTAAAACGGCAAGCGATCCGATAATTCCGTATGCACGAACGCCACTTTTAGGGACGATCAATACCGATAACGCAAAGAAAACTGGTAGTATAAATAAAAGATATTCCACGCCTTAGTTTTTATAATAGATAATGTAATAAACGATCAACCCGATGATTCCAAAAACCATCCACAAAATATAATTGTCTGTTCTTCCTGTTTGGATCTTACGAACCAGGTCACCTGATTTTCCAATCACTTTCCCGATACTCACCACTCCACGGTGCAAAAATGCTCCTTCGAAGTAATGTGCTCCTTTTTCAGAAAGCCAAAGAACCGGTTTCACGAATAGGAAATTGTAGATCTCGTCGAAGTATAATTTCATTGCCGAAGCCTTTTCCCAACCTTTCAGCTCGGAATCTTCTTTCGGAATGCTGTTCTTCTTCACATAAACGATGTATGTAATGATTGCAATAAGCACCGCCATTGCTCCTGCAATACACATTAAGATCAATGTCATGGATGAATCGCCATGTTCCGCTACTTTTACTCCGTCACCAGCAACATTGTGTGCATAATAATGAGACAACCAGTGAGTTCCTTTGTGTAAGAAAACTCCCGGCAAATTCAACAATCCTCCGAAAACGGAAAGAATTGCCAAAATAATCAATGGGATAGTCATGGAAGCAGGACCTTCATGCAGATGATGCTCTTGTTCGTGGGTGCCGCGGAAAGTTCCGGAGAATGTAACGAAATACAAGCGGAACATGTAAATGGCCGTTAATGCCGAACTGAACATCAATGCGCCGAATACAAACTTGTTATCTCCGAATGCGTGACCGATAATCTCATCCTTCGAGTAGAAACCCGAAAGTAAAGGAATACCTGAAATTGCCAGCGTTCCTATTAAGAATGTGAAATGCGTTATTGGAATTTTCTTGCGAAGCCCTCCCATTTTGCGGATATCCTGTTCGTCTGACATAGCGTGGATTACACTTCCCGAGCCAAGGAACAACAATGCTTTGAAGAATGCGTGAGTGGTAACGTGGAACATAGCAGCTGTGTAAGCTCCCATTCCCAATGCTACGAACAACATTCCCAGTTGGGAAACCGTGGAATAAGCCAGTACTTTTTTAATGTCGTTTTGACGCATGGCAATGAATGCCGCAACAATTGAAGTTGCCAAACCGACATACATCATGATTTCTTTCGTCAAATGTGCATGCTCAAACAAGTAATTGGAACGAACCGTTAAGAAAATACCTGCCGTTACCATCGTTGCTGCGTGGATCAAAGCCGAAACCGGAGTTGGTCCCGCCATTGCATCCGGAAGCCAGGTAAATAATGGAATCTGAGCCGATTTCCCAGTTGCACCAATAAACAAACAGATCGTAATTCCGAAGATCAGCATTTCAGAGATCTCAAATCCTTCAGCCATGACAGCTTTAGCAACTTCTGCATATTCTAATGTTCCGAATTTTCCAAGGATCAAAAACAAACCAACCAAAAGACCTAAATCCCCGATACGGTTCATGATGAATGCTTTACGTGCAGCCAATGTATTATTGAAATCCTGGTACCAAAATCCGATCAATAAATAAGAACAGATTCCCACACCTTCCCATCCGAAGAACAACATGAAGTAGTTGCTTCCCAGGACAAGGATTAACATGGCAAAGATGAAGAGATTCAGGTAAGTAAAGAACTTATAATAACCCGCATCGTGCTTCATATATCCCATAGAGAACAAGTGGATCAAAGTTCCTACACCGGTTACGATCAAAGTCATCCAAAGGGATAAGTTATCTGCAAACAAACGTGCATTCAACGAGAATCCGCTTGTTTTGATCATCGTAAACAAATGAACGGTTACCGGTTCGCTGTGCTGAACGCTTATAAAAGCCATCACGGCAAAAACAAAGGAAATCGCCATTACACCGGTCCCAATTGTTCCTACAACGACTTTTGAAAGTGATTTTCCGATAGTACCGTTAATAAAAGCTCCGATAAGAGGAAGCAGTATAATCAAAGGCAGTAATTGTGATACCGACATGTTTTAGTTTTTTAATTTATTAAACAATCGAATATCTGTGGAGCGCGTATTGCGGTAAAGAAGCACCAGGATGGATAAACCAACGGTAGCTTCCGCAGCTGCAACAACCATGATGAAGAACACAAAAAGCTGTCCGTCTGCCTGTCCGAAATAAGTGGAGAATGCTACCAGTAACAAATTCACCGCGTTGAGCATTAACTCAATGCACATCAATAAAATGATCGCATTTTTTCTGTAAAGAACTCCGAATACACCAATGACAAACAACGCTGTTGCAAGCACCATGTAGTGTTCGATCTTTACACCTGATTCAAATAATGTCGCTAATAACATATCAATCTATAGTTTGTTTTTCTTTCTTCGCTAAAAGCACTGCGCCAACCATTGCTGCAAGGAACAGGATGGAAGAAACTTCAAAAGGAAGCACGTATTTGGTAAATAACACCTGTCCAAGATTTTCCACCAATCCTGCCTTTGGAGAATTCTCATCGATTATTGGAGCTGCTAAAATTGCATCGCGCATTGCTGCAACAACAACTAAGAATAAACTTCCCCCGGCAACAGCTGCACCAATAGTCATCAATGGTGAATGTTTGGGTTCGTTCTCTTTGTTAAGGTTCAGCAACATCAATACGAAGAGGAATAATACCATGATCGCACCGGCATAAACAATGATGTTTACGATTGCGATAAACTGTGCATTCATCAATACGTAGTTTGCAGAGATCAGGAAAAAAGTGAGTACTAAGTACAAAACGCTTCTCACGGGGTGCTTGCTCAAAACAACCATCAAAGCTGTTCCGATAGTCAATCCACCAAGAATGTAAAATATAAGGTCTAAACTCATTACGCAGGTCTTTTTCCGGTTAATTGTCTTTTACTGATATCCACACGCTGATCAACAGGTTCTACCAATTTGTCTTTTGCGTAAATGAAATCATTGCGCTCAAAATAAGTAGGAACGATACGATCTGTCAGGAAAATAGCTTCTTTCGGACATGCTTCTTCACACAAACCACAGAAAATGCAGCGCAGCATATTGATCTCATAGGTAGAAGCATATTTTTCTTCCCGGTATAAGTGCTCTTCTCCTTTTACACGCTCTTCAGAAGTCATGGTAATTGCCTCTGCCGGACATGCAACTGCGCATAATCCACAAGCGGTACAATTCTCTCTTCCTTCTTCGTCACGTTTCAAAACGTGTTGTCCGCGGTAAACAGGAACGTATTCCCGCTGTACTTCCGGATATTTAAGGGTATTGTGTTTCTTGAATAAATGCTTAAAGGTGATCCACATCCCGGATAAAATTGCCGGGAAGTAGAGTTTCTCCATGAAGCTCATCTTCTTGTTCGAAACAACTTTTTTACGATTTGATAAACTTTCCATTCGAATATTTTATAAGCTATTTCCGGTTTTTGTCTTTTCGAAAGATGTATTCACACCCAGCGGTTGTTCGATCTTTGCATTGCTTGCAGATTCGTTCTCCTTGTTTTTAGAGAACCAACCTTCTGTGTAAGCAATCACAACTCCGGTAATTAATAAGTTGATCAAAGCAATCGGAATCAATTTTTTCCAACCGATGTGCATCAGCTGATCGTAGCGGAAACGAGGTAATGTCCAACGGATCCACATGAAGACGAAAACAAAAACGAATGTTTTCGCGAAGAAAACCAACGTTCCTATGATTGCTAATGTATTTCCGGAGAAGTTATCCATTCCGGGGAAGTTGTATCCTCCGAAGAACAAAGCCGAAATAATTGCACAAGAAATGAACATATTCACATATTCCGAGAATAAGAAGAACCCTAATTTCATGGCACCGTATTCCGTGTGGTAACCACCGATCAATTCGGACTCACATTCTGCCAAATCGAAAGGTGCGCGGTTACATTCTGCCAAAGCGGTAATTAAAAATACTACGAAACAAATCGGTTGTTTGGCTACATTCCAGGAGAACCATCCATCTTTCCAGAAACCGTGTTGTTGTTCTACAATCTCATTGAGGCTTAAGGAACCTGTCATCATAACGATTGTGATCACGGAAACTCCCATTGCCAACTCGTAAGAGATCATTTGCGAACTTGCGCGAATGGCTCCGAATAAAGCGAATTTATTGTTGGAAGCCCAACCTCCGATCATGATTCCGTAAACTCCGATGGAAACTGCTCCCATAATGAAAAGAATTCCGATGTTCACATCAGCAACCTGTAACGCAATCGATTCGCCTCCAATTTTTAAATCCGGGCCCCAGGGAATCACAGCACCCGTAATCAGTGCAGTAAACATGGCGATTCCAGGTCCGATGATGAACAACCACTTATCTGCATTGGTTGGACGGAAATCTTCTTTGAAGAACATTTTCCCACCATCTGCCAAGGGCTGAAGCAAACCGAATGGTCCCGCTCTGTCCGGTCCGATACGATCCTGCATCCAGGCAGCAACTTTTCGTTCCATCAGGGTAAGATAGGCTGCAATTCCCAGTGTGACCAGGAATAAAATACCAACTATGATTAATTTTATGGCCATCTTAATTCAATTTTTTGGTTTCGAGACGTTCGTCAACAATGTATTTATTTTGAGAGATCACAGAGTGACGGTTGATCACGCGCGGCCCTTCAATAGTCCATTTAGTCTTGTCTTTTTTGTCGAAACGGCATTCGTTGCAAATCCAGGCAGTTTTCCCGTCGATGTCTTCGATCTCACCGTATTTGTCTTTACGGCCCGTAACACGGTAAATCTCATCACCAAACATCCAAACCACTGCTTTTCCGGCACATTTCGTACAGGCACAAGAAGCTTCCATTGGTTTTAGGAACCAAACACGGCTTTTGAATCGGAAAGTTTTGTCTGTCAATGCTCCAACCGGACAAACATCGATGACGTTTCCGGAGAAATCATTGTCAAGTGCCTGTTCGATGTACGTTGAAATTTCCGCATGATCTCCGCGGTGCATCACACCGTGAACGCGTTTGTCTGTCAATTGGTTTGCAACATACACACAACGGTAACACAAAATGCAGCGATTCATGTGCAATTTGATCTTGTCTCCGATATCGATCGGATCAAAAGTTCTGCGTTTCTCTTCGTAACGCGTTCCTTCTTTTCCGTGCTCGAATCCAAGGTCCTGCAAATGACATTCACCGGCCTGGTCGCAAATCGGGCAATCCAAGGGGTGATTGATCAGTAAAAACTCAGTCACAGCTGAACGATTGTCATAAACACGCTCTGAGGTTTTGTTTTTTACGATCATTCCATCCATTACCGGGGTGGAACAGGATGCAACCAATTTCGGCATCGGGCGCGGATCAGCTGCTGAACCTGCGGCTACTTCCACCAAACACGTTCTGCATTTTCCGCCGCTTCCCTGTAATTTGCTGTAATAGCACATTGCAGGAGGAACTACATCTCCACCGATTAGACGAGCAGCATTCAGGATCGTTGTTCCCGGTTCTACTTCTACTTCGATATCGTCAATGATAACTTTTACCATAATGGATCTCTTTTTATACTAAAGGCATGTGATTTGACGCTATTCCGAAGTTGCGTTTTACGGCTTCATCCGGATGTGTCACGTGCCATTCAAATTCTTCTCTAAAATGACGAATTGCTGCTGCTACCGGCCATGCTGCTGCATCGCCCAGCGGACAAATCGTATTTCCTTCTATTTTCTTGTTGATCTCTGCCAGCAAATCGATGTCGTGCATGTGACCCTGTCCGTATTCCAAACGACGAAGTACTTTCTCCATCCATCCGGTTCCTTCTCTACAAGGTGAACATTGTCCGCAAGACTCATGTGCATAGAAACGTGCAAAGTTCCAGGTATTTCTAACAATACACTGATCTTCATCAAATACGATGAAGCCACCCGAACCCAGCATCGATCCGCTTACAAATCCACCTTCTGCCAAACCTTCGTAAGACATTAAACGATCCGTTCCTTCAGCTGTTTTGGTAATTAAATTTGCAGGTAAGATCGGAACGGAAGATCCTCCCGGGACACAAGCTTTAATCTTTTTCCCGTTTGCGATTCCTCCACACCACTCGTCCGAGTAGATGAATTCTTCAACCGTCATTCCCAATTCGATTTCGTAAACTCCCGGTTTTACCAGGTTTCCACATGCTGAGATCAGTTTCGTTCCGGTACTTTTTCCAATACCGATTTTCGCATATTCAGCTCCGCCATCATTTACGATCGGCACAACTGCTGCGATAGATTCTACGTTGTTTACTACTGTAGGACATCCCCACAAACCTTTTACAGCCGGGAATGGTGGTTTGATGCGTGGGTTTCCGCGTTTTCCTTCCAAAGATTCGATCAATGCCGTTTCTTCTCCGCAGATGTAAGCTCCACCTCCCGGTGCAATAGCCAAATCCAAATCATATCCTGAGCCTAAGATATTTTTTCCTAGGAACCCGTTTGCGTATGCTTCAGCAATTGCTTTTTCCACAATTTCCAAAACCCACATGTATTCTCCGCGGATATAAATATAGGATTGGTTACATCCCAAAGCGTAAGAAGAAACGATCATTCCTTCTACCAGCAAATGCGGGATTTTTTCCATTAAGTAACGGTCCTTGAAAGTTCCGGGCTCGGATTCATCTGCGTTACACAATAAATAACGCGGAACTCCTTCCGGCTTTGCCAGGAAAGACCATTTCATTCCCGTAGGAAATCCTGCTCCTCCACGACCTCTCAGTCCTGATGCCTGAACTTCTTCCACCACATTTTGCGGCGACATCGTTTTTAAAGCCTTTTCCACAGAACGGTAACCTCCGTTTTTGCGGTAGACTTCAAAAGTTTCGATTCCGGGAACATCAATGTGTTCCAATAATAATTTTCTTCCCATTCCTAGTTCTCTGAATGTTCTTTACGCAAGGTGTCCAATAACTCGTCTACTTTCGTTGGAGTTAAGTGTTCGTGGTAGTGTTTTCCGCATTGAAGCATCGGTCCGTAACCACAAGCTCCCAAACATTCCGCAGTTTTCAATGTAAACATCCCATCTGCTGAAGTCTGACCAACTTTAATATCCAGTTTGTTTTCGATGTGCTCGATAATCTGATCCGAACCAACCAACATACATGGTCCTGTTCTACAAACTTCCAGAACAACTTTCCCAGGTTTCTCAATATTGAACATCGTATAGAAAGTTGCTACTTCGTACACTTCGATCGGTTGAATATTCAACAAACGGGCAACGTAATTCATGGTTGGAACACTTAGCCAGCCGCCAAACTCTTCTTCTGCAAGGTGCAGAATACGCATCAGGGCACTTTTCTGTTTTCCTTCCGGATAATGGTTGATGAAGCGTTGTACTTCCAACAATTTTTCAGCGCTAAACTCCGGTTCCGGCTGATCTGTATAATTATGTGTAACTGATATACTCATCTTATGCGTCCAATTCTCCTGCAATCACGTTCAAACTACTCAATGTCAAAACGGCATCTGAGATGGTCTGACCTGTAATCATTTCCGGATATGCTTGATAATAAATAAAACAAGGTCTTCTAAATTGAAGTCTGTATGGTGTTCTTCCTCCGTCTGAAATCAGGTGGAATCCTAATTCTCCATTTCCTCCTTCTACTGCGTGATAAACCTCTCCAACCGGAACTGGTGTTTCACCCATAACGATTTTGAAGTGGTAGATCAATGCTTCCATTTTCGTGTAGACATCTGCTTTTGACGGCAAATAGAATTCAGGAACATCCGGTGAGAAGTGACTTCCTTCCGGCAGATTGTTGTAAGCTTGTTCAATGATCTTCATACTCTGACGAATCTCTTCCTGGCGCACACAAAAACGATCGTAAGTATCGCCGTGTGTTCCAACCGGAATGTCAAATTCGAAATCCTGGTAAGAGGAATAAGGAGTCATTACACGTACGTCATAATCAACGCCAGCTGCTCGCAGGTTTGGGCCGGTAAACCCGTAATCCAAAGCGCGTTCTGCACTGATTGGTCCGGCTTTGATTGTACGGTCCATGAAAATGCGATTGCGCAATAACAAATCGTCAAATTCCTGGAAATGCTTATGGAATTCTTTTAAGAACTTCTTTAGTTTTACGTGGAAAGTCGGAGTAAAATCTCTTTCAAATCCGCCAATCCGACCAATGTTTGTCGTCAAACGTGCACCACACACTTCTTCGAACAATTCATAGATCAACTCACGCTGCTGGAACATATAGGTAAATCCTGTCAATGCCCCGGTATCTACACCAATTACGGAATTACAAACCAAATGGTCTGCAACGCGCGCCAATTCCATGATGATTACACGCATGTAATCTACTCTTTTCGGAACCTGCACACCGATCAATTTTTCCATTGTCATTTCCCAACCCATGTTATTGATTGGAGCAGAACAATAGTTCAAGCGATCTGTAATTGGAGTAATCTGGTTGTAAGGTCTTCTTTCAGCCAGCTTTTCAAAAGCACGGTGAATATAGCCCACTGTTTGAACTGAGCTCAGGATTTTTTCTCCGTCAACCGTCAATACGTTCTGGAAAATTCCATGCGTTGCAGGGTGAGTTGGCCCAAGGTTCAGCGTCGCGATCTGCCCATCGATGGTTTCATCGGCAAACAGGCTTTTATTAGTTGGAGTATCGCTCATAGTTTCTTAATTATCGATCAACCGTGGTTCATCTTACCGACCGAAGAAGCGATCGTCTTTATCTTCTCTTGTTGCATCTTCCAAATGGTATTCTTTACGCATTGGGAAGTAATCCATATCGTCTTCGTTCAGGATTCGTGTTAAATTCGGATGTCCTTCGAAAATCACTCCGAAGAAATCGTATGTTTCACGCTCCTGCCAATCAGCACCCACATAAATATCCGTAAGGGACTGAATGTTTGGATTTTCGATTGGAAGAAATGCACGAACGCGCAAACGTACATTATTCACCATGGAGTGAAGGTGGTAGTTTACACAAATCTCGCGTCCTTTATCGTTTGGAAAATGAGTTGCCCCGATCAAAGTCAAAAAGGATACTTTCAGCACTTCATCTGTTTTCAGCCAGGAAATCAGGTCGTGAGCTTTATCCGCCTGAATTTCGATTGTCAGCATTCCGTAAGGTTCTTCGGAATTGCGAACAGCTTCTCCAAATTTTCCCTGGATACGGCTTAATACCGCTTCGTTTGTCAAATTACTCATCGTTCAAATCGTATTTCTTCAACAAATGCTTGTATTCATCGGAATAACGGCGGCGCAGTGATTCGCTCTTTACCAGGCGGTGAATATTCATACACCCTTCAATGATCTGCTCGGGTCTTGGCGGACATCCCGGAACGTAAACGTCTACCGGAATCACACGGTCAATTCCCTGCAACACGGAGTAAGTATCAAAAATTCCACCCGAACAGGCACATGCACCAACAGACAAAACCCATTTCGGCTCAGCCATTTGTTCGTAAACCTGCTTGAGGATCGGAGCTAATTTTTTGGAGATTGTACCGGCAACAATCAATAAATCTGCCTGGCGTGGAGAAAAGGACATACGTTCCATTCCGAAACGTGCAACGTCATAGTTACTTCCCATTGTACCCATGTACTCGATACCACAACAAGAGGTAGCGAATGGCAAAGGCCAAACGGAATTAGCACGAGCAGCTCCAATTACTTTGTCAAGCAAGGTCAATTGGAAACCTTCTCCGTTAATGGTTTCTACACCATTGATGATTTCTACTTTTCCCATTCTAAAGCGCCTTTTTTAAGTACGTAGAAAAACCCTGTCAGGAAGAATGCTACGAAAATGACTACTGCTATCAAGCCATCCATTTTTAAGAAATGGAAATTCACAGCGTACGGATAGAAGAAGATTACCTCTACATCGAACAATACGAACAAAATTGCAGTTAACAAATAACGAATGGAGATTGGAAAGCGAGCGTTTCCAACTTCTTCAATACCACATTCCCAGTTGGCATCTTTCTTTTTACCCTTTAATCTTGGTCCCAACATGGGAGCCACAACTAAAACAAGTATCACAAAGCCCAGGGCAACACCTGCCTGGAGCAATATCGGTAAGTAATCTTCTGCAGAAGACATAATCTCTAAGTTTTAAGACAGGCGAATTTAATACTTTTTAACAAGACAAAAAGGCGAAAAATTCTATTTAGATTCAATCTAAATTACCCGGTAAATAAGTTTAAAACCCAGTAAAACCGTTGGTCGAAGAAAAGGATTTGTCGGGCGACGATATCGGGTTGTTGATGAGATTTGACAGCAAAGGAATCTTTCGGGAAAGAAAATGTTAAAAGATCCTTTTGCCGTTAAAGTGTCTTCATAATCACAGGAATACTGATTGTGAAATTAAAATAATCGCTACCCAAATTGAAGGGATTAGCAGAAAATCCGAACGTATGGACATAAGAAAGTTCTGCAATACTCAGAAATGAAAATCCGATCTCCGCAGACAAACGGTTGTCAACATTCCGCCCGAAGTTTGTGTAGCACAGGTAGCCCAAACGAATAATTCCGACATAATACCGGTATTCCAATACTACTTTAGGAGCCATTAGAAAATTGCGGGAAAACTTGAAATCCGAGCCAACAGCAAATCCAAAGTGTTTTTCAGGAACATATTGCGTCTCATGCCATCCCACCTGAAAAGCCAGTCCCAGGAATCCGTCTTTTCCCTGCATATAATTGATCCGCGGACCAGCATTGAGTTCATCAAGATCTACTCCGAACTCTTCTTTTAATGAAAACCGTTTTTTTTCTTGTGCAAATGAAACAGAGCTAAGAAGAAGTATGATTAAGAGGACAGTTACTTTCATTTGGGCTAGATATTTAAAGGAATGGTTGCAGTAACATTCAGGTAATTCGACCCCAGTTGGAAAGGATTCCTGGAAGATCCGAAGGAATGCAGATAGGTGATGTCTAAAAAGCTTAGAAGGGAAATTCCGATTTCGGCAGAGATCCGGTGTTCAAAATCAGATTTGAAATCGGTGAAATAGTGATACCCTACTCTTACAATTCCAATCAGATAGCGGTACTCAAAAGTGAATTTGGGAGCGTACACCACGGATTTGGTCAAGCGGAAATCCATCCCTGCGGAAAATCCAAGATGCGATTCAAGTACATATCCCACTTCATGCCACATGAATGTTCCGGAGCAACCCAGGAATCCGTATTTCCCTTGGGTGTAATTGATTCGGGCTCCTACAAAAAAGGTGTCGAATGTACCCTGCAGTTCAAAATCCTTCTTGGAAACAGAAGCTGTGCTGTCACCTGCCATTGATTTGGACGGAATAGAATCGACCGGTTCGGAAGCACGACATGGTGCAGAAAATACTACTAATAAGAATGATAAGGCGATAAGTGAAGTTTTCATTTCAATTTGTTTCTGCAAACTTGAGAAAACAATTCCGTCTTCGAGTTGCGATTTTCCGTACTTGAAAACTACCTGTATGAGTCAACAATACAATAATACAAACTAATAATCAATGTTAATTGTTACGACGCCAGTTTCCGGAACAACTATTGTACCATAAACATAACTAGTTATACCAGAACGAATAACTTTCATTTCATAAACATAAGTTCCCATTGGAACTTGGAACGCAGAGGGGCTTGTATATGAATAACAACCAGTTCTTGGAGTTGAATATGATCCCTCGAAATCTGTAAATCCTAACCATTTTTTGCGGAAGTACATTGTATCTCCAGAACCACCACAGTTTACATTTTGGATATTTAAGATCAAATTACCATAAGGGACTACATAAAAATCAGCATTCGTAGTCTTTCCTTTCTTTACCTCCAATTCGAAGTTATCGATAAACGTTTGTCCTCCATCTTTTGTCCAACCCAATTGATACAAATCACCTGTTTCACAGCGCACAACCGGTGAAGACCAAGTGTATTTGTCCAACTCAAAATTACCGGAAGCATCTGTAATTGCCGACTTTATGGTCTTGTAATTGGAATCATAGCTACCAACTATTTTCAATAACTTTACTTCTGCACCTTCAATTCCTTCACCAGTAACTGGGTTCATCACACGACCTTTTACGGTCATGTTTTTTCCGAATTTGGTGCAGGGAGCAGTTGAAAAACAAATAAGAAGAAAAATTATTTTAATCCTCCCCATCACTAATAATTAATATCCAAAATGGCAGTTTGTCCCTCCCCAACAAATACAGTATCATAGTAAGTTGTAGTAACCGAATTTTTAGTTACTTCCCAATGGAAATACTTATATCCCATAGAACCTTTGACCGGAGAGCCCGGAATATCAACACATCCGTCCAATGATGTCATTAACCCTGGATTAAATATCCTTGAATCATAAGGTCCCCCATCAAAATATAACTTGATGTTATCAAAGGAATTAAAACATGATACATTTTTGATATTAATTGAAATGTTTCCATATGGTACTGCGTAAAAATCAGCATTGATTAATTTTCCCTTCTTCACTTCCAATTCGAAGTTGTCGATGAAAGTCTGACCTCCATCTTTTGTCCAGCCTAATCTATATAAGTCCCCTACTTCACACCTCACCACTGGTTTAGTCCAGGTATATTTGTCCAATTCAAAATTCCCCGAAGCGTCCGTAGTTGCAGATTTAATCGTCTTGTAATTGGAATCGTAGCCGCCAACTATTTTCAATAATTTCACTTCTGCTCCTTCAATTCCTGCGCCGGTGACCGGGTTCATGACACGACCCTTTACGGTCACGTTTTTACCGAATTTGGTGCAGGAAGCTAGGACTAGAAATATTCCAATAAAAAAGACAAAACGCATAGCACTAATAATCAATACTATATACTGCTTGCCCATTTCCGGGAACAGTCACCAAATGTGAGTAAGAATTGCTGATACCATTTCTTATGACTGTCCATTCTACCAAGTAATCTCCGCTAGGAACTTTAGCAAAAGCACCATCATTATCATAGCAGCCCATTAAAGTAAATGGTTGAAATACTGAAATTCCACTTAACGAAACATAATTTCTCTTATAGATTAACGTATCATTCGGACCTTGGCAATTAATATTGTGAATGCTGATTTTTAATTCGCCGTAGGGCAATACATAAAAATCAGCGGTTATAACCTTTCCTTTTTTGACTTCCAATTCGAAATTATCAATGAAAGTCTGACCTCCATCTTTCGTCCAGCCTAGTTTATACAAATCCCCTACTTCACACCTCGCCACTGGTTTTGTCCAAGTGTATTTGTCCAATTCAAAAGCGCCCGAAGCATCTGTGGTTACTGATTTGATAGTCTTATAATTGGAATCGTAGCCGCCAACTACTTTTAATAATTTCACTTCCGCTCCTTCTATTCCTGCGCCTGTTACCGGATTCATGACACGACCCTTTACAGTCACGTTCTTACCGAATTTGGTGCAGGAAATAATTGTAGTAAGTATGAAAAATGATATCAAAAACCTCATTAATAATTGATTGTTTGAATATTATCCTGATTGGGGAGGATCTCAAAATTAACATCATACTCAGTTGAAATTCCATTTCTAATTACCGTGTAATGAGTATAAACTGTGCCCATTGGAGCTTGTGAAAAACTAGAATTATATCCACCACAACCTGTCAAAATCCAATCAATCGCTAAGAACGACTCAAGTTGATTAGTTCTTCTGATTATTATAGTATCATTTAATCCTTGGCAATTGATATTATTTACCACTATTTTATAGTTTCCATAGGGAACTGCATAAAAATCCGCGTTTATAACTTTTCCTTTCTTCACTTCCAATTCGAAGTTGTCGATGAAAGTCTGACCTCCATCTTTCGTCCAGCCTAGTTTATACAAATCCCCTACTTCACACCTCGCCACTGGTTTTGTCCAAGTGTATTTGTCCAATTCAAAAGCGCCCGAAGCATCTGTGGTTACTGATTTGATAGTCTTATAATTGGAATCGTAGCCGCCAACTACTTTTAATAATTTCACTTCCGCTCCTTCTATTCCTGCGCCTGTTACCGGATTCATGACACGACCCTTTACAGTCACGTTCTTACCGAATTTGGTGCAGGAAATAATTGTAGTAAGTATGAAAAATGATATCAAAAACCTCATTAATAATTGATTGTTTGAATATTATCCTGATTGGGGAGGATCTCAAAATTAACATCATACTCAGTTGAAATTCCGTTTCTTATAACTGTATAGTGGGTATTAACCATTCCCATTGGAACTTTGGAAAAACTAGAGCTATATCCACTACAACCTGTCAGAATCCAATCATTATCCAAAAAAGAGTTAGCTTGGTTACTTTGATTAATTATAATAGTATCATTTGGCCCCTGACAATTAATATTATTGATAATTATTTTATAATTGCCATAAGGCATAGCATAATAATCTGCACGCATTGTTTTCCCCTTTTTGATACTTATTGTAAATGCATCAAATAACGGAACGTTGTCCTTTTTCTCCCAACCTATCGGGTAATAGTCTCCAACTTCCGTGACATTACACACGAGGTAACATTTAGAAAGGCTTGCTTTATTGATTTCAAAATACCCTTCCGAATCCGTGGTGATTTCTTTTACTTTTTTCCTACCGCTGGGATAATCCAGCGTTGACCTATACATAATAACAGGTACATTGGAAATGCCCTCTCCCGTAACCGGGTTCAACACTCTTCCTTTTACGGTCATATTTTTGCCGAATTTGGTGCATCCTCCCAACAGGAAAAAAAACAAACTAAGAATTGCTAACTGCTTCATAATACGATCAATTTATGTGTTTCAATTTTTGAGCCCACAGATACCTGTATCAGGTAAGTCCCCGTTTTTAATGTGGAACGGTGATGATATTCAACTACTTCCATCTGGTTAGTTTCACTGATCAAAACACCAAACATATTATAGATCCGGATAGCTGAAATTAGCACTTCCGGATCAACTTTCAAAGAAAAAGTACCGTCAAAGGTCGGGTTCGGATAAATACTGGCCGCTTTGCGGGAATCATTGAATTCCTCCTTGTTTAAACTCCGATCCAGTGGTTTGGAATGGTTATACTCTCCGGAAGTACTTTCTCCGGGTGTCAATTCCGTGGTCCCACAAGGCTCAAATTCGATTTTCAGATGTACTGTTGACCCGTTCATGAAATGTGTTCCGGGCTTCAGGTTAATTAAATCTCCGGCCCGTAAATCCAATACAGCATTGGCTTGTGCTACATAATCGCCGGGGTCCGTTGCAGGTGTTACCAAATGTCCAACGGTAATCCAGTTTCGTGCTCGGCGGCGTACATAGTACTTGTAATTGGAACGCGCCCTGGATCCCACCCGCTGGTTTTGCAGTTTCAGGTACCAAGGTTCAGCTTCATCGAAAATAAAATTATTCAAGGCTTGCAAATCAGCATATTCATCATCCTTCAAAATAATGTGCGGATTGATCTTGTTATCAATGTAAATAGCTTCGAAAGGGGTAATCTGAAAATGATCATTTGGTCTTCCTAAATTAGGATAACCGTAGTGATTTGATGGAATAAGTGGGTTGAAATTAAATTGATTAAACATTAATCCCATTTGTTGTACATTCATGGTCATACTTCCGTCAGCTGGCCAAAGATTTCGGTTAATCCCCAATGCGGTAACCACCGATTTGTGAGAGTAGAAAGCTTTCCCGTTCCAGATCTGGGTAATGGGAAAATACGTCCAGTCGGAAACAGAAATAAAGTTCCCGATACCTTCCATGTTTGAACCGGCTACATTATCGATTTCCTGCATCATAGATACATTGACTTCATGTTTACAAACAGCTTGAAAGGGACTTAGGAATAAAGGCGGCAATTGTCGTCTGAAAATCTGGAAGGTTTGTCCTGAAGGCATATATTTTGCTGTTCCAATGCGGAAATGATAACCCAGGAAGGAAGTATTCTGCCAATATTCGCCCGCATTGTTATACTCTTCCGTATTATCACTGTTTTTTCCACTGATCTTACCCAATGAAATCGCAACATTTCTCGAAGCAACCGGCATTGGAAAAATGTGTTCCCCATTATCAACCGCACTAAGCGCATCCAGGAAATTTTGTCTTCTCCAATGATGAGTTGGTTCTGTGTAACCTATTTCCTGCACCGGGGACAAGAAAATATTATCACTGGAACTCGCCGCGTGATACATGACCAATTCTTTAAATGTTTTCTGATTGAGGGTTGCTAATAAAAAGTCACAGAGAAAACCCCTGAGAACTCCCATATTTGCGCTCCTGTAATAATTTCCACTGTAAACCTGGTATTGATACCCTAGCGGGATATTTGCACCATAAAAATTGGCATCATAGGCAATATTCAATCGGGAATGATGATGCGGGTAATTTTGGTTATAATCCATGTGTTTTTGTTCCATGCGCAATAGGGCTAGCCGCGCAATATCTTCTCCCATAGAACTACCCTGAATAATGTTCTCAAAATATTGTCCTGTTTTGAGGTTCATATTTAGCTCAATCAGGAAAGTTTCTAACAAGGAAGCTGCTTCCTGCATACCATGCTCAAAAGGTTTCCATTGCATATTAAATTTGACCAAAAAGATATCATATTCCTGTCCTCTCAAAGTTTGCAGCATATTCTGGTGCCAGTCATTGTAAATCTTCCAGGTTTTTTTGAAACCCTGTCCGAACATAGGAGGGCGGTAACCGGTAACCAAGATATATGGCTTCTCGGGGCGATCTCTTCCACATGCAGGGACCATACACCATTTTAACTTGTTACCATTGTCTGAGATCATACCACACCTGGTGCAGCCTGCTCCCTCTTTGTCCTTATTTTTACATCCGGTGGAATAATCATCGTCATCTCCTTCCCATTCTTCCGGGCTAAAGAAACTCTTCGTCTTGTCTTCCATGGTGACCTCAGGGGTGTTCAGGATAAAATCAAATACTTTGGATGTACTATCGGTATAAGTAATCCTGATTCGAAATGACTGAACAGAATCATAGTGTGGAGCAAAATAACTTACTTCATCAAAATTGATAATTTCCAGTTACCGTCCCGTCCCAGTTCAAGAGATTGAACATCAGTAATATTTCTGGTATTGCTTATGAAAAATTCACTTTTGACCACCATTGCCATTACATCACTTGAAAAGTAATCAAACAATGGTCCGGCAAGTAAGGAGGTATTTGTTGAAACAATGGATTGTTCTAACGGATCCAAATCAGAATATATGGAAGCATCTTTCGCTAATATTCCGTTATTTAAGCCTGTCTCTTCATCAACCGTGTTGTATTGTAATTCAAAGATCCCGATCGGTATTGCAATTACATCCAGCTCGAAATCCATTTCACCGACATAACTGTAAACCTGAGTAAAAACCGAATCCTTATGCGGTAGACTGTCTTTATTAAATGCTATTTGATTCATTTCATATAGCCACTCTAACATCTTGTCAGCATCGGACTTAAAAAGGGCCGAATCTCCCTCAAATAAATCCGTCTTCAATAATAAACTATCTGAAACAAGCAGAGATAATTTGTTGGCAAGATACCCTGTTGGAGCTTTGGTTTTCAATTTAGAATAAATTGTATCCGCCAGTTTTTCCCGACTAATAAACACCGTATCCACTTGTCCCCAGCCATTTAAACCTATGAGCAGGAACAATCCTATTAAGAACTTTTTCATGACTTACGGTTTTACCTGTTGTTCCAATTTCCGGATTAACTCTTGCTGCAAACGAATCGTTTCCTGCTGTTGTTTTAGTAATTCCTGCTGCTCGTCCAATAGCTGTTCCTGGGTTTTTACCTGTTCATTGATCTGAAGCAGGTAAAGTGTCAATTCTTCGATCTTCTCCATGAATAGTATGCTGGTTTTTGCCAGGTTCAATCCGTTCTGAGTCATTTCACCGGCACTAGGCACATTTGGTAAATGATTATTCTTTTGAATAAACTGCTGGAGTTCATTCAGAGGCATCAACGGGTATTTCTCATCAAACACATAATCCGACCAGTTGTCCAGGTTGACTTTCACTTCACGCCCATAAAGCAATCCGGTGTTATCCAACTGCATCAATTTATAGGGTGTTGGATCTCCCTGGATGCGTTTGTCGACAATTATCGGATGTGTATTCCTATTGAGGCTTGTTGTTATATGTAATTTGGAAGCAGGATTATTTTGACCAATCCCCACCTTCACATCCGGTACACAATGATTACTCGTATAGATCTTTCCAAGTCCATTTAACCAGGTTGGTGCTGCCGGAGTGGTATTTCCGCCATTGTCGTCTTTACAGGGAACGTAAACAGATTCCGAATACACAATGCTTTTCAAATCTCCACCTCTTTTCAGGTTGCCGGTTGAATCGATCAGGATCACTTCATCGTCTGTCAATGTAGAATCGCGCAGTGAATTTAAAGTCAAATCTCCTTCCAGGGTGGTGTTTCCGTCTACCTGTAGATCGCTTCGGATGTGGGCATCCCTGTCAACAATCATAGAATCCCTAACGGTTAAAGTGGAATCGATACGGGCTGAGCCATTAACAGTAAGTCGTTCTGTTGGTGAAGTGGTTCCAATACCCACGTTTCCTGAGGTAGGAAGTGTATTGGTTTGGCAAAAGGAATAGGTTGTCGTAAACAACAACGCGGTTAAGGCATAGCACGCCTTTTTAAGTGTAGGTTTCATACTTGTGAACAGTTTAAGATTTCAGTTAATGAGATAAATGTAAAAACTTTTTTTGGTTACACTTCTGTGAAGCCCAAATTTAACATTTGAAATCTTTTTGTTCGCTGAAAGAGAAATTTTGTGTTTTTATCCGGTTGATTGATAGTCATTTAACACAGTGCACAATCCGGCTGCTGAATCGAGCAGAAGTTACAGATCCTCCGAATCGGAGACATCTCCGCGCAGTGCACGGTAACGTTTTCTGGCTTCAACGGTCAGCAAGCTGCCTTTGCATTCGAATAAGATCTTCTTGTAATACTCGGTTGCTTTTTCTTTGTCGTGGAGGTTCTTCTCGTAGATTTCTGCCATGGTGAAAATCGCATCATCCGATAAGATGTCATCCATGTGGTATTTGACGATTTTATCCAGGTAATCGAGTGCTTCGGGCCATTTTCCCTGGTACTGCATGGCTTGCGCTTTACGCAATAAGATCTCATCTGCTAAACCGTGTGCCGGAAAAGCCTGGTTGATCGAATCATACAATTTAAATGCGCGCTCGTATTGGTGTTGTTCCAACAATAAATCTGCCTGCGCAAACTGGTACATGGCCGTGTAATTGCTGTCCAGACCTAAATTATCCGTAATCAAAACGGAAAGTTTCATGGCATCATTGGCAATCAACTTACTGGTGGATTCTTTTAAGATATCCAATTGCGACTGGGCAAATTTGAAATCGCCGTCGTAATAGAAAATGCGGGCATTCTTGAATTTCGCTTCGGAACCAATGGCTTCAAACTTAAAATCTTTATCGATCTGCATGTAATACAGGGAAGCCTGCCAAATATCATCCTGAAGGACCAACACATCGGCCAAAGCCATTTTAACCTGCGCCTTTTCCATGTCGGAAAGACCGTTTACAGCCAAACAACTATCCAATAAATCAGCTGCACCTTTTGCATCATTTCCATAATACGCCTTGATCTCAGCCAATTCTTTGGCCGTGTAGACAGCATTTCTTCCCCAGCCCAAAAGCTTTAATCCCTCCCGGTATTCTCTTTCGGCATCCACGATATCCTGCGGCTGGTATTTCTTCTCAATGGTAATTTCCCGGTAACGGATATTGAGTAAAGCACTGTAAGCCGAATAATAATTCGGATTTTGTGAACCCTGATCAATCACGTATCTGTAAGCCAGCCTTGCAGTTACGTAATCACTATTCTCCACACAGGTCTCGGCCAAATCCATCACCCGGTTTCCGGTTCCTTTTTCACGCCGGTCCAAAGCCTGGGTTTGCGTCAATGCCGATTTGAATTCTTTCTTCTGGATGAAGAGCCAGATCAACATTTCCGAATAAATAAAATCGTTTGGCTTCTTTTGGATTCGAACCAATAATTTGTCTTTCAGCTTTTGATAAACACCCGTTTTATCTTCGGAGAAATCAATTTGCCTGGTGAGTGCATTTTGAATATTACTGCTGTAGTTGGGGTATTGATCCAGGATGTCAAAATACTCATCGATCATTTCATCTGTTCTTCCCAAAAGGGAATAAACCTCTGCGAATTGAATCTGAAGCGGATAATTTTTTTTGAGTTCTTTTCTTCCGGCTTCGAGTGTTTTGAGCCCCCAGTTTACTTTCCCTTTTTTGATGAAGGAAGTGTACAGTTCAATTACTTCATAGCCATTCGATGCCGTTTGTTTGATTCGGTCGTTGTACAATTTCTCTGTTTGAGAAACACGTTCTGTCCGTTCGTATAAGTCGCCCAAAGCGATGGTATAATCAAAATCCGCAGGGTAGGTCGAAACGAGTTTTTTCAGGAATTTCTCCGCATCTTTTACCTGCTTGGTTTTCTCCAAACAATCTACATAGCGCAGCTGATCAAACTTGGTGCTTTGCTTGTTGATGATCTTCTCAAAGTAAGGAAGGGCTTTATCGAATTCGCCATTGTTGTAATACAAATTTGCCAATTGCTGGTCGGTACTGGTTTGTGCCGAACCTGCAAATGAAAGAAGAAGACAACAAAAAATAAGCGCTTGTTTCATGATCTATTTAGTGTACAGCTTTAAAACGCTCAAATGTAGGTTTAAATTGCTCGTAAGATTGTTTAAAATCCATAAATTGTTTCTGCAGGACCAAACTGTGTGACCTGATTTGTTCTGCTTCTTTCCGTTCAAATTGAACATTCTCGTAATACATCGAACGATCACCGGAACCGGTTTCAATATCGGATTGCAATTTTTTGAGTCTTTCCTGCTGTTCTTTTTGGGCTAAACGCAATTGCTTGATCTCGGTAGTAAAGAAATCTGTTGCGCGGTACGACTGAATAAATCCATCGATTTCTTTTGCCGTTTTTATATCCAGCGTGTCATTTCCCAGTTCAATATTGAAATTCAGTAGCATGAGCTTTGATTTTCCACGCAATTTCAGTACCTGGTTGGTGTCCAATTCCTGAATCAGCACCTGAACGGAATCGTTGGTAGCTTTTGTAAACAGCACATCTTCTTCAAACTTACCCAATTTGCTTTCGCAGGAAGTAATGAGTCCGAGCAGTATCAGAAAAGACATGATTCTTAGCATGAGACTAAATTACGCAAAATAACAAAAACAGTAAGGGCGGAAAATTTTCCGCCCTTACAATTAATCGATTCTTGTGAACCCGGTGTATTTATGCAGCACCTCCGGAATTTCAATTCCGTCGAGGGTTTGATAATTTTCCATAATTGAAGCCATGATTCTTGGCAAGGCCAAAGCGGAACCGTTTAAAGTGTGTGCCAGGTGATTTTTCTTGTCACTTCCCTTGAAACGCAATTTCAGACGATTTGCCTGGAAGGTGTCAAAACGAGAGCAAGAACTTACTTCCAGCCATTTTTCCTGCGCTGCAGAGAATACTTCGAAATCATAGGTCATCGCAGAAGCGAACCCTGTATCTCCTCCGCATAAACGCAGAATACGGTAATGTAAGCCTAATTTCTCCAACAATCCTTTCACGTGATTCACCATTTCGGTTAAAGCACGATCTGTATTTTTAGGATGCTCGATACGAACGATCTCTACTTTGTCGAATTGATGCAAGCGATTCAAACCGCGAACATGTGCTCCGTAACTTCCTGCTTCCCGACGGAAACACGGCGTGTAACTCGTCATTTTGATGGAGAAATTCTCGTCCGGTAAAACTACATCGCGGTAAACATTGGTCAACGGAACTTCTGATGTCGGGATCATGTATAGATCATCAACCGGCATGTGGTACATCTGACCTTCTTTATCCGGAAGCTGTCCGGTACCATAAGCACTTGCTTCGTTCACAACGTGGGGAACGATGAATTCTTCATAACCTGCTTTCTCTGCTTCTTCTAAAAAGAATTGAATCAATGCACGCTGTAATTTAGCTCCTTTTCCCCTGTAAACAGGAAATCCTGCTCCGGTGATCTTCACTCCCAATTCGAAATCGATCAGGTCAAATTTTTTGGTCAATTCCCAATGTGGAACTGCACCTTTATGCAAAACAGCAGGTTCACCAACAACCTCGATCGTTTCATTGTCTTCTTCATTTTTCCCGGCAACTACCAAAGTGTTTGGAACGTTCGGAATTTGGTACAACAACTGTGTGATTTCGTGTTCAAGGGTATCTACCTGCGTTTTCAGTTGGTTTTCTTCCTGCTTTAAATCGGCTGTTTTTGTTTTAGCAGCTTCTGCTTCTGCAGTTTTACCACTTTTAAAGAATTCACCGATTTCTTTAGCGATTTTGTTCAATTCGGATGTAATGGATTCCATGGACGTTTTTGCTGCACGCCATTGTTGGTCTTTAGCAATAATTGCATCAATAGTTCCTGTTACATCGATGTTGCGCTTTTTGAGTGCCGTGATGATCTCATCACGTTCAGCGCGGATTTTGGTCATTTCTAACATACATGAATTGAATTACCCCGATCGCTTCGGGTATTGGTAAAATAAAAAAAAGGCGAACCCCGAAACTACCGGAATTCGCCTTTTCAAAAAATATTTATTATTCGATTAAGCTTCCGTAGTCTCAAATGGAACTACCGATACAAACGAACGATTATCTCTTTTTTTACGGAACTCAACTGTTCCGTCAGTCAATGCGTACAATGTGTGATCTTTACCGATCCCAACATTTTCTCCCGGGTGGTGAGCAGTACCGCGTTGGCGAATAATGATATTCCCTGCGATTGCCAATTGTCCACCGAAAATTTTCACTCCTAAACGTTTGCTGTGAGATTCACGACCGTTTTTGGAACTACCGACTCCTTTTTTGTGTGCCATCTTTTCTAATTTTTTATCTGTCTACCGACAGAATTACGCTGTAATACCTGTAATTGTAATTTGTGTAAAAGATTGACGGTGTCCGTTTCTTTTCACGTATCCTTTTCTGCGTTTTTTGCGGAAAACGATAACTGTATCACCTTTAACGTGATCATTCACTTGAGCAGTAACTAATGCTCCTGCGATAGCTGGGGCGCCAATATTCACTTTTCCTCCGTTGTCTACCAATAAAACACGATCAAATTCTACTTTTGATCCTGTCTCAGCGTCTAAACGGTGTACAAAGATTTTTTGGTCTTTTTGCACTTTAAATTGCTGCCCTGCTATTTCTACTATTGCGTACATAACAGATATTTTAAAATTTAATTTGGAGGGCAAAGATAGCAAAGTTTTTCAACAATCAAATTATCACCACTCTTTTTTCTTGCTCGGGCTCGATTTTTCTTCCTCCGGGATAAGTGTCCGCCGCGGCGGATCCACCAGTTACCCTGGTAATTAATTCGAATCCTCTGGAATTGTTCTTAATTCACTATCAAAGGTAGGGAATAAAATCCTTTTTCTCCCGTAATCTGCACCAAATAATATCCTGCGTCCAAACCTTCCAGCGGAATTGACAGCGAATTCAGATCCTTCAAATCGGTCGTTTCAAAAACGATTCTTCCACGAGTATCAAACAAACAGACCTTTTGAGGAACCTGCCCGCCCCATTTCAAAGTGGTAGTTCCTGCTGCCGGATTCGGATAAATCTCAAATTCCTTTTCAGAACCCACTTCGTGCAAGCCCAATTCATTCAATTTCCCGATACGGATATTGTCTAAAAAGAAGTTGTTTCCGCCTTTCGATTCAAAACGGAATTTCACCTGGGTGTGATCCGTAAAGTTGGATGCTCCTGTGATCACGACTGTATCACTTGCCCATTCGTTTAATGCAGCAGGAGTGAAAGGATTGGTAACTAACTGACTAACCGATTTTAGTGACCCCACTCCTATATAAGTTTTTTTCGTGCTCCAGGTTTCTCCGCAATCATTCGAGATCATAACACGGAACAAATCTGCATTGCCGGAAATTCTTTGCGCATAAGCCCAATCGAAAGCTACTGCCAGGCTGGTAAATCCGGAAAAATCCAATGGACCTGAAAAGAATTCGTAGACCTGGTTTGTGCCGGCATCGAAATTATTGATCTTTGCCGACTGGTTGCTTTGAAAGCCTGTATTGGTGATTTCCCAGTTATAGGTCTGACCAACTTCCCGAACCTGCCATTTGTCTTTGAAAGCTGCCAAATTGCTCTCAAAACCTTCTGTTATTCCCTGATCTGAGCCCTGAATTGGCATTACCGTCATGTAATCTGCAAGAATTAATTCAAGTGTATCGATTCCATTGCTGACTTTCAGGCTCACATCAAATGTTCCAACCTGGTTGTAGGTCACAATTGCCGTATCGTTTGAAGAAGAACCCTGGATTGTACCTGATTCAATGCTCCAAAGCCGACTTGTCACTCCATGCGAAGAAACATCTTTGAATAAAACAGACTCTCCCTGGCAAATAACCCGTTTACTTGCTTCGAGTTTTGCTTCACAGAGCTGATTCATCAAATCATCCGTTCCGGTTGCAGCCAGATTCGCCGGAGTCCATAAGTTATTTCTATGAGCAACAGATGAATTCAGTGCGGCGTGCATGCGTACCTTTTGTCCTTCCGTAAACATGAGCGCGCAATAGGCGTAATCCATGTAATTCTGGATATTGTCCAAACTGCTGCATGATGCGGCGTTTAAATTGCAGGAAGACCAACCAATCGTATTCGGAGTATCCATCACCTCATCGTCGTATGCACAATTCCCGGCACCGCCAACGGGCAAATAATAGAAATCCGGAACATTGTTTCCGCCCCAAATATGATATAGGTTCAAATAATGCCCTATTTCGTGCGAAAGAACTGTTCGTTTGAAATAATCGGAAGTTCCGATTGTTCCAACGTAATCGTGCCGGATTACAATTCCGTCCCATTCCGGAATAGTGTCTGCAACTGCGGGCATTAATGCATGTCCAGCCAATCCTGCAGCGTCAAAACACACATAGATATTCAGGTATTTTTCCGGCGGCCAATGGATCAGGCTTTTCACCTGGTGGTCTCCGGGATATGTCAATGAAGAAACTGTTCTTGTAATTCCGGAGGTACAGTTTCCATCCGGATCAATTTGGGCAAGGCGGATTTCAATCCCCGCATCCGCAGCAATAGATTGAAAAGCGGCAACAATTTGATTCGTATCGGGGTTTAATTTCCGGTATTGCAGATTCACCTGGTCCACTGCATCGTGGATCTGCGAATCGTTGATGTTCTCCGAACCATTGTTATGAATAATGTGAAACACAACCGGAATAACATAAGTTGCACCGGATTTGACAGGGTTTTCCTGAAATTGTTTGGTGAATGTTTCCAATTTCTTTTTGGAACGCAAAAAAGCTTGTTTATATTCCGGATGTTCCTGAAACAGTTTATGTTCCATTTCATCACTTCCGCAATGAAGCATTTCCTGTGAAAATGCATTTGAGCATACAAATGCGGCAACGAACAAAAGGATTCGGTTCATATTTTTAATTAGTAGTAAGTGTGCTAAAGATAAGAAGAAAAAGCTATCGGGGCATGCGATTAATTGCGTGCCTGCTGTTTCCAAACAAAAAGCCCCGACGATAAATGTCGGGGCTTTCAACGCAAAAAGTTATTATTTAGGAATTCAATTACATTTTCTTTGGCAACACCACGGCATCAATTACATGGGTTACACCATTCGATGAAACTACGTCTGCAATGGTAATCTGAGCTCCATTTACAAACCATTTTCCATCTTTTTCAGTTACCATCAGGTTTTCACCCTGAACTGTTTTTAAAGATTGCCCGTTTTTCAAATCACCCGCTTTAAGTGCTCCCGGAACAACATGGTAAGTCAATACGGAAGTCAACTTTCCTTTATTTTCCGGCTTTAAAAGATTTTCAACTGTCCCTTTCGGCAACTTATTGAAAGCCGCATTTGTAGGAGCAAAAACCGTAAACGGTCCATCTCCTTTTAAAGTTTCCACCAAAGCTGCTGCTTTTACCGCTGCAACTAAAGTTGTGTGATCTGCAGAACCCATCGCATTATCTACGATATCTTTTGAAGCAACCATTTTTGCTCCTCCAACCATAACAAAAGCCTCTTCTTCCTCCTCTTCGGGTTCATCCATGTCGTTCGATTCTTCCGTTTTGGTGTCCTCGTTCATTTTTTCTTCACTTCCCCCACAACTTGATACTCCAAATGCTGTCATTGAAGCAGCAATTGCAATTGATAAAATTGACTTTTTCATACTTGTTTATTTTAAGGTTATATTTTACATACGCTCCAAACAAGTACTTGGATTTTTTGAGCATAAAAAAACCCCGACGATAAATGTCGGGGTTTCAAACTATTTATAAATGCAAAATTATTTTGCTTCTGTATCGTCTTTTTCAAATACACGTTTTGGACGCATTTGTTGGTTGATTCCCAATGAAATCCAAAAAGGAAGTACAAATCCTAAAAGGAACAATAACATCCAAAATGCCATACCTCCGATTAAAAGAAACAATACGATACCAAAAACGCTCATGATGTATTAATTTGTGTTTTGTGTGGTAAAAGTAGTAAAAAAATCAAAAGTGAATCTTTTTGGAACAACTTTTCTGTCAAAAAATCGGTTAGGAAGGTAATTGACCGAATAAGTTTTCGGCATTTGCCAAAATAGCTTTCGTTTCTAAGCGCTCAGCACCAAATCCGTAGCGATACTGATCACACATTTCGATAATTTCACGCAAACCTTTGGCAACTTCCGGATTGGTCTCTATTAATCTATCAAAAGCTTTCTCCCGCGATTGGAAATTGCATCTTTCACATTGTTCAATTCGTTGAATGATAGCTTTAGGCATCAAAATGGCAAATACGCTTGGATCTTCCACATGACGTTCTGCATCTTTCCAATAATTGATTTCTGCTGAAGGAGTTTGTTCGATTGCTGAAGCTAAAGACGACGTCTGATCTGCTTTTGATTCGTTCAGGAAAACAGATTTTTTAGGAAGTCCATCCGAAACGGGTGCTTCTTCCATTTTTTCTTCTTCTTTTTTCTTACGTTTTACAAGCAGTAAAAAGACGAATAAAAGACCCAATAAGCTTGTAGGAGCAACAATACCTACCCACAATGCGGATTTTGAACGGGATTCTGTCTTTGTTTCCGAGACGGAATTCTTTTGAGTCTGCATGTCCACGACATCCGTATTCGAGCCGGTCTCAGGATCTGTCAACACTACCGGATTAAAGCTTTTATCCGGAATAACGTTGATATTGAATGGATTTCCTTTAATCGAAATGTATCTTTCTTTCTCCGGATCAAAATAACTGATTGACGGAGCAGTGAATAGTAAATCGTGATCTTCCAATACCTGGATATTGAATCGGTAAGTGATCATTCCTTCCGCGCCGCTTTCTGTAAATTCGATGTCTTCAATGCGTTCAGGATCTCCATAAATGGAACAGCCTCTGGGTAATTTCAATTTCGGAGCGTTGGAATTGTGCAGGTTTCCAACACCTGAGATCACCATTTCAAGTGTGAACACATCTCCTTCTTTTATTTTTTCCTTGTTCGGATTCTTCTGAGAAAGGCGGTATTCACCCACTGCACCGATGAAATCCTTTGGAGCATTCCCCGGAAGCGGTTTAATATTGATCATTAGTCCGGATGAGCGGAAGCGCATTGTTTTGGAAAAAAGAGAACCATGACAGCGCAGAGCCATTTCATAAGGTTTAATGTGGCATTTTCCCGTCCCAACAGGAATCAGCAATTGTTTTCCATATTCAAATGCCAGGGCATCTTTCCCGTTAACGCGGGTTTGTTCCACTTCCACCCGTCCGTTAGGAAATGCATGCTCCTCCATGGAAAGATCTGCTTTAAAGTCTGAATAGCCTTCTAAATACTCAATATTGATATATGAAAAAACTTTTGCCTTCAGCAGGATCGGTTCTCCTTCATACACGCTGGTTTTTTTACATTGAATGAATCCGAAAACCGGGTCGTTTGAATTCACCTTATCATCTTCTTCAGAAGCTTCGTTGACTTTGATGGTGATCTTATTGGATTTATAGGTTCTATTTCGATACGTGGTATAAGCGTAAAATGAATAGGTCCCTTCCTTTTTAAAAACCCCGGTTTGCTGCATGTAGTAGTAAGTCTTAATTTTACCACTTGGATCCATTTTCTGTTCCATTCCATGCATGACATTCAAATCCACTTCAAATTCTACCGGGAAATCAATCTTCATGGATCCTTCCACATTGGAAGTAATGGTAAAACCTAAGTGCTCATTTGCACCCAGTTCTTTTTTGTCGGATGTAAGAGCAACCACTGGTTTTTGAGCAATAGAGATCTGGCTCACTAACGTGAACAAAAGCAATAAAAATTGCCATTGATTACCAGTCTTTTCTTGCAGTTTTACCACCTGTAGTACCTTTTGAACCATCCAATCTTTTCTTTGTATTCAGTTCCTGCTTGCTAAACTCATCCAGTTTTCGCTCAGTTTCTTTGTCTTGTAGTTTTTTCTCTTCGTTTTTTTGTCCCTGGGACTTTTGATCTTTTTGGTTTTGGTTTTGTTGTTGATCTTTTGAGTCTTTTTTTGGATCCTTATTCTCCTGATCCTTTTGATTCTGATTATTATTCTGCTGGTTTTGCTTGTCTTTGTTTTGTTCTTTATTCTCTTGGTCTTGCTTTTGCTGCTGTTGTTTTTTCTGCTGTTCTAATAATCTTTTCGCTTCAACCAGTCGCTGTCTTGCTTTTTCATTATCAGGATCTAATCTCAGAATCTTCTTGTAAGTATCAACCGCGCTTTGAAAATCCTGCTGTTTCATACGGGATTCTCCTAAACTTGTTCGGGCTTTGATCTCTTTTTCTTTCGTTTCAGCATTATTTGCCTGACGTTCAAAGTTTTCTGCCGCAGTACCAAAATCGTTCGCACGGTAAGCAGTCTGACCTATCTCCTGAGACAAATCTACATCATTTGGAGCTAACTTTTCGGCTCTTTTATAATACTTTAACGCTTCTTTGTAGTTTCCTTTTTTGTATAATCTTCTGGCTTCATTGAGTGGTTCTTTCCAATCCTGCCCAAAAGAGTTGAAAGCCAAAACGCACGCGATGATCATCAATGCTGTTTTCATAACTTATTGGGATTAATAATGATTGGTAAAAAGAAGTAACAAATCATACACAAGAGCGCCAAAGTTGTAGGAATGTAAAAATAGTTTTTATCTACTTTAAATTCAACTTTCAGTACCTGCTTATTTTTCGAGTTCTTGTAATTTGAAGCGATATCATAGATGTTCGGAAAAGGACTGTCTGATGTCACTAAAATACTCCCTGAGACAGATGCCATGCGCGTCAAGCCTTTTTTATCAATTTTGGAAACAACTGCCTTTCCGCCTTCACGTTTATATCCTTCCGTTTCATCATACGGATTATTCGGAATCAAACCTCCTTTTGACGAACCAAGCCCCAAATAGGCTAATTCCACGTTTTTCTTTTTCAATTCTTCCACTTGATTCTTCCAAAGTGCCTCATGATCTTCTCCGTCTGTGATTACCAAAATGGCTTTGCCGGATTCCGTATCTTTGAACTGCTCCCGGGCAACTTCCAGAGCCCTTCCGATATTGGTTCCCTGATCCGAGATCATGGATGTTTCAATATCCGGAACAAAAAGTTTCGCCGCTCCGTAATCCATCGTGAGCGGAAGCTGTGTGTAGGCGTTATTGGCAAAAACCACTACCGCAATACGTTCACCTTTCAATTGATTTAGCAATTCCCCAATGGACTGTTTTGCAGCTGTTAAACGACTGCTTTGATTTCCACCCATATCTTTGGTATTCATGGAATTCGAAATATCGAGGCAGATTACCAGGTCGAGAACCCGTTTTGAACCGTTTACTTTCCGCGATCCTGCAACGGGTTGTGCCATTGCCAGGATGATGAAAAAATAAGTGGTCCGCAGTAGAAAATAATGCAGGAAGGCTTTCATCGGTTCAAATTTCACCCACAACATGCGTGTGGAACCATAACCTGAATATTCTTCATAGATCCGTGATTTCCAATTCCATTGAATCCAGCTTAGCGCACCCAAAACAGGAATTATTGCCCACAAACCAAGCATTTCCGGATGAAGAAGGCTTACTTCCTTATATACTCGAGAAATAACTGCAAACAAAGTGAATACAGTTATCCACCAGGCTGCTTCCGAAACTACAAGCAGGTTCACCAGACGTCTATATGTATTCTTCTCTTTAATCATCCAGTTTGAATTTCAAACGTTGAACTCCCCAGGCTGCCAGCGAAAACAAAATACTCCATATGAAGAATGGGAATAAAGTCAGCGGTGGTTCACTACCCAGGTGCTGGTCTTCCATTTTGCGCTTTTCCAATTTATCAATTTCCCCGTAGATCTTTTCCAAAGATTTCTCATCCTGCGCCCGGAAATATTTTCCATTGGTTAGTTTGGCAATATCTTTTAAGATCGCTTCATCAATTTCAACCGGCATATTCTGATAAACCACTCCAAAAGGTGTTTGTACAGGAGTTGGCGCCATTCCGTTCGCTCCCACACCAATCGTGTAGACTTTACACTTCTTTGCCTTGGCCAATTCAGCAGCTTCCATCGGATCGGGGCCGGTATTACTGCTTCCGTCTGTTAATAAAATAATCACTTTCGAAGGAAGACTGTCGCTCCTCAACCGGGTAACGGCAACTCCCAAACCACTTCCGATAGCAGTACCCGGTTCCAGGAATCCAGGTTCGATAGCTGTGATCTGTTCTTTCAATAATTTATAGTCTAAAGTTGCCGGACAAGCCGTGTAAGCTTCCCCTTCGTAAACCACTAAACCAACCCGGTCTCCTTTTCGCGAATCCACGAATTTTTTGGCTACGCGCTTGGCTACTTCCAACCGATTCGGGTCAAAATCCTGCGCCAACATGGATCCGGAAGCATCAATAGACAAAATAATATCTATTCCGTTCTTGTAATCAATTTTTGGCGGATCAATGGAGGCATTGTAGGGTTCTGCAAGAGCTAAAACCAAACACGCCATCGAAAGTGCATAACAGGTATTGATTCCCCAGCGAATGTATCGCACCCAGCCGATCGAATAAGACAATTGTTCCTGTTCCGAATTCGCATATTTCAACTGTCCAACGCGGGTTTTCTGCAGGTACTCCCAGAAAAATAAAAGTACAGGAATAGCAAATAAGAGCCACAACATGTGTGGATTGTAGAAATCATATTCCCAAAAGCATATGTTGAAATAGCGACTCATTCGGGGATCTCCAATGGGCTTAGTTCCGTCACAATTTCTTCCAAACGGAACAAACTGGAGCGAATATGCATATCATTCAATTCTGTTTTGGCGAATTTCACCATATCGGCTTCTCTCAAAAGCACCTCAATCCTTCTGACCACATTCAGATCGAGTCCTTTCAATTTTAGCAAAGAGATCGTTTCGTAGGTGGTGCGTTCCATGAGATTTAATTCGTAACGAGAACTCAGATACATTTTCAGCACTGCAGAAAAATTCACATAATGGTTTTTCGTTTTGTCATGAAGCCAGTCTTCTTTTTTTCGAAGCTGATTGATAGCCATTAAGGTGCGGTCTCTCAAACTGATTTCTTCCGATTTTTTAATTTTTCTTCGTTTGTTCCACAGAATTCCTCCCGTAATTCCAGCAGCTACAACCAAAAGCACCCACCAGTATTTCCTGATCAGGATCCAGTATTCATCTTCGGGTTCAACAGGAATTTCTTCTATTCCGTCCTTTACTTTCTTCTTAATGAAACCAACGTACAAATTGGGAGCACGAAATGAGAAGGTGGAATCTTTCCAGCTTATCCACAATTCGGGCATGCGGTATTTCGCAGAGTCCCAGGCAATCAAAGTATAAACACCTTTCCAGTATTTAATGCCTTTATGTGTGTATGTGGTATCGCTAAACGATTCGATTTCCAGTTCTCCGCCCGGCTTCCAAAGTGTCTCACCTTTGTGATTGATATCACAAATAAAGACATCCTGAATGGGGTTGTAATCGAATTGCCTTGGTTTATGTTTGACCAGGATCATTAAATGTGCCTTATCTCCGATACGCACCGAATCTTCTTCCCAATAAACGCGCTTTGTTTGTGCAAACCCTGCTCCAAAACACCAACATGCCAGTATGGATAAAACGAATCTCATTTCCGGCGTTTGAATAATTGAAGTAAGGGTAAATAAACGTGATCTCCTACTTCGAAAAAAGCGGCATCAATTCCCAATTGCAAGAAAAAAGCTTCGTTTTGCTCTTTTCGACGGACAAAATTGTTGGCGTATTCTCTTCTAACTTTCGGAGCAGAACTGTCGATCCAATTCGTAGTGCCGGTTTCCGCATTCAGCCAGCGTACAAAACCCACGTTTGGAAGATTTCCTTCTCCCGGGTCACTAACACCAAGTGCTACCAGGTCGTGCTTTCTGGCTGTATTTGCGAATCCCTCTTTGCTCATTTCCAACTGGGAAAAATCGCTGATCACAAAACAAATGCTTCGCTGTTTGAAAATATTGCGGGCATATTTCAAGCCGGTATCCATATTGGTCCCCCCGGATTTTGGCTGTAAATTAATGAGTTTACGCAGCAGGAAATGCACGTGTCCAAACCCTTTTTTGGGAGGAACGTAATATTCTACTTCGTCTGAAATAAAAAGCGCACCTACTTTATCGTTTTTCTTAGCTGCAGAGAAAGCAAGTGTCGCTGCCAATTCAACTGCCAGGGAAATTTTAGAATCTGTTCCCTGTCCGAAATACATGGAACCGGAAACGTCGATAATTAACAGAACCGTTAATTCGCGCTCTTCTTCAAAGATCTTTACAAAAGGTTCCCGAAAACGCGCCGTTACATTCCAGTCAATAGTTCTTACATCGTCACCAACCTGATAAGATCTTACTTCACTAAAGGACATACCACGGCCTTTAAACGCAGATTGATATTGTCCTGCGAATACTTGTTCAGTCATACCGCGAGTTTGAAGCTCGATGGTACGAATTCGCTTCAGTAAGGCTTCCTTATCCATGGTAATTTATGGAACTTCTACCCGCTGTAATAAACGTTCGATGATTTGTTCCGGCTTTACTCCGTCGGCTTCTGCTTCATAGTTCAAACCAACTCTGTGACGAAGCACGTCCATTGCAACTGTGCGCACATCATCCGGAATGACAAAACCACGCTGCTCTAAAAATGCATTTGCTTTTGCAGCCAATGCCAGGTTAATAGAAGCGCGCGGAGATGCTCCGTATTGCAGGTATTTCGAAATCTCGGAAACTCCGGCTGTTGCAGGATTACGTGTTGCGTCAACAATATCTACGATATACCGCTCTACTTTTTCATCGAGGTAAATAGAACGGGTTAAATGTTTTCCTTTGATCAGGTCATCCGGATGCATGACATGCGAGATCTTTTCCAATCCCTCAGGCCTTACATTTGAACGAAGGATCAATTGTTCTTCCTGTTTGGAAGGATAACCCATGAATACTTTCAGCATGAAACGATCCACTTGCGCCTCCGGCAAGGGATAAGTTCCTTCCTGTTCAATGGGATTTTGTGTTGCCAGTACCAAAAACGGCTTTGGCAATTCGAATGTTGAGTCACCGATAGTAACCTGACGTTCCTGCATGGCTTCTAATAAAGCGGCCTGAACTTTTGCCGGTGCGCGGTTGATCTCATCCGCTAAGACAAAATTCGCGAAGATCGGTCCTTTCTTTACGGCAAACTGCTCGGATTTCTGCTGGTAAATCAAGGTTCCGGTAACATCCGCCGGAAGTAAATCGGGTGTGAACTGAATCCGGGAAAAATGACCGGAAACAGCACTCGAAAGTGTGCGGATAGCAAGCGTTTTTGCCAGCCCAGGAACTCCTTCCAACAGGACGTGTCCGTCTGCGAGCAGGGCAATTAACAGGCTCCGAACCATGTTCTCTTGTCCAACAATTACTTTTCCAATTTCGCGTCGTAATAAATCGTATTTCAATCCTTCCGTTTTGATCTCATTTGCAACTACCTGCAACTGTTCGGAAGGAGATAAATTAGGTATTTCCATCATGCTTTAAGCCTAAGGTCGCAAATATGTAAAAGAATGAGCTTTTGGCTTTCCAAATGCTGTTAAAATATGTTAAGCTCCTTATGCGGATTGGGTTTGACTCTTTCAAATCCTGACCAACTTTTGAATTTCGGTATTGACTTGCGTCATTGCCAGCGAATAAGCTGTTTGATTGTCTTTATTTCTTTTGTTTAAATCGGACCCTGCCTTTACCAATACTTTTACCAGTTTCTGATTTTGGTTCAAAACAGCATACATCAGAGCGGTATTCCCATCGGGACCCTGTACATTCAGGTCAGCACCTTTTTTGATCAATAAAGCGGCGAGCTCCGTGTTATTCTGATAGCACGCAGCTTGCAAAGCACTTCCTTCTGCAGATGGACGATTTACATTTGCTCCGTTTTCAACCAGGAATTTGGCGCATTTTGTTTGTCCGCGGTAACAGGCAATCATCAAGGGATCAAATCCCATATTACTTATGGCAAAGATCGTATCCTTCTTCAAAACAATCAGTTCCTTCAGTCGCTGAATATTTCCTGTGCGTGCAGCTTCGAACACATCCTGTGAATGGGCCGGATTAGTCGAAACCGTCCCAAAAATGAGTATGACAATAAATCTAGTCCACATAAATTTTCAGGAATGCAGGTTCGTTATTTCGGATGATCCGCACGGTATAAATTCCTGCAGGAAGGTTATCGAGCACTATTTTATTCGATTCGATTCTGCGAACTTTTCTACCACCTGCATCCAGAACTTCTCCGTAGGAATAAGCTGTTTTGATCACCAGTTCTTTCCCGTTCCATGAATAATTGTCAAGCGATAATTCCTGCAATCCTGTTTCCAGAACAGCTCTAAACGACCAGGCAGTTGTATCCGAAATTCCTGCAAATGTATTTCCAGCCAAGTCTTCCACTGCATCGTTGTCAATGACAACATGGTAGTACCCCCCCATCTGCAGGTCAAGAGTAAGATTCAGTGTTATCGTATTTCCACTAATTAGAGCATTTCCAAGTGCGCTGCTAAATTCTTCCGAGGTTTCAGCAAGTTCATTCACTAAAAAGATACTTCCGGTACCAAGTACCACAGGCTCATCAAATGTAATTGCCGGATTTAAAGCCAGCGGCACATCTATTGCATTATCTACCGGGTTCAAAGTTGAAATTGAAGGTGCAGTAAAATCTCCCACATTGAAATTCCACGAGGTATTATCCGTAATTCCGGTAAAATTATTTCCTGCCAGATCCTGAATGAATCCTGGAGTGATACGAATATAATAAGCCGTGTTTTCACTTAATGGATTCACGGTGGAAAAGTTAACTGTGGATCCTGAAACGGAAATTTGAGCAGATCCGGAATTAAAGGATTCTACCAAAGTTCCTGAAGAAGTAAAGATTTCAATAACACCAGTTGCAGAAATTTGCACATTTTCATTGAAGGAAATACTGCAAACACCATTGCTCGATACATTTATTGCGTTATCAGCGGGAGAAAAAGGTGCAACTGCCAGAGGCGCAACCAGATCATTCGTGTTGAAGTTCCAGGTCGTTGTATTTGAGAAGCCGGTGTAGTTGTTGTTCGATAAATCCTTAATTGCGCCGGGCTGAATGTTCACATAATAATTGGTGTTCTGGATCAAATCTGTTGGATTGATTGTCACGGCAGTTCCTGAAAATGAAATCAGCGGGCTGGTAAGCACATCATATGCTTCAACCAGTGTTCCCGAACCATCATACAATTGGATTTCACCTGTTCCTGCCTGAACCGCTTCATTGAATGTAACAGAAAGTGGTGTTGTAAGCGCAACCCCCACCGCATTATCTGCAGGAACAAACGGCGAAGCTATCAGTGCGGGAGCCGTTATATCGTTTGTGTTGAAATTCCAGGTTGTATTGTCTGAGATTCCCGCGAAAAAGTTATTGGCTGCATCTTTAAAAGCTGTTGCATCAATTTTCACGTAATAAGGTGTATTAATTACCAGGTTTGTCGGCAGATTAAACAAAAAAGTGCTCCCTGAGAGCGAGACATTCGGATTCCCATTAGCTACAGTTTGAATGACATTGTCGTTCCCATCGTAAAGAGTTACGGATCCTGTTCCCCAGGAAATAGTTTCTGAAAAACTAATTGTCAGATTCGTGTTTACATTCACTCCAATCGTATTGTCTGACGGAATAGTGCTTGAAATAGCAGGCGGTGTTATATCCGGAACAACCCAATTGCGGACAATTCCACTAGCGCGATTACTTCCACCGTGATATTGCAATTGATTTGTTGCGCTTGGTCCATGCGACCAAAAAAGGTTCTGCGTGGTTGCCGCAAAATTGAATGTAACGTCATTGGGATCTCCCGTGCTTAAAGCTCGGGTTGCAACGATGGTCCTGCTTCCGGCTGAGATGGTATTCGATGAAACGGTCCAATCTTGCTGTGCATCCACTGAAGGTTCAACACCCTGGCCAATCATTCGGTGATCACGCAATTGAAGCGGTGCTGCCCCGGTTCCCAAAGTTGACCAGATAATCGCATCATTTCCGTTGGCCATTCCTGTTCCGAAACCAAAAGCGATAAAACGATCCGATGGACCCTGAACAGTTACCGTAATATCTGTAGGTGTCATGACTGCTCCGAAATACATCCCGCTGCCGGGAGTTAATTCAGCAAAGGCAATTTGCTTCGTTTGGCCGAATGCCAGCATCGGACAAATTGCAAACAGCAAAAAGTGGATTCTCTTCATAATCAGTAGTGTTTTACCAGCAAATCTATCTCATAAACAGTTAACTATCAATTATTTTTATGATTATTATCGCCTTTTTGTGTAAATCGACTATTTTTCAACTTCAATTCACGAAATCACTGGACACATGACGGATCGAAAATGCCTTGAATGCAGTCAAAAATTAAGTGGTCGGAAGGACCAGAAGTTTTGTTCGGACTACTGCAGAAATACATACAACAACAGATTGAATGAAGACGCAACTAAATATGTGAGGCGTATCAATAATATTTTGCGCAAGAACCGACGCATTTTAGCGGCTTTGAATCCGAGTGGTAAAAGAACTGTGGATGCAATCACGCTGGCTGAGGAAGGGTTCAACTTTCATTATTATACGAACGCGTATGAAACCCGGAAAGGAAATACGTATTTCTTCTGCTACGAGCAGGGATACACGAAACTGGAGGGTGATCAGTTTATGTTAGTGTTGAAACAGGATTATGTGAAATGAGTTTCAATTTATCACGATTGAAATCGTCCTCCCCCTTTTATCCCCCTCCAAAGGGGGAAATTTTAAAATTCTTTCAACAGCTGCAATTTTACCTACTCAACTATTCAAAAGAGTTTTCGATTTTACTTTATTAAGGGGTGAATCTCGTCTCCCCCTTTGGAGGGGGACTAAGGGGGAGAAACATACTGGAAATAAAAAAGGACAGCAAACGCCGTCCTTCAATTATTTAGAAAATTTCGTGATTCTTACAAATTCCACTTTTCTTTAAAAACATCCATTTTAGGATGGTCTTTTATCCCTTCGCTTCCGATGAATAAAACATCTTTGCATTTTGTACGGTCGAAGAATAGAGAAAGGTGTGATAAAGCAACGTTCATGGTTCCACTCAAATCAATTTTGTGGATTGGGGCCTGATGAACTTCAAACAGGTCACGCAGCTCAGCTGTACGCTTATCAAAGTTGTGATTATCGTGAAAAATAACTACAGCATCGATCTTTTCAGTTAATTCTTCATTTTCCTGAAAGGACAAAACATGAAAGCCCAATCCTTCTAACCATGAGTTAACGGTATCAGCAAACGGTGTTTTGTCTTCGGTATAAATGGTCTGAATATGTGTCGTCATTCTTCCCTGATTTGTTATTTTTCGTTTACGTTTCTTAAAAGAGAGTGCAAAAATACTGTAAACTTTTAGTAAACCCTGTTTAAAATTTAATTAATTCGCCTTTTTATTTGAATTGGCAATGCAATAGTTCGGAAATCATTTGATCCTGAAAGAATTAAACGCACCCCTTACTCAAGCTGAAAAATACAACAATTTCAACTAAAAACCTAGAACCAATTAACTAATTCGATTTAGCCAATTTATGGCTGATAACCCAGGATCCTCATAAAGTCATCTGCAGTCTGTTCCTTGGAAAACAGTTCCGACACGATCTTTCCGTGCTCATCACGCTGAATCAGAACATGTTTCGGTTCCGGAATCAGGCAGTGTTTTAATCCGCCATAACCACCAATCGTTTCCTGGTAAGCACCTGTATTAAAGAATCCAATATAAAGTGGTTTATTTTTATCAAACTTGGGAAGGTAAATCGCGTTGGAATGCTGCTCAGAATTGTAATAATCATCCGAATCACAAGTTAAACCGCCTAAAAGTACGCGTTCATAATCATCGTTCCAGCGATTGATAGCCAGCATGATAAAACGCTGATTGATTGCCCAGGTATCCGGAAGGTTGGTCATGAAAGAGCTATCGATCATGTTCCATTTTTCCCTGTCGTTCTGCTGTTTTTGGTGCAATACATTGAAAATTGCGCCACCGCTTTCTCCAACTGTAAACGATCCGAATTCGGTATAAATATTTGGCTCCGGAATGTCATTGTCCGAACAAACGCGTTTTACCTGCATCAGGATCTCACGAACCATGTAAGCATAATCAAAGTCGAACTGAAGCGATTTCTTGATGGGGAAACCACCACCAATATTCAATGAATCCAAAGTAGGACACACTTTTTTCAAATCGGAATAAATACGCAGACATTTTGTTAACTCGTTCCAGTAATAAGAGGTATCGTTGATCCCGGTATTAATGAAAAAGTGAAGCATTTTGATCTGCACACGCGGATTATCCTGGATAAAAGCTTTGTAAAAAGGAACGATCTCCCGGTAACGAATTCCCAGTCGCGAGGTATAAAACTCGAACTTCGGTTCTTCTTCCGATGCAATCCGGATTCCGATCTTTAGTTCGTTTTCACCTGTTGCAGCTATCAAATCGTGGATTTCTGTTGTATTGTCAACTACCGGAATAACATTCAATCGCTTATCTTCGATCAGATCTGCAATATTCTGAATGTATTGCGGCGGTTTGAAGCCATTACAAATCACATAACTTCCTTCCTGCAGTTTTCCTGCATTCAAAACGTTCTTTACAATATCGATATCAAAAGCAGAAGATGTTTCGATGTGGACATCATTCTTCAACACTTCGTCCAAAACAAAGGAAAAGTGAGAGCTTTTTGTACAGTAAGAATAATAATAGTTTCCCGAATAACCCAGGTTGTTCATAGCTTCGCGAAACCAGCCTTTGGCTCGTTGAATATTGTGAGAAATCTGAGGTAAATAATTGAATTTCAACGGCGTGCCATATTCTTCAATTAATCGCATCAAATCAATACCATGGAACATCAAACGATCTTCTCTCAAGTGAAATTCATCTTGTGGGAAATCAAATGTCTGATCGATAAGGTCAATGTACTTTGTTCTCATTCGCTACACGTTGCACTCCTCTGCGCCTTCGCTGAAGCTCCAGCGTAAGCGTTACGGAAATCTTGCTTAAAAGTTCTAAAACCAACTAAATTATTCCGAGAATAATTCGGTGCAAATTTAGGGGAAAGATTGGCATATGACCCGTAAAAAATGAAAATTTGGCTTGCTTTTTCGATAAGCGCGATCGACAGGTGCTTCCAAAGGAGATTTTACTCCCTTTTTTCGATGGTCTCTTTCGGCAAATTAGTGGTGTTTGCTCAGGTGTTCCACTAACTTAGACGCCCGGTAGCTGGAATACATTCCAAAAGCATTTACTACGATACCTTTTACATCCTTGTTCGCAGATGAAATGGCATAAACTATCATTTCATCTCCGGGATCAGTCATTCCTTCAAAACGATAAACCTCATCAATTGTAAAATCTTCCGGTGATAACTCGGTGGCAGTGCCTGAACAAACCAAACAATCGCGCTCTGCTTCCAGCGATAAATCTGCGGTGTATCCACGCTTCTTCAGATCATTTACTGCTTCACTGACTGTTTCGTAATCCCTTCTCATAGTCGTTCGTTTTGATTTCTATTAAAGGTACTGAAAAAGAAGCTCGGTGAAGTTCCTATTTAGAAAGAAGTTCTTTGATCAATGTTGGAGGCCTGCCAATGATTGCCTGATCACCACGCACCACGATTGGTCTCTCGATCAAAATAGGATATTTCATCATTGCCTGGATCCATTGTTTGCGGGTGCGCGTTTTTCCGGCGTATTTCTCCAGGAATATATCTTCTTTCCTGCGGATAATATCGAGCGGTTTTGCTTTCAGGAGTTTCAACAAGTTATCCAATTCCTCGTAAGTAGGCGGAACCAGCAGGTAATCCCGTATTTCCACATCTGCACCCAAATCTTCCAGGATACACAAGCCTTCTCTGCTTTTCGAACAACGGTTGTTGTGATAAATGATTGTTTTCATTAGCTGCCGTACATCATCAGGTACGATTTCAGGAAAGGCAACAAATCGCCATCTAATACCTTATCCGGATCATTCACTGTATAATCTGTTCTATGGTCTTTCACTCGTCTGTCGTCTAATACGTAACTCCTGATCTGTGAACCCCACTCGATCTTTTTCTTTCCGGCTTCAATTTCATCGCGTGATTCTGCACGTTTACGTAACTCAATCTCGTATAACTGCGAACGTAATAGTTGCATTGCCTTTTCTTTATTCGCTAATTGCGAACGGGATTCGGAGTTTTCGATAATAATTCCGGAAGGAGCGTGACGTAAACGCACGGCGGTTTCAACCTTGTTTACGTTCTGTCCACCGGCACCACCCGAACGGAATGTTTCAAAGGAAATATCTGCCGGGTTGACGTAGATCTCGATTGTATCGTCAACAGAAGGATAAACGTAGACAGAAGCAAAGGAAGTCATCCGTTTTCCCTGTGAATTGTAAGGACTCACACGCACCAAACGGTGAATTCCGTTTTCACCCTTCAGGTAACCGAATGAAAATTCTCCTTCGATTTCCAGCGTAACGGTTTTAATTCCGGCTACATCACCTTCCTGGAAGTTCAACTCTTTTACTTTGTAACCACTCTTTTCTGCCCACATGATATACATACGCATAAGCATTCCTGCCCAGTCGCACGCTTCCGTACCACCGGCACCAGCTGTAATCTGCAATACCGCACTCAAAGCATCTTCTTCCCCGGAAAGCATATTTTTCAATTCCACTTCATCCAGCGTGGTTAGCAAAGAGTCGTACGCTTCATCACATTCCGATTCTTCTGCTGCACCTTCTTTTACGAAGTCTATCAACACTTCCAGATCTTCAGCCTGGGATTTCAGTTTCGTGTACGATTCGATCCAAAACTTAAGCCCGCGAATTTCTTTCATCTGTGTTTCCGCTTTCTTTGGATCGTCCCAAAAGCCGGGATCCTGTGTTTTCAATTCACTTTCCCGCAACTGCATTTGCTTTTCAGGAATTTTCAAATAGCTTGCAATCGCATCAATGCGCTGATTAATTTCTTTGAGTTGGTCACTGTTTACCATAACGCAAAGTTAATTGAAAATGGAAAATTGACAATTGAAAAGAAGGCGTATGAAATTGTAGTGTCGAAAAATCTTTCTTCGCTACCCAAAAAAAATTACATTTGCACCGAGAAAAAGACTTTAAAACGAATAATAAGATGAATATTCCGGCAAATTTAAAATACACAAAAGACCACGAGTGGGTAAGTGTTGAAGGTGATGTTGCAACAATCGGTATTACTGATTTCGCTCAGGGTGAATTAGGTGATATTGTTTACGTTGAAATTGAAACAGTGGGTGAAACAATGGACCAGGAAGAAGTTTTCGGTTCTGTTGAGGCAGTTAAAACGGTTTCTGATTTGTTCATGCCGGTTTCCGGGGAAATCATTGAGTTTAACGACGGTTTGGAAAGAACTCCGGAAGCAGTAAACAAAGATCCTTACGGAGATGGTTGGATGATCAAAGTAAAATTGAGCAATCCTTCAGAAGTAGACGCTTTGTTGGATGCGGCAGGATACCAGGCTTTGGTAGGATAATAAAAAAACCAAAAAGATATAGAAGCTCTGGTTCGTTGGAATCAGGGCTTTTTGTTTTAACCACATAGGACACATTAGAACACATAGAGAATATAATTCCAATGTTGTAAAAACTATGTGAACTATGTCTTTATGTGGTTCAATAAACACATTCTATTGGGCATGATTTTTGAATTCACGGCCCCAAACTGAAATAATCGTATTTTTAATAAAAATTGACTGATGAAAATTGCATTATATATCACAGGGCTTTTGATCTTTTTGAATTCCTGTACAATTGTTACTTCCACCAATGCACCCGGAAAAGCGGAAAAAGCATTTCCTAAAACCATGATTGGAAAATATGAATTGGTATACCCGGAAAGTTTCCAGGGAATGATGGAAGGAGCTGAGTTGAAAACCACTGTCGTGATCAAATCCGATGAAATGATCATGAATAGCGGAGAAGGCGATTCTCATATGAAAATCAACGATTCGATTTCTGTGACCAAATTGGGGAAACAATATTACCTGTGCATGGGTAAAGCTCCTGTTTTGAATGTTTTTAAAGTCATCAAAAAAGGAAAGGATCTGGAACTTCATTCAATGAACGCAAAACCAGAAGTAAAGGCTGATCAATTGAGACCTTTCTTCTCAGAAGTAACAACTAGTTCCAGCGTAGATGAAGAAACCGGTGAGATCACAGAGTCCTATACAGTGACCATTGACGACAAAAAAATTGACAGTTATTATAACAGTGATATTATTCACGTGGAGCCGTTTACGCTGAAGCGAGTAAAGTAACTTTCACTACAGTGAATAAAAAAGGGGCTGTCCCTATCTTACAGCCCCAATTTATGTGTTTAATCTGCTACTAATTAAACAACTTCATCAATTTCTTCGTCGAGGTAAATGAAGAATGCATATACTTCATCTTTCAATGCCTCAGCTTGTTTAGCTTTTAATTCTTTTTTCAACTCAAGAGTTTCAACTAAAGCTACATCTGCTTTCACTTCGGCAGTATTTCCCTGACGTGCATCTTTACGCAACTCTTTTTTCGCTGCACACAATTCTTTTTTAGCAGCTTTAGTTTCTAAATTTGCCTCACGAATCGCTACTGATTGATCGGCATGTAAATCACATTTGTCAATACGCAAGTACTTTTTGTCTCGTTTTAAGTCAGCTTTCGCTTTACGGATCTCTTTTTTACTCATGTGTGACTCAATTTTCAAACCTGCTTCTTTGTTGTTTTTGAATGCAGTTTTGTGAAAGGCAATTCGTTCCCGGTCATTTTCAATACGTGACATAGAAGCTTTCATGTCGCGGTATTCTTTACGGTTCAGGAATCGGTTCCCTTTGATTGAACCCTCTTCATTTCCAGCGAAAGAAGGTGTTGTCGCCATCAATCCTGTTACAATCATCCCGATCGCAAACAAGTTCTTTAATCTCAACTTTTCCATAACTCTTAATTTTCTTGGTTCGATTAACCCTAGACAATGGGTGTGCCACGAATGTAAAAAAGAACGGGATCTCAAGTATAATAAGCGATTCCATCGTTTTATTCAAAATGAAAAAAAATGTGAAATTTTTTCAAAATGAAAAAACGGAATTCGAAATGAAGTTTTTAGTCCAAATTTTTTTACCCGCAAGGCGCAAAGAAATTATTGATACTCTAAATTGATAAGAGTCAAAGAACTGTTTGCCCAAGTCTCATCAACACAGGAAAAGTTATTTCTACTGTTTCGAATTCGGGTAATTCGGGGAGAATTAAATCGATCGGATTCATCTCGTGCTTATCTCTGTAGTGTTTCACCGCCGACCAGGTATTTAGATAACCCAATAACTGATCACGATTCCACTTATATCGGATGTGGAATTCAGGATGTGGAATTTCCCGGAATGGAAAGGGAATTGTTTGATAATTCTCATCGATAAAGTGACGTTCCGAATCCCAATAATCATGTAAGATTTCGGCATACAATCTTGAAACAGCCTGTTGAACTTCCAGATTGGAAATTTGAATATTCCCATAACCCAAAACAACAATTAAACCTCCGGGTTTCAAAACGCGCAGGACTTCCGGGTAGAATTTTTCAAAGTCAAACCAATGCACTGCCTGACCAATTGTAATGCAGTCAAAATAGTGCGATGGAAAATTAGGTTCTTCAGCCACTTGTTGGGAATAGGTAATTTTCGGATGAGAAACCGCATTTTTTAATTGATTTTCGCTCAAATCGGTTGCTTCAACGAGATCAAATAAATTCACTAGCTTTTCTGCAACTTGTCCGGTCCCGGTGGCGCAATCCCAAACACGTTCTCTTTTCTCCAAAACACTTTCCAGGAATGTGAACACCTCTTCCGGATACGAAGGTCGGAATTGTGCGTAATTTTGAGAATTGTGTGAGAAGTTGTCTTTCATTGTTTATTTATTGGAATGAAGATACAACATAAAGAAAAAAAGAAAAGAGTGATTCTATCTTAATTTAGCATTAAAATAATTTCGCGTAATATGAACCACATAATGAAATGTCGGTGTTGGAAACTCTAACTTATGAGCCGGAACAATTACTTTCCTGCCATTTTGAACCAGTTCAAATTGTTCTTTTGAAGGGAAAACAAACTGTTGCCAGTCATCTCCGGGCTTTGCTTGTTGCATCGGAAACTTCCAACTGTAAAAAGCCTTGGCCTGTTCGTAACTCATTCCCTTCACCAACTCATTGTCTAATTGATTATCGAAAGAAACTCCGGGAATAATTGAATCTATCACTGCTTTTCTAAACCTTTTGTAATCCTTGACCCTAATTCTCCACTGCGAAGTGTAATCCCTTTCAGGAACCTGCAATTCCATCCTTTCCAGCCGCTCCAAATCTGAAACAACGGGCAAAGTCACCGTCACAAAACAAGGCATTCCCTGTTTCTCCAATTCCTTTTCAATTCGGGCCTTTTTCCAATCACAAAAAGCCACAGCTTGCATTCCCGTAATTCCAATAATTGGCTCATCCGGGAGCAAATCCAAGAAAGTTCGTCCCAGAACACTTGCTTCGTCATTGACAGATTTGGAAGAATTTTCCCAGGCAGATGTGTTGATGGTAACTGGTGATTCGAATTCATTGATGAATCGTTTCGCGGAACTTTTTAAAGTATCACCTTTACTGGCTGGTCTAAAATCAATAATGAAGTAAGAGTAAATCACTTTTCTCCAGTCAAATTCAAATTTTCCATAAAAACTTTCTTCCTTCGGAAGGTAATAATCACTCAACAATGCATTTTGCCAACCTTTTTCCGGCATTAACGGATACTTCCAATTCAGGTCAAAGTAGTAACGGTTATCCTTTCGGTTTTCGTATCCAAAATCTTTCGGCCTGTTTTCCGGATTTCGGTCCATTTCTTCAATAAACTGCTTGCTTATCAGTAGCATTTTTGCTGCTTCCTTGTCATCTTTTACCCGCACATACAATGCTTCCCTGCAGATGGAGTCACGCAAATAATTCCGGAACTCACAATACTCCGCTACAGTTACAGGTTCATTATGCAGGAAGCGAAAATACCATGTTTGTAATGATATTCCAGTTACATGTTCCTGGCGAAACGCCACGTATTCATTATTGAACTTCAAACCACTCGTATCTCCGATATAGTTCGTACCAGGGATGGCAAGCACACGTGTATCTTTTTCATTCACCGGGTAATCAGAACCTGCATCCAAACGGGTGTAATCCTTAAAATAATGAAAGAACTTTCTCGATTGGCCAAACGAATTGGCAACACCTAAAAGAAAAACAAGGAGTAGTATTTGTTTCATGGTGCTTATAAATGCTTTGTTTCGATTTCGTTACTGTCTTTCTTCAAATTCCGGTCAAAATGCCTTATCAATTTAAAATAAAGGAAGAGTCCGAAGAAAATTAAAAACGGAAGTTGGAACAAAACAGGAACCTTTTCAATGAGCTCAAATCCGAAGAGCAATCTATAACAAACGGCAGCCAGAATCAAAGAACAATTTTCCAGAATTCGTTTCGTCTTTGCATCTTTTGGAAAAAAAGAAAGTATTAAAAGACTAACTGTTGTAAGATAGAGCCAAATGAAAGCTACAAATTCCTCCTTTGGAAACATCAAACCAACAATGGCAATTAGAATAAGTGGCGGAGCACAATTCCCTAATAGTAATGAAACCAGAAATAAGATCTTCGATGCTTTCAAAATGATTTAGTTAGCCGATCTCTCAACTTAATACGTACTTGTCGCCCCACCCACATTCTCAATCGGATGCCAGGTCGTTTTCAATTCCTGCAGATCGGTGATGTAGTACGGATTCTCAGCTTCTGCTTTGGTGAAATCGTTCTCGTAAACAAACACGCGTTTCACGTTACAGTCAGCCCCACTTTCTATAGCTAAAGCATGTTCATTGTTTCCGCCCGTGTACACCACTGCATTCACATCCATGTGGCTGTGGAATTGTTCCACGAGCTCTTTTTCAGTTCCGGTGAGAATATTTACTACTCCGCCAGTTAGGTCGGAAGTTGCCAGTACCTCCGCAAAAGTAATCGCACATAACGGTAAATTCTCCGAAGCCAGGACTACACAGGAATTTCCACCTGCAATAACCGGTAAAATAGTCGAAACCAAGCCGATCAAACCGTTTGACTGCGGAGCGATGATTCCCACTACTCCCATGGGTTCCAATGCCGAAAAATTGAAATGACTGCTCGCAACCGGATTCACCGAAGAGAAAACCTGCTGGTATTTGTCGCACCAACCCGCATAATACACGCAGCGATCAATTGCCAATTCCACTTCCTGTTTCGCTTTTGCGTCTGTGCTTCCCTGTTTTACCAATTCTTCTACGAACTGAGCTTTTCGACCTTCCAGCATTTCTGCAATGCGGTACAAGATCTGCCCGCGGTTAAACGCTGTTTTCTCCGACCAGGATCCAAATGCTTTTCGTGCAGCAACCACTGCATTTCTAAAATCTTTCCGTGATGACAAACACATGTTCGCCAAAGGCTGACCTTTTTTATCAAGCGGTGTGTAATACCTTCCGGATTCCGTTCTTGGGAAAGCTCCGCCGATGAAGATTTTGTATGTTTTTAGTATTTCCAAACGTGACATATTGTTATAAATCTTGTTTTTCCTCTCCCTTTATCCCTCTCCAAAGAGGGATATTTCAATCCTCTTTCATCGAGACGCGACACCAAGGATTCTATAATTGATAATTATCTCTCTATTTTCAAATAAGCTCCCAATCCCTGCAAACCGCCTTCTCTTCCGAAGCCGCTTTCTTTGTAGCCGCCAAATGGCGAAGTCGGGTCGAATTTATTGTAGGTATTTGCCCAGATCACTCCGGCACGCAATTTTGAAGTCATATTAAAAATGCGTGAACCTTTATCTGTCCAGACTCCGGCTGCAAGTCCGTAAGGCGAATTGTTTGCTTTCTGAATTACCTCATCAATCGTGCGGAACGTTTGAATGGTCAGAACCGGTCCAAAGATCTCTTCCTGTGCAATTCTGCTTGATTGTGCTACATCGGTGAATAAGGTAGGGCGAATGAAATATCCTTTTTTCGGAATTTCGCACGAACTTTCGTACATGCTTGCTCCTTCGTCTTTCCCGATTTTGATGTATTTCTGGATCGTTTCCAATTGCTCTTTGGAATTGATCGCACCGATATCCGTGTTTTTATCCAGGGGATCACCCACATAAAGCGTATCCAGGCGATCTTTCAATTTTTGAATCACTTCTTCAGCCACCGATTCCTGCACAAACAGGCGCGATCCTGCACAGCATACATGACCCTGATTGAAGAAAATTCCGTTGACAATTCCTTCCACTGCCTGGTCAATCGCAGCATCTTCAAAAATGATATTTGCCGATTTTCCACCCAATTCCAGCGTTAATTTCTTTCCGGTTCCGGCTACAGCTTTCTGAATGATTTTTCCAACAGTAGTTGAACCGGTAAAAGCAATTTTATTGATGTTCGGGTGATTGACAATCGCCGCCCCGGTATCTCCGTAACCTGTCAGGATATTTACCACTCCGGCAGGTAGGCCCGATTCGTGAATGATCTCTGCTAAAAGCATTGCTGTCAGCGGAGTTGTTTCCGCTGGTTTCAAGACAACCGTATTTCCTGCAGCCAAAGCCGGAGCAATTTTCCAGGCTGCCATTAAAAGCGGGAAATTCCATGGAATAATTTGTCCCGCAACTCCTAAAGCACTGACTGTTCTATTCGGAAAGGCATATTCTAATTTATCAGCCCAGCCAGCATAATAGAAAAAGTGATTACATGCCAAAGGAACATCCACATCACGAGATTCACGGATGGTTTTCCCGGCATCGAGTGTTTCCACAACTGCCAGTTCGCGTGCTTTTTCCTGCATCAACCGGGCAATGCGGTAGATGTATTTTCCACGTTCTTTGGCAGACAACTTAGACCAAACGTTTTCATATGCCTTACGGGCAGCTTTCACCGCTTTGTCCACATCTGCTTCATTCGCATGAGCCACTTCCGCCAATACTTTTTCCGTTGCCGGATTGGTAGTTTGGAAGTATTTCTTCGAACTCGGCGCCACAAATTTACCGTCGATATACAGATCGTAGCGTTCCTTCAGTTTCACGTGACTGGTACTTTCCGGGCTTGGGCTGTAATCCCATCCTCCATTGAAGTTGAAATCATTATTTGAACCTTCAGCAGTCTCGCTTTTCTTATTCTTATGTTTTGACATATCCTCCCACTTAGTCCCCCTCCTGCTCCTACGCTGTAGCTTCAGCGCAAGCATAAAGGGGGAAACAAATTAATCTATTGAAAAATAATCGGCACTTTGATAATGCCCGGTTTCCTGTTTTACCAACTGCATGAGTACATCGTTTGCCAATGAACTTGCACCGAAACGGAACCATTCGTTATTCAGCCAATCGTTTCCTAATGTTTCTTTCACCATCACCAGGTTATGCAGTGCCAATTTGGAAGAAGAGATTCCGCCTGCTGGCTTCATTCCTACTTTTACTCCGGTCTTTCGGTAAAAATCTTTGATTGCACAAAGCATCGTATAAGTGACCTGCATGGTTGCGGCCGGTTGTATTTTCCCGGTAGATGTTTTAATAAAATCGGCACCGGCATACATGGCAATGTCACTTGCTCTGCGCACCTGGTCCAAAGAAGCCAATTCTCCGGTTTCAAAAATCACTTTCAACCGCGCTTTTCCGCAAGCTTCTTTAATCGCTGCTATTTCATCAAATACAAAATTATACTCGCCAGCCAGGAACTTACCCCGTGAAATAACCATATCAATTTCATCTGCCCCGTTATCCACGGCAAATTTCGTATCTAATAATTTAATTTCCATAGTCGATTGCCCGCTTGGAAAAGCTGTTGAGACGGAGGCAACTTTAATTCCGGAATCGCCCAATGCTTTTTTAGCTTCTGCTACCATGGTCGGATAAACACAAACTGCAGCTACCGTTGGCAATCCTTCCTGGAGATCATGCAGATGCTGTGCTTTGTAACACAATTGACGTACTTTTCCGGGCGTATCTTTTCCTTCCAATGTGGTTAAGTCAATCATATTCAGCACCAATTTCAAGCCCTGAACTTTCGATTCGTTCTTGATGCTTCTGGTTTGAAATCGGGCTACACGTTCTTCCACGCCAACTTTGTCGACTATTGGAGAAAGTTTGAAATCGGGAATGTTTTTCAAAGTTTTATTTCTATTCATGTAGTATGAATGTGATTTACTCAAAGATACAGATAGCAAATTAACTGGTGATTAAAATTGACGAAGAAATGATGCTAAAAGGAATTAGCTCATAGAAATTCACAGAATGAACTGAGTATGGCTTCCCACAGATACGCAGATTTTTGGCTGCCTACCGGTCAGCCTTGACGGGAAAAGGGATTAATTGGAAATATCTTTTTTTACCACATTCCTCTTTTCTACTTACTTTTAACCAATGGTTACCTCGGAAATTCAGTCTTTTATCCCCATAGTTCTAAAAGCTTGTGTAGAAGCTTCCGAGGCAATTATGCACATCTATGAAACAGATTTTGATCCGACATTGAAAAGTGACGGAAGCCCGGTTACCCAAGCAGATCTGCTTTCCAATGCGATCATCAAAAAAGCATTGGAAAAAACCGGGATCCCAACTATTATGGAAGAGAGTGTGAACTCACCATTCGAAACCCGGAAAAATTGGGAAAGTGTGTGGATTGTAGACCCGCTGGACGGCACCAAAGAATTTATCCGGAAAAACGATGAGTTTGCCGTCTGCATAGCCCTTGTGCATCAAAACCAACCTGTTTTGGGCTTTATTGTTTCTCCTGTCAATCAGGAAATTATCTTTGGAGGAAAAGGGATCGGTGTTTCTTTGGTTGATTTTGATCACACAGACAAACCCGCAAACTGGAAGACTATTCATCCTAAAAATGAGATCAATAATCCCTTAAGAATTGCAGGAAGCAGATCGCATCATTCGGGAAATGATTTGGAATTCGCCCAATCCATGCGCGAAATTTTTGGAGAAGTGGAATTCATCAAAAAAGGAAGTGCTTTAAAATTTTTTGACCTTGCTTTGGGAAAGGCTGATGTTTACCCGAGATTTGCACCTACCATGGAATGGGATATCGCTGCCGGACAAGCAATTATTGAAGCCTTAGGAGGAACGGTCGTTCATGCTGATACGGACCAACCGCTTGTGTACAATAAAGAAAACCTGTACAATTCCTTTTTCATCGTAAAATCCAGGGCCGTCATTGAGCGATTGAATAAATGAAGATCTTCTTAAATATCGGCTTTTCACTCCTGCTCGCTTCCACCATTTTCGGACAGGAATACCGCGTTCTACCCATTGAATCTTATTTCAAGGATGTTTCTTTTTTTACAGACTCGTCTTTTGCACCTGTTTTCCCGGTGACGAATCGGCAGGTGAATTACTACCAAACCGCAAAAGAACAAAAAGTACGTTACTCAAACGTAGGCTATTATATTTATCAACGCGAGCCGATTCAGCTTATTAAGGACAACGGTGCTATTTGGGTGAGTCCGATTTTAGACATCCAGATGGGCGCTGAACGAGGAGATACTGCTATGAGGCAATATCTGAATGTACGCGGGTTGAGAATAGAAGGAAGTATGAAGAACAAGGTCTTCTTCTCCGGATCTTTCTATGAAAACCAAGCCATTTTACCTTATTACTTGCAACAATATGTCATGAACCGGGGAGAATTTTACCCAAATAGTGCGGATTCAAGTTATACACAGGTAAACGCTGTAATTCCGGGAAGCGCGCGCACAAAACCTTTTAAAACCAACGGATTTGATTACGCCTACGCAACCGGTATGGTGCAATGGCAGGTTTTTAAAAATTTGTCTGTTTCGGCGGGAAATAACCCAATTTTTATAGGAAGCGGTTACCGCTCTGTCATTTATTCAGACAATTCACTGCCGACTATGAATTTCCGGGTGAATTACACACTTGGTAAAAAATGGAATTTCCAATTGATCCGGATGCAGGGATTAAATATGCTGCGTGTTCCTTATGCTTCCAACGGAGAAGCTTTGTATGAACGAAAAGCGCTGAGTATCGGTTCCATTTATTTCCAGCCAACGGAACGTCTTCGAATTGGGCTCATTGAAGGCGGAACCTGGACTCGGGGAGATTCTATCCAGAAACAAGCTGTTGAGGGCGGATTTTACATTCCACTTCCGGGAGCAGCAACTATCCAGGAAGGAATCAACGGGAAAAGTTATGCGTATCTGGCACTCGACTTTAACTGGAGAATCTGGAAGCTTCTTTTATACGGTCAATATGGAAGGAATCCGTATTCAAAATCCAGCGATGTTGGTCAGATTGGAGTTCGATACTGGCCGTTCAAATCGCACAATTACCTGGTTCATGTAGAATACAATCACACTTCGGCAAATGCTTACCAGTCTTCCAATCCAAGAATTCACTACAGCAATTTCAACCTTCCGATTGGCCACCCGATGGGAGCAGGAACGGATGAAGTGGTTCTAAGACTGAGAGCGGAATGGAATCATTTGTACATCAGTTCGTCCACGAATTATTATAGGAATCAATCTGCCGATTACCGGCAATTGCTGCCCATTTACGAAGTAAATCCCAAAGTGAATCAGCAGGTGTTTTACGAAAATCTGGAGTTGGGCTACAGCTTTAATCACATTTACGGACTGGAGATCTTTGGCTCTGCCCGACTTCGAATGGTGAACAATCCTTTGCAAACCGGGCAATCTTACTGGTTCAGCGTAGGAATTCGAACTGCTCTTAACAATCATTATTTCGATTTTTGATGCGGATCCAATTACTCATAGCGACACTTTTATTTATCTCCTTTGGTTTTTCGCAGGGAACAATAGATCGAATCCATAGTTTCAGTCTGAGGCCGAATGGTCTCGATTCAAGAGATGTCCATCATTCCATTCAGCCCGGAATTCGTTCTGTCGCAGGTAAACTACAACCACCTTTATCTACAGACACGCTCGTATTTGACGGCGACACCAGTATTTTCAATGCCCGTTTCAGTCCAAGAGGTTTACACCGCAGTTTTGCTATTCTTCCGGCAACGGATAGTTATTTTCAGTACGACACGGCTATTAGTTATCGCGCAGCAGTTGGATTTAACTTTGAAAAGACCTGGGGGAAATGGTACAACCGCACTTTGTTAACTTCGGGGTGGAGTTTACGCGAAGATTACACGCAAACTCATGTGGCTTTTTCTCCTTTGCAGAATCGAAGTTCCTTTTGGTTCACAGACATCCGGACGCGTTTAGGCTATACTCCGAATGACATGCTTCATATCAGTACCGGGATCGACAACCAGTTTTTCGGGGAAGGATATCGTTCTTTGATCCAGGGAGACCAGGTGGCCCCAAATCCTTTTGTGCAGTTCCGGGTAAATTTCTGGAACCTGGAATATGGACTGCTTTACCAATTCTTACATGATAATAACTTCGCAAACCAAACCCGCGACTGGAAATACACTACCACGCATTACCTGAGTATGAATATTGGCTCAAGGTTCAATATCATGCTCCTTGAATCCATTATTTTCCAATCGAAAGACAGTACTTATAAAAGAGGTTATGAAGTGGAATATTTGAATCCATTCGTGTTCTTTCGTCCACAGGAATACAGCTTAGGTTCTACGGATAATGTATTACTGGCTTTGCAGGCCTCTTATTGTTTCTCCGATTATTCCTCCGGCCAAAAACACTGCGTGTACTTTCAATTACCGCTGGATGAATTTGTTTTAAAGGAAATCACCAAACGTTCTAAATGGTGGGCAAATAAATACGGACTTCAATTAGGGATCAAAGGTAAATTCCAGCGCTGGTCTTACCAATTGGAAGGGAATTTGGTTCGTCCGTATACTTTCTCTCATATTTCTTCCGGGCAAAACAATGGATCACTCGGATTGCCGCTGGGCCACTATTTGGGCAGTAATTTTGCCGAATTGATAGCAACTGCCCAAATTCCTTTTAAGGATTTTCAGCTAACGCTTTTCTCTTCTTTTTACCTGAAAGGAACCGACGATTCTGCGATCAGTTATGGCGGCGATATCTACAAAAGTTATACTTCACACCCCAAAGAATTCGGAAACACCATCGGACAGGGAATGACGCAACGTGCTGTTTCATTTCAGGCAAATGCTTCCACAACTTTAAACAAGCTTCAGTTGGAAATGTACGTTCAGGCTGGATTGCAGGTTAGCTGGGGAGAAATGGGGAATAGTGCGAATCCGCTGATTTGTGTGGGAATGCGCAGTAATTTATTCAACGAGCGTAAAATCCGGTAATAAAAAAGGGACCCTGTAAATAGAATCCCCTTTTCGTTGTTAATTTATTCTTTGTTTAACCAAACGTTAGATCTGAATGGATCCCAGGCTTTTTATCTGGCCTTTCGTGATCGTTACGTTTTGTATGCTTTTTTGAGATGCCAGGATTTCTCCCTGCCCTTTCGCTTCAATTTTCACCTGGTAAGTTCCATCCGGAACACCTTTGATCATAAAGTATCCGTTCGCATTGGTAAAAGTACTTGCGTTGTAAGAACCATTACTTAAACTGATCGCTGCCTTTTCAGTACCGCTGATATTTCCCTGGACACCTGTACTTGGATCACTGATTTCCGTCATCACCGGATTCATTGTAAATCCTCCGCCAGCTTGAGCAATGGATGATCCAACATTGAAATCCAACAGGATACTTGATGTAATTCCAGTACTAACCTGGCAATGAATCGGCACTTCCACATTTCCGGAGAAACCACCACCAAAAGACAGGTTCACGGTGTTTTGACCACTTCCACTATTGAATGTTAAGCTGTTTTCACCGCTGAAAGTAACTTTCAATTTGGTATAAGTTCCCGGCTGAACGGTTGTTGCACTTGCAATGGTTACTTCAGCTCCGTTTGTAAGGTCCAGAATATTAATTTCCTTCGAAGTTTCGTTGATGGTCACCCATCCGGAATTTTCGAGATAAGCTTCAATTTTGACGATCTCCACATTCAAAGCGACAAAATCACCCGGCGAATCCGTCATTCGAACTTCCATTTTTCCCTGAGAGACTTTATTGTCTTTCTTACATGATTGAATAGTGAACCCCGCACAAACAATCATCAACGTAAATACCAGTATCCTTTTCATAATCGTTTTCTTTTAATCCGGAACCGGCTAATCGAAGTTTGTGCCAAGAGATAATCTAAACTGCCTTTTTAAAGACTAATCCAATAAAATCAAGCGTTTTTCGAAAGATAAACATTGTAGAGGTATCTGAAGAGTTGTGTTATTCTATTCAATTTGAAAAGGTCGTTTTCAAATTGAAAAAACGAAAAGTTGGGACAAAAAAAGAGGGAGGCTTACCACTTCCTCCCTCAAACTAACACACCTATGACCCGATTTCTGAGTTCCAAGATAGGATCTCATAACCTGATACAGAACAAAGATATCTTTAAAGTTAAATGAAACCCTCAGGAATTAATAAGAGGTAAGAACTAAGTAACATTTGGTTCATTTTTAAGAATAATTGAAATAATCTTTATCTAAAATGAATCTAATTTAAGCCTGAATTGAAATTTTGGATTAGACTTGGGTACAACTTCACAAGTTGATGCGTACATTTGCACAATCTTTAAAAAGAGTAATTATGGGTATCGGCAAAAAAGTGAAGATGTACATGAATTTCACCAAATTCAGACTCTCAGCCCTTGTTATTCTTTCTGCCCTTTCCGGATATTTATTTGTTGGAGGTAATGACGGACTTGAAATGGTCTACTTAATGCTCGGTGGTTTATTGGTCACTGCTGCTTCCAACGGATCCAACCAGATTTGGGAACGCGAACTGGACGTCTTAATGAACCGAACCGGAAAAAGACCGCTTCCAACGGGCGAAATGTCTGTTAATGAGGGTTTAATTGTAATCGCCCTTTGTTTACTTCCGGGTCTGGCTATGCTTTACCAACTGAATTTAGCTTCCATGCTGCTTGGTTTAGCCGCGTTCGTATCTTACGTTTTTATTTACACTCCCATGAAGCGCATTTCTACATGGGCAGTTTTTGTGGGTGCATTTCCGGGAGCTCTTCCTCCGATGATCGGTGCTGTAGCCGGCACTCCTTCAGGAGAATTAGGTTTGGTAGCAGGAGTTTTGTTCTTTGTACAATTTGTATGGCAGTTCCCGCATTTTTGGGCTATTGCCTGGGTAGTTTACGATGATTACCAACAAGCCGGGTTTTCACTTCTGCCTTCCAAAGACGGACGAACCAAAGGATCTGCTTTTCAAATCGTAGTTTATTCACTGGCTTTGATTCCATTCTCACTTCTTCCCTGGCTTTTAGAATGGACCAGTAACATTACTTTAATAGTTGCAGGGAGCTGTTCTATTTTATTTTTCCTTCAATCCTATAAACTCTTCTTAAGTCTTAAAATCGCCGATGCTAAAAAACTGATGTTTGCATCTTTTATCTGGTTGCCAATCGTTCAGTTTTTATATGTATTCGACAGGAATCTTCCGGAAATTAAACAGGACCTTCCCGGAGCTAAAAAAGAGATTTCGGGTACTTCAGCAGCATTAGAAGCACAAAATTCACATTTTAAAATAGTATGTCACACTCAGAATACAATCAAGAATTAACTCCCGAGGTTCGGGAAAAAATGCGGAAAAACCTCATTTACGTAGGAATTTTCAGCATCGTGATGCTTTTTGCCGGTTTATCTTCCGGTTATATAGTAAGCGCAGGTGATACATTTTGGGTAAAGTATAACTTCCCGCCCGCATTTTACATTTCCACCGCACTGATCGTTTTAAGCAGTATTATTCTGTTTTTCGGGATCAGAGCTGCTCAGAAAGGCAATCCGGGAATTTTAAAAACAGTGATTCCTTTAACCTTTATCTTAGGAGTTGGTTTTGCTTATTTTCAATTCAAAGGATACGGACAGCTTTATGAATCCGGAGCTCACGTTGCAAGAACAAGGATCACTGTTTCCGACGGACGATACGGTTCCTATTATGAACTTAAAGTGAACGGAGTTTATATGGAAGTGGACGGGAATGATTATTTAATTGCAGGAAAGATCATTTCAGAAGCACAGAAAAAAGAAATCGGTTTATTTGCAAAGCAATTTGAGAACATCACTCAGGTCAAGAATCCGCACATTGCCAATCTTGACAAGTACACCTTGCTGTACAAAAACCAGGAAGTGAGTTTAAAAGAGGGGAAATTCTATATTCAGGATACTGTTCAGTTACTTCCTGTGGATCTAATCCGCATGCAGGAATTTTCCTGGCATTTACGCGATGGTCGTGGTGATTTCTTCCACAAAGGAAAATTGGGTAAAGACTTTAAAATTTATTACAAAGGAAAAGAACTGGACTATAAAGATCGATCCCTCTATTATCAAGGGAAAAAACTGGAGGCACCTTTTCAAATGAAGATGGAAGCTTCTTATGACACGGCGACTTCTTATCTCTATATCTTGACTTTTTTACACTTATTACATATTTTAGTTACGCTAATTTTTGTACTAAGAGCTTCAATTCGTTCATTCTCAGGTAAATTAGCAGCTGATAATTTCCTTCCTGCGCGTACCCTTGCCATTTTCTGGCATTTTTTAGGCGTATTATGGATTTATTTATTGCTTTTTTTGCTTTTTATTCATTAAACTTGCACAAAAAATTATAAAAAATGGCTGGACACGCTACAACACACGTCGACGCAGCATCTGCTTGGGGCGGGAAAGTTTCTCCGTTCAACGTAAGTTACGGAAAGATGATGATGTGGTTCTTCTTGGTATCGGATGCATTGACATTCAGTGGATTGTTAGTTGCATACGGTTACACGCGTCACACAACGCAGGCTGCATGGCCAATTGGCGAAGAGACTTTTGACTCCTTACCTTTCTTAGGTCACGGTTACCCCTTGGTGTACGTTGCATTAATGACTTTCATCCTGATTGTATCTTCCGTTACTATGGTATTAGCTGTTGAAGCTGGTCACCGAATGGATAAAAAAGGTGTGATGAAATGGATGATCGCTACTATCATTGGAGGTTTCTTCTTCCTGGGTTCTCAGGCTTGGGAGTGGTCTCACTTTATCCACGGTTCACATTTCGGAAGTGTTGAAATCCTTTCAGGAGAGCACACAGGATCCCGCGCAATTGTGAAGGGTCATTTTGGAGAATTAGAAAGCTTTACTGTTGTTCAGGCAGGAAAACACCATAAAGTTGGAGATGTTATTAAAGAAACTCCGGACGAATTGTTCCACCATTTCCGTACAGCGGTTATGAACGGCCAAGTGAAAGACGGAAAAATCACGCTTCACGACGGTTCTGTTGCAACGTGGAAAAAACACAACGATGAGCACATGGAGTTGATCGTGAAAACAGACGGTACTGAGCACTCTTTGGCAAAAGTTACTAAGATCCACGGAAAAGATGCAGAAGCTAAATATTGGGAGTCTGTTAACTCCGGGAAAAAAGGAGCGATCATTTACGGTGCTGATTTAAAAAGCAACGAATATGGTCCCTCTCAATACGGACAATTCTTCTTCTTCATTACCGGATTCCACGGATTCCACGTATTCTCAGGAGTAATGATTAATATCCTTATTTTCTTAGGCGTTTCCCGCGGAACTTATCACAAGCGTGGTCACTATGAAATGGTTGAAAAAACAGGATTGTACTGGCACTTTGTCGATTTAGTATGGGTGTTCGTATTTACATTCTTCTACTTAGTTTAATTTTTGAAAGATATAGATCATGGAAAGAGACGATATTATTGAATATTCATTAGATGCTCACCATAGCGAAGAACAAGGAAAGAAAATTCGCCGCAAAATTTGGTTAGTTACTGCAATTCTTACGGCTATTACAGCTATCGAAGTAGTTGTAGGAATGTACTTCGGCCGCTCGTTAACAAGTGGTGGTACCTGGCAAGCCATTAAATGGGGATATGTATTACTTACACTTGTAAAAGCAGGTTACATCGTATTGGTATTCATGCACCTTGGAGACGAAAGAAAAGTATTGAAATACGTCATTCTGATACCCTATTTTATTTTTATCATTTACCTGATTTTCATCGGGCTTACTGAGGCTAATGCAGTCCATTCAGCTTGGGAAACATACGGAGGATAGTTCATTTAACTAATTTTTAGCCAATGGCTAAGTCAAATTCTAAGGCCGGTTCGTTAAAATCAGTGTTCGCACTACTGCTTTTATTCGGACCGGCTCTTATTTTAATATTCATTTCCACTCGGGGTTGCGAACACAAATTCAAAGAGCTGGATGATTACGGAGCAATTCCAAAGTTCTCCTTTACGGATGCAAGAGGGAAGGTCTATACCAACAATTCCTTTAAAGGCCAAATTGTTATTTATACCACCATTCAGCCTTCCTGCCCGGATTCATGCGGAATTACTATCTGGCACCTGGATCAATTGATTTACCAAAGACTTCGTGAAAACACTAAGAAACTAGGACATGTTAAATTGGTTTCTGTTCTGACTGATGGTATCGGCAACCCGGACAAGCGGATGAAAGATGTGGAAACCATGTTGAAAGACCGCGTGGAAGGATTTGATCCTGCTATCTGGATCATTGTTTCAGGAGATGCAAAATCGCTCTACAATATCAAACACAACGGCGAAACCCTGCTGCAGGAAGATAAAAAATTCTTCGGAGGCTATGCTTTCCAGGAATTAATGCTTCTTTCAGACAAAAGCAATCATTTGAGAATGGTTCTTTCCGGAAAAACAGAAGGTACTATCCGAACTATGCGCGATCACATGGCGCTGCTTGAAAAAGAATACGACATCAAAGCATACAAAGAGCGAAAAGCGAAGGAAAAATGAAACAGATCTTACATGTCGCGCTAATTCTAATTCTGGTTACATCCTGTAAAACAGAACCGGAAAAGAAACCGAAAGCACTTCCCTATTTTGGGAATTACGACATTGTTTTTTCTGAAACAGACGGTGTTCAAGCCGTTGATACCATTTACCCGAAAATTCCTGCTTTTTCTTACCTGAACCAAGATTCTGCAGTAATTACTTCGAAATCCATGAAAGGAAAAGTGTGGATTGCCAATTTCTTCTTTACAAGCTGTCCGAGTATCTGCCCCCCGATGATCTCTCAAATGAAACGACTGAATATCCTGACTAAGGATCTGGCTTCCGAAGTTCAGTTCATGTCATTCAGTATTGATCCGGAAACAGATCAGCCACACGTTCTAAAAGCATACATCAGGAATAACGGGATCCAGGGTAAAAACTGGCAGTTCTTCACAGGCGACGAGTCAAAAACCCATCGTTTGGGTGTGATGCATTTCATGGTCCACGCAGATAAGGACCCGATGGCTGCTGGTGGTTTTGCCCACAGCGATGGATTGGTCCTTGTGGACAGAGAAGGATATGTGAGAGGAATTTACCGCGGAACTCAGACCGAGGATGTGGACAAACTGAACAAAGATTTACGCAAATTATTAGAAATTGAATATGGAATCAACTCAAACCAATAAACCCGGTCTTCGCAAGCTAATCGTTGTTCTTTCTATTGTTATTCCTCTTGTAGTTGCTGCATTGTTTAAGGTAAAGGTCGAAATCAAAGGATTTAACCCTTATTTTCTTCCATCCATCTACGCTTGTATCAACGGATTAACTGCTATTCTTTTAGTGGTGGCATTAGTAGCAATCAAACAAAGGAAAATCAGTCTGCATGAAGGAATCATCAAGGTTTGCATGGGACTTTCGGTTTTATTCCTGTTGCTTTACATTACCTATCACATGACCTCAGATCCAACTGTTTTTGGGGATTTGAACGGAAGCGGCGGACCACTGGATAATTATGAAAAGTTGAATGTTTCTTCAGCAAGTCAAATTACGTACTACATTATTTTGATTACGCACATTGTTTTGAGTGTCGCAGTGATTCCCATGGTCCTATTCTCCTATTTGTACGCCTGGGAAGGCAAATACGATAAGCACCGTAAATGGACGAAAATTACCTGGCCTCTGTGGTTCTATGTAGCTGCGAGTGGCGTGGTGGTTTATTTGATGATTTCTCCGTATTATCCGCATTAGAAATCAGAAGCAATGAAACAATTCCTCCAAATTACCTTTCTTATTTCTTTGCTTCTTTCTTGTTCACCTCAAACATCCCCTGGTTCATTTATAGGGGAAAAACCAGGCTTCTATTCGGATTCAATTAAGAAAACTCCATATCTCAATAAGAATGAGTTGAATAACTACCTGAAATCCGTAACCGCAATTGAAAAATCTGCTGTTGGAACTCCTTTCGATTATCTGGATTATAATCAGATTGTAGCTTATAAATATGAGAATAGCGGAGACCGAAACCCTGTTGTTTATGACAAAAGATTTGGTCTGATTGCTGTCATTGAAAAACAACATGCTTTTAATCAAAAACAAGCCGATCAATTCCTACAACTCGTTGCTTCCAAAAAAACTTACGGAGGTATGCGCATGTCTTGTTTTGAGCCTCGTTTAGGAATTGTTTTTTACAAGGATGGAAAATACATTGATCAAATCAGTGTTTGTATGGAATGTAATTATCTGGAGTCAGAATTGATTATTCCTGCTTACGAAAGGCAACAGAAACGGTCTGAAAAATCAGGATATAATGCTAGAACAGATTACGGTTTCTCCAGAAGTGGGAGAAAAGGATTGGAAGAAATGCTTCAAGAATTCGGCTTTAACTAAAAGCAGATTAAATCAATTCTCAGAAACTTCATTATCTAGGCTGCGGACAGCTTGTCTTTCCACCCATACGGATCATCAATCCGATTCCGAAGAAAGTATACCAATCTCTCGTCGCACGATTTCCGCGCTGTGCGAAACGATTTCCGTCTAAGCTTCTATTGCTCAATGCCGCAGAAGTTGGTCCGTTTTCAGCAGCCAGTAAAACCGGATCGGTGTAGCGATATCCACCCACATCATCCAGGTAATCCGTGAACATAAAACGGATTCCGTATTCCATGTTCAAACCGATGTTATCTGTAAGCGAAATGCGGACACCCATTGCGAGTGGAACTCCCATTTGAATACGTGAATATTTCCCTTTATCGCCCATCGTTGTTCCCTGTCCTTCAGTTCCCAATGGCTGTAATTCTACCATTGTCCCATTGTAATCCGTCATCGGGTTAATGCGCGTAAGCGATAATTCGGCCAATAAGTAAGCGGTTCCCTTGTATCTTCTGTTTCCAATTTCAAAAGGGAAATAAGTGACTTCAATTCCCGATCCGAATTCAAACAGATCCGATTGAAAAGAAAGATTCCTGTTTTTATAGAATTCATTGCTTTGCTGGCTGTCATATCCTTCAATTCTCCCGTAGGTGAAATTCAAACGATAAGCCAAACGTGCGTTGATATTGTAGCGGTACAGCAATTGTCCGGCGATATTGGTATTCTTAAAATGCGCCTGGTTCAAATCACCGATATAATAGCTTCCGCCTACCATAAAGCCAATTTCAGAAAGCGACATGGCATTGTGCTTGTGCGCTTTTTGACTCCAGGAGTAAAAAGTGAAGATACAAAGGAATAAAACCAGAATTCTGTTCTGCATACCGCTATAACGAATTTGAATGCTATTAATTGTGTGTTCCAGCAGTCATTGGAACTAAAATCCCTTTCTTAATCAGCAGTTCAGCAATCTGCACGGCATTTGTTGCCGCTCCCTTTCTCAAATTATCAGCAACCACCCACATGTTCAGGGTTTTTTCCTGGCTTTCGTCTCTACGGATCCTTCCCACAAATACATCGTCTTTGGATTGTGCAAAACGCGGCATCGGGTAGGAATTGGTAGTTGGGTCATCTTTCAGGGTAATTCCTTCCGTTTCATGAAGCAATTTTCTAACATCTGCCAAATCAAATTCTTTTTCAAACTCCACATTCACAGCTTCCGAGTGTCCGCCAACTACAGGAACGCGCACAGCAGTTGCAGTAACCGAAATTGAAGGATCCAAAATTTTCTTCGTTTCCTTAGTCAATTTCATTTCTTCCTTCGTATAACCATTGTCCAAAAATGAATCACAATGCGGAATACAGTTCTTATCGATCGGGTAGTTGTAGGCCATTTCACCAGAGATTCCTGCACGCTCATTTTCCAATTGCTTCACCGCTTTTACCCCGGTTCCGGTAATGGATTGATAGGTAGAAACAACTACGCGTTTTACTTCATAAGCTTTATGCAGCGGCGCAAGCGCCATCACCAATTGAATGGTACTGCAATTCGGATTTGCGATAATTTTATCGGATGCAGTCAAAATGTCGCCGTTAATTTCAGGAACAATTAATTTTTTGTCCGGATCCATTCTCCATGCAGAACTGTTGTCGATAACAGTTGTTCCAACCGCTTCAAATTTCGGCGCCCATTCCAGGGAAGTTTCTCCACCTGCAGAAAAAATCGCCACATCCGGTTTCATGGTAACAGCTGTTGCCAAATCCACCACCGCGAATTCAAGACCTCCAAATTCGATCATCTTACCAACCGACTTTTCTGAAGCTACCGGAATTAACTCCGTAATGGGAAATGAACGTTCTTTCAAGACTTCCATCATGACATTTCCAACCATTCCTGTTGCTCCAACAACTGCTACTCTCATAACCAAAAAATTTTACACAAAAATAATACTAAAAAGTTCAAAAGGTTAAAACAGTTCAAGCGTTAAAAGAATTTAACTCAAAATCAAATTTGAACATTTGAATCAGCCTCGGCTGAAACATTTGAACATTTGAACATTTTTACGAGAATCAAATGAATATCGTACCTTTGTACCGGAAAAATCATTTCCACCGATTTGAAGTGAGGAAAAGTTCACCGCATGTGACATTCATTTCGGAGCATTTTACAAAAACATTTCATGCAATTTGATGAATTAAACCTGCTTCCACATTTACTGGATGCATTAAAAGAATTAGAATACACTACTCCAACACCTATTCAAGAACAATCGATCCCCAGTTTATTAGAAGGAAAAGACTTATTTGGCTGTGCGCAAACAGGAACCGGTAAAACGGCTGCCTTCGCATTACCTATTTTGCAACATTTGGAGCCGGACGGTCCTGTAAAAGGAAAACGCCCGATCCGTTGCCTGGTACTAGCACCAACAAGAGAATTGGCAAACCAGATCAATGATAGTTTCAAAGCTTACGGGAAATTCTCTAAACTTCGCTCGATGGTGATTTTTGGTGGAGTTAATCAGAATAAACAAGTCAATCAGCTGAATGCCGGAGTAGACATTTTGGTGGCAACTCCCGGTCGTTTACTGGATTTGATCAACCAGGGGCATATTCACTTGTCTAAAATTACCCATTTCGTTTTGGACGAAGCGGACCGCATGTTGGACATGGGTTTCATCCACGACATCAAGAAAATTCTTCCGCGTTTACCGAAGAACAAACAGAATATCTTCTTTTCAGCAACGATTTCTCCAACAATTATGGAGCTTGCAGGAACGATTTTATTTGACCCGGTAAATGTGCGTGTAACACCTGTTTCTTCAACGGCTGAGATTGTTGAGCAATTTGTTTACCATGTGGAGAAAGCGGACAAACGAAATTTCTTAAAGCAATTGATCAAAAGTGAGAATATTTCACATGCAATTGTGTTTACCAGAACGAAACATGGAGCCGACCGCGTAGCCAGGGAATTGACAAAAGCCGGGATGAAAGCGGAAGCCATTCACGGAGACAAGTCTCAAAATGCACGTGAAAGAGCATTGGCTGGTTTTAAAAACCGCTCGGTGAGTTTCCTCATCGCCACAGACATTGCCTCTCGCGGAATTGATATCGATTTATTGGAATATGTGATCAATTTTGAGATCCCTGAAGTGGCTGAAACATATGTACACCGAATCGGTCGTACGGGTCGCGCAGGTTCCAGCGGAATTGCTTACACCATGTGCTCTACTGAAGAGAAACCTTATTTGAAAGCGATTCAGAAACTGATCAATCAGCAGATTCCGGAGCGAACACTGAAATAATTTCTACTCAAACTGAGTAATTTACTTCTTCATAAAGTCGGACTTTTGTATATTAGTCCGACTTATGAGAACACTCTTCACCTCTATTACGCTGCTCCTCTTTCCATTCCTGGGAAAAAGCCAGGTAACTGACGATTTTTCAGATGGAGATTTCACTGCAAATCCGGCATGGAATGGCAGCAATGCAACTTATATTGTAAATGCTTCGCAGGAATTACAATTGAGTAATACCGTTGCGGCAAGTTCTTATTTATCGACTCCACATAATTTGTCTTCTTTGGATAACAAGCAGTGGGAAATTCTCGTTCGCCAAACGTTTTCACCGAGTTCCAGCAATTTCGGAAGGGTTTATCTCACTTCCACCAATGCCGATTTAAGTACCAATCCGGATGGATTTTACCTGCAATTTGGCGAAGCAGGGTCAACAGACGCGGTTCGCTTATTTAAAATAGTTTCCGGAGTTTCTGCCCAAATTTGTGCTTCCCCTGACGGACAAATCGCAGCTTCATTTACTACACGTGTGAAAGTAGTGAGAGACAACGCAGGAATTTGGAAATTGTATGTTGATGCCAGTGGTGGAACAAACTTCGGAAGTCCTTACACCGGAACAGATCCAACGGCTTTGATCGGGACGCATTTTGGTGTTTCACAAACCTATACGGCATCTAATGCCAGCAAGTTTTACTACGATGCTATTTATATTGGGGATGAAATTGTGGATACACAGGCTCCAACGCTTGTAAGCGCAGCAGCTATTTCCAACTCTCAGTTCGACCTGCTGTTCAGTGAACCGGTTGGCGGTCCGAACGTTACACTAACAAGTAATTACACGCTGAATCCTTCGGCAGTTGTAGCAGCTGTTTCTGTTGATGGCACAAACGGAGCTTTGCTTCATGTAAATCTTTCGTCTTCGCTTGTCAACGGGCAAAACTACCTGGTAACCGTTTCAAGTATTGAAGATGCCTCCGGGAATACGGCCACGAATCTCACCGGAAACTTTACCTATCTAATAGGTGAAACGGCTGTAAAAGGAGATGTAATCATTTCAGAGATCATGGTCGATCCTTCACCCGTTATTGGTCTGCCGGAACTGGAGTTCGTAGAGATTTACAACAAAAGCAGCAAGTTTATCGATCTTTCGGGTTGGAAACTGGGTGATCAAAGCGGAGAGGGAACCATTCTATCCGGTTTTATCAATCCGGGTCAGTACAAAATTCTCTGTGCAACATCCAGCGCTCCTGAGTTTCCGGGTGCCTATACAGTAAGCAGTTTCCCGAGCTACAATAATTCAAGTGATGATGCGGTTTTAAAAGACAATTCGGGATTGATCATCGACCAAATTTCTTATGCAGATACCTGGTACCAGGACCCAATCAAAAAAGCCGGCGGTTATACGCTGGAATTGATCAATCCGAATGACCCATGTTCGGACGCTTCAAACTGGATTGCTTCCAACAATGGGAATGGCGGAACTCCCGGGGCACAAAACTCCGTGTACAACATTACTCCGGATACGCAGGCGCCTGCATTAAGCGGATTAGCTGCCTTCGCTCCAAATTACTTACTTGTCCAATTTTCCGAAGGAATGGATTCTTTGAGTTTGATGAATGCCCTGTTTACGTCGAATCCCACTTTAACTGTTCAATCCGTTGCCGTGCCATCTGCTTTCAGCACCCAGGCATTAATTACTTTCAATGAGAACCTGGTTTTGAGCCAGCACTATCAATTTTCTTACGGATTGGTCCGTGACTGCTGGTTAAATGCAACAACACTTTCCGGGAACTTTGCTTTGGCAGATGTTCCGCAGGCAGGAGATTTGGTGATCAATGAGATTCTGTTCGATCCGGCAACCGGCGGGTCAGATTTTGTGGAAGTTTACAATCGTTCGTCTAAAGTGATTAACCTAAACGGAATGGCCATTGCAAACAGGGAAGATACCGTACATTTCACCCAAAATTACTTCCTGAATCCGGCTTCTTATGTAGTACTAACTCCCGACAGCAACTATCAGAAAAGTACTTTCCCTCAATCAGTCCCCGGCCGATTTTATGCTACTTCTCTTCCATCTCTGAACAACGATTCTTCCACGATCCAACTCATTTACAATGCGATCCTGGTTGATAAAGTAAGTTATAATGAAGACTGGCATTTATCGCTCATTGATGATACCGAAAACAAAACGCTGGAACGCATCAACCCGGAAGGGGCTTCATCCAGTGCTTCGAACTGGCATACTGCAGCAGAACCCATCGGATTTGGAACTCCCGGAAAGTTGAATTCTCAATACCTATCGGGAGAAAGTGTGTCTTCGACTTTCGGAACTACGGAACCCATTTTCTCACCGGACAATGACGGGTTCCAGGACGTATTGCTGTTTCAATACAACTTTGATGTGGGAATGATCGCTACCTTAAAAATCTTCGACAACCAGGGACGCGAAATTCACACACTCTTTTCCAGCGAATTGTTGGGACAGCAGGGAAGTTTTACCTGGGATGGTGTGACTTCAAACAACCAAAAAGCACCCATCGGGATTTACATTGCGGTAATTGAAGCGTTTTCTGCAGAAGGTGGTGGAAAGAAATTCGCAAAGCGGGTCGGGTTTACTTTGGCTGGAAAACTTGATTGAAAGGGGGCTTCGACTTCGCTCAGCCACCTTTCAAATATTCTCAAAAGTTGACTGAGCGAAGTCGAATTCAACGAATTACTCTACGTAACTCAATTTCAACATATTCGATTTTCCATTTTCCTCAATCGGAATGGAGGCAATATTGATCACCAAATCTCCCTGTTTCAACAAACCGTCTTTGGTAAGCAGGTATTTAATATCCGCGATCGTATGATCGGTACTCACTTTCTTATCGTAGTAAAACGCTCTTACTCCCCAAACGAGGCTCAACTGCGTAATGATCTGTTTGTTTCCTGTGAAGACAAAGATCGGGGCATTTGGCCGTTGTGAAGCAATTTTGTAAGACGTATATCCGGAATAAGACATCGTAATGATCGCATCTGCTTCTACACGCTGTGCCAATCGGCAGGCATTGAAACAAATCGAATCTGAGATGAAACGAGATTGCGACTTATCCGGAAGCTGGTCCTTGTGATAGATTCCATCAAACTTCTCCATTTCATTCACGATATTGACCATGGTGCGGATCACTTCATTCGGGAATTTCCCAACAGATGTTTCACCCGAAAGCATCACTGCATCAGCACCATCCAAGACTGCATTCGCCACATCATTGACTTCTGCACGGGTTGGTGTAACGTTGGTAATCATGCTTTCCATCATCTGGGTTGCCACAATCACCGGTTTTGCATGCTGATGTCCTTTACGGATCAACATTTTCTGAATTAACGGGACATTTTGGTAAGGAATTTCAACACCTAAGTCGCCACGCGCCACCATCAATGCATCCGTTACTTTGATGATTTCATCAATATCGTCAATTGCTTCCGGTTTCTCAATTTTAGCCACCACCAAAGCCTTCGCCTGGCGATTGGAGATAATGTGCTTCAATTCGATAATATCTCTTGCAGAACGCACGAAAGATAATCCAATCCAGTCCACATCGTTATTCAGAGCAAACTCCAAATCTTCGCGGTCTTTTTCAGTCAGTGAAGGAAGAGAAATCTTGGTATTCGGAAGGTTTACTCCTTTTTTGGAAGACAGGATTCCCCCGTGAATCACTTTCGCTTTGATCTCCGTTGTTCCGTTTGTGGATACAATTTCCATCTGCAGTTTTCCGTCGTCCAAAAGAATCACTTCTCCGGGCAACACATCCCGTGGCATCAACGAATAACTGATCCCGAACTTCTCTGCCGTTCCGGTAATACGCTCCGTTACAATCGTCACCATTGCACCATCAACCATCATCACGCCATTGTTTTCCATTTCATAAGTTCGGATCTTGGGGCCTTGCAAATCTGCCAGGATGGAAACATTCAAACCGGTTTCTTCGTTGATCTCGCGGATCATGTCGATGCTTTTCTTGTGATCTTCGTGCGATCCGTGTGAACAATTCAAACGACATACGTTCAAACCATCCAATATCATTTGTTTTAGTACTTGTTTATCAGCAGTAGCAGGACCCATGGTCGCTACGATCTTTGTTTTTTTCATTCAAAAATTATTAGTTCTGCGGAAGGGATGGATTCTGCTTCAAAAACATAAGCAGCCATCACACTGTTTGATTCCCGGATCCGTTCCACCAAATCGTCCAATTCATGGAGAATATTTTCTCTCAGAATCAAAAAATAATCAATTTGGTTCTTTTCGGGGATCAGGAATTTTCCTTCCGATTTATTCTTAATTAAATACCATTCCATGTGATCTACCTCATCGATAAACACATGGAAACTGTGTTGTGAAACGATTGTACCTTTTTTGGATTGAATGACAAAGGGCTCTTCGCTTTTTGTGAGCTCCAGGTCCAGGATCTTGTTGATTCCCCACGCCAGTCGGTAATCGCTGTGGTGAGAACAGATCCCGATCAGTTCAAAGTCTACAGATGTTTCCAATGAAAGTACATGACGCTTTTGCTTGCTCATCCACTTTAAATTTATTACGTGAAGATACGCATAATCTTAGACATGGCAATCTTCGGGAAGTTAGGATTTAATTAAGAAAACGCTACGAAAACTGTGTTTAGATTTCTCCCATCAGGATCAAGGTTTCCTTAGCCGCAGCCTGCTCAGCCAATTTCTTCGAATTCCCGGTTCCTTTTCCGTAGTTTACTGCGTTTACCTGCACGATCACTTCGTAGAACCAGGTTCCGTGGTTGTTTTCTTCGCGGAGAACCACGAATTCTAAAGCTAAACGGCGTTTCTGGCTCCAGATGAACAGTTTGGACTTGAAGTCGATCTCTTCTTCCAGGATCTTGTTCAGATCCACATATTTGCGGAAAATATGGTTGTGGATGATCTTCTTGGTCACTTCATAAGAACTATCGAGATAGATTGCCCCGATGATGGCTTCGAAGGCATTTCCTTCCAGAGAAGCTAGATTGATCGAGCGGCCTTTGTTGTAGCGCAGGATGGTGCGTAATTCCAATTCTTCACCAATTTCCGAAAGGGTTTTGCGGGAAACGACCTTGGATTTCACTTTTGTGAGATAACCTTCGTCTTCTTCCGGGAAGCGCTGAAACAGGAATTCCGCAATAATGGAATCCAAAATGGCATCTCCGAGAAATTCTAAACGTTCGTTGGAAAAATCTTTCTGACCGTGATAAGCAATGGAGCGATGAGTTACCGCCTGGTAAAACAAGTTGATATTCTTCGGACGATATCCAAAACGATTAACGAAAAATCGAATGAATGCAACGTCTTCGGGAGACCGGTTTTGCTTAAAAAATGGTAATCGTAGCCGCACCTAATTTTTACCCTTTATACTTTCGCACGATCACAGAAGTATTGTGACCACCGAATCCGAAGGTGTTTGATAAGGCAACATCCACGGTACGGTGCTGAGCTTTATTAAATGTGAAATTTAATTTGTTGTCGATTTCCGGATCGTCTGTAAAATGATTGATCGTTGGTGGAACGATGTCATTTTTAACTGCCAGGATACATGCAATGGCTTCAATAGCACCTGCCGCACCTAATAAGTGACCGGTCATCGATTTTGTGGAACTGATGTTCAACTTGTAAGCATGTTCTCCGAATACCTGCAGGATCGCTTTTGTTTCAGCGATATCTCCAAGCGGAGTAGATGTTCCGTGAACGTTTACATAATCGATGGCACTTGGATCCAACTCAGCGTCTTCCAGGGCAGCGATCATGGTGTTTCTTGCACCGATTCCATCCGGATGCGGAGCAGTCATGTGATAAGCATCACCCGACATTCCACCTCCAAGTACTTCCGCATAGATTTTAGCTCCACGCTTCTTTGCATGCTCGTACTCTTCCAGGATCAATGCACCACCACCTTCACCTAAGACAAAACCATCACGGTCTAAGTCAAACGGTCGGGAAGCGGTCTCCGGAGAATCATTGCGCGTTGAAAGGGCTTTCAAAGCATTGAATCCTCCCATTCCCATTTGATTAACTGCAGCTTCAGATCCGCCGGTAACAATAGCATCTGCTTTCCCCAAACGAATTAGGTTAAATGCATCAATGATTGCGTTGGTAGATGAAGCACAAGCCGAAACTGTTACGTAATTCGGACCTCTCAAGCCGTATTCAATGGAAATATGACCTGCGGCGATATCCGCGATCATTTTAGGGATAAAGAACGGATTGAATCTCGGTGTTCCGTCGCCGGCGAAGAAGTTTTGAGCTTCATCCTGGAACGTTTTTAAACCACCGATTCCCGAACCCCAAATCACACCGATACGGTCTACATTCGGGTTCGATTCCATCAATCCAGAATCAGCCATGGCTTCTTTAGCAGAAACCATGGCGTATTGTGAAAATTGATCTAATTTCCGTGCTTCTTTTCTATCGAGGTGATCCTCGATATTAAAATTTTTGATCTCACAAGCAAAATGCGTCTTAAATAACGAAGCATCGAATTGTTTAATTGGTGCAGCACCACTTTTCCCATTCAGTAACCCATCCCAATATTCCGCAACAGTATTACCAATAGGTGTAATAGCACCCAAACCAGTTACAACAACCTTTTTAAGCTCCATAAAATTTTAATTCGTTCTCTAATGCTTGGAAAACTAAGATCTCTTAGTTAGCGTTTTGCTCGATATAAGAAACTGCGTCACCAACTGTTTGAATGTTCTCAGCTTGATCATCTGGAATAGCGATGTTGAATTCTTTCTCGAATTCCATGATCAATTCTACAGTATCTAGTGAATCAGCACCTAGATCATTTGTGAAGCTTGCTTCGTTTGTAACTTCGCTTTCTTCAACTCCTAACTTATCTACGATAATAGATATTACTCTTGATTTGATATCAGACATCTCAATTCTTTTATAAGGTTTTTCAGCTTGCAAAGAAAATAGGAAATGCGATAAAAACAAAATATAAAGTGACTTAATTACATTTTAACTAGTTGGAAAATCTCGTTTTTAGCTTGAAATCCGCCTGTGCTGTGTCATTTGGATTGTGTAACTTTGTCCCATGAATAAGAAATCCATCGCGTTATTCGCATCGGGTAACGGTTCAAATGCCGTGAATTTGATTCATTTCTTTCAGAATCATCCGCAAATTGAAGTGAAAACTTTAGTTTGTAACAAGGCTGATGCTCCTGTTGTGGCCAAAGCAGAATCTCTGGGAATAGAGGTTTTGGTTTTCAGTAATGAAGCATTTGAAAGCGGACTTACGGTACTTCAGGAATTGGATTACAGAGCCGTCGACTGGATTATTCTTGCCGGATTTCTACGCAAGATTCCGGTCAACATTATTCGTGGTTACCACAATCGCATTATCAACATTCACCCTTCACTTCTTCCAAAATACGGAGGAAAAGGAATGTATGGCCGATTTGTACATGAAGCAGTTATTGGTGGGAAAGAACTGAAGAGCGGCATTTCCATTCATCTGGTAGATGAAGAATTTGACAAGGGAGAAATCCTTGCCCAGTTTGAAACGGAATTAACTCCAACTGACACCTGGGACTCACTAGCTGAAAAAATTCATTCTTTGGAACACAAACATTTTCCTATCATTGTAGAACGAACGGTTTTAACTCACTAAGATATGATGAAGTATTTCCTCGCCTTTGACTGGGGCGAACTTTTCAAAGCTTCCATGGTACTATTTGCGGTAATTGATGTGATCGGATCTGTACCTGTGATCATTAAGATCAAGGAACAATCGGGAGATATCCATCCGGCGAGAACGAGTTTCGTTTCCCTTGGAATTATGATCGGATTTTTGATTTTGGGAGAATCTATCCTGAAATTATTCGGCGTAGATATCGGTTCGTTTGCAGTGGCCGGTTCGTTAATTCTCTTCGCCATGGCACTGGAAATGATCCTGGGGGTGCGTTTGTTCCGCGATTCTGTTTCGGGTAAAACGGCAAGTGTCGTTCCATTAGCTTTCCCAATCATTGCCGGCGCCGGAACGATGACAACTTTGGTTTCACTTCGCGCAGAATTCCAGAATATCAATATCATATTGGCAATACTTATCAATGTATTGATCGTTTATATCGTACTTCGACTAACGAAAAAGATCGAACAAGTACTTGGTCCCGGCGGAATTGCGATCATGAAAAAGGTATTCGGGATTATTTTACTCGCAATTGCAGTGAAGTTGTTTACGACGAATATTGCCAAGATTATCCTGAGCGTTGAGGCCGATAAGAAAGTTCAAAAGGTCGAAATGGTTCACTAAGATTGTATGGTCAAATTCGAAAAAAGGCTTTAATGCTTTTTTCTTTTCAATTCTCACTTTTAAAATGCAGTTCGTACCCCAACCCGGTTTCGCGCAGGATTTTCAGTTCTGCAGAAAGCTGGTCAGATAGTGCACCGATCAACTGAATTCCGAGGCTTTCAAACTCTTCAGTTTGGGTTTCAGCCGGTAAACCGATTCCATTGTCTGATATTTTGAGACAAAATTGTGCTTTCTTTTTCTGAAAACTAATCCGGATAATACCTTTTCGGTCCGGGAATGCGTATTTGAAACTATTGCTGACTGCTTCGTTAATGATTAGTCCGATCGGGATCATCCGTTCTGCTTCCAGGTAAATGGTTTCGTCGATGTCGTATTCAAAATCCACATCCGAAACGCTTCCAGAGAACGAACTATTTATACTCAGCGTGAGCGTTTTGATATAATCCAGGACCTGGATACGGCTGAGATCTTTTGTTCGGTAAAGCATTTCATGGATCATCGACATGGAAATGATCCGGTTGCGGCATTCCCGAATGAGGGCGAGGAATTTTTCATCCTTGGTATAGGAAGCCTGGAGATTCATCAAACTGGAAATGATCTGAAGGTTGTTCTTCACCCGGTGGTGCACTTCTTTTAAAAGCGCCTCGCGTTCCTGGAGTGTAATGACAGAGTTTTCCAATTCTTCTCCCAGCATATTTACTCCGGAGGCAATGGCATCGAATACATCGTCCTTGTCGGTGACTTCTGTTTTTTGGGTGAAATCCAATCGTGCATAAGCCATAATAACATCCAATATCGCATTGGTGCGCTCCTGAATATATTTGGCTTCGTTCGGATCCATGATTATGCTTTGAATTTATCCAGCCATTCCAATGCGGCTTCTTCCTGCAAAAATAACTTAGTTGGTACTCTCGGTTTGCTGATTCCCATGAAAAAATTTCCAACAACCTTACTCACGGAAGAGTCGATGATGATCGCGAATGCAAGTGTGTTTGTTTCCCTGCCGTTGGCGGTGAAAAAACCGCGTGCTTCCCGTTCCATGGATTTGATTCCGCGTGCATCGATCAATAGGGGGAATTTTGTGTCGACATAAAAGCTGTTTACCACCACCGAATTTTCCTGCGCATGTTCCAGTTTCACTTCCGAACCTTTTTTGACTTGCGTTCTTGCAATTCCGTCTTCACCCATCCAGGTGAAATAGCAGGTAAGATTATGAGCAGAGTCGGGGATATTCATGTAATCGATTTGTAACAAATATAAACAAAGTAGGGGCGCAAAATTTTGCGCCCCTACTGTTTTATGTGATATTTTGTTTGATTAATCTTTGATCAGGAACTGGAAACGGTCCAGGTTCTTCAATGCGATACTTGTTCCGCGTGCCACAGCTCTCAATGGATCTTCAGCGATGTGAACAGGTAATTTTGTTTTCTCATTGATTCTGCGATCCAAACCACGCAACATAGATCCACCACCAGCAAGATAAATTCCTGTTTTGTAGATATCGGCAGAAAGTTCCGGCGGTGTTTGCTCCAAAGCACTCAAAATCGCTTCTTCGATCTTGGAAATCGTTTTGTCTAATGCGTGTGCAACTTCAGAATAAGTAATGATGATCTCCTTTGGAATCCCAGTCATTAAGTCACGACCACGAACTGCGTAATCTGCCGGTGGATTCTCCAATTCCGGAAGCGCTGCTCCTACTTCGATCTTGATTTGCTCTGCTGTTCGCTCACCCACTAAAATGTTGTGCTGGCGACGCATGTATTCTTCGATGTCGGAAGTGAAATCATCTCCTGCAATACGAATAGACTTATCACAAACGATTCCTCCCAATGCAATGACTGCAATTTCCGAGGTACCACCACCTATATCAATGATCATGTTTCCCATTGGCTCTTCCACATCGATACCAATACCGATTGCAGCAGCCATAGGCTCATGGATCAAATAAACTTCTTTGGCTCCGGCGTGCTCAGCGGAGTCACGTACTGCACGTTTCTCTACTTCTGTAATCCCGGAAGGGATACAAATCACCATTCGCAAACTAGGATTGAACATTCTTCTTCCCGGATTGATCATTTTGATAAAACCGCGAATCATTTGTTCAGCACTCTGAAAATCTGCAATTACGCCATCTTTCAAGGGTCTGACTGTCTCGATTAATTTGTGCGTTTTTCCGTGCATTTGCTGTGCCTTCTTACCGATGGCAACAACTTTACCCGTTTGAATATCTTTTGCTACAATTGAAGGCTCGTCCACCACTACTTTATCATTCATGATAATCAGTGTGTTTGCAGTACCTAAGTCAATAGCAATTTCTTGTGTCAGAAAATTAAACAATCCCATCTAGCGCGCTCCTTTTTGCTTTGTGATCCCTTTATTCGTAAATTCCGGGAAATGGTTACAAAATTAGACTAAATAATCGGAATATTCTTAAAAGAATGTTAGTAAATACATGAAGGGGCGAAATAATTTTCGCCCCTTCAAAATTCAATGCTGTAAATCTTTATTAATTGATCCTTTTTTCAGTTGTTCCGTCATCATAAACATAGATAACCAACCCTTTTTCGGACTCGGAAACTTCCTGCCCCAGAAGGTTTACCACCTTCACCACTTTTTCTGATTTCATGCGATTATCAATCGCAATGATTTCCGGATATGAACGGATTTGTCCGTTATAATCCACTTGTTTGATCCGGTAATAGTTGATTGTATTTCTTGTATAAGTGTAATGGTTAATCGAATAGTCTATTTTAGACTGACTGTTTCCGGCTCCGTCAATTTCATCCAACTTATTCCAGGAAGAGTTCTCTGCAGGAGTGGTTGTCCATTCGATTTCAAAATAATCATTATTTATTTCTGTCTCCGTGGACCAGCTGATGGCATTCACATTGGAAGAATAAGCTCCTGAGAATTTACTCATCTCTACCGGTAAAGTAACCGGGGTACAACCAATAATTGCTGTTGTGAGATTTGTGTTCCAATTGAAATCAAACGTATATCCGATTCCGGTAGCATTAAAATTATCGATTAGCAAAATATAAACCTGGTTAGCAGATACGTTCAAAGCGTTTACCCATCGGTCTCCTCCACTTCCCTCACTGTTATCGGGTTCTCCGACACGAATTCCCGTAGCTCCCGTACCTGCTGCAAAAGAACAACGAACGGGTCCGGTAACAGGCGGACAGTTAGCTGCTGCATTTGCAGATGTAAAAGGTCCCCAAAGCGCAAAATCATAATCCGAAGCAGAAGTGGGATTAATTCGGAACGACATGGAGCCTCCTATCTGAACATTGATGTAATACCACGAGGATTGATGTTCAGCTCCCAAACATCCCTGATTTGTACCGTTTAGCTCCTGGTTTCCAAAACCGGCGCTGTTACCGGGAAGTGAAGAGCTTGTACAAATTTGTTCCGCTGTTCCACAATTGGTGCCCCCAACTTTCTCGATAGATCGGACAGGACCTTTTGTTTTTGTAACAGTTCCGGAAATAACTCCTGAAATACGCGCCACTGAATCGATGTAAGCTATCGAATAATTGACTCCTGTACTGAACTGAATCAGATTGTCTGCTACAGAACGGGAATACGTATCGGGAATGTGGTTCTCGATAAGGGATAAATAAGACTTACTTTCAGTGAGGGTTGCGTTCAACTCAATTTTATATTGATGTTGCGCTAATAGTGAGAAGGTTGGTATTGTTAGCAAAAAGAATAAAACAAATTTCATTATACCTAAATTTAATACCACCTATGTACGTGCAAAATTAGAACACGGATTTGGGAATTTAAAAGTTTATTATCCGAAAGAAATATTTCAGGTGTTTCAATGTTCAAAAAGGGTTCTTGAACTAATATTTTCGGCATAATCAAATTCGCTACAGCTCAACAATAACAAGTGCTTTGTTAACATTGTGTTAAGAATTGATCTGTTCAGATAAAGAAACGAAAAAGGAGCCTTTTCAGCTCCTTAACCTTATCTGAATAGTTGTCTGTTAATGCTTAAAATGTCTGTTTCCTGTAAATACCATGGCAACTCCATTCGCATTGCAGTAATCGATCGATAATTCATCCTTGATTGAACCCCCCGGTTGAACAACCGCTTTAATTCCTGCATGATGTGCAATTTCAACACAATCCGGGAATGGGAAAAACGCATCTGAAGCCATTACGGAACCCTTTAGGTCGAATCCGAAAGATTTTGCTTTGTCAATTGCATGACGTAAGGCGTCTACACGTGATGTCTGACCCGTTCCGCTTGCCAACAGCTGACCGTTTTTTGCTAACACAATTGTGTTTGACTTAGTGTGTTTCACCAATTTATTGGCGAAGATCAGGTCTTCTACTTCTTGTGCTGTGGGAACAGAACTTGTTTTTGATTCAAAGTTTACCGCTGATTCTGACAACATGTCTTTATCCTGCTCCAAAACACCGTTCAACAATGTCCGGAACTGTCGCGCAGGCAATTCTACTTTCTTTTGAACCAATAAAATACGATTCTTCTTACTTTTCAATACTTGTTCTGCATCTGCATCAAATCCGGGAGCAATGACTACTTCACAGAAAAGGTCGTTCACCTGGTTTGCTGTTGCCAAATCAATTGGACGGTTTGCAATTAAAATTCCTCCGAAAGCAGAAGTCGGGTCTCCGGCAAGTGCATCAGCGTATGCTTGCGATAATGTCGGACGTGTGGCTAATCCACATGCATTATTGTGCTTCAGGATTGCGAATGTAGGATCGTTGTTCTCAAATTCAGCCATTAGCTGAACTGCAGCGTCCACATCCAGCAAGTTATTGTAGGACAATTCTTTTCCGTGTAATTGGTCAAACATGGCTTTAAAATCACCGTGGAACCATCCTTTTTGATGCGGATTTTCACCGTAGCGCAAGGATTGGCTCTCTAAAATACTTTGTTTGAAAACCGGGGTTTCCTCGCCTTCGTTGAAGTAATTAAAGATGTGTGTATCGTAATGGGAAGAGACCATGAATGCTTTTTTAGCAAACTGTTTTCTTTGTTCCAATGCAGATGAAGCACCCTGGTTATTCAAAATGTCTAAGAATTCAGCATATTGATTAACAGAAGGAATTATGACCACATCGTTGTAATTTTTCGCTGCTGCACGGATCAATGAGATTCCACCGATATCAATTTTCTCGATGATGGATTGGTGATCAGCATCTGAAGCAACTGTTTCTTCGAAAGGATACAAATCCACAATTACCAGGTCAATGGTTGGAATGTTGAATTGTTTTGCCTGGTCTAAATCGGATTGAAGATTTCTTCTGTGAAGAATTCCTCCGAAAATTGCAGGATGCAAGGTTTTTACACGTCCTCCAAAAATCTCCGGATAAGAAGTCATGGATTCCACAGGGATCACAGGAATTCCCAGTCCTTCAATAAATGTTTGCGTTCCACCGGTAGAATAAATGGGAACGTTTTCCGCATGTAATTTACGTACGATTGGTTCTAACCCATCTTTGTAGTAAACTGAAATTAAAGCTCCCGTGATTTTTTTTGTGTTTTCCATATATCAACTTTATCCCTGATTCGAGGGCGCAAAAGTATTGATTTTAAATGGAAAACCGTTGTAGTTTACTCATAATTAATTACCAACAATTTCCTCAAAAATGAGTTGCTTAACTAGTTACCCGGGTTAATCCGGATACCTGTACTCTTGTCTCTGAAAACAAAAAAACCGACTTAGAAAACTAAAGCCGGTTTCAATAAAGCAATGAATAGTATCATCTAAAACCTTTTCTTCTGGTCTTGAAGATCGCGTTATTCAAATTCGTATAGCTGATCGAAAACTCCAGGCTTCCGCCTTTATAACCGTGTCTCAAAGCTGATAAAGTCATGTCGTAAGAAACTCCAAAATGGAATCCTCTCCAATCAATCTGCATCGTCGGCGAAATAGCATCTTTTAGACGCGTATAAACTCCAAGTCCCAAAAATGCATCCTGGTTCAGTCCGGTAATTTTACCTCCGTCCTGGAAACGTCTTCTCAAAATCAATCCTAAAATCGATTCGTAATGTCCGCCCTGAACAAACTGTGCGAATTGTGCATCAAATGCCATTTTTGTTCCCGGAATATCCATTGAATACTTGAGCATTCCAACGTATTTTCGTGCCAATTGTTCTCCGGAACCCGTGCGGAAACGAATAGCAGGTGCATTTACATGGTAAACCGAAAAACCAGCCTGGAATTTCATGTCGTTGTTTCGGGCAAAGCTGCTCTGACCGCCATCAAACTGGTATAAAAGACCGGTTGAGACATCCGGGTAGATGAATGAACTTAAACTTCCTGTTTCACCGCTGACAATGGTTGGATCATAGCCATCGGTTCCATTCCACTGGGAATCGTAGATCAATCGCGACATATTTCCGGAACGGTTCCCAATTCCTCCCTGAAGTCCCAGTGAGAGCTGACTCCCGTTTCCAACCGGGAGAATCCCTGAAACGGCAACAGAACCGGTTTGAAGTCCGTAGCCGGAACTTCCGGCAATATCATTATAAACCTGCAAACCAACACCCAAATGCGCTTTTGGTTTTCGATCGCTTTTGAAGAAATTGGCATCAGCTGTCAGACCTGTAGTCATATACGTTGTACCTCCACCCAGCCATTGATTTCTGTGTTGAATTGCAACCCGTTCCCAACCATCATACACTCCGACGGCTCCGGGATTGAGCAAATTCGCAGACTGAAGAATTTGAGTCACATGAAAATCCTGGGCACCTGCTGACAAAGCTGTCAGAAATGCAAGTGCCGTTAAAACCCCTCCTCTCATGATTTATCTTGTTACAGTAACATTACCGGTATACGTTTCATTTCTGCCGTCTGTGTAAATCACTTCCGCCTGATAAGCATATACTCCCGTATTAATTTTTACGCCATTAAAGATTCCGTCCCATTTGAATGCCGGATCAGAACTCATGATCATTCTGTTCCCCCAACGGTCATAAACATACCAGGTGAATGAAAGCACATCAATTCCGACTCTAGGGCCTAAATAGTCATTCAGTCCGTCTCCATTCGGAGAGAAAGCTGTAGGGAAATGGAATCCAAGGAAACAATTTGGTCCTACCGGACTCGGATCACATGAATCAAGCGGATTTGTTCCGTTCGCGATTTCATCCCCGTCATTGATCCCATCACCATCTGTATCCGGATTGTTAGGGTCAGTGCCGTATTGCGCTTCAGAACCATCCAAAATACCATCGCCGTCCGTATCTACGTTACAAGCCGGAGTAGCATTTGGCGGATCACACGGATCCAATGGATTTGTACCATTTGTTACCTCATCTCCATCATTGATCCCGTCACCATCCGTATCCGGGTTAGTAGTATTGGTTCCCGCAGTTCCTTCCTGAGCATTCGTTAATCCATCACCATCCTGGTCACATGGACCAGCATTTGGATTCGGAATACACGGATCTGTATTTGCCGGGTCCGTTTCATTCGGAAAACCATCGCCATCTGCATCAGTGCTGCCAGATTCCAAACCATCAATTACTCCGTCACCATCCGTATCGAGTGGATTATTCGGGTCCGGACCAATTTCAACACAATCGTTTTCTCCGTCACCGTCTGTGTCTGCCACATTCGGATCTGTTCCGGCCAAAATTTCATCTGTATTGGTACAACCATCGCCATCAATATCCGGGTTGTCCGGGATAAAGACTGCTGTGATCGTTACCGGATTAACAATATCCATGGAGTTTGTATCCTGAGCTATTGGTAAAGTGTAGGTGTTTGCTGTATTTTCCCAATGTGAGAAGACGAATCCTGTGAGCGGCTTCGCTATTAAGTTTGTTTGAATTCCTCCAAAATAAGTGGCATTCCAGGGATACGAAGGTGCCCAAATTGAATTTACTTTTACTTCACCCGAGTTAACCGGGCTCACAGTTACGACAACCGGATTCGGACCTGTAACCTGATAACAATCAATCAATCCCTGATTAAGAGCAGTACATCTCAGGTTGATGAAATCTCTCATATCCTGAACGTTTGCCTGCCAACCTGCAACAGAACCTCCCCATCTTGTACAATGTGCGGTCATTTCCGGAGCAATCTGGTTTACCATACTATCCAGCAGGTTATTCATGTAAGCGCAGGAAAAATGCGTGTTTACCAAATCAATGTATCTTGAAATGTAGTATTGTTCTACCGTTGGATTTTCGTTGATCAACTTTTGAATAATGGCAGTATGACCCTGTCCACCCGGATTGGGAAGATTTTCTGCGTTACAAGGATCTGCATTTGCACTAGGATCGGGAATACCTGTGAAATTGATGTAATGTCCGAAACAAGCATCCATATCCCAAAGGATATAACGCCATTTCTTTTTATCACCTGCAGGATCCATTCCACGCCACCAACCCGTATTCCAGTTTAACCAGTCCTGGCTGACAATGTAGGAATTGATCACAAAATAGTCCACTAAAGACTCCCAGTTCAATTGAGTGTCCACATAGGTGAAAGGAGCCCCGGGTCCCATATTGTTGGCGTTGATATAAGCTCTAAGCGCGTTCCAATCGGTCAGTGCATTAGGTGCACCATATTCCTGCCAGGTTGCTCCCCATGTTTTCAAATATTGTAAGTTGAATTTATCCTGATTGTAATAATGTTTGGTAAAATCCGCATCATCCGCTTTTTCACGCAATTCGTAAACTCCCCAATATTGTCCGTTCAAATAAACGACACATGGTCTCCAGGTACGCTCATCCAGTTTAAGGTCTGCGCGTTGAGAAAGGGTATGAACAAAGGCATCGCGAATGTGTGCACCGCCTGTTTCAAAAGGATAATTATCACTTGCAGCAGGTTTTAGAATTAAGCGCTGGAATTTATCGCGGTTTACGGAAGGGAAAATTTGATGTTCGATCTCATGCTCGTATCCATATTGATCTCTCATAATAAAGTCGAATCCTCTTTGCGGATAAGCCCAGGAATCGTTTCCATGCTTATTGAACTGTCCTTCTCCTTTACCTGCAAAGGTTTCATCAGCTTCCCATAATTCAAAGAATCCCTGTGGTTCAATTTGCGTTCCTGCCAACAAAGTTGCTACAGATCCGGAACCTGCTCCGGCAATCGAAACGATAGGAACGGTATGATTGACGTTGATGAAATAAGTTCCCGACATGGTGAAACTCGGCTGATCCGTTGAAAATGCTTTAGCACGCAACACTTTAGTAGAAGTAATTGCAACTGGTCCGGCATAGAGGGTAGAAGTTGTTGTAGGCTCGGAACCATCTGTCGTATATCGGATCGTTGCAGATCCTAACGGACAGGTAATTGCCACGTTTTGTGTGCCCCCAAAAAATCCGGGTGTGATACTGAATACAGGTGTGGGAGTATAAAAGTTAATTCCGCCGGTATTTGCAGCATTTGGTGTTGGAGTAGTGAAAAGTCTCCATACAGCTGCACCTGTTGGTGTCTGACGACCAATGGAATGATTTTGTTTGGTCATTTGAGTAAACTCGATGAAATCTACCGTAACATTCGCGGGGCTGGTCAAAATAAACCATTCACCGGAAGTTTGAGCCAGGTTAAAGCTCGGATGAATTTCATTTCCGGAAACTATTCCGCGGCCACTGCAGTAAATCATTTTGTAGCCCCCGGCAGCAATAGATCCCGAAGGAATCTGCCACTTTTGCGGATTGTTATCGTTGTCCGACAAATAATAACCGGTCAAATCCACTGCAGCTCCACCCGCATTGTATAATTCAATCCAATCCTCACGCTCACCGAAAGCATCAGTAGGACCGTTCATATTCGAACAGGAATATTCATTGATTACGACCTGAGAATTTGCTCTGGAGGACAGCAAAATAAGTAACAGGAAACAAGCCGTTTTAAAGAGAGGTAGCAATTTCATGCGTAGTTTTCATTTAAAGAGTGTATAATTTTACGAATCTTTTATGTTATAATCCAAACATTAGACGTATTATTTCATCAAAAGTAGCCAGCGAGTTCATTTTTATTTTGTAAATCGTTATTATATAGGACTTATTTGATTAAAATTCTCTTAATATTGTGTCTCTATAAAACCAGACTAATGAAAAAACTAATTTTTGGAATTGTAATTCTCTCCGCAGTTTCAGCATGTAAAAAAGTAGAAGGTGATGGCGGTCGTGCATCTATTTCAGGGACTGTGATGGTGGATGAAAAATTGCGCATCAACGGAGTTGTAACGGATACAGTATCGTATGCGGGTGCAAAAGAAGATTTGTATATCGTTTACGGAGATGGTGATGCGATGTATGACGACAAGATTGAAGTTTCCTATGACGGATCTTTCAAATTTGAGTTTTTACAGCCGGGTACTTACACCATTTTCGGGTACAGCGAAGTTTTCCACCCCGGAAACAACCTTCCTAATAACGACGATGATTACAAGACTTTGGAAGTTGTCACTAAGACAATATCGATCGGTAAAAAGGAAAATGCGGATATCGGTATCATTACGCTAACCAAAAACTAAATGAAGTCCTTCATTATTGCTGGTCTTTTCCTCGCGCCATGTTTCCTGGCCTGGAACCAGCAGAGCACAAGAGGACAATTTTGGTTTAGTGCCGGTGTAAAACGTGAGATTAAATTCGACCTGGAAGCAAGTCTGAATACGAACCTGCGTCTGAACAATTATGGTCAGCTGGCTACTTTATACCAGGAAGCGAGTTTAAAATACACCAAGCTTGATTGGTTCAGACCTTCTATCGAGTACAGGATCATTACGAACTATGACGAACGCAGAAACTATGACAATAGTCATCGTTTGAATTTCAATGCGGATTTCCGTCACAAAGTGAAGCAAATCAAATTTGGAGCCCGTTTCCGTTATCAAATGTACATTGGTGGATTTGCCACAACAGGAGGCGATTTGGACCCGGCTATTCGTGTGAAACCACACGTGGAATGGGATAAACCAAAATCCAAGATCACACCGGGAGCTGCTGTCGAGTTTTTCTATAATCCGAATAACGGACCGTTGGGCCATACTTGGAATCGCGTGCGTTATGGCTTAACGCTGAACTTCGATTTGCCGAAATCAAACGCAGTTTCACTGACCTATTACTACGGGCAGAAATTCAATACCAAGAATAATTACAACGAGCACATTCTTTCTTTGGAATATACTTTCGACTGGAAAAAGGACAAAAAGAAGAAGAAGAAAGAAGACGAGCCGGAAGAAGATATTGAATGGCCGGAATAATTGAGGCTTCGACTCCGCTCAGCCTCCATACTAATTCTTTACAAAAAACACTTTCAAAAGGTGCCTGAGCGGAGTCGAAGGCACTTTTTGAATTTTTAGAAAAGCACATCCCTGCGCTGGCTATCCAGTTTCAACAGGATGAAAAGCAGCATGGAGAATGACATGAGGGAAGATCCTCCGTAGCTAAAGAATGGCAATGGAATTCCGATTACCGGCGCCAAACCGATATTCATACCGATATTAACCGCAAAGTGATAAAAGACAATCATGGCAACACAATAGGCGTACACCCGGTTAAAAGTTGAGCGCTGCCGTTCTGCGATGACTATGACGCGGAACAGCATTCCCATAAACAGGAATACTATGACCAAACTTCCCATGAATCCCCATTCTTCGGCAAGCGGACAAAAGATAAAATCCGTTTCACTTTCCGGAACGTGGTTGGAACGAACACTCGCTACACTTGCTTTCTTGTAGCCTTTTCCGAACATTCCTCCGGAACCTACTGCAGCCATTGCACGATTCCGGTTATAATCCTTTCCGTCATCGTCTTTGCGCAAACCCAAAACCAATTCGATGCGGTCTTTCTGGTGCTGAGCTAAACTGGAAAAAGAGAAGTTAACGGTTGTAGAAACGGCAACGGATAGAAACCAGCCGGTAATAATAACCAACAAAATTCTTCGCTGCTCGCGTTTAGCAGAAACCCAACGCAAGATCAAATAGGCGATTAAAGCTATCACCGTGATTACCGTAATTACCCCATAAAATCCGGGAATCAATACTCCGGGCATGAACGTGAATTCATACTCATTACTACTCATCAAAAGCGTAATGATGGAAAGGAAAACCACGTAGAATAAGATCGGAATAAAGTGGCTTCCCACCCAGGTATCTTTGAAACGAACGCCGGGAATCAGATTCACTACTTTCAATACCAGCGGATCAAAGGTGATCCCTTCGCGATACAGTACAAAGAAAAAGGAGGTAAAGACTACAAATGTTCCGGCATCAGGCTGAAGCAGGATCAACACCATTGGAATCATCACGATTGCCAATGCTATCAGGACTGTCTGCACGTTCTGGTTTTTCACATTGACTGCAGAAACGTATCGGGAGAGCGCAATAGCTGTTCCTATTTTCATAAACTCGGCGGGCTGAATCCCTAAAGAACCAATTCCCAGCCAGGCCCTTGCACCATTGATTTTGGGAGTGAACAAAACAACGATCAGTAAGGCAAAACAAAACAGGTAAATCGGGATGGCGAACTTGCGGTAGATATCCGAATCGATCAAAAACACGAGGAATCCAAGAAAAATGGAAATTCCCACCCACATGATCTGCTTACCATACTTTTGCGAAAAGTCAAAAATATTGGGATGGTCCGGATCGTAAGCTGCGGAGTAAACGTTTGCAATTCCCATGCCCAACATGATGATCACTATTGAAAGTAACCACCAGTCCACGTGTTGTGTAAGGGAATCTTCTCTTCTCATTTATTTTCCTTCGTAATCAATTCTTCTTTGTTATCGCCACTGCTCCGCCGCGGCGGATCATTTTTCAGAAGCTAACTCTTTCTAATATCAACCACTTTTTGTTGAACTGCACTGCCGCTTGTTCATTTTTCATTAGCCAACTCTTTTCTAAAAATCAATTCTTTTATATTGAACTGCACTGCCGCTTGTTCATTTTTCATTAGCCGCGGCTAATTCTTCTTCTTAGGGCGAGCCTTAATATTCAACAAATTCGCATTAACAATCATCTGTTCCTTTGCCTTATCTTTTATTTTCCGGTGAATGTACTTTTCCATCATCAAACTTGCAGTTGGAGCAGCCCAAACACCACCAAATCCGGCATTTTCAATGAAAACTGCAATGGCAATTTTTGGATTATCCATCGGTGCAAATGCGATGAATACCGAGTGATCTTCTCCGTGCGGGTTTTGAGCTGTCCCGGTTTTACCGCAAACAATCATTCCTTCTACCTGTGATTTTTTTGCCGTCCCACCTGGTTCGTAAACCGCTCTCCGCATTCCTTCAATCACCGGATCGAAGTTTTTTGCATCGACCTTTGTCCGGTGGACTTTTTTGAACTGCGGCAGCGGTCCTTTATTTCCGATCGAACGCACAAAATGGGGTGTATAATACCATCCGCGGTTTGCAATAATTGCAGCAATATTGGCCATTTGAAGAGGCGTTACTTTCACCTCTCCCTGTCCGATTGAAATGGAACGAATGGTAGAGAAAGCCCACGTATTGTGTCCGTACCATTTATCGTAATATGCTGAATTCGGGATCAAGCCCGAACGCATTCCCGTAACGTCGGTATCAAACTGACTTCCGAGGCCAAAACTCATGATATAGTCATACCAATTATTCAATCCGATTTCTGCATCCGCGAAAACAGAGCGTTTCTTACCCTGTTGGATAATTCGGCGCATTACGTAATAAAAATAAGGGTTGCAGGAATGTTTAATTCCATCCGGTAAATTCGACGCACTGGCGTGATCGTGGCAACCTACCATGGATTTTGTACAGGGAAATCCGGATTCAGGAGTAATAACACCTTCCTGCAAACCAATCAATGATTGCAATAATTTGAAGATAGATCCCGGAGGATATTCTGCAGCCAAAGGCCTTGGATACAAAGGTTTTCCTTCATCGAGCAATAATTTAGAATAATTCTGCCCGATATTTCTTCGTCCTACCAAAATATTCGGATCAAAACTTGGCGCCGAAACCAATGCTAAAATTTCACCTGTTTTCGGCTCAATTGCAACGATACAACCGCGTTTGTTCTGCATCAGTTTTTCACCGTAAACCTGGAGTTGGATGTCCAGCCCTAAATGCAGCGCCGGACCTTGTTCGGCTAAGGTATCGTATTTTCCTCCGGCATAAGATTCAATAGCATTCATCATGGCAGAAGTTACCACATATTTAATTCCTTTTTGACCACGGAGTTCCTTTTCGTAATAACGCTCGATACCGGCCCTTCCTATTTGGTATCCCGGTTTATAGAAACGGTCCGCATCTACTTCCTCCTGTGAAACTTCATTCAGATAACCGAAAATATTTGCTCCGCCCGAAAATGGGTAGCTCCTCATAGAGGTCAAATCTTCGTAAAATCCGGGAAATTTCTCCAAATGCGGAGCAATGCGGGTAATTTCGTCAATCGTTAGTTCTTTTATGAAAGGATAGGGGCGTTCCGGGCGGTAATTATCTTCCATTTTCCCGGTACTTCTATTTTTGGACTTTCCTTCTCTTTTTCGGATTTTATAGAATTGGTCCTTTACTTCCTGCGGTGTCATACCCACCAACTTACCAAAAGCAACCGTATCAAGATCATGGATATCTTCTTCCTTCATCATCAGGTTGTAATAACTTCTGTTTGTTACTACTTTTTTATCACGCCGGTCATAAACGATTCCTCTTGGCGGAGTAATTTCCAGTCTTTTCTCGGCAATTTCTGCCGCACGGAGTTTCCAGGTATCATCTACTACCTGCATAAAGAACAGACGAATCAGGTAAATGGACCCGACGAGGATAAAAAATACAAGGATGACATATTTTCTTCCGTCCAGGTTCATCGTACTGCTTTTTTATTAGAAATGAAGATAAATTGTACTAATAAACTTAATAAAAAAGAACACGGCACGCTTAATCCGATTTTGATGAGAATCCAAAGGAATTCATTCAATTTAAACGATTCGATGATAAAAAACCAGGCATGATGGATCAGCAAAAGTGTTCCGTAGGAAAACAAAAACCAGCGGCCACCCATCGAATAAACATTTACGGATTCCACACTGTCATATCCGTCCCTGGGGGATAGCCATTTGAAAATAAGCGGACGAAAAAAAGCCATGACTACAGCGCTTGAAGCATGAAGTCCAAAGGTGTTTGAAAAAGAATCTATCACCAATCCGAAAGCAAAACTTGCCAGCATGAGCGGTACTGTTCCCATTTGAAAGGGGAGCATCAGGATGAATAAAGGATAGATCATGGCATAGAGGCCTAATCCAGGCTCCAGGTTGTTTAAGATCAGTACCTGAAACAGTACAAATAATACAAAACGAATGCTATTTAAGACAAAACTATTCACTGTAAATCCTCTTCTTTATCCGGTGGAATTCTTCCCTCCAATTCTCTCAATTCCTCCTCTTTGACGTTCTTGATCACATAAACATGCTGAATGGTTCTAAAATCTTCCGCAATCCGAACCTGAAGGTCCCACAAAGGTCGCCCCTCGATGGATTTGCGTTTTGTAATGACCCCCACTGGGATTCCTTTCGGAAACATTCGTGAACCTCCGCGGGTGATTACTTTGGTGAACTTTTTAATAGTGATATCATTTGAAATCCCGGAAATCTGGCAAATTTTCGGGTTAACCGCATCCCACTTCAGCAACCCGAAAGCGCCGCCGTCACGCATGCTGACATCAAAATTGATATTTTTTGACAGAATGGTTTTAACAACTGAATAAGATTCTCCAACCAAATGCACCACTCCTACAACCCCTTTGGAAGAAGCAACTCCCCATCCTTTTTTAATTCCATGATTCCGACCAATATCAATCGTCATGTAATTATTTCGCTTGTCGTAAGTATTGTTAATTACTGTTGCTGCTATGTATAAATACTGCTGTTGATAGCTGGTATCTTCAATGATAATCTTGTCGCGGTCAATCTTATAGTTGGAAAGTTTCAATTTCTCCCGCAAGCGGGCATTTTCCCATTGTAATTTCCGATTCGTCTCAGCCAGGTCAAAATGCTTGGTAACCGAGTATCGAACTTCGTACAAACCTCCGTTGATTCGGGAAGCACTGGAAAAAACCTGCAGACGGGCAAACTGTGAATACTGGATATACGCAGAAAGTGCTACAAGTTGGAGTAACACAAAGACCAAAAAGATCTGAAATCGTTTAAAAAAAGCAATCAAATTGCGCATAACACAAAATTAGTCAGATAAACGATTTTCCGACGAGTTGAAACGAATTTTATTTGAACTAAAAATTAAAAAACCGAAAGCGAAACTCCAAAAGCTAAAGCATTGATTTTATCACTCTTACCGCTCTTAAACTGTGGTGCTAATGTGTAGTCTGCAAACAAAGCCCAGTTTCGGATTCCGATTCGCATATGAATACCATAAACCAGCCCGTTTTGATCCGGAAGATCTTTGTTCTTCACCGGATGTTTATTTTCAGGCCACAACTTTTGAAAGGTCTGAAGCCTATAACCGATTGAACCGCCCAAATGTATTTTAAAATGCTGCCATTTGGGAGTCCTGAACCGAAATTCAACGGGAAGTGCCAATATGTGATTTCCAAAGGTGTTCTTCCGGTAATCGGAATAACTTGAATCGGGGAAATAATGGGTGTATGAATTCGTACTGTCTGCGAAGAACAAGCCTTTGGGTCCGGTTTTCTGGTATTTGTAAGCCAGACCTATTCCGAGAGAAACTTTATTTCCGTTGGTCAAAGGAATATCCCACATAGTATTGATATTGCAGCCAAAAGATCTCCATGGATTGGCTTTAACACCTCCGGATCGCAGCAACTGATTGTAAGTCACATCGAGAATTAAACGATCATATTTTCTCAATTTTCCCGGTTTCGCAGGTCTAAAACCTGTATAAAACCAAAATATCCCCGGACGATGGCGTGAAACCAAACTAGAATCTTTTCCAACCGGTTGAGCCAATCCCTGGAAGGAAAGCAGTAAAAAGACCGTTAATAGTTTAAGAAATCTCATTTTTCAAGCGATATTGTTCCCATTTCCAGGCATCTAAAATAGCATCTTCAATGGTTCTTTCTGCATTCCAGTTTAAAATTTTCTTTGCTTTTGAAACATCCGCAAACAATGCATCCACATCCCCGGGCCTTCTGGCACCAAACTGGTAATTCAACGGTTTCCCGGTTGCTTTCTCAAACAACTTCACCAATTCAAGTACGGAAGTTCCTGTTCCTGTTCCGAGGTTAAATATATCAACCGTTCCATCAAACTGATGAGACAATGCTTTTACGTGTGCTTTTGCAACATCTGTCACGTGGATGTAATCACGGACACAAGTTCCGTCGGGAGTCTTGTAATCTTTCCCAAAAATGGTCAGTTCCTTGCGAATTCCGGCTGCTGTCTGCGTGATGTACGGAAGCACATTATTCGGAGGTCCAAGCGGGAATTCCCCCAGTTTTCCGCTTGCATGTGCTCCAATCGGATTGAAATAGCGCAAAAAGATCGGTTCTAAAGCAGTTTTAGAAGCGATGTCGATCAGCATTTGTTCAGCCATCCATTTTGTCCAGCCGTAAGGTGAATTTGGTTTTCCGACGGGCATGGTTTCCGTTAAAGGTTCCAGTGCATTTTCCACTCCGTAAACCGTACAGGAAGAAGAAAAAACGATCCTGTTCACCTGGAATTCCTCCATACAGCTCAATAAATGAATGAGCGAAATGAGGTTGTTATCGTAATATTCAAGGGGTTTTTCTACCGATTCTGCAACGGCTTTGAAGGCTGCAAAATGAATGACTCCCTGGATACTATGCTTTTTAAACACGGATTGCAGGAATGCTTTATCACGCATATCTCCTTGATAGAAAACACACTCTTTTCCGCTGATTAACTCGATTTGTTTGATAATTGAAGGGGTCGAATTCGAGCAATTATCCAAAATAATCGGAGTATAACCCAATTCGAACAACTCTACCGCTGTGTGTGAGCCGATAAAACCCGTTCCACCGGTAACCAGGATTTCTTTGTTTTCAATCATGCAGTGTAAAGATAAGAAAAAGCGTCAGCTTTTGAAAAACTGAACAAGCGTTGCGCCTTCGCTGATCGCATGCCGCCTTAGCTTTAGCGATGGCACAAGCTACTGCGTAAGCGTTAGTACAGTTCAACAAAGGAAAATTAACTATAAGAGAAAAGCCTTCAAAGTGCATATGATGAATCGCCCGTAACAGATTAATTGTCATCCGGCACCGGCTCTTCCTTATTACCGCTAAGCATTTTCAGGACCTGGACCAAATCAACGATCTTTAATCCGAACACCAGGAGCATCCACAAAACTCCCAATGCAAGAGCATAGTACAATTGATTCCATTGGAATTTAATTTCCAGGAACATCGCCCCAATCATCAGGGAAGTCATGATCATTAGTTTTAACCAGGTATTGGATGCCAAACGGTGCTTCATCCGGTGACGAACCACGAGGTATTGTAATACGCCCAGCGTGGATTGCGCAACTAAGGAAGCAATGGAAGCTCCAACAGCTCCCAGATACGGAATCAAAACCACATTCAGGACCGACATTATGATCAAGGAAAGAAAGGCAATCTGATTCATGGTACGAAGCGAGCCGTTTGCTGTCAAAAGCGTTCCGAAAACCACCGTAAAACACATGGGAATGAAAGTAATGGAATGGAAAATCCAGGCATTGTAAGAATACCAGTTCGCATCATCATACAACTTGTCGAACAAAAATTCTTTGATTCCGATCGTCATGGTGATCATTAAAACACCACCCGAAAACAAGATGTTCAAAGCACTTGTCATAATTCCGGTTGTAGAAGTATTGTCTTTCAAAACGCGCGAAAAAACCGGTAATAAAATGCTTCCGAAAAGTACGGCAAACATCCAGCATGCATCCAATAAACGGAAACTCTGCGTGTAATAAGAAACCTGGACTGTTCCTTCCGGGTGCAATTTCTCCAGGAATACAGCATCCAAACGAGAAGTCAGCATCATGATAATGACTAAGATCGCATACGGATAAGATTGCCTGAAAATAGCTTTGAAGAAGTCGGAATCCCAATGCAGGCGAGGCAGGGCAACAATTTTCAAATAGATGAAAGTTGCAACAACCAATGACATGGTTGAAGATCCTACGAAAATGATGGTAAACCATTTCAAAGTTACCGGTTCTATAAATGTCGAATAGATCAGGATGCTTCCAAGAACAAAATAAACCGAGCGTTCCACAACTGATAGTACCGCATCCAATCCGAATTTCAGCAAACCTCCCGTATATGCTCTCACATAATTAACCGTGATGATACTGATCTGGTGCATCATCAGCAAGCCGAGCACCCACAGCCATTCCATCGGAAAGCGGAGAATAAAGTACAGGGAAAGCGTCCAAATGATATATACCAAAACCAGGATCAGCCGGAAAGTAAAAAGGCGATTGCTGTACTTGTGGATCATGTGCGGATGCTGCGCAATCATTCTTGTCATGAAATTGGTAATCCCCATATCGAGCAACATGGAAAACAGGAACGTAAAATTGAGCATGGTCTGGAAAATACCGTATGAATCGAGACCCAATTCATTTTGCATTTTGATATCAACCAGGAAAATGGTAGCAGGTTTAACCAGTAAATTCAATAACAGCGTAATGCCTAATCCTCGTAAAAACAGTTTTTGCATTAGCGGTAGTTATTCTGCGATGAAAATAAAGTTTTGTGTGTGATGTTTAGAAGAATCAAACGGAACAACCTGGTTGTTTTCTCCTACAAAAATAGAATAACTGAATGAACGCAGATACTCAAAACATTTGGAGCGGTTTTCATTGTCCCAAAGTTCAGCGTAAATGATCGGTTTATTAGATGTAAGAATCCGGTTTGCGCCTTTTAGTGCGAAATACTCGAAATTCTCAATATCGATTTTGATGGCCTGAATAGGCTGACCGTTTAAAATATTGTCCAATTTGTCCAAAGGTACATCCACTTCTTTTCCTTCGTTCCATTCGGTAATGGTTTCGTGCTTGATGTGACTTAGGCCCTGCATCACGGTTTGTCCGTTTACAGGAAGTACCATTTTCGCCGTTCCGGATTCATCGCCCAAAGCAATTTCGTGGATTTTCGTTGTTTTCAGCTTGAATTTTGCGATAATGCGTCTCAAAACGCTCACATTTGCCGGCATCGGTTCGAAAGCGTGGATGGTTGTGTTAGGAAGTGTATTGGCCAAATGAACGGTCATAATTCCCAGATTTGCACCAATGTCCAATACGTCGCCTTTACCGTCTTTCAACAGGGACAAAAACGTGAAGAAATCGTTCTCCTTTTTATCCGAACGCAGTGTTCTGATTTTATACAGCGCAAAGACATACAGATAGGTATGTAAACCCAACAATTTCTGTAAAATATATTTAACGCTATTCTTCATTTCCACTAAGATGCCGCGAAGTTAGGAAAAGTTGGAAAGAAGCCGGCTGTTTATTCCGGAAATTTTAGATAAATGTGCTGGTCATTCCTGCAAATGAAGGAAGTAAATCCAATTGTCGGGAAAATCCAGCGCTTTGAACGCCTGTATTTTGAACAATTATTTACCCAAACACATTCTCGTGTAGGGTTTCCCCCCGATTGAGATTTTTTCAATACCGGCCTCAAAAAAGACCGTCATTTCTTTCCTTTCCTGCTCCGGGTAAAAGATGATCCGGGAGTTTTCTTTATCCAGGAAACCTTCACTTCGATCGGGAATTTCTTCTGAACCGATCGGCATCACTAATTGGAATTGAAAACTGCTTTTTGGAACGATCTGGATATATGTTCCGTCTTTGCCATCCCAATGCCCGAGTAGTTTATCGGTAAAATCATGATTGGTAAGCGTTTGATACACGTCTGTAAATGATTGGCCCAAAGCTGTGTAAGTTAACACCAACGAATCTGCAGTCTGTTTTTTAATGGTATAATCTGTTTTAAGTATTTTTCCATTCTTTTTGGAACGGATCTCCACAAACAAATGATTTCCCTTCGTCCACCATTTTTCACCGATAAATCCATCGTAATTCAACAATTTCAACTCGCCGTTCTTCCGGAATTCGTAACCGTCATAACCACCCATTTTATTGTCAACCAGCCAGATTTTGTAACACAGGGAATCTTCCAGGAATTTCCCGGAGGATTTTGACTGGGCGTTTACTGAACCGGTAAAAAAGAAACTGAAAATGAGCAGGAATTGAATGTTCATTGAAACCAGGATTGGGGTTAAAAGTAGCAATCTATTCTTTTCAAGGAGTTTTGTTAGCAATATTTAAGGTTTCCATTCAGACTTACTAAGCGACTAATAGAAGACGAGAAGGTGCTTTGTAAATGATTCAGTTTTTATTTGTAACATTATGTTATAAATTTAAATAATCATTATGCACAAAAAAATCACTATCACAGGTGGACTCGCCTTGACGGCTATGTCCCTGATGTTCTTCACTTCATGTAATAAAGAAGAAATTACTTCAAAAAAATCATTTGAACAATCTGAAGTTCACGAAGTCAAACCTCACGAGTATAAATTCTCAACGGTTATTCAAATTCCAGGAGAAAATTTGGAGAACGGCTTTTTGTCTTTAAACCTTTCCTGCGATGACGAAAAGTTACTGGATGAATACAAGGCTAAATTAGAGCATTGTAAAGTTCTGTTCAAGGAAGCTGATCCATCTTTACCCGGAAAAAAACCTGTTGCTTTATTCGAGTCAGAGTCAGCAGTGTCAATGGATTTTGATTGGAACAATTACCATTCTACGCTACCCAAGGGTAAATTGTATGAGTTCTTTTTAACAGACAATGATCCAGGCAAAGCATTAACACTTCAGTACAGCTGGACTATCAGTAGTTTTTCATCCACAAGTCCATTTGCATGTGTAAATGTTTACATTATTAATAATCCGTTTAGTACCTTTTTGTATTTAGCAAGCGGTTCAAACGTTTTTCTTGAAACTATACGAAATCCTAATGATAACCTGGAAGTCAGAACATTCACTACCAGTGCTACACCAGGTGCAGGATTCGGCAACTTTACCTATAATGGCACCACCGTTCATTATCGGCCAAGACTCAATTATAACAGCCCGGAATTACCAAGTCCATACACTGACTATGGTGCGATAACCAGCGGAGGAACGTTGAGCACTTTGTATTATAATGCTGTCAATTCAAATGTAAGGTTATACATTGCTTCCTAAACAGTTTATTCTATTTATAAGATCGAGGGCACGAAAGTGCCCTTTTTTGTTTCAGGCAACTTAATTTTTCGTAATAGTTTGTACCTTCGAAACCATGCGAATCGGAATAAACACACGTTTCTTATTGTCTTCCAAAATGGAGGGTTTTGGCTGGTACACTTTCGAAGTGGTGAAACGCATGGTTGAAGCTCATCCGGAACATGAATTTGTGTTCTTCTTTGACCGCAAGTTCGATGAGAAATTTGTTTTTGCAAAGAATGTCACTCCGGTAGTTTTGTTTCCGCCTGCCAGACATCCGATCTTATTCGTTTGGTGGTTCGAATGGTCTATCAAACGCGCACTGAAGAACTATAAAATCGACCTGTTCTATTCTCCCGACGGATATTTGTCTTTAAAATCCCCGGTCCCGCAGGTTGGAGTAATCCACGATTTGAATTTTGAGCACCATCCGGAAGATATTCCGGCAAGTCCTCTGAGGTATTTGCGCAAATACTTCCCTAAATTTGCGAAAAAGGCGGATCATATTCTAACTGTTTCCGAATATTCAAAACAGGACATTGTACAATCATACGGCATTTCTCCTTCCAAAATAACCGTTGCATGGAATGGCGCTTCCGAATCGTTTGTTCCTTTGGACGCAGCAGAAATTCAGAAAATACGCGTTGAAAAAACAAACGGACGGCCTTACTTCATTTTCGTTGGGGCAATTCATCCGCGGAAAAATGTAGGACGACTCATTGAAGCTTTCGGGAAATTTGCAGCAATTAATCCGGATATTGATCTGATGATTGTTGGAGAAAGTTTATGGGCCAATAACCCCTCTTCCATTCCGGATGTTTCCGAAGAACTGAAAAAACGCATCCTGTTTTCGGGTCATGTTTCGCTGTCGGAACTAAACAAATTGATGGGTGCCGCTTTTGCCTTAACCTACATTCCCTACTTTGAAGGATTTGGAATTCCTTTGGTCGAAGCCATGCGCTGTGGTTTACCGATTATTTCCGGGAACCTGACCTGTTTACCAGAAGTTGCCGGTGAAGCTGCTATTTATGTGGACCCGTTCAATGTGAATGAAGTTTCGAAAGCCATGCTCTATCTGGCGTCAGACGAACAAAAACAAGCAGAATTATCTCAAAAAAGTTTGGAACGCGCTTCTTTATTTTCGTGGAATCATACTGCCGAAACAACCTGGAACGTTATAGACGAAATGTTAAAGAGATGAGAAAAGGACTTTTATTTGCCCTGATTGCTTGCTGTGGATTCGCCTGCAAAGAGAAGAAAACCGTAAAAGCCGGGATCAAAATGCAGGATTTCATCATTTCGATCAGCAATTATGCCCGTGCACAAGACCCGGATTTCATCCTGATCCCACAACGGAGAAGAAATTCTCTTTGAAGATACGGATCCGGAAAAAGCACTGAGACCCGATTTAATCCAGGCAATCGACGGATATGGCGTGGAAGAACTTTTTTACAACGGTGATTCTTATTCCCCGGATGATTACCGGTTGGGAATGCTGCGAAAAGTCAATGCGTCACTAAAAATCATGGTTGCCGATTATTTACCGAATGACGATGCAAGCGCTTCTTTCCAGGCTGCCGACTCAGAGCAGTTTATTGCTTTTCCAAGAACGAATTCCAATTACGATTACAAAACAATTCCGGGAATTGTTCACCACGAAAACACTAATAACATTCAGACCTTAGCACAGGCGCAAAACTATTTGTATTTGATCAGCACCGATAATTATTCGGACAAAGGATCTTTTCTTTCTGCCATTCAGCAAACGAATTTCGATGTGGTAATCATTGATGCATTTTTCGGAGATGAATTATTAACCGCTGCAGATGTTACGAGTCTCAAGACGAAAGCAAACGGCGGACAACGTTTGGTGATTTCGTATATGAATATTGGTTCTGCTGAAAAGTACCGCTATTACTGGAAGAAAACCTGGGGACTGAAACATCCGCTTTGGCTGAAGAAAAAATACGACGGCTACAAAGATGAAATTTGGGTGAAATTCTGGAAAGACGAATGGCAGGAGATCATTTATGGAAACGATGATTCGTATACCAAAAAACTACTGAATGCAGGTTTCGACGGAGCGTACCTGGATAATGTGGAAGGGTTTTACTTTCTCTATCACAAAGATTAGACCTAGGATATGCAGGTACGCGATTAATCGCGTACCTAGCGGTTCATTCTAAGTAATACCTTCTGTTTCTTCCGTTCAAAGTAAGCCTCCAAAGTTCGTTTCGAAAGTACACAAACCCCTAAGATCAGCGCAAAGGAAACTCCGTAGTAGAACAGCGTTTCCAGGAACATTCCTGAACCGGCTACGAACCCTTTCAGCAATTCGATAATTTGGGAAAGAATCAATAAATGGAACATGTAAATTCCGTAAGAGATTTCTCCGAGGTAGGAAAACACCCGATTTTCAAGCGTAAATAAGTTCTTGTCGACCACCGAAACTCCGATGATCAAATACAGGAAGAGAGCATTGGGAACAATTGCGGAAACGATCGAATTTTCGAAGAAGAAATACCAGATTTGTGACTGAATATTTGCTCCGAAAACAATGAAAACCAAAATGAGCGAATACAAAATAATTTGTGCCGGAATGCTGTAAATCCAGGATGCATTGATCTGTTTCCCAAAATGGTAAACCAAATACGCGCCTAATCCTCCAATTGCCATGGCTTCGAATTGATGGATTCGGATTAAGTAACTTAAAACTCCGGGCAGCGACCAAAAAGTGTTGACACTGATCAGGACCAATTTGAACGCTATTACTGACAAAAGCAACGTCAGAACGTGTTTCTTGAACCACTTGAAAAGCGGTGCCCAGATGAGGTAGAAAACTTCCTCCACTCCAATCGACCAAAGCGGTTCCAATAAATTACTCCCGAAGAAATAATTCACCATTCCGGGAACGAAGAAGACAAAATAATACCAGGTTTCGCCAATGGTATAGGGCATTTCATAGGGAATATGGAACCACTCAATGAAATACGGCTGAATGATTGCACCGATAATGACCATCAAAAAATATAAAGGCCAAATCCGGAAAATACGTTTGATGTAAAATTGCTTGACAGAAATATCCTTTTTTGCTTCGCGTTCCTTGAGTAAGAGATAAGTAATCAGGAAACCGCTCAATACGAAGAAGAAACTTACCGCATTTGCACCGTTCTGAAACAAACCGTAATCTCTTAAATGATGCTTTAATCCGTGATCTTTTCGCAATGATTCGGCGTGATGCAAGACTACCAAAAACGCTGCTAAGAAGCGCAGTGTATTCAATCCTTTGAAATGAGAAATCTTCTTGTAATCCTTCATTCCTCCAATTCGTTATCTTTAAATGCGGATGGTACCAGGTTAGGAATGATCTTTAAAACGATCGGCAATAACAATGCTCCTCCGGGCAACAAAAAAATAGCCAAAGCCGGCATCGTTTTCACAATGTCCAAAAACTGGGTTTTCACTTTTTCCTTTTCCTCTTTTGAAAGTTCTTCAGAAGCTGATTTCCGGATCAGAAATACCAACTCCTTGCTTTGCTTGATTTCCTGAGCCATTTTATCCTTATTCCTTCCCAAAATCTTAATCCAGCGTTTGGAAACACTGTCCATCATTTGTTCCATAGAATTCGAATCGTTCAGGTAAGAGACTTTTTGATTATTCTCCAGCAAAAACTGATCGGTACAATAAATTGCTTCATCCAAATCCTTTTCGGAGCACGACATCCATTTCTTTAAGGTAATTAAGGTTTCGATGTCATTTTCCCGCGAATTCTGGTTCATGTGCATGGTCAAAACGGATAGATCGAGCAAATACCGCTTAAAATTCCAGGAATCTACCAGGTCGCAAGTCAGTTCATTCAGCGAAATCCCTTCCTTAAAACGCAATTTGGCCAGCTCCTTTTCATCAGAATCCAGGTCTGCAGAAAGCAAAAAGGTTTGGAACAGGTTTTTCTCGTGTTCCTGGATCTCTCCATCGGAATAAGCTGAAATAGAAATAATTCCGAGTGCCAGCAAAGCCAATTTCTGGTAGTCCAGTGTTTGTTTGCGTTTGTTCTTCAAGAAATCCTCAAACAAAATAACGTCCAGATAGATGAATGAATTGTTGAAATAACTCATCCACGATTTGGTACTCGTTAAGTTTTTGGGAACATCTATGCGCTTGTCTAAAATCCGCTCAATTTTCTCCGAAGCACTTTCCTTCAGGAAGAATGTGAGAACAGAACTAAGCGATTGAACGCGGTGTTTTTTATAGAAAATGTTCAGATCATTCAAAAACTCTTCTGATTTCAACTTCGTCTTTCCCTGGATATTGATGTGCGTAAACAACAAGGATTCAAAAAGAAGAACAGTCAATTGCTCATCGTGCGTCCATTTGGAGGTGTCGAGGTTTTTCCCGAACAACAACTTGGAAGGATAACCAAAGATAATTCCGGTTTGAGAAAGGGTGTAATGATTGAATTCTGCCCGGGTGAGATCAGCCGGTTTTTTCAGGTCAACAGACAATTCACCTGATTCTATCAGCTGCAAGTATTTGGCAATCCATCCTTTCGAACCGGGAGCGAACATGGTACCAAAGTTAAGCATATTTGAATAGCGACTGTTAAAATTTTCAGTGATTGCGTTTTTGGTTCACTATTTCGAATTATATTTGTCCTACTTATTCTATAGATTATACATATTATTATAAATTAAAATAAAACATCATGGCATTAAGACTCGGCGACACAGCACCAAACTTCACAGCAAAAACGAGCATCGGAGAGATTGATCTTCACCAATTCCTAGGAGATTCCTGGGGAATTTTATTCTCTCATCCGGCAGATTTCACGCCCGTTTGTACTACCGAGTTGGGTCAGACAGCAAAACTTACGAATGAGTTTATTGCGAGAAACACTAAAGTCCTTGCACTTTCTGTGGATGGTGTGGATTCTCATCACGAATGGATTAAAGACATCAATGAGACACAACAAACCCAGGTAAACTTTCCGATCATCGCAGATGAAGACCGGAAAATTGCTGAATTATACGACATGATCCATCCGAATGCATCTGCAACATTGACGGTTCGTTCGCTGTTCATTATTGCTCCTGATAAAACGATCAAATTGATTATCACTTATCCGGCTTCAACAGGCAGAAATTTCCAGGAAATCCTGCGTGTCCTTGATTCCTTGCAATTAACGGCAAACTACAGTGTTGCAACACCAGCCGATTGGAAACACGGGGAAGATGTGGTAGTTGTTCCGGCTATCAAAACAGAAGATATTCCTGCAAAATTCCCGAAAGGATTTAAAGAAGTGAAACCGTATTTACGTCTTACTCCGCAACCAAATATTTGATGGAAAAAGTAGGTTTAAGTTGTCCGGTGAATGACAAACAGGTCAATGAGATTGTTATTCGGCTGGTAGCTATGCAGGTTATTTTTATCGGTGCTGCTGCTTTGTATTTCCAAAGTTGGCACATTGCTGTTTTATTGGCCGCTGATTTCGGATTGCGTGCATTTGGTTTTGGTCAAATTTCTCCGTTGAAATACATTGCTCAAAAAACGGTCACGCACTTTCAGCTGGGCTACAAAGCCACAAACGAGGCCCCGAAGAAATTTGCAGCTGCCGTTGGTTTTTTTGTTGTCGGACTTTTTTCGCTTTTATTGTTCCTTGAATTTTTACTATCCGCAAACATATTAGGAGGATTTTTGCTCCTTTTTGCAAGTTTGGAATCTTTTTTTGGCATTTGTGTGGGCTGTATGGTATATCAGCAGCTGGCACGATTTCGTTGGTTCAATTCGTTTTGAGCGGCAGTTAGGTTATAAATTAGTTAGCGCAAAGGCTCTCCAAAACGGAGAGCCTTTTTGTTGATTTGATGGATTTTAATTTCCCTCTCCTCCTCCTCCGGTGCATTTAATATATGAAGCATCAAATTTAATAACGATTTTAGCGACCATTCCTCCTGAAACTACTTCCGTTCTGAAATTGTATAGTTGAGATACGGAATATCCTGCAGGTACTGCTGCTGCTGCCTGACTCACGGCATTTCCCCAAATATAATTTTGAGTTGCAATCGTTACAGCCGGTGGTGATAAATAAGAAAAATACAAAGGTGCTGTACCTGTACTATTCATTACGGTAAATATCCCGGGATAAGGATAAGTATCATAACTCCCATTGCAAAGTGAGGTATTACAAACTCCCACCTCATTCAAATCTATTGCAGCGGCGGCAGGATCCGCAGCATCTCGCCAGGGAGCACAATTTAAACTTTTTGCTACATTCTCCGAATTTTTAACAGGTTTCGAAGAACTTGATGGTTTTACTTCTTGCTTTTGGCAGGATAAAAACCCGAAACTGATAACAGCTGATAAAAAAATGATTCTTTTCATAGTTAAATTTTAAAAGTGAATAACTAAACGAAAATTAGGGTATTCGAATGGGTCATTTACTACCATAGGATCAGTTTTTGGCACAGGAATGTTTTTTGCAGATGCAACTGCTCATTCTTGTTTCGAGTCTAAATCCTGAAACCGAAAGAACTATGAAAACACTAATACTACTTTTTACACTACTTACAATACAAAGCACTCTTGCTCAATCAGGAAATTGCGGAACGGATCAACTACAGGATTATTTACAGCAGCATTTTCCGGAATATGCTCAAAAGCAAGATCAAAACAACCAGCGCTTGTACCAGTTCCTGAGTTCCGACTCTGCAAACTATCATGAAAAAACTATTCATACGATTCCGATAGTCTTTCATATTATGCATCAAAACGGACCGGAAAATATTTCCGATGCAACCGTGATTCAGGCAGTCAATGAACTCAATCAGCGTTTTCAGAATTCGGGACAATTTTTTGACGCGACCGGGCATCCTGTAGACATTCAATTCTGTTTGGCATCCATTGACCCATGGGGAAATCCAACAACCGGAATTACCCATGATTATTCATCGATTCTGACCCTCAATTATTACGATTATGTCCAGGATTGGACATTTAAGACCCAAAATAGGTGGAACCCGCTTCTATACCTGAATGTCTGGACAGTTGGAAACATTGCTACCGACCCATTCCAAAACCCCTGGGGTGTAGGTGGTTATGGTAGTTTTCCCGGAGGAACGATAGAGACAGATGGAATTGTCGGACATCATAATTTATTTATCTCTAGTTTATTGGCTCATGAAGTCGGCCACTATTTGAATTTGTACCATACATTCACGAATGCTTGTACCAACTTCAACTGTATGCTAGACGGAGATAAGGTATGTGACACTCCTACGGATATGTCAAATGATTACAATTTCTGCCAGGTGAATTCCTGCTCAACGGAAATGAGTGATACTTCGGGTTTCAACCCGTTTCCGGGTGATGTTGCGGAATTGCCGAATTATATGGATTATACCTCCTGTCCTTTATCGTTTACTCAAGGACAAGTTGACAGAATGCATGGAGCGCTGACAATTCTGCGTTCTGAATTATTGCAATCAAACGGATGTGGAATGCATCCCGGAGGTGCCGTTCCCGTAGCATCCTTTACGGTGGATTCTTCTTTTTGTAAAGGAAACGGGAAGTACGGATTTCACTCAACAGGTGCGAATTGTTTGTATTCCGCCTGGGATTTTGATAATAATGGAACCATTGACACGGTTGGCCAACAAGTGGTCCATCGGTTTACCAGCTCGGGCTATTATTCGGTTAAATTGTATGTCAGCGGTTATGGCGGATCGGATACTTTGACTCAAACTATTTACGTTTTTGTAGCGCCAACATCCTATTATCCGATTTCCGGAAGTACGGGAACTACTGTTGATCCAATTAAACATATTCCTTATGCTTGTATCGGGACGTCCGTTACCATGAATGGAATTCCCGGAATGAGCAGCTATTTATGGAGCACTGGGGCTACTACCCAAAATAGTACCTTCACTATTGATACCACTACTGAAATTTCGTTAACTGTTACCACTCCATCAGGAGATATACTCACTTCTTGTCAAGCATATAAAATAGGCGTGAATCCACGGATTGATTTGGAATTTCAAACAGGTTCTGATACTGTTGACTGTGAATTGGTGGTGTTGAGATGGTACCCAATTTCTTATTGGTTTCCGACAACGAACACGTGGTATCGCAATGGGAATTGGTTTTCAGCCAACCAGGCGGTATTGGGCAGTTATTACCCGGCAGGGCATCACGATGTCTGGGTAGCTAATAATGTAGATCCTATAGGCTGTGTAACCAATAGCGATACCATACACTTTTTTGTCAGAGATGCCATTCCTGTTTCCTTGAGTTTTGACGGAATAACGCTTCGAACAAGTTATGATTGTCCAACGAATCTTTGGTTTCGGGATGGTGTTCAGTTAACTGTTGGAAACGATAGCTCGCTGGTAGTGACTCAAAATGGTTGTTATTGGGGAGTGTGTCTCAACTGTGATTATCTTACCACAGATACCATTTGCATTACCAATCTTTCGCTGGATGAATCCTTGAAAGAAACGGAAATTCAACTATTCCCCAATCCTTTTTCAGAAGCGTTGACTATTCAATTTTCAATACCGCAACAAAACACACGGATAGAAATTTTAGATCCTACAGGCAAGCTGGTACGACAGGCACTAATGAATGGGAGCGACTTTTCATTCAAACGGGAAAGTTTGTCAGCCGGTGCATATTTAATACATGTACGCAATGATACCAGTCACCTAGACCAGGTGCGATTTGTAGTAATTGAATAAGATTGGATTCAAGAATAAAAACAATAGGGACGTCTTTTATGTGTCCCTATTGCATTGCATTTGATATCAGATCAGGATTTAACTTTCTCCACCACCTCCACCACCAGTGCATTTGATATAAGTAATATCGAATTTCATGATGTAGGTTATAAGTGGTCCACCACCTGATGCCGTTCTAAAATTATGAATACTGGACAGACTAAATCCTGTTGGAGTAGCAGCAATTGCCTGGGTAACTGCATCACTCCAAATGGCATTTTGATCTGCAATCGCTACCGTTGAAAAAGGAAGGAAATACCAGGTCGTTCCCGAACTATTTCTTACAACTTTATTGTTTATATAAAAGTATGTCGTAGTACCAATGCTGCATGCAGAAGTATTGCAAAGCCCTACCTGATTCAGGTCTACAGCCGCTGCTGCCGCATCCGCGACATCTTCCCAGGGAGTACAATGTAATGACTTGGCAGAATTTCCTGTGCTTTGATTTGGTTTTACGGGATCAACCGGTGTCAGCTGTTCCTTTTTGCAGGATGTCACTGCAACACTGATAATTGCGAATAAGAAAATGATCTTTTTCATAAGTTGAATTTTAGAAGTGAATAATAATTAAGCGAAATGTATGACTTTCACTTTACATATACTACCTCCGTATTCCTTTTTTACGCGTCTGCATTTTTTAAAACAAAAAAGCCTCCGTTTTCACGGAGGTTTTCATTTATCTTAAATCTGAATGATTACAATTTTCTTGCAACTTCTACTTCTTCGTAAGCTTCAACCAAATCGCCAATTTTGATATCGTTGAATTTATCAATGTTCAAACCACATTCGTAGTTGTTTTTCACTTCTTTCACGTCGTCTTTGAATCGTTTCAATGATCCAAGAACTCCTGTGTGAATTACAATTCCATCGCGAATAACACGGATTTTCGAAGTACGTTTGATGAGACCATCTGTTACGTAACATCCTGCAATTGTACCTACTTTCGTAATATCGAATGTTTCGCGAATTTCTGCAGTACCCAATACTTTCTCTTCGATATCCGGAGATAACATTCCTTCCATTGCCGCTTTCAATTCGTCGATCGCTTTGTAGATTACGGAATATAGTCTGATATCAATTTGTTCCTGCTCAGCCAATTTACGCGCTGCAACGGATGGTCTTACCTGGAATCCGATCACGATTGCATCGGATGCGGAAGCTAAGTTTACATCGGCTTCGGTAATTGCTCCAACTCCTTTGTGAACGATATTCACCTGGATTTCTTCTGTAGAAAGTCTTAATAATGAATCGGATAATGCTTCAATTGATCCATCCACGTCACCTTTCACGATCAAATTCAATTCCTTGAAATCTCCAATTGCCAAACGACGACCGATCTCATCCAAAGTAATGTGTTTGTTCGTACGAAGACCCTGCTCACGGTATAACTGCTCACGTTTGGTAGCAATTGATTTCGCTTCGCGCTCGTCATCCATGATATGGAAAGTATCTCCTGCAGATGGTGCACCGTTAATACCTAAAACAGATACCGGTTGCGATGGACCTGCTTCTTTCAAAGAAACGCCATGCTCATCATGCATTGCACGAACACGACCGTAATTACGACCTACCAATACTACATCACCAATTTTCATTGTTCCTGCATGTACCAGCATGTTTGTAACATATCCTTTTCCTTTGTCCAAAGAAGACTCGATTACAGCACCAACTGCATTCTTATTAGGGTTAGCACGTAAGTTCAGAATTTCTGCTTCCAACAATACTTTATCCAATAAATCGTCAATATTCAAATTCTGTTTTGCAGAAATTTCCTGGCACTGGTATTTTCCACCCCACTCTTCTACCAGGATATTCATGGCAGAAAGCTGTTCGCGGATTTTATCTGGGTTTGCACCCGGTTTATCAATTTTATTGATTGCAAAAACCATTGGTACATTTGCTGCCTGCGCGTGAGAGATTGCTTCTTTTGTTTGAGGCATCACGTCATCATCCGCTGCTACAATGATAATTGCAACGTCAGTTACCTGAGCACCACGAGCACGCATCGCTGTAAAGGCTTCGTGACCCGGGGTATCTAAGAAAGTCATCTTGCGATTATCTTTCAATGTAACCGAGTAAGCACCGATATGCTGGGTAATTCCTCCGGCTTCGCCTTCGGTTACGTTTGCATTACGGATTTTATCCAATAAGGAAGTTTTACCGTGGTCAACGTGCCCCATTACCGTAATAATCGGCGGGCGGTCAATCAGGTCTTCCTCTTTATCTTCTATTTCCGGAATTGCTTCCTGAATATCCGCAGAAACGAATTCTGTTTCGAATCCAAACTCTTCCGCTACAATTTGAATGGTTTCAGCATCCAATCGCTGGTTAATTGAAGCAAAGATCCCTAAAGACATACAAGCAGAAATAACCTGAGTTGGAGAAACGTTCATCATCGATGCCAATTCAGACACGGTAACGAACTCTGTCAACTTCAAGATTTTCTCTTGTAATTCTGCTTCGATATGTTCTATTTCACGACGTTGCGCACGGTCATCACGTTTCGCACGACGATTCTTGGATGCTTTGGATTTACCTCCCTGAGAAGATAAACGGGCCAATGTATCTTTAACCTCTTTTTGGATATCTTGCTCGGACGCTACCGGCCTGTCAACAGGACCGCCTTTTCTGAAGTTGTTTCCCGGACCGCGGTTGAAGTTTCCTCCACCCGGGCGATTTCCACCCTGACCAGGTCCACCTTGTCCCGGAGGACGATTTCCGCCTTGTTGTCCTCCCTGAGTACCACCTTGTGGGTTTGTACCAGGAGTTTTCGGCATTTCTTTCTTGATTCGTTTGCGTTTCTTGCGGTCATCACCCGGACGAGAAGAACCAACAGATTTTGGTTTCTCAACAGGCAATTCAATTTTTCCAAGTACCGTAGGTCCGGATAATTTGGTGCGATCTACGCGAATTGTTTCTATTTCTTTTGGAGCTTCAGGTGCCGTTGCCGGAGTTTCCTTAGCTTTTTCCGCCGCAGCAGACTCTTTTTCAGGAGTTGGTGTAACAACAGGTTTCGGATAATCACTTTTATCGATTGGTCCGTCCTCTTTCCTACGTTTATCTGGTCTGGTTTTCGTGTTCAGTTTATCCAGATCGATTTTTCCAATTACCTGTATTCCACCATCAGCTGTTTGAGCCGCCGGCTCTTCTTCAACTACCGGTTTCTTCTCTTCAACTGGTTTCTCAACAACAGGTGCAGGAGTTTCAATTTTCTCCTCCACTTTTGGAGTTTGTGCCATCGGTGAAGCTGTAGGCGACACATGATCAACTTTCGGAGTAACAACAGGTGCAGTTTTTGGTTGCTCTGACACGTTATTATCAAAATCGTCCTCGTCTTCATGAGCCTTCGGTTCGTCTTTGATATCGCGCAAAGTAATTGTCTCACGCTTCTCTCTTTTAACTGACGTCATTTTGGATTGCTCCTTTAAATTTTGGTCAGCTGCAAATTGAGTACGCAACATGTCATACTGCTCCGGATCCAACTTCGTATTTGGATTGGAGTCAATAGCTTGTCCCTTCGACGCCAAAAACTCGACGATCGTAGTGACTCCTACATTCAACTCTCCTGCTGCTTTTCCTAAACGCTGTGTTTTACCAGACATATATTATTTGCTTCTTTTTTAATTAATGTTCACCCGATTGATATCAGTATGAACAGTTTTGCTGTGTAAAGATAGTTAGTGTTGATCAGATTTCCGTGAAAATCGGTCAGGTATTTTTCACCTGACCGAAATCACCACCTAAAATAGTATTTAAAGTATGCTTTCCTTACTCAAATTCAGTGCGAAGGATACGCAATACTTCCTGGATTGTTTCTTCTTCTAAGTCTGTACGCTGAACTAAATCTGCCACTGTCAATTCCAATACAGATTTCGCTGTATCACAACCAACTGCTTTCAATTCATCCAGGATCCAGCTGTCGATTTCATCTGCAAATTCTTCTAAGTCAACATCTTCATTGTCAGACTCCCCATCTCTGAAGACATCTATTTCAAATCCTGTTAATTTACCAGCCAAACGAATATTGTATCCTCCTTTTCCAATTGCCAAAGAAACCTGGTCCGGCTTCAGGAATACGCTTGCACGCTTCTCTTCTTCGTCGATTTCGATATTGGTAATTTTTGCCGGAGACAATGCACGCTGAATAAACAATTTCGGGTTGCTTGTGAAGTTGATCACGTCGATATTCTCATTACGCAACTCACGAACGATTCCGTGAATACGGGAACCTTTCATACCAACACAAGCTCCAACCGGATCAATACGATCATCGTATGATTCAACGGCTACTTTTGCTCTTTCTCCCGGTTCACGAACGATACGTTTGATAGTAATCAATCCGTCAAATACCTCAGGAACTTCCAACTCGAACAAGCGCTCCAGGAATTCCGGTGCGATACGTGAAAGGATAATTACCGGCGAACTGTTACGCATGTCTACTTTCGAAACAACTGCACGAACAGATTCACCCTTCTTGAAGTAATCTGAAGGAATCTGCTCTGATTTTGGAAGGATCAACTCATTGTTTTCATCATCCAATACCATGATCTCTTTCTTCCAAACCTGGTAAACTTCACCTGTGATAATCTCACCGATACGCTCTTTGTATTTCTTGTACAAATGATCTTTCTCCAATTCAAGGATACGAGAGATCAAATTCTGACGAAGAGACAGGATATTTCTACGACCAAAGTCATTGAAACGGAATTCTTCAGATACTTCCTCACCGATTTCGAAATCCGGTTCGATTTTAATTGCATCCGAATAAGCGATCTCTGTGTTTTGATCTTCGACCTCACCATCCGCAACAATCTCCTTGTTTACGAAAATCTGAACGTCTCCTTTATCAATGTTAACGATCACGTCGATGTGTTCATCCGTGTTGAATTTTTTCTTCAACATCGCACGAAACACGTCTTCCAAAACGTGCTGCATCGTTTGTTTGTCGATACTCTTGAGTTCTTTAAACTCCGAAAACGATTCTACTAGTTCCAAGCTGTTCATAGCTTCTTATTTAAATGAAATAACAATTTTTGCTTCGTTTATATCTGAAAAAGCGATCTTGTTTTCGATCACTACCAGTTCCTTTTTCTTTTTGCCTTCGATTGCCTGTTTTTCTTCGCGTCTCAGGGTCACTCCAACTTCGTCAACAGCAATCAATGTTCCTGTTGCCTTTTCCTTTGATTTCAATTTCACATCCAGGTCACGACCAATGTTCTTCACATACTGAGCATGCACACGCAAAGGCTTGTCCAATCCGGCAGAAGAAACGTGCAGTTCAAAATCCGCATCTTCCCGGTCCAGGTTGTGCTCAATGTTCCTGGAAACCGACATGCAGTCTTCAATGGAAACATTACCTTCCGTTTTATCCAATTCCAGGCGGATCACATTAGATGCGCTGATTGTAAGCTCTACAATAAACAAACGTTCATCGCGGTCTTTGATGCGCTCTTCTGCTAATTCTGTTACTGTTTTTTTTGAAATCATATGAGATAAAAAGAGGGGACTTGCGTCCCCTCATTTGTGTTTTAACCTTAAATGTGATGCAAATATAGGTATTTTTTCTTGATTTCCAAATTTCTAGCTTTTAAAAGCTAACGATTAATTTCCCTACTTTGTATTTTCCAAAACCATTATTTGCCTGGATGATATAAGTTCCTTCGGCAACGTCCAGATCAATCGCTGTTTTTCCTGATAAATCAGTAAATTCCCGCAACAACCTTCCATCCATCGAATAAATTGCCATGGATTCTATCTGCTCCTCCTGTCCCCAATTTAACTTTTGCCCAAACCCGATCGGATTCGGATAAATTTGCAAAGAATTGTTAGCGGTCGGGTTAATGAGTTCGTCAAGCCCAACGGTATTGTTGTTGGAATAATCAATTCCCACCATGTCATTAATTGGAAACCCGTTAATATGTGTGTAATCTCCACCTATTAGCAAACGCGTTGAGTCAAGGATGAAATCACTCACACGTAATCCTTCGATCACAATTTCTTTGAAGGTGGTATCCAAAGAACCATCTACATTAAACCGGTAAACTTTTTGATTTCCAAAAACGATCAACTTATCATCCGGCTGCAATTCAATAGCGGTTGGTACATCGTAATCGGCAACAGCGTTGTATTCACTTTGATAGCCGGCATCTGCCGTTCCATTTGAATTAAATCGCAAAATCCCTCCGGAACCTGAAATTACGATCTTCCCATCCGACTGAAGTGCAAACCCAGTAGCAGGAGTAGAGTATGGAGAGAAGCTGTTGTTGAATGAAGGGTCCTGAACTCCCGTTGCACTAATTTTTCTAATGCCTCCCCATCTCTCTTCTACAAGGATTTTTCCATTTGACAATTCTATGATATCCAACATGTCTCCGGAGGAATACGGACTAAATGCAGGGTCGGGTGTTCCGTTTAAATTGAGTTTATTGACTGCCATATCCGGCGAGGATTGATCATATCCTGCAATAATGATCCTGGTATTGCTGTTGCTCCAAAGGATTCTTGTTATTACGTAGTGCAAGGGGCAGGAGAAACTGCTGTCAAGACTTCCGTCAGGATTCAGACGTACCAGGTTTGAATAAAAATTCTGATTATTGTTTTGATAATTCACCAATACTTTTCCATCAGGCTGAACCGCAAAAGCAGTAACAATCACTCCCGCAGGGAAGTGCGCATTGAATGTAGGATCTAATTCACCATTAGAACTTAGTCTCACCAAACCATTGATCGTGTCTCCATTATACTGGGTAAATCTTCCACTAACCATATAATGTGAATTGGGATACTTGCTGATAGATTCAACATATCCGTTACCCGAAAAGTTGTTAGCGGTATAATCATAACTTGAAGGAGGTGTGAAGAAATCCTTCTCAATAGCATTGATATCGGTGAATTTAACCAATGAACGAGAATAGTCTCCAAGTATTTTGTAGAAGATTCCCCCAATAACAAAAGAGCCGTCAGATAACTTCTCAATCAAATTAATCGGATCATCCACCTCACATTTAAGCATTTCAGACGGTGCAACAAGCAACCCACCATTATTATCCAAATATGCCATATTAGTAACAGTAGGCTCATCATCAAAATCCAATCCCCCAACTATGATTACCTGTCCGTTGAAATCAATACAATCCTGTATTGCACCACTCGGCATCCAAAGATTATTCTGGAAAGTATTATCGACAGAGCCGTTTGGATTCAGCCTTACTATATCATATGTACCTTGTCCTCCATAGCCGGTAAAATGCCCGCATATGAATATTTTCCCGTCACTGGCGAATTTTACTTTAGTGACATTTGCATTAAATCCGGCAGGTGTGTACAAATTGAAATTGAGATCGGGAGTTCCTGCAGCAGTTAACTTAATGAGTCCGCTTGCACCATTTCCCCAGTAATTAGTAAAATCACCACCCACTAAAACTCCTCCGTCAGGAAAAACCAGCACGCTTTCAAAGTCACCTCCCGAATTTCCCGAATAGTTCGTTCCGAATGACGTATCTACTTGCAATGAGCTATTAAGACGAACCAATCCATTTCTCAATACACCGTTGAAACTACTGAAATATCCTGCAATAATTACTTTATTACCTGGTGCCAACTGGATATCATTAATTCTTGAATATCCAACATTTCCTATTCCGCTGTATGTAAAATCTCGTGTTCCGTTCGGATTTAATACCACAAAATTCCCACAGTTTACGCCATCATAACTATTAAAGCTGCCACCTACTAAAATTTTCCCGGAAGGAAGTTCAGCAAGAGTTGTTACTTCATGTTCTTCACTCATCCCCGAATGAAAAGTATGATCAAAACTTCCGTCTGAATTCAATCTTGCAATACCTGTGATCGGGAATCCATTCACTTCATAAAAAGTACCTCCTACCAAAATTTGCCCATTGGCTAGCTCCAATACTTTATATACCCTGTTGATACCGCTCCCATTGCCAAACTTGGAATAAAAATCAGCGTTAAAAGAGTCTAAATTGGCTAACTGTGTTTGTCCAAACGACAAGTTTGAAACAAATATCAGGAACAAACAAGAAAAGGAAAAAAGAAATCGATTTAGAGGGCTCATCACTTATTTAGATTTATACTTGCAAAAGTATAACATTGAGTTTGATTTTAACAATCATCATGGAAATAATCTGGAATCACTTAACAATAGATACCAAAGGGGCTGAACTTTTAGAAATCAGAAATCAGGACGGAAAAAACATCCTTTGGTCCAAACAAACCGATCACTGGAACCGCGTTGCTCCAAATCTTTTCCCAATTGTGGGAAGATTGAAAGATGATTCTTACTCCTTGAATGGAAAATCGTATCACCTGAAGCAGCATGGTTTTGCGCGCGACCGGGAGTTTGAAGTGGTGGAACAAACAGCAGATTTTGTGCGCCTGAGGCTGAAGTCAGATGCTCAATCAATGGATGTCTATCCGTTTTCTTTTGTGTTTGATGTGTGTTATTTGCTGACGGAAACCGGAATTATTGTTTCTTACGAAACTCAGAATACAGGAACTGAAACCATGTATTATTCGGTTGGCGGACATCCTGCTTTCCGGTTAGATGAATCGTTGGAAAACTACTACCTGGAGTTTGATACGGATATTCAATTGGAGCGGGAAGAACTGAGTGGCGGCTACTTTTCAGGCGAAACGAGTTATTATGGCGTTTCCACGCATTTGAACCTGGGCGATGAGCTTTTCGAAAACGATGCTTTTGTGTTGAAAGGTCCGGGATTTAAATCTGTCTGTTTAAAACATCAAAATGGAGAAACGCTTGTTCAAATGAGGTGTGATTCCTGGACGGCAATCGGATTCTGGACTAAAAAAGACGCGCCGTTTATCTGCATTGAACCTTGGTGGGGCTGGGCAGATCAGGTAGATTCGAGCGGAAACCTGGAGGAAAAAGCGGGAATACGAAAATTAGATCCCGGAGCAACGGAACGGTTGGAGTATAAACTGATTTCAGTCACCGGTAAGATCCAATAGTTGACTTTAGATTGAAAAGGTTATTGAATGCTTGCGCTGAAGCTACAGCATAGGCGCAGCGTAGTCGAAATGCCATTTCAACTAAACTTGCGTTAACCGGATAGTCTCAATCTTTCGATCTGTAACTTCTTCCACGATCAGCGTCCATTTTTCGACTTCCACTTCTTCACCGCCCTGAGGAATTATTTCCAGTTGGTGGATTATCAAGCCACCTAATGTTTCATAGGAATCGGATTCGGGTAATTTGAGTCCGTAGGTTCTGTTGAGGTAAGAAATCTCTGCGCGGCCTGAAAAACGGTAGCTGTTTTCATCGATTTGTTCTTCCAGCCAGGTTTCATCGTCGTGTTCGTCTTCGATTTCTCCGAAAATTTGTTCTATAACGTCTTCAATAGTCACCACCCCGGAAGTTCCTCCGTATTCATCGACAACAACCGCTATCGATTGACTTTTCTTAGTGAATAGTTCCAGCAGCTCTTTCCCCGGCATGGCTTCCGGAACAAAGGAAATAGGACGAAGGATTTGCGTGATCGCCGTTGGTTTTTTGAACAGTTCGTAAGAATGCACATAACCAATAATGTTGTCCACAGAATCCCTGTACAACAACAATTTAGACAAGCGTGTTTCCACAAATTTAGCCAGCAGGTTCTCAATGCTTTCCTCTACGTCAATGGCTTCGATTTCCATTCGGGGAACCATGCAGTCGCGCGCTTTGATTCTAGAGAAATCCAATGCGTTCTGAAGGATTTGGATCTCATTTCCCAAGTCGGCCTCGTCTTCCATGCGCTCGTTCACATCCTGCACAAAATGCTGCAAATCAATTCGTGAAAGTACTTTTTCGGATTGTTCGATGCGAATTCCAAAAATCCACAGCAAACCTTTGCTCATCCAAACGATCAATTTCGTGGGAATAAACAAGACCCAGTATATCAAAAACATTGGAACAGAGCCTAAACGAAAGATTCCGTTCGGATTAATCTGGAAAATGACTTTCGGAAGGAACTCCGCAAAGGTTAAAACAATCAGTGTAGAAATGATGGTCTGGAGCAAAACGATCAGGTATTCCTGTTTGATTCCCCAGGAGTCGATCAGAGGATCCAGCGAATCTGCCATGTACATTCCGAAAATGACAATTCCCACATTGTTTGCGATGAGAAGTGTTGCTAAAAAATGTCCGTCATTTCCGTAGAAAACATTCAGTAATTTGCTGTACCAGGAATCTCTGCCGCGATCCAATTCCACTTTCAACCGATTGGAGGAAACGAAAGCAATCTCCATTCCTGAAGAGTATGCAGAAAATAGCAGTGATGCAAGAATAATAATGACGGCAGGGTCCATTCAGCTACTGAAAGCAATGAAGTTAGTAAAATTTACTTTGTCACGTCAAATCCAATATCTTTTCTGAAATAGGCTTTGTCGTAAGAAATTTTCTCAATGCTTGCGTAAGATCGTTCCAATGCTGCTTCCAGGTTTCGTCCGTAAGATGTAACAGCCAAAACGCGGCCACCATTGGATAAAACTACCGGCCCGTCGCTGGAAGTTCCTGCATGGAACACCAAACTATCCGTTACGCTGTTGATTCCGTTGATCACTTTTCCTTTCTCGTAAGCATCCGGATAACCACCCGAAACCATCATGACCGTACAAGCACTTCTTTCTTCAAACTGGATGTCGCATTCCGAAAGTGTATTGGTTGCAACACCTTCCAGTAAATCGATCAAATCGGATTTCAAACGCGGCATAACCACCTCTGTTTCCGGATCTCCCATTCGGCAATTGTATTCAATCACATAAGGTTCACCTTTTACGTTGATGATTCCAAAGAAAATAAACCCTTTATAGACAATTCCGTCGTTTCTCAAACCTTTAACGGTTGGGATAATGATTTGGTTTTCAATTTTATCCATGAAAGTCTTATCACAGAAAGGAACCGGTGAAACAGCTCCCATTCCCCCGGTATTCAATCCGGAATCACCTTCGCCAATGCGTTTGTAATCTTTTGCTTCGGGAAGGATTTTATAGGAATCTCCGTCTGTTAAAACGAAAACGGAACATTCAATTCCTTTTAAAAATTGCTCGATAACTACCCGTGAAGAAGCATCTCCAAATTTAGCGTCAGCAAGCATGCTTTTCAATTCAGCTTTTGCTTCTTCTAATGTTTCCGGGATCAACACCCCTTTTCCTGCAGCCAATCCGTCTGCCTTCAATACGTAAGGAGCTTTCATTCCGTCCAGGAATTTATAACCCTGCTCCAAAGTATCTTTAGTAAACGTAGCGTATTTAGCAGTTGGGATGTTGTGACGCATCATAAATGCTTTGGCGAAGTCCTTACTTCCTTCCAATTGAGCAGCCTCTTTATTCGGCCCGATAACCGGAACGTTTTTCAACTGGGCATCCGCCAAAAAGAAATCGTGGATTCCTTTTACCAAAGGGTCTTCCGGTCCAACGATCACCATATTGATGTTTTCAGCAAGAACAAATGTCTTAATTGCAGGGAAATCTGTTGCAGATATCTCCACGTTTGTTCCGTGAAGTCGGGTACCTGCATTTCCCGGGGCAATAAACAATTGCTCTAAATGAGAACTTTGAGCAATCTTCCATGCTATTGCATGTTCTCTTCCTCCTGAACCCAACAATAAAATGCGCATATTAACAGAATTTCAAGATTGATTCGAAAAAGCGTTTTCCATCCTCATTTGCCAAAGCTCCGTCTGCAGCTCTTTCAGGGTGAGGCATCATTCCAAATACGTTCCTCCCCGGGTTACAGATCCCTGCGATATCGTGCAATGATCCGTTCGGGTTACTGGTTTCAGAAACCTGTGCTTCTTCATTCACGTAGTGAAACAATACCTGGTCATTGTCCAAAATAGATTTCATCGTATCATCTGCTGCGTAAAATCTTCCTTCTCCATGAGCTATCGGAATTTTATATGCTTTCGCTGCATCTAAGCCTTTTGTGATAGCACTGTTTGAAGTTGCGGGTTTCAAATACACATTCTTGCAAATGAACTTTTGGTTATTGTTATGCAATAAAGCTCCCTGCAATAATCCACTTTCTGTGAGGATCTGGAAACCATTGCAAATACCCATTACGTAACCACCTTTGTCGGCATGGTTCATAACCTCGCTCATAATAGGAGATAGTTTTGCAATCGCTCCTGAACGCAGATAATCTCCATAAGAGAATCCACCCGGAAGAACTACAAAATCCACCCCTTTCAAGCTGGTATCTTTATGCCATAAACGTTCTACTTGTTGGCCCATAATTGTTTCAAGGACATACACCATGTCTTCATCACAATTGGAACCCGGAAAGGTAACAACACCAAATTTCATTGATCTATTTTTGCGACGGGAAGCCCGTCAATTCATGAATGGCAACAAAGTTAGTCAATCTAGTCAGACAACCATGTATGATATGAGGAAAAATTTAGCAACAGCTATCACCAGCGTAAGGTAGAAAAAGATACTCGCCACTCGCTGCCAAATGCGATGAATAAAGGCGAAAGTAAAGAAGAAGCTCAATGGAATGAAGAGCATACTGATCCATTCGGACTGTTGATAAATTATGATTTCCGCAACTCCTAGGAGCAATGTTCCAACAAGAATCCAGATTAAAGCACGATTCAGCTTCTTGAATCGAATATTACTTACACGCACCCTGATCTGGATGCCGATAATACTCAATAAGAAGAGAATGACAATGGTTGCGGTGGTTCCATAGAAAAAGATGTCCTCATATTTAATCAAGGATGAGTGTCGCAAAATTCGTGTGGAAATAGTATGTCCGGAAAACCACCACCAGGTTAATCCGTTTGCGATCGGGATCAAAAATCCAATGATCATTAACAGCCATTGTCTGAAACTAAACGGATGCAAAGCCCAGGCTGAAAACCAAAAGGGGATGATCAAAGCGGCACTTGGTGTAAGGAATGAAGCGGATAATCCAATAAAAAAAACACTGTTGAACGAGGCCGACAGGTTTGTCTCAGTGGATTTCAATTGGAATAACAGGCGGAGTGACTGCAATAGGAACAAATGACAGATCAATATGGCATCTACCTGGTAAAAGGAATGAGAAAAACTCATCAAGACAACATAAAACAAAGAAGGTCCATAAATATTCTTGTCCAGGAACTCGTGCTTGTTGAACAAAAAGTTTATCTGGACAGCATTTGCAAGGACAATGACCGAAGCAATGATCGATGTCCACCAGGCGCTCAAAAAAGCAGTTTTCCCCCAGAGTCCCAAATCCACCACACCAAGCAATGCATGGAAATGATACTGCGCATTCAACAACTGAAATCCAACAATAATTGGAATCAATAGTAACACTACCAACGGACGATTACTTAGAAAAGGGCGCAATATCATGTTACGAATTTAATCACTTTCATCCTACTTTGTCTCAAATCTTTCACACTGAGATTTGTCTTTACCTGTCTTAGAGCGCTTCTTCCTTTCTTCCGGGGCAAAAAATCATCAAAAAAAGGAACAGAAAGTAATTCAGAGTGTGAACCACAAAGAACGGTGAGAAACAAAGTTAATTTGTTGCATCCGTGTCAAAAAAATAAACGGCCATTAACCCATTCGGGGTCGAGGATGGAATCATGTTTTTTATAGAATTCCAATGCCGGTTCATTCCAATCAAGCACTTGCCAATCCATGCGTTTAACACCCCATCTTTTTGCTGTTTCAACGACTTCCGTAAATAACCGGGAACCGATACCGCCTCTGCGAAATTCCGGTTTGACGTAGAAATCCTCCAGGTAAAGGCATCTTCCCTTCCAGGTTGAATACGATTGATAGTAAAGTGCAAAGCCAACAACTTCCCTGGAATCATTCTCAACAACAAGCGCTTCACAAACCGCATCCACAAAAAGATCAACTTTCAGTTTCTCCACGGTATTTGTGACTTCGTCCGGTGCCCGCTCATAAAGCGCCAATTCAGAAATCAATCCGTGAATCGCCGCTTCATCGCCCAATCTTGCACTACGAATAAGCATCTTACAATCCTCCTAAGTTAAAGCGGAATCGAATACCGGTGCTCATATTACCTGTTGGGTAAGATGTTGCGATCTTCGGATTGGTAATTACCTGATCGTAATAGAACTGGACCATCAGGTTTGCCCCGATATTGTAATCAATCGATGATTTGATTGAAATTACTTTTTGTCCGGCAGTAGCCTGTTCTGTCGATTCAACGATCTTACGAATAACCGTCAGGTTATCACGGAATGTAAAGTCAAAACGGATATTCAACGGGTTCTCCGGTTTGTTCTTACCAATCTTGAATGGCAATCTCACTTTCGGGAATTTGTATCCTGCTCCGATAACGATTTCATTTCCTAATACTTCAGTTACCTGGTTGTTATTCAACGACAGTGTTGCAGAACGGTCTTTTTTGATCTCGAATTTCGTAATCAATCCCTGGCTTGCGCCTTTCTTACCACCCAGGTTCCAGGTTGCATCAAATCCGATCAATGGAGAGAAGCGCTCAGAAATTGTGACGGTTTGAATGTTTCTTTCAGAGATAAAATTCTGGTTCAAATCACGTGCTGAAGGTGCTCCGTTTCCATCAAAGGTTGCATTCAGGTTTGACTGAACTTGTCCTAAAGTCACGGTAGATGAATAAGCATGGCGAAGTACAAAGTTCTTCGTCAATTTCTTCATTCGCTCAAATTTCGCAAGACCGTTGTAATTCACTGTCCAGTTTGGCAAAGGCATAGCAGCAAACGGATTCACTGAACGTTTATTCGTTTTTCCATTTGTATACGATGACAAGAATGCACCGATAACAACTTCCTGCTGAGAAATGCTGTATCCATCGCGGTATCCGCCGGTAGTTCCGTTAGAATTTCCGTTTTCAGCTCCAAGCATTTCGGAAACTTCTACCGTTTTTTCTCTCATCTGCTTGAAGTTAGCAGACTCATAACCTTCTGTTAGTTTTTCAAACGAACTTCCTATCGAGATTGTTGAATAGGAAAGTGTAGATGTTTGGAAACGGCTTTGCGATTCAAATTGCTGAGAAAGATCGTTGTATCTGAAGAAGTCATTCGTGTTTTCAGACATCGTTCTGTTCATGGATAAATCCACTGTCAAATCTTTCATCGGCTCAAGCGTAGCTCTTCCTGTAAATGTTTGGCTATGCGTAATTGAATGCTGACGGTTCAATGCCGGATTATCTACTATCCAACCTTTACCGGCAGCTGTTTCTGCAAAATTGTAGCCATTCTCTCTACCTGAAACAGTATATGATTGCTGACCAAAGATGAATCCGCCCATTCCGGAACTGAATGCAGGATTAAATCCTAAAATCCGCGCCTGCTGGTTGTATCCTGGAAGCAATGTTCCATCCGTTTGATTATAAGTTGCTGAAACGTTTCTCACACTCATCAATAAACGTGCACCGAAACCTAAAATAGGATTTACCTTATTCTCTTTCTTACGTTTTTGTTGGCGCTCATGCTTCCGTTTCTTGCGTTCCCATTGTCTGCGCTCCTTTTTGGTCATCTCTTCCAATGGTTTCGGCGGTTTCAATTCCGTTAAGCCACCGTCTTTAGGTTTTTCTTCCGGTTTGGCTTCTTCCGCTCCTCCAGCTTTTTGCCTTGCAGGTGTTGTTCTTGATGGAGCACCACCCGTATTGACCTTTTTAAAGAATGGGATCTTGTTATACAAAGTGGTCATATTCGCCTGAAGAGTCGCATTAATAGTACGGCTGTTCTGAACAATATTTCCGTATTCTTCCTGACCAAGCGGAGAACGCTGCCAGTTATAAGTTCCGGTATATTTAGTATTTCCTGTTAACCAGTCCAAAGCAGGGATCAAGTTAAACGGAACGTTATAGGAGAAAGTATAATCATGGGTATAATCCATGGTCTTTCCAAATGTACTCAACTGCTTGCGAATCGTATCCTTAAACTCCCGGTAGAGTGTTTCATCTCCACGGCGGTTTACTTCTCCGTCGCCTTCATCGAAGATAGCTCTGTTGTTTGCATTGAAAGTCAGTTTCAGGTTTTTGGTCAAATCCCAACCTAACCGGTAACCTCTGTTCCATTGGAAATTCTTCACATAAACCGGCTTGTACTGGAATGCACCTGCCGAAGTATCAATCGTATTACGGATCTGACGCTCGTTGTAATTTCGCTGAATGTCATTTGTAAATCCAAGTGTTTTTGGTAAGTAGCCAATGCTGGTTTCCTTAATCAAGCCCCACCATTTGGACTTTTGCATTTTCTTATTCTTCTTGAACGGCTCGAATGGCTTATTGTCGAATGTATAAGCGTATGCAACACTACCTTTCCACTGTTTGGTACGGTCATAATTCGTATTAAAGTCGCGGTGGAAGCTCTCACTGTAACCATAACCCAATGTCCAGTTGGAAACATCGTAGAAATGTGCTTTTTTACCTGCTGCACGTTCTTTTCGAACTCCCTGGAAGTTATACGATTTGCGTTCTGTATAATCCTGTGCAACTTTTGCGATGCTTTTTCTTTGTCCTGCTTCGTAAGAACTCAATTTGATATCCGGGTTGAACGGATCATATTCCGGGTTAATGATTCCAACTGAGTATCCATAGAAGAATGGAACAGCAATTTTAAGTCGATTACCTAAGAATTGCCCCAATTGCAGGTTTGTCTGGAAATCCATTCCAATTTTTTGATTTCGCTGTCTTTCCTGAACACGTGAATCAACTGCTCCCCAGTTCACACCGGAATAATTCCCCGAAAGTGAGAAGCTACCAAAATCAGCAGCCTGAACCTGCATTTGAGCTATTGCTGCAGAACCTCCGTCGTCTACGAAATCGGTTAAACGCAATTCGTTGACCCAAACCTGCACACATTTTGCAAGTCCGTCATCCGCCCATGGCGTTGGATCTGTTTTACTCGGGTTACGAACCCCGATCATAATGGTTTTAATTCCCTGTAAGTTCGGACTTCCTTTTACCTTGATTCTTCTATCCGGATTTTGAGGGTCGATAATCACGTATTCTACGTTCGATGCGATACCTGAACCAGGTGATCCCAAAAGATCATTTCGGCGTTTTTTCAAATCCAGTAAATCGTCGAATATGATCTCCATATTGTTTGATTCCGGCCAGATATTGTCCGCATTGTTTGTTCCCCAGGCTGTAAGGCCCAAAGGAAGTTCGTATTCGTAATAGTTGTCTACGAAATCTGTCCCCAAACGCACAAATAAAGTCACGTCTTTATCATGCAGTGTATTTGCAACAACTTCTTCAGCATGGACATACATTTTCAATTTTTTGTAGGTACGAACATCGAACTGAACATTTTTGTAAGCTGCTCTTGCATCACCGTCCTGAAGATTACAAACATCCAATGTCAATGACTGCTCATTCATTTGACGCTGCTGGGGCTGCGACGGGTCAATTTCACGCTGAATTCCCGGAGGAATTTGATATCCGATCGGAATTTTCTCATTGTTCTCTTCAAAGTTCAATGCCCCGATATTAAATGTTGTCAGGTTTGGATCTACCGGAATAACCTCTCCCGGAGTGGTTAAATCCAACAGGTATTTTCTCCATTCTCCGCGAACCAATTCCAATTTTGCAAAACGAACAATTACTTCCTCGTCAAATCCTTTCATGAACATTCGCATGAAACGAATGGATCTGAAATCACGAATTCCGTTAACTGCTCTTTCCGGTTCTCTGATTGGAACTTTGAACTGGTACCATTTTTCCGTTTTTGTTGAGTTCTCAGGTGTGTAGGTTACCACACTTGTAATGTGATTTTTTCCTACAACCATATCCGCAGGACGCAAACTCACTTTGTACTGGAAATATGCTTCTGATTCAGATAAGTTGTTATCCTGGTTGATATCCTCCAAATCAGGCGTGTTTCTTGCCTGTGTCGGATACTTTTCATCGTTCATCGTATCGGACATCTCTGTGGTAGCAGAGTTTCCTTCCATTCCATTATATTTTTTATAACGCTGAAGAATGTTCAACTGTTGCTGATCATATTGATCATCGCGGTAGAAGTTGTAGTCGTCATTGGACGGATCGGCAATCATCCGGGCTTTTACATCTGCATTAAAATTGGAGGCTTGCACCCAGGCCACATAACCGGAATAAGAAGTTTGCTCTTCCACCGATTTGTACCCATCAATACCAACATCCTGGTTTACACGGGAATTCGGATCGTTATCAAAGGCATTTACAACTACCTGTTGCGTAGAAACCTGCGCCCAAGGTGTAATAACTACCGGATAATTCGCGCCCGCATAAGGGGGAATTCCGTTTTCAAAACTCTTTCTTGAATCTGCCAATACATCTTCGGAAACGTTTCCTAAGTTGAAATACAAATCACCACCGGTTAAATTTGGAGTAGCAGTCATTGCATCCTGGTTGAACGGATCCAAAATCCAGAACTGGATAAACTCTACGTTTGCCTGCTCAAAATCATTCGTTGTCAATGAACGCATAATTCCTCCCCAACGATCTTCCGGATTAGTAAAGGTTCCATCCGGGTTCACGGTAGCAGTTGTATCGTAGTTGTACATACCACGTTCTTTCGGGTAATAACCCAATTCCAAAACCTGGATTGTAGGGATTGCACCATAAGTTAACTGCTGGTTCGGGAAAACATCTATCTGACTTACCTGACGCATACGGCTGTCAAAAATCTGAGCCGGATCATCCTTGATGTGCTGTGGAGTTAAATTGTTAGACTGATAAAAAAGCGGGTCAATTAAATACCATGCGATTAGTGATCTCTTAAATCCATTTGAAAGGTTTTTGGATGAACCCTCCGGGAAAAGATCTGGTTGTCCCTGTGGAGTTGACGCAAGGCGCCATGCACTTTGAGTTCTTAAATCGATAGTACTCTGGCTTCCTTCGAAATCATCCACATATGAAATTCCAGCTTTTGAGATCGCTTTCGGAGTTCCCGGAATCAAATGCGCAAATTCCCCTTTGAAAGTCATAAATGATTTTTCCTTCGTGGAAAGGATTGGCAATAAATCGATGAATTTTGTCAGGAAAGGTAATTCTGTGCGGTAATTGATATCAAAACCAATGACATTGTTCTTGTATGGCTCACTTCCGAAATCGACCTTTTGAGTCACAGGACGTTCCATCATCCGCAACCAGGTTGCGCCAATATTGAAGTCTTTATTGATCCGGTAATTGAGGTGGGTCCCGATCATGGACTTCGACTGGAATCCAAAGACCGAGTTACTTTCAATGGAAATTTTGATCGGCGTATTTGATTCCAAAACTCCTGTATTCAGGATTTTTACACGGCCTAAGTTATAATCTACTGTGTAATCCTGTCCTTCTACCATCGGGATTCCTCCTGCTGTTACCTTAACCGCTCCTTCCGGAACATTTAAAGCATTCAATGAGATATCCGAGGTAACTGAAGATTGGTATTCTCCTTTGAACACAAAACGGTTCTTTGCCGGAATTTGCTGAGCAGCTGTTTTCGTGGAATCGTACAATTCCGTGTATGCAATTCTATTTGCATTAAGCTCATCCATGGGAGGATTGCTGCTCATTAATTTTTGCTTCAACACCTGACCAAAAGGTTCGGTAGTGGAGAACATAACGCGACCGTTCTTAGTGTTGATTGTACCACCTGTTTCCGCCTTATTCCCATTGTACATAATGGGAACAAAATCGAATAATCCATCGGAGAACTGCTGATTATTGACATTCATCCGGTCCATTTCGACCAAAGTAATGATCTGTTTATCATCTAATCCGGGATAAGGCAAAATTGGCGCCAATACCGATGTTTCCGGGTTGTTGTAAAAAATATTCAATTTGAAACCATTCGGATCCACCTGGTAAGCACCAATGGAATAGATGTTTTTCATCATCAAATCCCAGATCTTCAAAGACGGATTTGTGATCGTTGGTTTCAATAATTTCAGGTATAAAGCATTCTGACCCGCAACACCATCCGTGGAAAATTCACCGACCTGGTAAGTAGTTCCTCTGTAGGTATACTCATAGGCAACAGCCAAAACCTCATCGTTGTTCAAAGGCTGACTCAGGGAAATAAATCCTAACAAAGCGTTGTAGGAATATTCGGATTCACTCAATTTGCGGGCATTTTCCACTTTTTCGTAGTGAATAGCCTGCTGGAATGGTCCGGGAGTAGCTGTTTGAGAAGATAATTCTGCAACTGCTCCGTTGAATGCACGAATAGTCTGAGCCGGGCCGCCAACCGTCAAATAATTGTAAAGTCCGTTCGACTGATTGTTTGGAAAAGGTGAAGGCGATAAGTTTCCGGGAGCACCCTGCACATTTGCCGGCTGGGATTCCCCTAAATCGGAAAATGCAAGGATATTTCTTGAATTCTCGGTATTGTTAATTCTGTTTGTAACCCAAACCTCCATTCTTGTGACGTAGGTTTCAGAAGCCACGTTTGGCATTTGAGCCATCGAAGCATTGTACTGGTCGTGGAAGAACAAATTCAGGAAGTAGTGGCGATTGGCCTCGTAGTTATCGGCGGTCACTTCAAATGGCTGGATTTGTGCTTTTCCTGTAATATTGATTTCCGTTCTTTTCCCTTTGGATGACGCACCGATCGCATCAACGGTCAAATCTCCGAAACGCAATTTTGCGTAAGCTCCGAACAAGGTTTGAGAACCCGGGATCAAAGCTCCGAATGAAGGGAAACTCACATTTCCCAATTCGATTCGCTGAATGATCTGATCTTCATCTCCGGAATATCCCAATTTTGTGACGTTATCGAAATCAAAGGCAGCCTGCGTATTGTAGCTTGCGCTCAGTTTCAATTTCGTTCCGATCTGTCCAACAAGATTCATCTGAATCTGCTGCTGGAAATCGAAACGTGTAATTTTTCGTTGTTTTACCGGTAAGATCGGGTTATCGTAGCGGGAAGTATTGACCCCAAAAGCTAACTCGATGGATCCTTGCGGACGAATGGTAATTTCATCCGAACCAAAGAAGCTGGTGAAGACTTTGGATGGTATTTTAATCGGTAATTCAAATGCTCTGTCTTCTTCTGTTTGTTCGTCAATTTTATCTTTCCAGTTTTCCTTCAATGATTTTTGACGTTCGTATTCCAAATATTCTTCCAGGGTCATCATGGAAGGATTTCGGTAATTCATATTCGTATTTCCCATTGTTTCAGAGAAAATATATTTCCCTGTAATCGGATCAAAAACGATACTTTTCTTCACCCCTGAAGGATCTCCCAAGTCGAATTTTTGAGGATTATTTTGAGTTGGGTCCAACGGATTGGTAATCGGAAATGGCAACGTAGTATCCGGTGGCGTTTGTGCCCAGAATACAAGCGATACAAAACAGAAAACAACCGTTGTCAACAGTTGCATCACTCTTGTGTAGTTAGCGTTCAATTTTTTTTCCAAGTGTTTATAGTATTTTCAGTGCCCCTTTAATTAATTCTTCCACAGTCTCATCTCCGGTGGCAATTTTTTCTATTGCTTTCTCTGCTGATTTTTTATCGAAACCTAAAGAAATCAAAGCAGTTAACGCATCAAATCGATTTGTATTGTTTCCGACAAAAATATTTGTTGCATCGTTCCATTCCACCTTCAACATCTTATCTTTCAAATCGATAATAACCCGTTGTGCGGTTTTTGCTCCAATTCCTTTTATCGCTTGTATAGAACGCACATCTTCCGTTTGTATTGCATTGGCAATCTCATTTGGGGTCATGGACGAAAGCATCAATATAGCCGTGTTTGGTCCGATTCCCGAAACAGACAACAACAAGTTGAATACATCACGCTCTTCGGAAGTCGCAAAACCGAACAACAAATGAGCATCTTCCCGGATGATCTGCTGGGTCAAAACCTTTACAGACTCTGTGCTTCCGATAGCCGAGAAGGTGTTCAGTGATATTTTAACGAAGTATCCAACACCGCCACATTCGACAATGAGGTTCGTAGGATTTTTTTCAATTAAACGTCCGTTGAGATGTGAGATCATTCTTTTTTATTTTCTACTTAGTTTGTGCGTCTACTACGGCAACTTTGACCATGTTTACTATCTCGCGCACGGATGAACCCATTTGCAATACATGAACTGATTTCTTTAATCCAACCAGGATTGGTCCGATTGCATCAGAATCCGTCATTTGCTGCAATAATTTGTATGCGATGTTTCCGGACGAAAGATTTGGGAAGATCAGGGTATTCACTTCCTTATTTGCCAATTGCGAGAAAGCGAATTTTTCATTCATCAACTCATTATTCAATGCGAAATTTGCCTGAACTTCTCCGTCAACGATCAAAGTAGGATAATTCTCATGCAGGATCTTAATTGCCTCAGCCATTTTTTCAGAATCCTCTCCCGGTGCAGAACCAAAGTTCGAATAACTCAACAGGGCAATTTTTGGAATTACTTTGAATTTCCGAAGTGTTTTGGCAACGTTGTTCGTGATCTCGGCAATTTGACAAGCCGTAGGATTCATATTGATGGTAGTATCTGCCAGGAAGATCGGTCCTCTTTTGGTATTCAGGATGTAAACACCGGCTATAGTATTCACGTCTTTTTGCAAGCCGATTACCTGGATTGCAGGACGAACCACATCTCTGTAGTTTCTTGTCAATCCGGAAATCATTGCATCCGCATCTCCCTGATCAACCATCATAGCACCAAAATGGTTCCGCTCGCGCATCAACTGGATAGCTTCATATTCTGTGACTCCTTTGCGTTTACGCTTCTCAAAGAAAGATTTGCCATAAACCTGGCGGCGCATTTTTTCCGTGTCGGATTTTGGATCAATAATGATCATATTCGGGATCTCGATCGAATATTCAGCGATCAGGGACTCGATAACTCTTCGTTTTCCAAGTAAAATCGGGAAACAAACACCCTCTTCACAGGTCGTTTGAGCCGCTTTCAGGATTTTCACATTATCTGCTTCCGCGAAAACCACCCTTTTCGGATTGTTTTGAGCTTTCGTGGTAATTTGTCGAACGAGTTTATTGTCCAATCCCAATCTTTTCTTCAGGATCATTTCATATTCCGCCCAGTCCGTAATTGGATTTTGAGCGATTCCTGATTCCATCGCTGCCCGTGCAACTGCAGGAGCAACATGATAGATCAAACGCGGATCCAGCGGTTTTGGAATGATTTGTTCCCTTCCAAAGGAAATATGTTTTTCACCGTAAGCTTCAATTACTTCCTCCGGGATTGTTTCCTTTGCCAGATTCGCAATTGCCTTTACGGCTGCTAATTTCATTTCTTCGTTAATACCTGTTGCTCTTACATCCAATGCCCCTCTGAAAATAAACGGGAATCCAAGTACATTGTTTACCTGGTTAGGATGGTCCGAACGTCCGGTTGCCATAATAATATCATTACGCGTTGCCATGGCATCTTTGTAAGATATTTCCGGATCGGGATTCGCCAATGCAAAAACGATTGGATTCTTCGCCATTGCTGCAACCATTTCTTTCGAAACAATATTCCCTTTTGACAAACCGATGAATACATCTGCTCCCTTGAAAGATTCTTCCAGAGTCGCGTCTTTTTTGTGTGTTGCAAAGATCTGCTTCATTTCATCCAGTCCTGTTCTTTCAGCATGGATTAATCCTTTACTGTCGAACATGAAGATGTTATTCACTGAAGCTCCCAGGGCCATGTATAGTTTGGCACAGGAAATTGCCGCCGCCCCGGCACCTGAGATAACAATTTTTACTTTCCCAATTTTCTTTTTAGCTAATTCCAATGCATTCAACAAGGCTGCAGCAGAAATAATAGCTGTTCCATGCTGATCATCGTGCATCAAAGGAATGTCCAATTCTTCTTTTAATCGGCGTTCTATTTCAAAAGCTTCCGGAGCTTTAATGTCTTCCAGGTTGATTCCTCCAAAAGTAGGAGCAATCGCTTTCACAGTTTGAATAAACAATTCCGGATCTTTCGCGTCAATTTCGATATCAAACACGTCGATATCTGCGAAGATTTTGAATAACAATCCTTTTCCCTCCATTACAGGCTTGGAAGCTAATGGACCAATATCACCCAAACCAAGTACGGCCGTTCCGTTTGAAATTACTGCTACCAGGTTTGCTTTGCTGGTGTATTTGTATACATCCGACGGATTTTCCGCAATCTTTAAACACGGCTCAGCAACTCCCGGAGAATATGCTAAAGACAAATCACGTTGAGACGCATAAGGTTTCGTAGGAACCACCTCTATTTTACCGGGTCTTCCTGAAGCATGATAATCTAGTGCATCTTGTTTGCGAACTTTTGCCATATAATATGATTGTAAGGGGCGATAAAGTTAATAAATCTTAATACAAGAGCATCAAAAGTTCTGATAAAAAGAAAGCCCTGACATTTATCGTCAGGGCTTCACTATTGAATTATGTGTGAATTACTTCACCATCAATTTTTGTGTGTAAGATCCAGTCTCGTTAGCAACTGAGATTAAGTAGTTTCCTGCTACTAAACCAGCAACCGGAACTTCAACTGCTGTAGAACCTGCACCAGTAACAACTTTAGATGCAACAGTACGTCCTGACAAATCAATGATTGAAACGGTGTAATCTCCACCTTGTCCGTCAAACTTCACGTTTACGAAGTCAGAAGTCGGGTTAGGGAATACTTCCATATTGATTGTTGAAGTCTCAGCCAAACCTAGAGTTGCCAAAGAAATTTCTTTCGCATTTACAACCTCACCTGTAACCTGGTCGATCAACAATGCAACTGCATGCATATTAGCACGTGTGCTTGTACCCGGAACTGTGTAGTTGAATGTATACGTTGCTACTTGTCCGTCTGTGATAGCTGCAGGTACTGAACCAGCCTGACCATCATAACCACCCAACAAAGCTCTACCAACATGGTCATATTCCATAGTTGCAGCAGGTACCGGGTTCGGTGATGTTTGCCAGTTGTGTCCTGCACCGTTCAATGCAATGTTTTGCGAAGTTGAACTGTAATAGTTTGTTTGGTTATAAGTAGAACCTGTTCCAGTTACATTGTCTTCAGAGATAACTACAGCCAAACGGTAGTCTGAAGCAGCAAAAACAGTGCGGAAAGTTGCGTTAACAGTAACTGTTACCGAATTTCCTGAACCACCTGTCTGAATTCCTAAACCAGCCGGTGAAATATTACCGATACGATCCTGGTAATAATTATCAAAATCCTGGTCAGAAACATCTACTCCTAAAAGTGCACGATCTACGTTTGCTCCCGGGAATCCGGAGAAAGCAGCAGCAGCATCATAAGCTGTAACCATCATCGGGTCATCATTGTGTACTGCGATACCTGCGAATGTATTAGGATATGTGTTCTCCATGTATTCCATTGCAACAGCACCTCTTGGACACCATCCACACCATGTTCCTGTTCCTTCTTCGATCAATACAACTTTCGGAGAGTTCACACTTACTGTGTTGATTTTGTTAGTTGATGTGTTATCAGTTGCGTCAGCATTTCCGTTAACTGCAGTGATAGTGATGTTTAAGTTCTCCTCAACAACAGTAGCATAATTTACAGCTGTCGGGTGATTTACAGTTACTGTAGCTCCCGGAGCGATGTTTGTCGTGATCGTGCTGCTGTGAGCTGTTCCGTCATTCCAATCAACTGTCAATCCTGTAATCGTGTTTGCACCGTCGTTTTTAACACGCATTGACAAAGTATTGTTTGTGCTGACCAAAGAGTAACGATTCAAAGTAGAAGAAAGAAGCATCGCGTCATCGTTCATTGGTTTACGAACAACGAAATTATCTACAAACAATAAGAATTTATCGTTTGAGTTATTTTGGATCGCGATGTAAATGTTTTGTCCCTGGTATGCATCCAAAGAGAAAGACTGAGAAGTATAAGTACTTGGAGCACCCGCAACTGTAAGAACAGCAGGGTTACTGAAATCTGCTACTGCATTTCCAGTAGTAGAAACATATACTTTATATCCATCCGGGAACTGAACATCCGGAGCCATTACATCAAACTGACACATGAATCCTGTTGAGTTCGGAACTGCGATTGAAGGAGAAACAATCCAGTCATTAGATGTTCCTGCAGGAGTATACCAGGAAGTTGAAACTAAATGGTTTCCAGCTCCGGTTACACTGTTTGCACGAACCAACCATGCGTTAGTACCCATGTAATTTACGTTTGTAGCGGGAGTTAATCCGTCCACGTTGTATTGTGCCCAACCAGCAGGCAAAGTTGTTCCAGCATCAAAATTTTCAGACATTACTACTTGTGAGAAAGCAGAACCTACTGAAAAAAGAGCCGACAAGGCAAGTAAACTTTTTTTCATAATCTTAACGTTTTAGAATTCCAAATCTAACATTATGGCAATAACTTAACAACTATTTAACCACCTAAGCTTGATTCAATTAACTTTGACTATTGGAAAGCTAAATAGATGATATGAAATATAACCTTGTTATTCTATCGGGAGCGGGGATTAGTGCGGAAAGCGGGATTAAAACTTTTCGGGACAGCGATGGGTTGTGGGAAAATTATTCCATCGAAGAGGTGGCAACACCACAAGCCTGGCAAAATAATCCCGACCTGGTGCAGAAATTCTATAACGAAAGACGGCTCAATGTTATAAGCGCAAATCCGAACCCGGCTCACCATTATTTCAGTGATCTGCAGGAACATTTTAATGTACAGGTTGTTACACAGAATATCGATGACCTGCATGAGCGGGCAGGAAGCAGCAATGTCCTTCACTTACACGGCAATATCCGTTATGCAAAGAGTTCAGGGCCCGATAAAGAGAAGAAATACTATCTCATTGATGGACATGAACTAAAAATGACGGATTGCTGTGATGACGGATTTCCGCTAAGACCGCACGTTGTTTGGTTTGGCGAAGAAGTCCCGCTGTTGGAGCAGGCCGGCCGAATGGTGGAGCAGGCTGATATATTGATTGTCGTAGGAACTTCTCTCAGTGTTTACCCGGCCGCTAATCTCATTCATTATACCAAGGCTTCCTGCCGGAAAATACTTGTTGACCCCAAAGCAGACCAATTGCAAGTTGAAAGCCTTTTCACTAAAATAAACAAGAGCGCGGTGGAGGCGGTGGAAGAATTGAAAGAATTATTGTTCTGAAACAAGGAAAGGGACATTTTTACAAAGTCCCTTTCCCAGAATGTTATAATTGGAAATTATCTTGCTGCATCGTTCATTGCCTGGCTCATAATAGTTATGACGGGGCCTAGGGTCGGAGTTGGTGTTGTTAATGTGACTGTTCTTTTCTGAGTAACATAGGTATTACTTGTGTTGAATACAGGATCATACCCGTGAACAGTAGAGTTCCAGGGCTCATAAATATAAATAGGCGATGTATGATTTGAGACCACTAAAAACGCTCCACTAGGAGCGCTTCCCGTTGAATAATTGGTCGCAATGTTCGTTGGAACTGTCCAATAACTAGCTGGATTAGCCAAATTCAACGTGAAAATTTTACAAGTGGTAACACCAACAGCAACCCCGCTTTTTAAATACATTTTATCCGGACTGATTCCCTGTTGATTGCTGATAATCGTGAAATCCATTCCTTCAAACTTCACACCCGGGAATGATTTAATGAAAGTTGTGTTTCCGGTGTTTTTATCGATTTGCGCTATTTTCGATTCTTGAGTTGATGAGTTGTAAAAAATCCCGTACATCAGTTGAGAATGATACTCAATATGAGAGATTCTCCATCCACTGCTCGCTGGTGCAAAAGAAGCATTCAGAATAATGTAGCTGTTAATGATGTAATTACTTGCTGCATTTACACTTGCAAAAAACAATGCATGTTCGGATGAACGGCTTCTGCACAGCATGATAGGCGGATCGTAATAATTAACTGTCCGATCTACGGCTAGCCCACTAAATACTATTCCTGCAATATTTACAGGAAGACCTAAAAACTGGTTGGGATTATAAATTTCCCGGGTAGTCGCTCCGTTAGCACTAAAAATTCCGTCTCTCAATGACGTTATATCGTAGGGGGTTACACCCAAAAAATCATCGCCATCCGGAAGGAAAGCAATTCTTGGTCTGGATGCGCTTGGGACTAACACCAATGTAGATGGTGGTGTGTTTTTAATCGTTTTTTCCTGATAGTTACTATTGGAAGGGTCTGTTCGGAAATCTTCCTGTTTTTCACACGAAAATGTGATTACAGCCATCGTACAGATAGCTAAAAAGTTCAGTGAATTTTTCATTGTGCTTTTAAATTAGATTCGGAACAAAATAAGATAATTCAATGATAAAAAACAAGTCGTAAAATTGCCCGGTTAATTTTATCCGAAACAAGTCCACAAAAAAAAGGAGTCCGATTCCGAACTCCTTTTATATACTATATTGTATTAATCTTAATGCTTAACTACAATGCGTTTTGTTTGGATCAAACTTCCTTTGTTGTAAACGTACACCAAATAAACTCCGTTCTTGAAATTGCTTACGTCTACCTTATTCAAAGGAGCACCTGATTCAGATAAAATCACTTTTCCAAGTACATCAACCATTTTCAATTCAACAGATCCTTCAACACCTGTCGCATTTACAGTCAAAACGTTTGAAACCGGATTCGGGTAAATAGAAACTCCTACTTCCTCTTGCTTTTGATCACCAACTGCCAATGTTGAGGTAAGAGTTACATCCACAGAATCCACACGTGTAGATTGACCTTCGATCAAATAGAAACGGTACTTTTCAGTTCCGGAACTATTTACCTGATCTGTATAAGCAACCATATTTGCAGTTTCATTCGGTGCAACCGTTAAACTGTAAGCATTCGGACTAGTCCATGGATTAGTCGGCATTCCTTGCGCTGAATAACACATGCCGTTTGGATCTCCTGTAATTCCCCAACATAAATAGTCAGACCATGTTGCTTCATCATCCAATCTATAACGTTCCATTTTCCAGGTCTTGGTAGAAGCGCTTGTGTTTTTAAAATTAATCGTTACATGGTGTAACCCGTTTGTTGAGGCATAATAAGTATATTCCTGCCCGTTCAGGTTGTTTCCAACGCCTGCCTGAGCACCGGTATCCCATAGTTTAATGTCAACCTGCCCAAAACTTGTAGAGCAAGCAACTAAAACAACAGTAAGTAAAGAGTATATTTTTTTCATAATCGCATTTTCAGTATTTCACAAATATATAAACGTTCTATCTCTGAAACAATAGGTCACATTTACAGTTCAATCAGTAAGATTACAATTTTTTGTCTGAAAAAGCAACACCTTTAGAAGAGATTTACGGTATTTTTTGATTTAAGTGTCGGATTTTGGAATTAAACGGTTTCATTTTTCCGGAAACCACAATTATTAGGATTACAATCTTTACCCTGACGTTAACATTTTTTAGGAATACAAGAGTATCCGATAACACATGTTTAAAATTGTGTTAAGGAAAAGGTATCTTTGGTTTTCGGCACAGAACTTGAACTGTCCCATGCTAAAATTTAAACTATGAAAAAAATTACGTTCTTACTCTTAGGGCTTATTGTTTCTACCTTATCCATGGCACAAGACCATGAACCATTGATCGTTAAACAACTTCCTTCCGTAAAATTGGTTGATATGAACGGGAAAGCAGTGAATACTGCTGAAATGGGTTTTAAAGGGCCGGTTGTAATCTCATTTTGGGCAACCTGGTGTTCTCCTTGTAAGCGTGAGTTAAATACCATTCACGAATTGTATACTGACTGGCAGGAAGAAACAGGTGTAACCCTTGTTGCGGTAACTATTGACGACGAAAAAACGAAAGCTCAGGTTCCGGTTTACGTAGATGGAAAAGGTTGGGAATACCTGGTTTTGATGGATCCGAATGGCGATTTTAAACGTGCAATGGGCGTAAACAATGTTCCTCACACTTTTTTAATTGATCAAAACGGGAACATCGTTTATTCTCACAACAATTATGCTCCCGGAGACGAGGAGAAATTGTACGAGGAGATCAAAAAACTCGTAAATAAATAAGCTACTTATACTTCATACTTGATGAAAAACTGGATTTTAGGGATCTGCGCTTTGTCCGGGTCGCTCTCCGCACTTGGACAATCGAATTTATTAGGGGGCATCACCGGGAATATGGAAGCTACTTTCCAATACCTGAATGCTGACCCGCTAATTGGTGCACTGCAGCCAACCGAACGTGGTTTGCTCAATTCATACATGAATGTGTTCTATTCCGGTTCACATTTTAAAGCAGGTGTCCGCTTCGAATCTTATTTACCCCGTATTAACGGATATCCGAATCGTTTTGACGGAACAGGTTTGGGAATGCGTTATGTGGGCTGGTCAAATAGCTACATTGATATCACTTTAGGAAACTTCTATGAACAATTTGGTGCAGGAACTATTTTTAGAGCGTATGAAGACCGGAATTTAGGTTACGATAACGCCATGGATGGGGCCCGTGTTATTTTGCGACCATATAAAGGTGTCCAGTTAAAAGCAGTTTACGGAAATCAGCGGTATGCTTTCCAGGGCGGAAGAGTAGATAAATCAAGTGGGGTTACACGCGGTGTCGACCTGGAGTTGCATTTGAACGAATTATTACCACGATTAGACTCAACGGGGTTGGATGTAACGATTGGTGGATCTTTCATGAGTAAATACCAAAAAGACGACAATGAAATCTACATTCTGCCTGAAAATGTTGCTGCTTACGGCGGAAGGATCGGTTTACGCTACAAGAAATTTACCCTGAACGGAGAATATACACACAAGGATAATGATCCAAGTGATGACAACGGTTACATTTATAATCCGGGGCACGCAGCCTTGATCAATTTAGGGTATTCCCGAAAAGGACTGGGAATTTTGCTTTCTGCAAAGTCTGTGGACAATATGAGCTACCGTTCTGATCGTACAAAAGGGTTGGCAGATTTGTTTATCAATTACCTGCCTGCCATGAACAAAACACATACGTATAACCTGGTTGCAACACTTTATCCTTATGCTACACAACCTTTGGGTGAAATTGCTTACCAGGCGGAGGTACTTTACACGATTCCAAAAGGAAAAGGCGGCGGTAAATACGGAATTCCGATCAACATCAATTATTCTACGGCTTTCAAACCCATGCGTCATACAAACGGATATGGATTACCGGGTGATTCTACACGCGTGACGTACAAAGGGAATCCGTTTGATATGTCTGACAGTTTATTGTGGCAGGACATCAATGTGAATGTGACCTATAAATTCAACAAAAGCTTCTACCTCATAGGTTCTTACTTCAATATTGCCATTAACAACGATGTTTCCAAAGTAAGCGAAGATGCTCATGGGATTATCAATGCACACATTGCGGTTTTGGAGGCTGGATGGAAAATCAATAAAAAACACAATTTAAGAGCAGAATTACAGGCTTTATTTACAACACATAAAAATATGGCCGGATTCAATTACCAAACTGAAAAAGATAAAGGAGATTGGGTAACACTTGTTTTAGAGTATACGATTTCTCCGAATTGGTTCTTTGGATTCATGGACCAGTACAATTACGGCAATTCAAACAAAGACTTAAGAGTGCATTATGCAATCGGATCTTTTGGTTGGATAAAAGATGCAACTCGCATAACTTTGAATTACGGTCGTCAACGTGCGGGATTATTTTGTGTGGGTGGAGTTTGCCGATTCGTTCCTGCATCTAACGGTTTAACGGTGTCGCTGACTCAAAGTTTCTAATTACTAATTTTTTAGAGCATGAAAAAAATTCTTTTTATTCCAATCATTGCCGCAACGTTTTTAGCGTCGTGCAATAAGGTTAAAAATGCTTACCCTGAGAAAACAACAGGAACTTCCACATTGGATTGGTCCTTGTATCCGGATGGTGATTCGGCTTATTATGCTTCTCAGGGACTTTGGCCTACATTTCCTGCGAATACCAATACATTTACCAATGTACTGATTGAGGATTTCACCGGGCATCGCTGCTTTAATTGTCCGAATGCTGCAAACCTTATACACACATTGGAGGATCAAAATCCGGGGCGTGTTTTTGGAGCAGGAATTCACACCAGTCCATTTGGAATGTCCAATTTCCAACTGGAAGAACTTCCTGATTATCCAACTGTTCTGTATAATGACCTGGCATTTGAAATCGGAATTCATTTTGGTTCAAAACCTGGAACCGGTTTTCTTGGAAATCCTAATGGAGCTGTTAACCGTCAGTTGAATGGTACGGATAATACCAGCGCTCCGGCTACCTGGAATTCTAAAACAGCAGTAGAATTGAACAAACCGCTTCGAGTAAATATTCAGTCGCATGCCAATTATTTCGCAAGCACCAGAGGTAGTTTCCTGCATGTGGAAATAGATAAGGTGGACAACAACATTACAAACCAGTTGGCGGTTGTCGTTTACGTTTGTGAAGATTCTTTGATTGCGCCACAGTTGATGCCGGATCTGACATATAATCCAACGTACGTTCACAGGGACATTCTGCGTGGTTGCATCGACGGAAAAGCTTTTGGACGAGTTTTAGCCGCTTCAGACCTTGGATCAAACGGAAAATACTATGTAAACTATAGTTATGCTTTGCCTTCTCAATACAATGTAGATAACATGCATTATTTGATTTACGTGTACGATAAAGTGACTGAAGAAATTTACCAGGTGATCGAACAGCATCTCCATTAAATTTTTAACATTAGCTATAAAGTAGCGTGTGTCTGGTACTTACCGATACACGCTTTTTTTATACACAACTTTTAACATTTTTGAAATACCAAATAAGAAATTGGTTCGTTATATTAGTTGAAATTATAAACAGAACCCCAATGTTTGAACTAACGAAAAAAATCCTGGTTCGGGTAAGTTTTGACCCGCTTTTGTTTCAAAAAGAATTGTCTAAGGCAATTAAATGGATATCTTCTTCTGAGGAGATTCTGCATTTAAGGGAATGGTGTATGAAAGAATTTGGAGCCGTGTATCCGTCTATTATTCAAAAAGCATTCTCAGCTCAAAAGATCAAATAAGAAAATCATATTTTTATATACGACTAACGGCTCCAATTGGAGCCGTTTTTAGTTGCTGCTTATCCAGCTATAATTTTTTAGGATTTTAATCTCTTTCAGAAATCCAGCCTGACGCAAAAACGCCATATTACGTCTAAGATTCGAAGGCCTTATTCAAATTCAATTAACAGTCCGCCTTTATCCACAACATCCTGCGCATTGATGGCGATTGCTTTTACAACTCCTACCCCTTCCGCTTTGAGAACGTTTTCCATTTTCATCGCTTCCAGCGTCAATAAAGGATCACCCACTTCAATGGATTGACCAACGGTAACAGCAACACTCACAACTCTTCCCGGCATAGGAGCTTTCAACTGCTTCAACTTACGCAGCTTCGGCTTGTCCATTCCAAGAGAAGCAATCAACTCATCCAAAAGACCACCTTTCTTCACTTCAAAAACACGGTGGTTCAGTTTCAGGGTCAGGATGCCTTCTTCCATGCGGTTCGACATCACTTCTCCGCGAAATTTTTTTCCCTTATAAGTAATCGTAAAAAACTGCTGGTCTTCCCAACGTATATGAACCCCATCTCTGTTAGCATGAAGGACTTCTCCGTCCGTTGTCCAATTAGCTGTTTCCATCTGTATGAATTTTGCGACAATAATACGAACTATTTGGCCATTCATCTAGAAAAATAGTGTAAAAAAAGCATAGTTTCCTATATTTGCGTTTCAAAATATTTACGAATCATATTCGCCCGAAAATGAAGAAAATATCCTATTTGGTTGCTCTTGTACTGGTAGCTTGTCAACCGAAACATTCTGACACTGAGCATGCGGCAAGTCAAAGCAACGACTCAAAGTCAACTACGGCTGCTCTAACTGATGATACAAAGCAAGAGAGTCCTAAAGTATATCATGCATCAAGGACCGTCCTGACTGATTTGATCAATACAAAACTGGAAGTTTCCTTCGACTGGACGAAATCCTGGTTGATTGGTAAAGAAACCCTGCAGGCAAAACCTCATTACTACGCTTCCGATGAACTGATCATGGATGCAAAAGGAATGGAGATCAAAAATGTTTCCATGTCCGGTAAAACCGTTCAGTTCGACTACAAGGACGATGTTTTAACCATCAAACTGGATAAAAGGTATACCCGCGATGAAAACTTTACGGTAGTGATTGATTATATCGCAAAACCGGATGAGCGCAAAACTGGCGGATCGAATGCGATCACCAGCGATAAAGGACTTTACTTTATCAACCCGCGCGGAGAAGAAGCCAACAAAATGCCTCAGATCTGGACACAGGGTGAAACAGAATCAAACTCTGTTTGGTTCCCAACTATCGATTCACCGAATTCGAAAACAAAACAAGAAATCTACATCACCGTTCAGGATAAATATGCAACGCTTTCCAATGGAAAATTGATTAGCTCTGTTAAAAACGGCGACGGAACCAGAACGGATTACTGGAAACAGGATTTGCCACACGCTCCTTACTTATTCATGATGGGAGTTGGTGAATTCAAAGTAGTGAAAGACACTTACAAGCGCCCAGACGGAACAAGCATGGAAGTAAATTATTATGTAGAACCGGAATGGGAAAAAGACGCAAAAGCAATTTTTGGTGAAACTCCGGCTATGATCGGTTTCTTCTCCAAATTATTGGGGGTTGAATATCCTTGGGATAAGTATTCTCAAATCATTGTTAGAGACTATGTTTCAGGAGCGATGGAAAACACGGGCGCTGTAATCTTTGGAGATTACGCCTATAAAACACAGCGTGAGTTATTGGATAATAACGATAATTCCACGATTGCTCATGAGTTGTTCCATCACTGGTTCGGAGATTTGGTAACTGCCGAATCCTGGTCGAACTTAACATTGAACGAATCCTTTGCGAATTATTCTCAGTTCCTTTGGGATGAGCACCGTTATGGTTTGGACGAAGCGGAATACCAGGCAATCCAGGAAGCAGCAGGTTATTTTGGTTCCGGAGATCAGGGTGGTTACCACAACCTGGTTTGGTTCGATTACAAATCGCGTGAGGATATGTTCGACGGGCACTCATACAATAAAGGAGGACGCATTTTACACATGCTCCGCAAATACATCGGTGATGAGGCGTTTTTCTTAGGGTTAAAAAACTACTTAAAACAAAACCAATTTAAAGCTGCGGAATTCCATCAATTGAGACTCGCTTTCGAAGATGTGAGCGGTCAGGATTTGAACTGGTTCTTCAATCAGTGGTATTTAGACAAAGGCCATCCTACTCTAGATGTTTCCTACAATACAGATGCAGCGAATACTGTTTCTATAACTGTAAAACAAAAACAGAAAGATTTCGGTTTATTCAAATTACCTGTTGATGTAACTGTTTATGATGACCTTGGAGCAACGACTTCCCGTCATTGGTTCAATGACGAATCCACAACGGTAAGCATTCCAACACAAGGAACCGTTAAAAACGTAATCTTTGATTCCGAAGCGATGCTTTTATGCAAAATGGAGGAGAAAAAAGATGCTTCCTGGTATGCATTCCAATGGAATAACTCGAAACATTACTTACACCGCAAAAATGCCCTTCAAAAGATTCCAATGTCTTCTCCTGAAGCAGCACGGGTAGCTCAGGAAGCATTGAAAGATCCGTTCCATGATATCCGTTCCACTGCCATTGAGAAAATAGGAAAAATGAGCGGTGAAAATAAAACGTCTTCCATTAACCGCATGAAGCAAATGGCGACTTCAGATCCGGAATCTGCTGTGCGAGTTGATGCTATTACTGCATTGGGAGGAATGATCTCTGCACCTGAATTGGAGCAAATCTGTATGGAAGCAATCCAGAAAGACCAATCTTACTCTGTAATGAGTGCTGCTTTGATTCAGCTTGCAAAAGTCAACAGCAAAGCTGCTTTGGAAGCTTGTAAAGCATTGGAAAATGAGCAGTCTTCTAAAATGCAAACCGGCGTTGCCATGATTTACGCAAAAAACGGAGAAGCTGATCAAATGGCTTATTACGAAAAGATCTTTAAGTCGAACCTGGTACAGGGATTTGATAGAATAGGAATCCTGAACTCCTTGACCTTCTTTGCTTCACGTCAGGACCCGAAAATCCAAAGACGAACTTTGCCAATCTTTGAAAATGAGTACAAAAACGGAGGAATGTATGCTCAAGTGTTCATGCCTCAATACCTTGGGTACTTAAAAGACAACTTGCTGAACTCCATTGAGAAGTACAAAGCAGAAGAAGAAAAAGCGAAGAAAGACGGAAATGCCAATGCAGCTGATATTGCGAAAGGAAAACGCACGGATGCAGAAGCATTACTGGCTGATTATGAAAAAATGATCGCAGGCTTCCCGAAAGAAGAAGCGGGACATTGATACTCTGAATATATATTATAGAAGAAGGCGTTCCATTTTGGGAGGTCTTTTTTATTGGGACGGCATTTCGACTCCGCTCAATGACCTTTGATTGTGATTCCAAAAGGTGACTGAGCGTAGTCGAAGGCATCTTTTAAAAAAACGCTTTCACTTCCATTCCACCGGCATGAATCACTTTATTTCCTTCACTCTTACGACCGTTGTATTGTATCGAAATCTGGAGACTTTTAGACAATGATCGCTGATAACCCAAGCTCCAAACGTAGTTTATTCCCGGTTTAAGAGCTTCCAATAACTCAAATCCCAACGGCGTATTGGAATCTCCACGAAACGCAATCCGGATTACGTTGAACTGCCCCTGCAAACTTCCTTTTTGGGTTTGATTGTATTTGCCCGTCACACCAATATCGTAAATATCAGCCTCTTCTCCACCCAGATTTTCTTCGTTCTTCTTTTTCATCACACGTCCGTCCAAACTGAAACGTAGCGAAGTATTGGGTTGATAGATCAGGGAAGGTTTCAATTGCCAGTAGTGCAGGCGGTAATTCCGGCCGGTAGTATAATCCACTGAAGATGTTTTCAGACCGGTTTCAAATTGGGATTGAATACTGAATTTTTTCAGGATGGTGATTCGTGCATTGAACTCGTGAGATTCTTTCGTCCGTCCGTCAAATCCGGTTGCAAGCAAGGTTTTGGTCTTCGAACTTTCATAGCTGTAATCACCACCGCCAATGTTGTTTGTTCGGTTAAAATACAAGGTGTTCTTAATGACATTTGAAGTACTTATCAGGGAATTGTCATCAATACTTCCTACAAACGGATTGTATGCACGTGCGCCGTCAAAGATGCTGGTCTTTCGCTGCAGCCTGAAACGGGTTTGAGTGGAGAAACGCGCCAATACTTTTTTGAAACCGGTACTGTTGGACCACAAACGTTCCGGGCGAAGTGTTAAAGATTGATTGTACTCGTTGGAATAGGTTTTAATGTAATCGTTTGACGGAGTAAACACGCGGATATAACCTGCCTGATCTGCATACGCAGCGATTTCAAATTCATTCAGGTCCTTGATTCCATCGCTGTTGTAATCATTCCAGGTATAAACTCCCTGACCGTCATTAACTTTGATGTAAATGAATTCCTTCTTTTGTTCCAAACCGGCTCCAACTTCGTAAAAAGTAGTGAGATTCACCGCCCCTTTCCAGAATTTGATGTCGTGATCAATTCGCCCATTGGTTGTGCTTTCAGGAGCCTGCATGATCAAAGTGGTGTCGAGGATCTTTAGCTCCCGGTAGTTTGCAACAAGGTACAAACGCTGATTTTTCCAATTGTTTTTTGTCCATTCCGCGCGAAGTGTTCTAGCCTTTGCAGCATTTCGCAATCGGGTACTGTCTGATCTGCCGTCAACACGCTCCCGGTAACTGAAGGTCAATTCCCCGGAAGCAGTATCTCCAAAAGCAACATATCCCTGATAGTCGAAGAAACTATAGGATTGGAGGCTCAATAAAGTGTCTCCCTGCACAAAGCGGTTCAATTCCTGGTCGTCTTTATATCCAATCCGCACTTTCTTAATCTGCTTGGAGATATCTGCCCTGTGACGCAAAAACTGATTGCTATTCTCATTCTTGGCACTCAAAAAACTGGCGTCAATATTGATGTTGAAGCCATATTGTCTCCAGACAGTAAGCAATTGAGTCCGCAATCCGGAAAACTCTGAACCGATCTTATATTGCTGTGCATTGATCCCAATCTTTCCGTACTTCGTGTTCTCAATACTGGTTCCCAAAGTTGTCAGCACCTGATTTCCGGTGTATCCCCTGCTTCGCGTATTCCAGTCACGGTCAAATTCCACCGCGCGGTATTGTTCGATTGGCCTGAAATAAGGATCCAGCATTTCTATTTCAGCTTGTTTCTTCCAACTCCACGCAGGGATGGAATCTTTCCCGAATGGTTTCGAATGCTCGATTTTTGTACGCATGGAAAAACCTCTGTCATCAAAGCGATCGAGGGTGGAAAAAGTATTCAGGTCGTAGCCGCTCATCCCGAGTTCGGTAGTCAATTTGAGCCTTTCATTGAACCGGTAAGTTGCTCCGGCCGTAAATAATTGCTGTCTTTTTGGGGTGATCAATACTGAAACAGGGGCGTAATCTCCTACAGAAATTCCACCAGCTGGCTGCACCCATTTGTATACACGGCCAATCGCGTTGAATTTTTCAAACACATAATCTCCTTTTCCCGGACCTACATAAGAAAACTGCGCTTTGTAATAAGCCAAACTTTGATTCACCGAAGCTACCAAAACACTGTCGTAACCCATAGAATCCACCATCTGGTACATCACCAGGTTTTCAGAGTACCCAATGGAATCGATCACCGAATAACGAGCCAACTCCAGGCTGTCTCCAATTTTAGACAACAAAAACTTTTGATCATTCGTCAGGTTTTGCTGCAACGGTTGATTCTTTGCATCCTGTTCAGAATAACCATTGATCCACCAATCCAGCTTTTTACTTTGAGCTGCTGTTGAAAATTGAAAGAGTGAGCGGGCATAATTCTGGTCCGAATACTGAAATTCAACTACGATCCGGATATCTTTTGTGATCAGGTTTTTAGCCGTAAATGTCAGCTCGGAAGTGTTGTAATCAATGACATAATCGTATTCCTGTCCGCGACTCAGCTGTCTTCCGTCAATATAAACCCGTTCCGTTCCCGAAAGAATGATAATATAGGATTCGTTCTCATTTCCCCGCAATCGATAAGGTCCCTGATTTCCTTCCACTCCCTGGATAACCTGCCGGTTGAATTTCCCTTTCGACAAAGCACCGCTGACTTGCGTTTTGATCGTCCCGGTTTTGTCTTTTTTCCAGTAATATTCACCGGTAAGTCCTTGTCCTCTCTTCTTATAGGTCAAAAAATAGCCATCCGGTTTACTGATCCAAAAATCTCCTGCCGTGATCTTGAACTGGTCATTGAAAAGCTGAATAAATACCTGGTCGAACTCCTGTAATTTATTGGTGTTTCCCTCGGGCTGAATGGGTAAATTATCATCTGTAACGGAAGCCAATACCTGCAGGTTTGGTGCAATATATCCCGATAATTCCAAATTCAACGACGAATTTACAGACAGATCCTGCCGGTTCCCGAAAGTAATTCCCCTGGAAATACTTCCCGATTTTCGCAGTCCGTTTGCTCCCATCAGATCCAATGGCTCCACGCCTGGTGTAATCAGGTATTTTTCCCGATCTCCTTTATTCTGCGTATAAATAATGTTCGTGTCCCGCAATTGATAACTTTTGGCGAACGAAAACGGTAAAACGCGGTAGGAAACAGTTAGTTCATCGGAACAAGACTGGAACAACTGAAAAGTTCCTTTTGCATAGTCAATGAGGTAATTATAGGGTAATATAATCTGATCGCCGCAGCGCACTATCAGCGAGTTTGGTGCAATACTTAAAGAGTCCAATTGGATAGTATTACTTGTTGCAGCAATGGTTTTTTGACGGTACGCGTTTTCCTGTGTCCAGCTATGAACCCAAAAAAATAAACTGCTTAGTAACAGAAGTCCAACCCGTACAGCGTGCATCATGCTAAAGTACTAACGTTTTAAGTGACACGCTAGTATATTTTACCGAATTTTACTTCCTTGAAAAGAAACAAACTCCATGTTATTCAACTTTAACATGAGGACCAGGCGACTGGTAAGCGCCCTTTAAAATTTGTGTTACCTCAGACTATTTCTTCAAAGAAGAAGTCTTCGCCTTCAGGTGCAGAGCACCTTCTTGTGGGAAAATGGACTATGTGCTTAAACTACAGATTTGCGTTCCAGGAAAGATTTCCCGGCTGTTGGGAGTTCTTCGAGCTTTTGCGCGATCTCCATGCGTGCTTCGCCACCTTTTTCAGCGATGAATGCCAATTCTCCCGGAGTCAACAAAGTTACGTTCACCAAACGGATCGTTTCCAGCGACAATTCGAGTTGAGCAGGTACCTGCTTCGAACTCAATCCCAATAACACACCCACACGATCGTGTTCATTTTTAAACGAGTCAGGGACGGTACAATGGTATAATTCTGTGGAAACGTAGGTATGTTCTTCAATGATCGAAGCAATATTCGGGTTTCCTACTGCCAATTGCGCCGCTTGATATACCACCGAAAACTGCCAGGATGTTTTGATCTGATCGAAGCTTCCCAAATCTTCACTACACTCAATGTAAAACTCGCACCCAACGCCGTTATAAGCCTGGTTATCCGGGTTGTCATCGAAATCATTGTACGGATCACTCAATCCATCGGAAGCCAAAATGGTTCCGGAAGGTGTGTCGACAATCACAAAAGCCTGGCGGGTCGAAGGCCATTCCGGACCGCCCATAAATGCCGGATTGATTAAATGTGTGATAACATCGGAATGAAGATTCCCGATTGATTTCCAATGATTGGAGCGCAGCTGCGCGGATTGATCAAAATGTTCTTCGTAGTTCATCTTGGTGATTTTTTGTTTTAAATATATGATTTTGTACTGACAGGTCGCGACCTGTCAGTACAAAAAATCCCGTCCTGGCTAAGCCGGGACGGGATTTGGTATGTGATATCATAAAAACGGCACAATTATTAACATCACAACATCATAAAAAATGGGGCGAATCCATGATGGACGCCCCATTTTTCAATTATTTGATTCTATCCTGAGCACATTTCACAGTTTTCCGGATCATCCAAAGAACATGCGATTGCCGCTTGTTGTTCTTCCAATTCCGCTGCAGTTACTGCTGCAGGCTCTTCCGTTACTGATTTATCTACCGTAAACTTGATTGCATCTGTTGCTGCTTTCGTTCTTAGGTAATACATTCCTGTTTTCAATCCTTTCTTCCAACCATAGAAGTGCATAGATGTCAACTTACCGAAGTTTGCATTTTCCATGAAAATGTTCAACGATTGAGACTGACAAATGTATGCTCCACGATCTGAAGCCTGCTCGATAATTGCTTTTTGAGAAATTTCCCAAGCTGTTTTATACAAATCTTTGATGTACTGAGGAATCTCGTTGATGTTTTGAACAGAACCATTTGCTGCCATCAATTTCTGACGCATATCTTTTGTCCATAAACCTTCTTTCACCAAATCCTTCAACAAGTGCTTGTTTACGATGATGAATTCACCGGACAATACACGACGTGTGTAAATGTTTGATGTATATGGTTCAAAACATTCGTTGTTTCCTAAGATTTGAGCTGTAGAAGCTGTTGGCATAGGAGCTACTAACAAAGAGTTACGTACTCCGTGTTTGATCACTTCTTCTTTCAACAGATCCCATTCCCAACGGTTTGTTGGAGTAACACCCCACATATCGAATTGGAAAACACCTTTTGAAACCGGCGAACCAGCGTATGTTTCGTACGGTCCTTCTGCAATTGCCAAATCCTTAGATGCTGTCATTGCTGCGTAATAGATCGTTTCAAAGATCTCACGATTCAATGCTCTTGCTTCTTCTGATTCGAATGGGAAACGCATTAAGATAAATGCATCTGCCAATCCCTGAACTCCTAATCCGATTGGACGGTGACGCATATTTGACTTGCGTGCTTCTTCTACAGGGTAGAAGTTTCCGTCGATAATACGGTTTAAGTTAACAGTTGCCTGGTATGTTACCTCGAATAATTTATCGTGATCAAACTTACCGTCTTCCGTTACATATTTCGGCAAAGCCAAAGAAGCTAAGTTACAAACTGCAATCTCATCCGGTGCAGTGTATTCGATGATCTCAGTACACAAGTTAGAAGATTTGATTACTCCTAAGTTTTGCTGATTTGATTTCGAGTTTGCAGCATCTTTGTACAACATGTATGGAGTACCTGTCTCAATTTGAGATTCCAATACTTTGAACCACAAATCTTGTGCTTTGATTGTCTTGCGGCCTTTTCCTTCTGCTTCGTATTGCGTATACAATGCTTCAAATTCTGCTCCGAAAGTATCGGAAAGTCCCGGACACTCATGCGGACACATCAAAGTCCAGTCTCCGTTCTCTTCTACTCGTTTCATGAACAAATCCGGAATCCACAATGCATAGAACAAATCGCGAGCACGCATTTCTTCTTTTCCGGTATTCTTTTTCAAGTCTAAGAAATCGAATACGTCTGCATGCCATGGCTCGATGTACATAGCGAAAGATCCCTTGCGTTTTCCTCCACCCTGATCTACGTAACGAGCTGTATCGTTGAATACACGCAACATCGGAACGATCCCGTTGGATGTACCATTTGTTCCTTTGATGTATGATCCTGTAGCACGAATATCGTGAAGAGCTAAACCAATACCACCAGCCGACTGTGAAATCTGAGCGCAAGATTTCAATGTCTCGTAAATACCTTCAATACTATCTTCTTTCATAGTTAACAAGAAACAAGAAGACATTTGAGGTTTTGGTGTACCTGAATTGAATAATGTTGGTGTAGCATGTGTGAACCATCCTTCAGACATCAAGTTGTACGTCTTGATAGCTTGTGGAAGGTCAGCTTTGTGAATCCCTACAGCAACACGCATCAACATTTGTTGTGGTCTTTCTGCGATCTCACCATTTGTTCTCAACAAGTAACTTCTTGTCAATGTTTTGAACCCAAAGTAATCGTAACGGAAATCGCGGTCATAAATGATACTTGAATCCAACAATTCTCTGTTGTTTTGGATCACTTCAAACACATCATCAGCAATCAATGAAGCACGTTGTCCTGTTTTCGGATCCACATATTTGTATAGATCTTCCATTACATCAGAGAACGATTTTTTCGTTTCCTTGTGTAAGTTAGACACCGCGATTCTTGACGCCAACAAGGCATAATCCGGGTGATCGATTGTCTTAGCCGCTGCAACCTCAGCCGCCAGGTTATCTAAAACTGTTGTTGTAACTCCATCGTAAATTCCTTCGATGACTTTCATAGCAACAGCCTCGGGCGAAACTAGTGGGTCCAGCCCGTAACACATCTTGATGATGCGCGCAGTGATTTTGTCAAATTTCACCGCCTCTTTTCTTCCGTCTCTTTTAATTACGTACATATAGCGCTCTATTTTGGGTTGTTATTGGTATTATTAATATAATCAATTAAAATTCTTCGTCCAAACTAAATGTTTGGTCTTCCTTGTTAGACATTACACCCGACTTTTGGTATTCTGCCACTCTTTTTTCGAAGAAGTTGGTTTTTCCCTGGATGGATATCATATCCATGAAGTCGAATGGGTTTGTTGTATTGAACACCTTTGGATTCCCAAGCTCTGTTAATAAACGGTCTGCAACGAATTCGATGTACTGGGCCATCAATTCTGCATTCATACCTATTAACTTGACCGGTAATGCATCTGTTACAAATTCTTTCTCAATTTCAACAGCATCCAGGATGATTTGTTTCACCTGTTCTTTTGGAAGCTGGTGAATCAGGTGTTTTGTGTACAACAAACAAGCGAAATCACAGTGTAGCCCTTCATCGCGAGAGATCAATTCATTGGAGAACGATAATCCTGGCATTAAGCCGCGTTTTTTCAACCAGAAAATCGAACAGAATGAACCGGAGAAGAAGATTCCTTCCACAGCAGCGAATGCAACTAATCGCTCTGCAAATGAACCGTTATCAATCCAACGCAATGCCCAATCTGCTTTCTTACGAACGCAATCGATTGTATCCAATGCATTGAACAGGTGATTTTTCTCCTTTTGATCTTTGATATATGTATCAATTAACAGCGAGTAAGTCTCTGAATGGATGTTCTCCATTGCTACCTGGAAACCGTAAAAGAACTTTGCCTCGGTATATTGCACTTCAGCCAAAAAGTGCTCTGCCAGGTTTTCGTTCACGATTCCGTCGGACGCTGCGAAAAATGCTAGTACGTGTTTTACGAAGTGACGCTCATCGTCATTTAATTTCGTTTCCCAATCAATTAAATCCGGCGATAAATCAATTTCTTCTGCAGTCCAAAAACTTGCTTCTGCTTTCTTATAAAAAGACCAAATATCTTCATGTTGGATTGGAAACAACACGAATCTGTTTTTGTTTTCCGATAAGATTGGTTCTGCGTTTGCCATTTTTAATTTGTTTTTTTTAAAGTCAATAATTCCTATGCCAAGGTCATTTTCCAACCATGGATCAGTTTGTTTTGGTATTCAAATTTCAGTTAGTTTCCCCTTCGATTTTGTTGTGTGTGTGCAACAAGTTTTAGCTCAAACGGGCTTACAAAAATTGTCATAATTCTTTCCTTTCACAATTAAAGAAATCCACAATTGAATGAGGTTTTCAACATCGCTACTTTGAAATCCTTTAACATGAACACTTAGCGAGTTTATCAACATGCCCTCTAAAGATATTCACAGTACATAATCTGCAATTCATCGAAGAATTTAGCAGATTCGTCCAACTTCAAGTGTATTAAGACTTTCGGTCGACTTTCCTATAAAATTAGACCAAAATTGAATGACTTTTTTTTATATATTTAGTTGGCTATTAACAGTTAGTTGTTGATAGTTAAGCAAAGCCAAATAAACACTACTATGTCACTAAATTTTTCGTCGAATTTTAACAAATGGACGCGTGATTTGCTCCATGTGCTGTATCCTCAAAATTGTTTGATCTGTAAAAATGAGTACAACCAATCCAGGTTGGCAATTTGTCCGATTTGCTCGAGCGAATTAGCTTATACGCATTATGAAGATTACCCCGAGGAAACCAACCTCGATAAATTATTTTGGGGAAGGGTAAACCTGGAAGGGACTTATGCCTTGCTTCGATTCAAACAGGAAGGTTCTACGCAGCAAATCTTACACGAACTAAAATACAGAAGCAATCCGGAGGTTGGAATCCATTTTGGGAAAGAGCTTGGGTTGAAATTGAAAAGCATGGCCAAATTTTCGGATGTAGATGCATTGATCCCGGTTCCGCTCCACCCGAAAAAAGAATTTATTCGCGGCTACAATCAGGCAGAAGTGATATGCAAAGGAATGGCCGAAAGCAGCGGCACTAAGCTTCGAAAAGACTTGCTGAAACGTATTTCTTTTACAGAAAGCCAGACGAAGAAAGGAAAAACCTCCCGATGGGAAAACATGCAGAACCGTTTCAAAATCCAGGGAATAAAAAGCACTGAGCTCAAACACTTACTAGTTGTAGATGATGTAGTAACAACGGGTTCTACGCTGGAAACCTGTGTGCGGATCTTAAGAGAAGAGTTCCCCGAAGCAAAGATCAGTATTGCGGTGCTTGCAGTAGCGGAGTGACTTCAACTCCGCTACGGCTGCTCGAAGTTTTCACTTTTCAAAATTTCACGTTTTTCCAAGACTCTTTTTTGCATTTTGAATTCTGCATTTTGAATTAAATACTACCTTTCGGGCATGTTAATTACTATACTTATCCTGATTTTGACCCTGGTGGTTGTTCCATTGATGTCCTTCTATTTTGGAACCCCTTTAAATATACTTCAATCTGAAGTACTTACAGAAATGAGCATTGTCTTGGCGATCGTCACCGGTGTTTGTTTTTTACTGGGAGAAATCACGCGCAATAACTCACAGATCGATAAGATCTGGAGTATTATTCCAATCTATTATGTGTGGCATGTGGCTTATGCCGGTGATTTTGCTCCGCGCCTGATCCTGATGGCGGTCGTTGTAACAATCTGGGGAGTACGCTTGACCTACAACTTTGCCCGAAGAGGTGCTTATCAATGGAAATTCTGGACAGGAGAAGAGGATTACCGCTGGGAAGTTCTGCGCAAAAAACCGGGTTTCAACAACCGGTTTGTCTGGATGCTGTTCAATTTGTTCTTTATCTGCTCTTATCAAAACACCCTGATCTTCCTGTTCACACTTCCTGTACTGACTGGTTTGGGAAATGGTGCGCCAACTGCAATTCAAACCTGGGACTGGGTAATCGCTCTTGCAATAATTGCTGCCGTTATCATTGAGTTCATAGCAGATCAGCAGCAATATGATTTTCAAACAGAAAAACATCGGCGGATCAAAGTAGGAGAAGAGCTGGGACCTTATGCCAAAGGATTTGTGGATACGGGCTTATGGGGAATTGTTCGCCATCCGAATTACGCCATGGAACAAACTATTTGGTTGTTGTTCTACGGTTTCAGCGTGGTTGCAACCGGGGAATGGATCAATTGGTCGATGGCCGGTTGTTTATTACTGGTCGTTCTATTCAAAGGAAGTTCTGATTTTTCAGAAACGCTTTCTGCAGAGAAATACCCGGATTATACGAATTACCAGCGAAAAGTACCCCGATTTATCCCGTTTACAAAATTTGGAAAGTGATTTCGACTCCGCTCAATCACCTTTTTTCAAACCTTCAATTAAATTAAAGGACACTGAGCGAAGTCGAAGTGTGAACTTTTCCACACCTTTGCATCATGAAAGTACTGGTTGTAGGATGTGGTGTTGCAGGAATTTTCTTAACGCATGAGCTTCTCGAGGCAGGTTGTGATGTGGAATTGATCGACAATGGTAAAAACGCTTCTTCGGCGGTTGCAGCAGGAATTATCAATCCGCTGGTTTTTCGACGCATGACCCTGAGCTGGCGCGTGTCAGAACTCCTTCCTTTTGCTCGTGAAAAATACCGTGAAATCGAACAGCTTACAAAAACTTCTTTCTTTCACCCGCTTGTGATCCGCAGGTTGTTTGCTTCCGAACAGGAGCTGGAGTTTTGGAAGCAAAAACAAGATTTACCCGAGTTTGCCGATTATATGGAACCGCTTAAAGAAGAAGATTTGAATTTCCCGCTTGAGCAAAACACTTTTGGGACCGGACGTGTAAACCAAGCTTCCTATATTGATACCGATGTCTTCATCCGGGTAAATCGAGCACACTTTCAGTCAACCGGTTTACTTTCTGAAGAAACCTTCAACCACGAAGAGCTGGATCCTGAAAATGGTATTTATAAAGGAACCAACTATGATTATATTCTTTTTGCAGAAGGAAAGGACTCGACTTATAATCCACTTTTCGGCTATTTGCCTTTGCAGCAGACAAAAGGCGAAGTGTTGACCATCGAATCTTCAACGATTCATTCGGCTGAGTCTTTAAACCGCAAATGTTTCCTGCTTCCCGTGGGAAATAAGCGTTTCAAAGTAGGATCAACATATACGTGGGATACAGATAATACTATTCCAACAGAAGAAGGAAAGCAGACTATCCTGGAAAATCTGAAATCAATTACTTCCGAGAAGTATGTTGTTGTAGATCACCAGGCAGGAGTGCGTCCAACAGTTCCGGACAGAAGGCCTTTGTTGGGGAAACATCCGAAATATCCGAAAATGGTGATTGCAAACGGTTTGGGTGCAAAAGGGTATTTGCTGGCTCCGCTTTTGATGCACGAATTGATGAATCACCTGTTAAAAGGAACTGAAATTCACAAGGAATCGAACATCAATCGGTACAAATACACTACGAATTCTTAAGAATATCTCTTAAATAGACCTGAATCCGTCTGTTTGATCCGACAATCCAAATGACATCATCTGCTTCAAAGGCCATATCCGGATCAGGATTCACAATACGTTCGTCCTCCCGCTCCAATCCAACCACAATTCCTTTACACATTTCGCGCATTTTGGAATGACGCATCGTTTGACCAATCAAATTGGAATCTTCCGGAATAGAGAAGGAATGCAGTCCAACTTGCGAAGAATCTGCCTTTGGTCCTACCTTTGTTTCTGCAATCGTGATATGGTTCTTAAATGCGGTCAATTGTTCATCAGTACCGATTACGGAAAGTACATCATTGGGATACAATACAGTTTCCTGCCGTGGAATATTGATCGTCAGATCTCCCCGCTCAATGATTACAATATTGACACCGAATGTTTCGCGAAGCTTCATGGTACTTAAGGGCAACCCGATGATTGGTGAACGTGCATCCAGTGTGAAGGTTGTTAAGTGAGAATCCCAGGGAGCCAGGTAGTTCTTCTCCTTCTGAGCCCGTTCACGTTCATTCAGGTTAAGTAAAAAGCGGCTTTCAATGCGTCCGTAAAAACGCTTGATCCGGTGTCTTTGAGTAACAAAGAGCAAAGTGGTAACAAGTACTCCGATCAAGGCAGCAAACGGAGAATAGTATTTCGCAAATACAAACCCAACGAAGAAAATAGCCAGTGCAATACGGGAAATAATCAACGCTAAAAGTGGCCCGCGATAAAGTGGTCTTGTCCAGATACTCGCATAAATTTGGGAAGGCCCTCTCCGGAAAGCAAGTGCATATAAAAACGGGACGATCATTAATAAGGTCAGGGAAACAATGAATAAGTCCTTCCATTGACTTTCTTCGAAAAAAGGAGCAAGAAAACGATCAGCCAATAGAATAATACTAATTATGACTACTGAAAAGATAACCGTGTTGATCAGGTAAAAACGGATCAATTTTTTCCAATCACTTGCTTCGGTGACCTGCTGCGTTCCCTGGCTGTATTTATACAATCGATTCTTCCATTTCACCGGCATTTTCACAGTTACCCAATCCGACATTCTTCCTGAAAAGCCAATCATGTAAGGCGTAGTGAAAGTTGTAATTACAGAAACCGCAACCGCAACCGGGTAAAGGAAATCACTGGTTACATTCAATGTTACTCCCAATGTGGCTATGATAAAAGAGAATTCCCCGATTTGGGATAAACTCATCCCGGTTTGAACTGCTACTTTGATAGGCTGACCGGAGATTAAAGCTCCAATGGTTGCGAAAATGGGTTTTCCTACTAACAAAACGACCGTTGAAATGGCAATCGGAAGCCAGTATTCGACCAGCATATCCGGGTCGAGCAACATTCCTACTGATACAAAGAAAATGGCGCCGAACAGGTCTTTTACAGATTGTACCAAATGTTCGATCTTCTCCACTTTTGGCGTTTCTGCAAGGATAGAACCCATGATAAATGCTCCCAAAGCAGGTGAAAAACCAGCCTGTGCAGAAAGCACCACCATTAAAAAACACAGGGATAAAGAAAGGACCAACAAGGTTTCATCATTCAGGTATTTCTTCAGGAACTTAAATAGCGTTGGAAGGAAAAAAATTCCGGAAACAAACCACAATACAAGGAAAAATAAAAGTTTCCCGATCGAATAGATCATTTCTATCCCTTCAAACTTGCGGCTGACGGCAACAGTAGATAAAATCACCATTAAGACTACAGCCACCAAGTCTTCAATAATCAAGGCTCCTAATACAATTCCGGCAAATTTTTGATTTTTTACACCCAATTCATCAAAGGCCCTGAAGATAATAGTGGTAGAAGCAATACTCAGAATTCCTCCCATAAATAAGCTGTCCATCATTTGCCAGCCCATGAGCAAACCTACGTTGTAACCTATCAGGAAAGTCATTCCGACTCCCATGAGTGAAGTGATCACAGCCACATTTCCTACTTTGAGCAATTTTTTGAAGCTGAATTCGAGTCCCAAACCAAAAAGGAGGAAGATTACCCCGATTTCTGCCCAGGTTTTAATTCCATCTGATTCAACAACCGTAGGAAAGAAATTGAAATAGGGTCCAACCAATACTCCGGCAATAATATATCCCAGAACAACCGGCTGGCGTAACATCTTAAAAATGATAGTCATTATGGCTGCTGCACCTAATATAAGTGCCAAGTCAATAATTAATTCCGGAACGTGCCCCATGAAAAGGATTTTGTGGTCCTAACTAAAAAACCAATTTGTGATGATCCCTAAAATTAGCGAAAATGACCCGGTTTTGTCTTAAAATGACATTAAAATGCCTGAAATCAAGTTAAAAAAGAAGAAAATTAATTAAAAACTAGTTTTCCAACACCTCATTGATTTCCACTAAAGGCTTTCGCGGCTTAGCCGTATCCCGAACAGGAACTTCCAATTTCAATTTATCGTCATAGCTGTCTTCCGAAAAAGAAGTTTGATTTCCTTTCTCATCGAACAACCAAGTGGAATGATAATATTGAATGCCGCCATCAGGTGCATCGCTGTAGGAAACGCTTTTCACTTGTCCGTTTGCATGCCAGCTCAAAAGTGCAGAAGCATGTCCGCCATAATACCTCAACGGAAGTGAGAACAATTCTTGCCCTTTATTATTGAAGCCTTTCAGGTTTCCGTGTCGCTTATCCTTATTCCAGGTCTCAATGGTTGATACCTTTCCATTCTTATGAATGCATTTGGAGACAACCGATCCGTCGGGCTGCTTCACTTTCTTGCATTTGAGCTGCGCAAAAAGCGGTGTTTGAACTAAGAGAAGGATCAAAAAAAGTGCTGTTTTCATGAGATGAAGAAAGGCAATTTTAATGCCAAAAAACAATAAGAAGACTCTGTTTTGAAGTTCATGCACGGATTTCAGGGTTTGATGAATCGTATTTTCAATTTGGTGTCAATCACTGCTTGAAGGGATCTAAATTATGGTACCTTCACCCCAACTTAAAACAGACACTATTCATGAAAAAGAACACTTTAACCCTAAGTTTGGGGTTGCTGACCATTATTGGGTTGGCAGTACTCACCAATTGCACTTCCGGCACCGATGAAAAAGTGGAAAAGGTTGCTTATAATACCAGCAATTCCCCGGATTCACTTTGTTTTGCCAATCCAAGTTGGTTTCCCCACAGTCAAACTCCGGCACCTGAAGAAGGATCAGGAAGTCCTTTCGACGCTTCCAGCACTACGAACCAGATTTTTCACCAGTGGTCCTGGAATAAATTCCTTTGGCTTACAAAACCCGATGCCGGAGGAAATCCACTATTCCTGAACCAAAGCAAAGTAAAACAGGTGACCTCAAACATGGCAACTGTTTCTGTACCGGGCGGAGCATCGCTGGTGCTTCAGGATACCGCGCAGGCAGGCTCTGAAAGTGCCGTTTTGCAGACCAATCCGGATTACAACGGAGGAAATGGCGCAATGGTTTATTATTCCATTCACATGAATCCAACCATGCATACTGCAGCATTGGCCTTTGCACAGGATTTGAAGAATGGGTCCTTACCGCTTAATAACACAGCTGCATTCCCGGTTGGATCTTTTGAAATGAAAGTAGCCTGGGTTCCCGTTTCTGCAATTCCGGCAGCTAAGCAAAATGAATATTATACAACCACTGCTTCATTATCTAAAAACAATGGTGTTTCCTTCACAAATACCGAAGTTGCCCTGATCGGAATGCACGTAGTTGGTGTGGTAGAAAATCACCCGGAATTTATTTGGGCAACTTTTGAACACGATGATCTTTCACCGGATTATGACTGGGATGCAAACTCAGCAAGTTCTTCCGTTGATCAGCTTTTGTTTAAGCAGGGAAGTACAAGCGGAATTAACGGAATCCTGTACAATTCCGCAACGGAATTAGGGCAAACTCCTCATAAGATTTTTGACTTATACCAATATGGAATTCCGTGCAACCCGGATGGAACATTTATGGCTACGTCTCAGCAGGAACCGGCAGATTTCGCGAACGTGGATGGAATTAACCAATGTGTGAAATCGCAACTGGAAGCAGAAAACGATGTTTGGGCAAATTATTTCTACAACGGGTCCATTTGGCTAAATACCGATGGGACAACTCCTTTGCAGCAAGCGCAATTGCTGGATAGTTTGGGATACAGCCTCACGAATGCCATGCCCGGAAGTTTTGCCCGCGGTAGTTTGAATTGTGCCAACGTTACGATGGAAACATTTACGCAAACGTTTGAACCGAATATTGATTCTATCAATGTGACCAACCTGGCAAACTGTTTCTCCTGTCACAGTGCTGTGAAGTTCAAAACGCAGGGAATGATGAAATCACCGCTGTATCTGAGCCATATCTTCCAGGATTACTTACTCAATCAACAAGGAAACAGCCTGAAACAAGTAGAACAGATCAAGTCTGTTGAAGAAAAACAGGTGAGGAAAATTATGCAGCAATAAATCAAGCAACTATAAATTAACGGAAAACGGTTGTCTTTTCAGACAACCGTTTTTTTATATCCCAAACAATACTGATGAGTTCTATTTCACAATCCCATTTCCGGGACTCGCTTTTTTAAAGTTCAGGTTTTGCGGACCATCCATATTCTTTACTTTCTCAAAACGGAATACTTCGTTGCTTACCACTCGCTGAAGCTGAATCTCGATCATCGTTGTTGAATTGGGCTGTAATGCTTTATCGAATAACTCTTTGGAAGCATGAATCTCACAAGGCAGGTAGCGGATAAATCCGTCTTCCGGGCGCGGACGAATGATCAGTCCCAATTCGTTGAGTCCTTTCAATTCTTCCAGTTTGTAGCCATTTACCGTCATTGCTTTTCTTCCGTGAAGCACATCGTAATTGAAGAAATAAGTAACGGTTGATTTGTTGATCGAATTACACTGCCTGTCTGCGAAGAAACCAGCCGGTAGTCCATTCGGATCGTGATTGGCACCGGTCAATATTAAATCAAAATCCGTTACGGCATGTCCTTCTGAATCTACCAGGCGGAAATGGATCATGGAATAGCGGTCATGAATGAAATATTTTTTTCCAAAAAGTCTTTTGTCTTCTTCCACCAAACCTTTTTGCTGCACTTCTGTGGTTTCCTTTGCAAAATCTGCAGTCAGTTTTTTATAGGCAGCATCTGTTTTAACTCCCACACAACGGAAAATCGCATCCACTACTTCTTTCCCTTTTTGGTCTTTCTGATCTTTCAGCGGACTGCGCATAATTCCCATTTCCTCACCGGAATGCGAGTTATGGGTAGTTACACGGAATGGTGTCGGTGTTGCTTCAGTAAATTCGGAAATTTCCAGGTTATCGGCCTGCCACTTTCCATCCACTAATTTTGGTGCGGTCTGCTTTAATTTAATGTAACGGCTATTTTGATTCGCTGCGGCAACACGCACTACTCCATCACTTCCCAATTCACCGGTGTAAGAATTCAAATGATCGTACAATTTTCGGTCAATGTCCTGGCCGATCAGTGAGAAAGGAAAAATTCCGTTCGGACCAATGTATTTCTCTCCGTTCAAAATCCAGTCCTTATTCAGTTTCCAGGCATCACTGCTTCCCAGTTCCAACCAATTCAATACGCGCTGTCCGGGTTCTACGCCGTCAAACCACGATTTGATACGGCCCAAACGGCTTTTACCCAATTGTGCCAAAGCAGAACCGAAATTAGCAGGAGCAAGCATCACCAAATGACTCATCGGGCAAGTCTTCTTCTGATCTTTGTAGTAATTATTCCACCAGGTGCGCACAACCGGTCCGCCCGTAGAATGCGTAATGCAGGCAAAACGTTCATCCGCTTTCAAAGTTGGCATGAGTTGTTCCTGTACAGCCTGTTCCATAGCGCGGGAAATATCTTCCAAACGCACTTCGTCGTTGAAACTGATATAGCGGCCTAAGAAAATGTGTTCGATTTTGAGTTCATAGCCATAAGTGGCAGCTTCCTGCATCATTCGCAGCGGCATTTCTCCGTATGTGTCAAGGTTCGTGACACTGTATCCGTGGACAAAGGCAAGGGTTAATTTCTTCATTGTAAACAGCTTAAGGTATTGGTGAAAATTAGTGGTTTTTTTTAATTCTCATTGATCTGAATACAAAAATAGTGATACAGGTCGTAAGGGATTTACGAAGAAACAGGAAGATTTAACTTTTATTTTTTGATTAAAATCCGTAATTTAAACCTATGGAATATGTACTTAAATATATTTTCAGTTCCGATTTCAGGAAAAAAATGAAACGCGTTATTAAGCGACGGGCACTTGCACTCGTTCTATCCCTATTGGGAGTAGCGACCAGGTAAGGTCCGATTTGAATGAAAGGGTTGTCCGCAAATGGCGCGCAATCCTTTTTTTATGCGAAAAATCCAGCGGAAACAAAAAAAGGCCGTCCAACCGGACAACCTTCTCACAAAAAGTTTTAATGCTTATAATGGCTGAATAGTTTCAACCGCTTCGCACATGGGTGTTACTTTATCCAAAGTAAGAGGAGTAACGCGCTTATCGTAGAAACGGTAAAGCTGTCCGCCAATCTCTACATAAGATTCGAAATGCACCATCTCTTTACCCATCATTGTTTCCTTGTAAATCACTGAATGTGCTTTGGTCGAAAGCAATTTTTTATCCGAGTTTCCAGCAATTTCCGCCTTTGCTTTTTCAAGCGTCATGTCGTATGCCGACTCCACAGAGATCACGAAATTACTTCCATTCGTAATGTAGTAACTGTAAGTTTCTTCGATGGCTTTTACTCCGGCTGGCACGGCCATTGTGGCAGGAATTTCAATCCCTGCAAGGCTGATGCGTTCTGTTGAAGTTGTTGTTCCGCTTTGAGCAGAAACGAAGGTAGTGCAACCCAAAGTTGCAACGATTGCTAATGCAATGACTTTGTTCATGATGTTCTGTTTTGCAGCAAAGATACCGCCCGGGAATGAATTCAATGTTAAGCGGATGGTGGTTTTCGACTTATTTCTTATATCTGTTTTATTCCGGAAATGGATGTATTTAAAACACAATTGAATAGCCATTTATTTAGCATAAAAAAATTGGTAAGCGTTTTTCTCACTTTGGAAAAAAATTTGACCTTTCAGATTTTTCTTATTGATTTGTTTTATTTAGTAGATTGCAATGATCATTTTGCACAAGATTTTTGAAGTTACTTTTCTTTGTCTATAAATAAGGTTATCGGTTAACATAGAAAATTATTACAGATAATTATAATAACTATTTATTCAACATGAAGAAAAAACTAGTATTAATATGTGTCCTGTTTACCCAATTTTCATTTGCTCAGTATAAATTCAGTGTTGGGTTTGATAATGTTTATGTAAATGGCATAGGAACTACAAAACTGCAATTGGGGCATTCTCCGTTAAAAGGACTGGAATTATTTGTTGCACCAGCATACGGCTTGTTTTCAGGAGGAGTATCACTTTTCTCAGATGTGAAGTATACTTTCTTTTCAGAAAATTTCGTGAATCCAAGTATCGGGGTGGGGTTTAGGCATAGTTTCAAAAATGTGGTGGATTTTGAGGTAGAACCGGAAGTAATTGAAATATATTCATTGCCTTATAGGGATTTTATGAATTTCCAAACCGGAATAAATTTCAACTTCGTGGACCCGGAAGATTCAGAAATCAATCTAATCATCAGTGCTAATGCATTATATTCTTATGTGCTTGTAAAGAAGGATGCTGAACATCATCCGGAACAATTTTCAGACAAAGGAATTAAAGCAGCAAATAGAAGACTGAGAAGCGGATTCGGTTTTTCGATTTCTTTTATCGTAACATTTAATATCCGAAGATAGTGTAAACTTCACTAAAAAACAGGGAAGGCTACAATAGGATCACGCACCTGAAGAAAATGAATCTGTCTAAAAAGTAAAACCTGCTTCCTGAGAGTCACATATTTAAAATGTTAGTTGTATAAAATCTCTCCCTCTGGAGGATTTCAATTCTTTCTCAAGTTTCATGGCTTCTTGTTTTGATTCGAAGAATTCAACATGAATTACTCTCCAAGGGCGAAATTTAAGAGTCTAACCTTTTGTTCCAAATTGATTTTGGGAATGAAAGTGGTCTATTAAGTCTGAGGTATAACCAATATAGATCTTATCGTGAACTGTAGAATATAAAATGTAGGTGACAAACATGAATAGCAATTTCTATAAAACAAAAAAGGTTGCCAAAACTTGACAACCTTTTCTTTGTAGCGGGGACACGACTCGAACGTGCGACCTTCGGGTTATGAGCCCGACGAGCTACCAACTGCTCCACCCCGCAATATATCTTTAAAAATGATTCTTGCTATTTCAATTACTAACAGTCGTTTCTGTTAGTGGAGTGCAAAGATACGCACTTTTTATGGATATGCAAGCATTTCGGGAAAAACTTTTGTGAAAAAACCTTAACGTCTGAGGCTCCGAATAGTTCAAACAAATTGGTTTAATAATCTTGAGAAAAAATAATCTCTGTACGGAAAATCGCAACTCGCCCTTTTCAGGTATTACTAAATCATTTTACTAAAAGATTAGCAGGCTACATCTTTGTCAAAACTTTTAAACTTAAAACGATGACTCAGAAACCTTCATTTGCATTTATCTCTGCCAGCTGGGTAGCTTTCGGAACCGGATTAATCGGATACTTCAGTGGTATTTTCGGAAACAAGGAACTTCAATTGTCGGACAAAGGATTTTATTTCACCGTGATCATGTTCGCCCTGTTTTCAGTCATTAGTGTACAAAAAGCTGTCCGCGACCGCCTGGAAGGAATTCCGGTAACAGATATATATTACGGGATCAGCTGGTTTTGCACCATCCTTTCTATTTCCTTGCTGGTTGTCGGTTTGTGGAACGCCAATATGTGGGGAAGTGAAAAAGGATTCTTTGCATTTTCCTTTGTATTGGCACTTTTCGGAGCGGTGGCCGTTCAGAAAAATACGCGTGACTCCATTTCTAAAGAGAAACCATTCTAGCCTAAATCAATAATTAGAATGAGGAGAAACCTGTTTGTTGGGATCGATTGAAAACAGTCGAAGCCTGATAGACAGGTTTTTAGGTTTTAACTAAAATCCGGTTTCCGGGAGGTGAAATTTCGATTAATTAACGCATGAATTCGTGGTTTTCGGCCGTTTTTTGGAATAAGAAGCGTATCTTTGTGCCTTCGCTGAAGCTTCAGCACAAGCGTTGCACTAAATTTCTCAGAATATGTCTCACAAATCTGCTTTCGTAAACATTGTTGGTAGCCCGAACGTTGGTAAATCGACGCTTATGAATGGATTGGTGGGCGAAAAGCTTTCCATCGTTACTTCCAAAGCGCAAACAACGCGCCACCGGATCCACGGATTGGTGAATGGTGATGATCATCAAATCGTTTTTTCGGATACACCGGGTGTAGTAAATTCTTCGTATAAACTTCACGATGCCATGATGAGCTACGTGGAAAGTTCCTTCAAGGATGCGGACATTTTGTTGTTCATTACAGATATGCACGAAAACGAAATGAACCACAAAGAAACATTGGAACGGATTGTAAGACTGCGAATTCCGGTGTTGTTGATCCTGAATAAGATTGATTTAGCCGATCAGGCTAAATTGGAAGAGCGCGTTCAATATTGGAAAGAAAAAGTTCCGAATGCGGAGATCATTCCAACTTCTGCCCTTCACAAATTCAATATTGGTGTCATTTGGGACCGCATTTTGCAATTAGCTCCTGAAGGTCCGGCCTATTTTGATAAGGATGAATTATCTGATCGACCGGTGCGCTTTTTCGTTTCGGAGATGATCCGCGAAAAGATCTTTTTGCACTGTGATAAAGAGGTTCCTTACGCTTGCCAGGTAGAAATTGAATCCTACCAGGAAGCGGAAAACATTACACATATTCGTGCACTGATCATCGTGGAGCGCGATTCACAAAAAGGAATTATTATAGGGAAGAAAGGCGATATGCTGAAGCGTATTGGCCGGGATGCCCGTTTGGATATGGAAGCTTTCTTAGGTCAGAAGGTATTTCTGGAGACTTTCGTGAAGGTGGATAAAGACTGGAGAGCCAGTGAACAAAAATTGAAAAAGTACGGGTATTAATAAGCCCGGGATTATCTATAACGCAGTGCTGTGAAGTACGTCTAAAAAACAAAAAATGGGAAATATAATTGCCATCGTAGGACGCCCGAATGTAGGAAAGTCCACCCTGTTCAACCGCTTAACGGAAAGTAGTCACGCTATCGTGAAAGAAATAAGCGGTGTAACCCGCGACCGGATTTACGGACGTGGCGAATGGAACGGAATTCCGTTCTCAGTGATTGACACCGGGGGTTACGTGCGAGGTTCAGAAGATATTTTTGAAGGAGAAATCCGCAAGCAGGTTGAAATCGCCATTGACGAAGCAAACGTTATTTTGTTTGTAGTGGATGTTACCACAGGAATTGTAGACCTGGATGAGACAGTAGCAACTATTTTGCGCAAATCCAAAAAGAAAGTATTGGTAATCGCAAATAAAGTAGACAGCAATGGCCGTGTTGGTCTGTCGGCTGAATTCTGGTCATTTGGTTTGGGAGAAGTGTTCGACTTATCTGCAGCAAATGGTACCGGTACCGGAGAAATTTTGGACGAAGTGGTGAAATACTTTGACAAAGAAGATCCACGCGGAGAAGAAGAAGCAAATCTGCCTCGTATTGCCGTGGTTGGGAAACCAAACGTTGGTAAATCTTCTATGATCAATGCTTTTACCGGTGAAGAACGAAATATTGTAACGGATATCTCCGGAACTACGCGCGATTCCATCGATACCCGCTTCAAAGCTTTTGGTTTTGATTTCATGCTGGTTGATACTGCCGGTATCAGAAAGAAAGCGAAAGTGACGGAAGATATTGAATACTATTCGGTATTGCGCTCGGTTCGTACCATTGAAGATTCCGATATCTGTATCTTCATGATCGATGCAACAGAAGGAATTCAAAAGCAGGATTTGACGATTTATTACATGATCGAAAAGAACCACAAAGGAGTGGTGGTTTTGGTCAATAAGTGGGATTTGGTAGAAAAAGATACCATGACTGCTGTGGAATACGAAAAGAAACTAAGAGAAGATTTAGCACCATACAATGATGTTCCGATCATCTTTACTTCTGCATTGACGAAACAACGGATCCACAAGGCTTTGGAAAAAGCAATGGATGTTTATCAAAATCGTACCCGCAAGATCTCTACTTCAGAGTTGAATGATAAATTACTACCGATTATTGACAGTAATCCACCACCGTCCTTGAAAGGAAAATATGTGAAGATCAAATATGTGCAGCAGCTTCCAACTCATGCTCCTGCATTTGCGTTCTTCTGTAATTTACCGCAGTACATTCCGGATTCGTACAAACGCTTTTTGGAAAACCGCCTGCGTGAAATGTACAATTTTGAAGGAGTTCCGGTTCGAATTTATTTCAGGAAGAAATAGTTTACCACAATAGATTCTCTGTTTAATGAACACATAGGTACATAGGACACATAGTTTTACTTTCTGTCTTTTGGATTAAATCTAACACATTGGCTATGTGTTGTACTGTGGTTCAATAACCGAATTAACTAAAATCCCCGCATCTGCGGGGATTTCTTTTTAAAACTGGTAAATATAATTCGTTCGTTTTTCTTCGCCAATCGTAGTTGTTGGCCCGTGTCCCGGGTAAACAACTGTATTTTCAGGCAGCGTAAAGATGCGTTCAAAAATGGTCTTTTTTAATACTTCCATGGATCCGCCCGGCAAATCAACTCTGCCAAAACTTCCTTTGAACAAGATGTCTCCGCCGATCAGCAAAGAATCTGCTTCACTGTAAAAAGCCACGTGTCCTACGGAATGACCCGGCCCGAAAATTACTTTCAATTCCAGATCTCCAAACTTCAAAACCTGGTTATCCGTCAAATAATCGGTTGGTTCCGGAGAAGGAACATAAGCCGCCAATCCGTACATCTGTGCAGAACGGTCTGCAAAACTCAGCGTAAACAATTCTTCTTTGTGAGCATAAAACGGAACTCCCAATTTCTCTACGAAAAAGGCATTCCCGGTAATGTGGTCGATGTGGCAATGCGTGTTTAAAACCGCATGTACCTTCAAATTCTTCATGCCGATGAAATCCATCCATTCCTCCTGCTCATAGCGTTCATAACAGCTGGGATCGATGATTACCGCATCTCCCTGTTCATTATAAACTATCGACCCATTTTGTTGAATAGGATTACCCGTAAAAACCGCTGCTTTCATTTAACGAAGTACATTAATATGTCCATTAAAGGTATACTTTTTATCGCTCACAAATTCCCGTGTTTCTATAACCCAGGTATATAAACCATTCGGAACGATTTTCTCGTGATAAGTTCCATCCCATGAGCCTTGCGGATCGTTGCTTTCCCAAATTACTTCTCCCCAGCGATTGAAGATCTTCAAATTAAATTGAAAGATATCAATTCCGTCAATATACCAGAGCCAGGTTTGATTAAACTCATCCCCGTCAGGTGTAAATGTATTTGGAGCATATAAGATTACATCGCTCAATACCTGAGCAATTTTAGTTACCGAATCAATACATCCATTTGCGTCTGTAACAATCAATGTAATGGGGTAATTTGCGACAATGCCTTCCGGCAAATCAATACTCACATCTTCAAGAAATGATTGATTTGGCGCAGCACCCGGCATAGACCAACTATAGCTGACAACATCTGATGAACTGGTATTGTTCAATACAATATGTGTCTCAAAAATGGTTGTCGGATTGGGCGAAATAGTGAAGTCTGCAGTGGGGCCGTCAACCGCAATCATATCAGTAAATGTATTGGAATAAACACACCCATTATCGGAAATAGAAGTGATTGAAACCGTATAGGTTCCGTGAGATTCATAGGTATGCGAACAGGTATCCAATGCATTGGTTATAATTGCCGGTGTTCCATCACCAAAATCGATGGTACTCGTTACCACATTTCCGGGTCCGGTTGTATTATTCGAGAATATCACGTGATGCGGAAAACAGCCAGCCGTATCATCCGGAGTAAGTACTGGAATCAATGGTTGTGGCACAACGATTGTCACGAATGCAGTATCTGGTGTCGAACCACAAGCCTCGGTCATAATCACTCCATATTGCGTCGTCTGATTTGTTGTTACGTTAATAGTTGTACCGTTTCCTATAATTCCGGTATTCGTAAACCAGGTAAAAGTATAGGGCAAAGAGCCCCCTGATCCCGTGGCAGTAAGTGCTGAGATATCTCCGGAACAGGCAATCATATCCGGTGAAACGGAAGTAATTAAAGGCAGCGAAGTCTGTGGTTCATTGATCACAAAATCTTCTGTATCTGAACACCCTCCAATAGTATAGACAACAACCTGATAAGCTCCTGCGATCAATCCGTTTAAAACAAATGGACTCGGAATAGGTGTATTGGGTCCGCCATTTAACGAATATCCGGTTGCATTCGCAATGGTTAAAGCAACAGAACCATTCGAAAACCCGTGACAAGTTGCATCTGTTGGAACAGCAACAACCGTTGGATTAGCTTCTGTAACAGTAATAACCGCTGATGAAACACAACCACTTGAGTCAACAGTGTAAGTATATGCTCCCGGATTCATTGTAACTGGATTATAGGGCATATTTACCGCAGCTCCCGTTGAATTTGTCCATGCCCCATTTACAGAAGCCCCAGCTCCTAAAAGCGGAAATAAATCTGTCGGCGATCCCTGGGAACAAATACTCAGTGCATTATTCGTTCCGGGATTTGGCGGTTGATTGCAGGGAGGGGGTGAACAACATTCGAAAATAATAGAATCAATGATCAACCCACAACCTGGCCCCGGTCGATTGTAATTAAACGTCAGGTTCGTTATCGGCCCGTCCCATTCTACCCATCCACGTGCATCATCCATACTTGAATTTACCTGCGTTCCGTTCCCGGGATTAGAAAAATGGCCAACCATATCGGTCAAATCCGTGTAAGGAGTAGAAATATTACTCAAATACTCATTCTGACCTCCGTCTAAATCTGTAAACCGAATACGCAGATTGCATACAGGTTGTGAGAAAGAAATAGCCATCGGGATACTTAGTGACGGATCGTAAATATAAGCAGGAGTGATCATACCCGTAGTATAATTTGGGTTACCCGCAGTAGAAATATTCATGAATCCAATTGGAGATGTAACTGTATACGTTATCGGGCCATTACAAAAATTAAAAGATGGACTCGTAGTCGATAGAACAGAACTTCCGGAAACCCAGTTTAAGTTATCAGAAACAGTCTGAGCATTAGAAATAAGTGATTGAAAAAGCAATAAGCTCACTAATACAATCTTCTTCACACAAAACATAATTTAAGCGGTTGAATAATTTATCACATAGCCTAAAACACCTGGCTGATTACCAAGTGTTTTAGGAATGCTTTTCTTTATAATTTGATCAATTGATCTCTATTTTTGAAGATTATCTGCAATGAAATCCCAACTGTCGTTTAACGCAATACATTGATATATCCGTCAAAGGTATACTTTTTATCACTGACCAATTCTTTCGTTTCCAAAACCCAGGTGTACTGACCGTTTGGAACAATAGCTCCCTGGTAAGTTCCGTCCCATGAACCTTGCGGATCATTGCTTTCCCAAATAACTTCTCCCCAACGGTTATAAATCTGCAGATTAAACTGCTGGATATCGATCCCGTCGATGTATAAGAACCAGGTTTGGTTAAACTCATCCCCATCCGGTGTAAAGGTATTCGGAGCGTATAAAATAACATCGCTCAATACCTGTGCAATTTTGGAGGTCGAGTCTATACACCCATTCTCATTCGTTACGACCAGCGTAATCAGGTAATTTCCTACAATTCCTGCCGGTAAATCAACCCCTACATTTTCAAGAGATGAATTATTCGGTTCTGCTCCCGGCATTGACCAATCGTAAGCTACCACATCTGGTGTACTGGTATTATTCAACTGAATATGCGTTTCAAAAATCGTTGTTGGATTCGGTGAAATACTGAACCCTGCAAGCGGTTTATCAAATACCGTGATCATATTTGTGAAGGTATTCGTATATGTACATCCCGTATCAGAAACAGATACGATGCTTACCGTGTAAACTCCCGGATGCTCATAAGTATGCGAACAAGTATCCAATGCATTTGTTGTAATGACCGCTGTTCCATCACCAAAATCGATCGTGTTCAATAGAGGAACTCCCGGACCTGGCGTCACATTAGAAAAAAGAACGTGGTGCGGATAACAACCTTCTGCATCATCCGGGGTAAGTGTTAAGTTCAAAGGCTGCGGAACCGTAATGATCATACAAGCACTGTCTGGTGTAGAACCACAAGCTTCAGTAAGTACCACACAATATTGTGTTGTTGAAACGGTATTCACATTGATTGTAGGACCAACTCCCTGAACTCCTGCAGCTGTTACCCATGTAAATGTGTAAGCAGTAGAACCTCCCGTTCCTGTAGCAGTCAATGTAGAAGTATCTCCCGAACAAACAACCATGCTCGGAGTGATGGAAGTAACAGCCAAAGCAGGCGGTTCAGTAATGACGAAATCAACCTGCGCAGTACATCCGCCAACATTGTATACAACTACCTGGTAGTTTCCTGCAGCCAAACCATTAATCACGAATGGTGCAGGGATCGGTGTATTCGGAGCACCATTCAGAGAGTATTCCGTAGCATTTGCAGCAGTTAAAACAGCTGATCCGTTTGCCATTCCATGACAGTTTGCAGCTGTAGGAACTGCTGTAACCGTTGGAGTAATTTCTGTCACAGTAATCGTCGCAGAAGAAATACAACCATTTGAATCAACGGTGTAAGTATAAACTCCCGGATTCATCGTGATCGGGTCATACGGCATTGTTACTGCAGCACCTGCAGGATTTTTCCATGTTCCGTTCGGAGAAGCCGCCGGGCCTAAAAGCGGGAACAGATCTGCAGGTGTTCCCTGGGCACAAATGGATAAAGTATTGTTCGTGCCCGGATTTGCAGAAGCTGAAATATTAATATTCACCTGATCTGTTGTTACACACAACGGATGTCCTGTTGGATAAACTGATAAGGTCAAAGTAGTAGCTCCGTTTACCGTTGCAATCGGATCTAAAATAGCGGGATTCGAAACAGCAGTTGCGGGAGTCCACGCATAAGTTAAGTTTCCTAAACAATTCCCGGTTAAATTATGTGTTGTAGTTGAAGCATTTCCATTCGTTCCGTCTGAAAGTACCACCGCACCGGCTGCATCCAATACTTCATATGAACACTCATTGACGAATGCTCCTGCACCATCAAACTGAACGGTGAAAGCAGCGCCATTCGGAATGGATAAGGTATAACTGGCAGTTAATCCGCCGGGAATAGTAAAATTGGAAGTAACTCCATTAACTACTACGACCAGGTTGTTTCCATTCCAGCCATCTCCCCAGGAATCCTCGAGATTAAAAGTGTAGTCACAGCTGTTGTTTCCACCAACAATGTTTCCGTCCAACTGAATGGGTGTTCCGTTACAAATGGTAGCGTCCGGACCTGCATCAGCCACTGGATTATCGTTTACGGTAAGGACTACCGTGGAGTCGTTTTGACAACCGAAATTATCAACAACTATATAAGTGTATGTATATGTTCCCGCAGCGGTTGGATTAATTGACAACACATCACCATTTGGAGATACTGTTGCAAAATTTGCAGGCATCACCCAGTATGAAGAGTCGCTTCCCAAACCAATTTGAGGTTCGAAAACTGTTACCGGCGGATACAATGAAGGATCCAGGTTAATATCAAATGCGAATAATGTTCCGTCATCCGCAGCCCAGTTATCAATAACTGTTAGTGTCCAGATTCCGTTCAAAGGACAACCAATCAGGTTTGTAAACGGTTGGATCGGTTCGTAGTTTCCTGCTGGAATTGTTCCTCCAAAACCATTGTTATTTGCCCATTCTACCCAAGTTTCTGTAGCCATCGGCGTGAAACAATAAGTGTACGGAATTCCCTGGGTTGTCGGATCACTGCAATCTACATTATCTATTGGATTCGGCTCCCCAATTTGGATACCACCTCCACCTTGCTGGTGCAAGATCTGATTTTGACCATTCGGACATTGAACAATCAGTACCAAATCTCCCATGAAGGAATGTTCCAGATCCAGGCATAAACTTTGAATGTCGCTCAATTGTGTAATCGTTGATCCGGCAGCAAAACCGGTCTGCATAATCTCTACGTCCTGGGAAACTCCCAATAAGGTATCGGGCAAACACCCGTCGTCAATCGTTTGAGAACCCGGAAAACCATTCCAAAGAACCTCATAAGTGTCAGGATCTGCAGTAAAAGTAGTGGTTTCACCTAAACACAAAGTGGCATCGCCAGGGAAGCCAATAAATGTTGGGACTGTTGCAACGAAAACCTGTAAATCTATCAGGTTAGTATTTCCACAACCATTATCATCGGTCAGGAATAGCTGCACTAAGTATTGTCCGGGAGTATCAAAAGCATGAGAAACAGTTGCACCTGTCGCAGTTTGTCCGTCCATAAAATCCCATTCGTAATTAGTCAATGTAAATCCTGGAGCAGCAGATGAAGCAATTCCGGAAAAATCCACTAAATCTCCTACACAAACACGTGTGCTGTCCAAAGTTTCACCTCCAACGATAATACCCGCCGCAGTTGGAGTAGCACAAGGTGTTTCACAAGTTGCACTCGCTGTAAACATTCCTGTTCCAACTGAATTGGAACGGAAACGGATGGTAATACAACCTGTTGGATTCAAAGCCGTAGCCTGAATAATCACTCCCTGAAGCTGGTTACCGGAGTAAGTTCCCAAAGTAGGAGCCGCTGTAGAGTTTCCGTCATACACGTCCATGTAATCTACATTCGTGATATTTGGAGCCGGGTTGTCATCCGTATTACTCAACTGGAATAAGTTGAAGACAATGGAAATGATATCTCCGGGTGTATCCGGACAAATGGTCACAGTAATGTTTTCATTATTTCCGTAGCCGTTACCTCCTTGTCCACCGGAGTCAATGATAAATCCGTTGCAGGTATTTATAGTTGTGCCGTTAATTGCGGGTGTCAACTGAATGTTCATCTGGGAAAAAGCTGTGCCGGTCACTGCCAGCATCAGCAGGATCAAAAAATTCTTCATATTAAATCAGGTCTATTTCGTGTTTGACGGGCTTGTGGTAAAAGCCTTAGTTATTTCGGGAATGGCGTAAAAAACCAATACTCTTTCTTTGTCGATTTGAACGTACTGTCTTTCTGATTTGGACAGTTTAATTCCAAAATCGTAGAAATTAAAAGTGGCTGTGCCGATGTTGGCAATGGCTGCCTCTGTCAAATGAATGTCTTTGTTTATCGCATTACGCTGTTCCCTGGAAAGCGTTTTCTTAAAGACAATCTCGTAGGAATGGTCTAATTCGAATAGGAGGTAATTGTATGAGTTCTTATTGTATTCATACATCTTTTCGGCTTCTTTGCCTTTGTTCTTGAGGATTCTTGAATCGATTTCCTGGGAGAAAGAGACCGAAACGGAAATAAGAAACCCTGCGAGGATCACTAGTTTTTTCAACGCGGTTTGTTTTTAGTTCTGTATCTGCTAGACAACAAAATGTTGGAAAGGTTGTCAGCAGACGAACAAATTTAACAAAAAAGACAATTTTTTGTCATTGAACTTAACAATAATTTTCGCTAACTCCTGATTTCTAATAATAAACGAAGAAAAATTTTATTCCGACCGCCAAACTTGCAAATCCTATTGCAAAACCTGCAAGCAATTGCGCCAGGCTGTGGAGGTTGAGAGCCATTCTTGCAGCCATCACAATTCCGCTGGCAATGAAGGCAAGAAACAGGATCCACATCGGGAAAAGAAACATTTGGCTGTAATACATGTAGAGAAAACCTGTCAGAATTCCCATTCCTGCGGCGTGAAGGGAAACTTTCCAGCGGAAGGTCAAAATGGTACAAACCACTACAGCAATGAGTGAACCAAATGAAAGACCGAAAATGAAACGTGCTCCGGGAAGAGTCTCCGGAATTTTGATCCATAAAATGACAAATAAGGAAATCCCGAATAAAATGGTCATCAGGGACGGAATGATGCGTTCTGACCTCTTTTCCATCATCACAGAGGTAACCGAACCTCTTGTTTGCAGAAATAAAACAGTTAATGCAGGTGCCAGGAACGAAAAAAAGACGAAAAAGTATAATAAGAATTCCTTTGCCCTGGGTTCCAACCAATATAAGCTTTGTCCCTGGTAAAAATCTGCCTCCGTATTTTCAATGTACATCGCAATTGCAATGGCATAAATCGGTGCCAGGAGCGGTAGAAAAAGCCAGGAAAGAATCTTAGAGACGATATTCATTACAGCTCTTTTCTTAAACGTGCAACGGGAACATTCAATTGCTCTCTGTATTTGGCAATTGTTCTTCGGGCAATATTGTATCCTTTGTCGTTCAGCAATTTTGCCAAATGCTCATCTGTCAAAGGTTTCTTTTTGTTTTCCGCTTCGATAGCATCTGTCAAAATTTTCTTCACTTCCCTGGTAGAAACTTCTTCACCTGAATCGGTTGAAAGTGACTCGGAGAAAAAGTATTTCAGGGAATAAACTCCGTATGCTGTTTGAACGTATTTTGAATTCGCAACACGGGAAACCGTTGAAATATCGAGTAATACGATCTCTGCAATGTCCTTCAGGATCATCGGTTTCATATTCGTTTCATCGCCCGTCAAAAAGAAATCATACTGATACATCATAATGGCATGCATCGTAGTAAAGAGTGTTTGCTGGCGCTGACGAATGGCATCGATAAACCACTTTGCCCCTTCCAGTTTTGTTTTCACAAACAGGAGTGCATCTTTGTCTGATTTGGACGTTTTGGCGCCTTCACCATAGCTTCTGAGCAATTGCTCGTATTCCTTGGAAACCTTTAAATCCGGTGTATTTCTTCCATTGATTGACAATTCCAGTTTTCCGTCGAATTCTGCGATCATGAAATCGGGAATCACCTGCTGGATACTTTTCGAATTATCCTTCAAAGAACCACCCGGCTTAGGATTCAATCGAATGATTGCGTCAATGGCTTCTTTGAGATCTTCATCTTCTATTTCCAGTTTCTTCTGGATCTTATCATAATGCTTTTTGGTAAACTCTTCGAAATGGTCCTCGAGAATTTTTCTGGCTGTAAACAAGGTGATATTTCCTTCCTGGATGCGTTCGATCTGAAGCAGCAAACATTCTCTCAAATCCCTGGCACCAATTCCAGCCGGATCCAATTCCTGGACAAGCTTGAGCACCTGCTCCACCTCTTCTTCCGAAACCAGGACGTTGGAAGCAAAAGCCAAATCGTCCACAATCGCATCCAATTCACGATTCAGGTAACCGGATTCATCCAGGTTCCCGATAATGGTATCGGCAATTTGAAACTGCGTGTCGTCGAGGTCTAATAAATGCAGCTGTTCTGTGAGTTTATCCTGGAAAGAGGAATCAACGGAAAGCGGAACTCCGCGTTCTTCGTCATCCTTACTCTTATTGTTGACCTGTGTTTTGTAATCAGGAGTATCGTCATCGAAGTAATCACTTATGTCGAAATCGTTATCAAATTCGTTCTCGTCGTCTTTGTAATCTTCTTCCTGATCGTTGTCGTACTCGTCCTCTATTTCCTCAGTACCTTCATCCAACGCCGGATTTTCTTCCAATTCCTGTTTGATCCGCTGGTCCAATTCCATCGTAGGAACCTGCAGCAATTTCATCAATTGAATCTGCTGAGGGGAAAGCCGTTGTTCCAGTTTTTGCGTAAGCTGCTGCCGTAGTGCCATTAGAGGATTTATTCAGTATTGTAAAAAATGTTCAAATGTTCAAATGTTCAAATGTTCAAATGTTCAAATGTTCAAATGTTCAAATTAATTATTCTAACTAAATTTTTGCCCTTTGAACTCAGATTTTTTGATCTGTATAATCAAATTATAGATTCCAACGGATAACAATTCAGCTTTGGATTTCAATTTTAAAAATTCGGTTTCTTCAATTAGTTCACAATCTAAGGCTCGATAAAGTTGAGATCTGCTTTCTCCCGCACTAGCTTTTGAGATCCAAAGATACTGCAAAAATTCTTTATTCCCTCCGCGCTCAAACCCTTCAGCAATGTTGTCCATTACACTGCCACTCGAACGAATTATCTGATCACTCAAAGCCCTTTCTTCGAATCGATTCTTATATCTAAAAATTGAATGTATTTCTTTAGAAAACACCCTGCTTTCTTTCCAAATTCTTAACTCCTCAAAACGTTTTACTCCTTCCATATCTTTCGTGTTTCTATTTAAGATAAGAAAAAACATCAGTTAGTTCAATAGCATGTTTTTACTTTTTGAACTTTTCCAATTGAACGATTTTGAACTTTTTAACCTTTGAACTTTCTAGAACTCCGCATTCTGCGGTGTTCTCGGGAACGGAATCACGTCGCGGATATTACTCATACCAGTTACGAACATCACCATTCTTTCGAAACCTAATCCGAAACCGGCATGCGGAACCGATCCGAAACGGCGCGTATCCAAATACCACCACAAATCTTCTTCGTGGATGCCGAAATCTGCACATTTTTTCTGCAATACTTCCAAACGCTCTTCACGCTGAGAACCACCAACCATTTCACCGATCCCGGGGAACAAAATGTCCATTGCAGCAACGGTTTCTTTTCCTGGTTCGCAACCATCGTTTGCACGCATGTAGAATGCTTTGAAAGAAGCCGGATAATCCGTAATGATCACCGGACGCTTGAATTCTTTCTCCACCAAATAACGCTCATGTTCGGACTGCAAATCAGTTCCCCAATTCACATCGTACTTGAATTTCTTCTTTTTATAATGATTGGAATTCATCAACACATCAATGGCTTCGGTGTAAGTGATGCGTTTGAAATCATTTGTAGTTACGAACTGCAAACGTTCGATCAATCCCAATTCGTTTCGTTCATTTTGTGGTTTCGACTGCTGTTCCTGTGCTTCGCGCTCATCCAGGAATTTCAGGTCATCGGCACAATTTTTCATCACGTAGTCACAAATGTATTTCAGCATTTTTTCAGCCAAATCCATGTTGTCGTGAATATCATTGAAAGCAACTTCCGGCTCGATCATCCAGAACTCCGCCAGGTGTCGGGAAGTATTGGAATTCTCTGCACGGAACGTTGGTCCGAATGTGTAGATCTGGCCCAAAGCCAAAGCGGCTAATTCTCCTTCCAGCTGACCGGAAACCGTTAAATTCACCGCTTTGCCGAAAAAGTCTTCCGAATAATTGACCGATCCGTCTTCGTTCAACGGTGGGTTTTTAGCATCTAAATTGGTTACACGGAACATTTCTCCTGCTCCTTCTGCATCGGACCCGGTAATGATCGGTGTGTGGATATAATAAAATCCCTGGTCGTTGAAGAACTGGTGAATGGCATAACTCACCGCATGACGCACTCTGAAAACCGCTCCGAACAGGTTTGTTCTGAAACGCAAATGCGCCTGCTCACGCAAAACTTCCAAACTGTGTTTTTTGGGCTGTAAGATCGTCTTTTGAACATCATCCGGATGTGCTTCACCAATGATCTCAATTCCGGTAACCTGTAATTCAACTGCCTGACCACTTCCCTGGGATTCGATCAAGACACCAGTTAAACCAACAGATGCAGCCGTTGTTATCTTCTTTAAAATTGCCTCGTCAAAATTCTCAAAGTCAACTACAGCCTGTAAATTATTGATGGTTGAACCGTCATTCAATTGAATAAAACGGTTGCTGCGAAATGCTCGCACCCAACCCTTCACCAGGTAAGTTTCTCCGACTTTCGGTTGACTTAATAAATCAGCAATTTTAGTTCGTTTCATGTTATTTTTCTATGAAGTGCAAAAATAGGAAGAAAATTGAAAGGGAGTTGTGTGGAAGCGAGGTAGTTTACGCTACTAGTTAGAATTGGTAAAATGCATAAAACATATTTTCAACCAATTTCTGTAACATCCCGCAAACATCTTCCTTTTCCTTCTTTCAAACACTTGATAATTATTACTATGTTTGAACGCACACCATTTGTGTGCAATAACTACTTAAGAACTCAACCAGTGTCTATTCTATGATAAACTGCTCCTTATCACGAATTGTTGCCATTCTTTTTACGGTCTTCCTGGTCAGTAATCAAATTTTGGGGCAAAACAAACTGGAAGGAAAAATTTCGAACCGGGAAGGTGTTTCATTCTCTTATACCAAAATTATCCTTACAAAAGACACCACATTACTTGCAACTCAATTTGCTGATTCGCTGGGCAGGTTTTCCTTTCAGGCATTGGATGCCGATTCCGTTACTTTATCGATCCAAACTCCTTTTGAAAAGAAAGACACAGTCATTTCTTTATCCAAAACAAACTACTTTGAGCTCAGATTAGTCGGCAACAAAGAACTGGAAGAAGTCACTGTTTCCGCTGCAAGACCAACAATCATTCAAAAAATTGACCGGGTTGTTTTCAACCCGGAAAATATTCCGATCCTTGCTGGCGGTAACGCAGTAGATGTATTGAAATTCGCCCCTGGTGTATTTATTCAAGGGAATAATATTATGGTAACTGGTGGGAAATCCTGCCAGGTTCTTTTAAACGATAAACTGATTCCATTAAGCGGACAGGAATTAATTTCCTTTATCTATTCCATTCCAACGGAGGATATTCAATATGTTGAAATAATGGATGTAATTCCTTTAAAGTATGCGGCAAACGTAAGAGGTGGTCTGATTCATATTAAATTAAGAACTGGTGCAAAAAGCAGAATGAGTAATGGAAGTGTTCGCGGTTCCATTGGACAGGGTGTCTACCCACGAGGGGATCTTGGCTTCAACTACGGCTACAAAAAAAACAAGTTTAGTTTGTATTCGAATTTTTCCGGTTTGATGAGCAGCTACGGTTATTCAACAGATAAAGAAATTCTATTTCCTGATGACATTTGGAAGGAAAAAATCAGAACCAAGAGCCAAAATCAATACTATGCGGCAGGTTTGGGAATGAATTACGAGCTGAGCAAAAAAACAGAGATCGGGCTTTTGTATGTAGGCAGATACAGCCGGTATAATGACCGCACAAATGAAGCTGCGAATTATTATAACCCGATTGGCTCGCTGATTGCCACTAACGATAATCACACAGATGTGACCAATAATGGCTTGTTGAATTCGGTGACTTTAAGTCTTACTCACACCATTGATACCATGATGAAACAGGTTTCTTTTCTCGTGGATTACAGCAACAGAACCAGAAATGAGGAGACTAATTTCTCCAATCTATACCGGAACTTTATCGATTCAGACTCCTTGAAAAGCCAACAAAGTTTAACCAGGAATGGCGCCGATTTTCTTTCAGGCGGATTGGATTTTACGCTTCCGTGCAAACAGGTGGAAATAACGACCGGAATCCGGGCCTCATTTACCTTGAATGACAATAATCTCTCTGTTTATAATACACTGATTTCTCCACCGCTGTTGGAAGATAGCTTGAGTAATCGTTTCAAATACCAGGAAAATATTCAGGCAGCATATTTCACCATTGGCAAAAATCTAAAAAAATGGTCATTCCAATTAGGTGCGCGTTTGGAAAATACTCAAACTGTTGGCAACCAAACAACAACCAATCAGCGGACAGTGTTAAATTATGTACAGCTCAATCCGCAATTCTTAGTGATGTACAAACAAAACGAGAACTCTACCTGGAAATTCAATTACGATCGCAATTTCAACCGTCCGGGTTACAGTGAATTGAATCCGTTTTTAGTTTATCAATCTGCTTTTAGCCGTTCAAAGGGAAATCCTTACCTCAAACCAAGCGTCAATCATTCTTGTAATTTATCCAACACCTATAAAAATCTGAATACCTCACTCAATTATTATTATGGAACCAATGGTGCAAACGATGTAGTCCTGATTGATTCAATTACCCTGATACAAAGCAAGACTATTGCAAATAGTGAAGTAAGTCATTACATAAGCCTGAGTGTTTCCTATCAGATTTACGACATTAAACGGTGGTCTTTGAATACTTATCTTTCGGGTAGTTACAGTATGGTGCAAAGTAATAATGCTTCAATCAATATGAAGAAACTTACTAACTTCGGCGCCTTTTTTTACACTACGATGGCTTACGCTATGGACCGAAAAAAAACATTTTTTGCGGAATTAACTCTCTCCTGTTTTTCACCCTGGGTTCAGCACTTTGAATCCAGAACCATGACACCAAGCTATTCCATAAATATAAAGAAAACAGGGATGAGCAAACGATTGTCTCTGGAACTTTCCATGAATAGCTTATTCCTTGCTAATCGTATGAAATCCAAGGTTAATCTCAATGGAATCAATCGAACAACAACCGACTATTTCGACGGACAATCGGTTTACTTTCAGTTATCTTACAACTTTGGAAATCGAAAAGTTAACGTGGACCAAAAACGCAGCGGATCAACAGGAGAATCAGGCAGATTCAAATAAGCCATTCAAGAACTAAATACCAAAGGCCGCTTGTAATGAACGAAAGTATAATCGTCATAAACACGATCAGGTTACTCAATCGCGGATTCAACCCAAATTGATCGTTCAAAATTCCGGCACTGATCATTGTTCCCATCGAAGCTTCAAAAACGGAAATCTTAGTCTGCATTTCCCCGGTTTGAAAAACAAGCGCCAATCCCAAAATGATCAACGGAGAAAGTACCAGTTTATAAATGGATGCCGCCAAAATCGGTTGGAGAATATCGCGCATTTTCCCCAATTCGAATTGCAATCCAACAGAGAATAAAGCAAGCGGAGAAAGTGTCAGTGCTAAAGTTGAAACCAGCGGATTGATCGGTTCAAAAGAGACGAAATGCGGCAAGATAAGTGCCACAATAATTACCAGGAAAGGCGGGAATTTTAGCAACTTCAAACCAATCGTTTTAAAATCGGCTTTTGCAGTTCCTGAAGCCCGCATCGCAACAATCGACGCAAATACAGCCAGTATGAAAAAAGACATTTGGTCCGTTACAGCTGCTATCGACAGGTGTTTTTCGCCATAATAAGCTGAAATTAACGGAAACCCAATGAAAGATGTGTTTCCCAATCCGGTAACAATCCAAAAAGCAGCTTTTGTTTTCCGGTCGAAATGAAACGGTTTTGAAACAAGTTCTGCAAGCAGCCAGGCACCAAGCCAGCAAATCAGCGGGGTAATTAGTGGAATAATGAGATCAGTCGACCAAATAATCCTGGGAAGGTATTTTAGAGTTGCAGCGGGCAGCGCCACATAGATAATCCAAACATTGATTCCATGATGACTTCCTTTGGCAAGAACTCCAGATTTTCGAAGGACGAAGCCGGCCAGGAAACAAACTGCTATCAGGATAAAGTTGGACACGGTCCAAAATTAAGACTTATCGATGAATCAAAAGGGAAATAACTGGTGAAATGATCCGGATTTTCCTAACCTACTTCACTTTGCCGGTTTTGCTCCTCAGAAGTGGAAATATTGAGAAGTTCCTTCACTTTCGCAGCGATTGATCCGGCATCAAAACCGCAATCAATATGCAATTGTTCCGGCGTTCCGTGGTGAATGTATTTATCCGGAATTCCCAAACGCACCACTTTTGCGTGATATTCGTTATCTGCCATGAATTCAACGATTGCAGAACCGAATCCGCCCATGATACAACCATCTTCGATCGTAATCACTTTGTTGAATTTGGTAAATACTTCATGCAGTAAGGTTTCGTCCAATGGTTTTGCAAAACGCATGTCGTAATGCGCCACAGACGCGCCTGTTTCTTTCAAAGATTGAATAGCATCCTGGGCAAAATTCCCCACATGACCAATGGTCACCAAAGCGATATCTTCTCCGTTGCTTACTTTCCTTCCTTGCCCGATCGGAATGGCTTTCATAGGCGTTTTCCATTCGGTCATTACTCCGTTTCCACGCGGATAACGGATAGAGAACGGTCCGTGATTTTCAGCCTGTGCCGTAAACATCAGGTTTCTGAGTTCCGACTCATTCATCGGTGCCGAAACGATCATGTTCGGGATGCTGCGCATGTATGCGATATCGTATGCTCCGTGATGGGTTGCTCCGTCAGCTCCAACCAATCCGCCGCGATCCAAACAGAAGATCACCGGCAAATTTTGCAAAGCCACATCATGCAAAACCTGGTCATAAGCACGCTGCATGAACGATGAGTAAATATTACAGAAAGGGATCAAGCCTTGTGTAGCCAAACCTGCGGAAAATGTAACGGCGTGCTGTTCGGCAATTCCCACATCAAACGCGCGATCCGGCATGGCATCCATCATAAATGTCAATGAACAACCGGAAGGCATAGCAGGAGTAATTCCCACGATCTTTTCATTTTGTTCGGCCAATTCCACAATGGTATGTCCGAATACATCCTGGTATTTCGGCGGTTCCGGCGATTTGGGTACGATCTTCACGATTTCACCGGTTTCCTTATTGAAAATTCCCGGTGCATGCCACTTGGTCGGATTTCCTTCTTCGGAAAACTTATATCCGGCTCCTTTTCGGGTAATGCAGTGCAGGATTTTAGGTCCCGGGATATCTTTCAAATCTTCCAATACTTTTGCCAGGCCGATAGTATCATGACCGTCAACCGGACCAAAATAGCGGAAGTTCAAGGATTCAAATAAATTACTTTGCTTCAGGATAGAACCTTTCAAAGCTCCGGAGATCTTCGAAACAATCGACTGTGCGTCCGGCCCGAATTTGCTCACTTTTCCAAGCAATTTCCAAACCTCATCCTTTACCTTATTGTAAGTATGAGAAGTGGTAATATCTGTCAAATATTCTTTCAGCGCACCCACATTCGGGTCGATAGACATGCAGTTGTCGTTCAAAACCACCAGTAAGTCGGCATCTTTTTCAAAACCGGCGTGGTTCATTCCTTCAAAAGCCATCCCAGCCGTCATGGCGCCATCACCGATCACGGCAATATGGTGGCGGTTCTTTTCTCCCTTGTAGCGGCTGGCAACGGCCATTCCCAAAGCAGCGGAAATGGAAGTAGATGAGTGACCTACTCCAAAAGTATCAAATTCGCTTTCGGAACGTTTCGGGAATCCGGAAATTCCTCCTTTTATACGATTTGTATGGAAAACATCGCGCCGGCCGGTTAAGATTTTATGACCGTAAGCCTGGTGGCCGACATCCCAAACCAACTGATCGTATGGCGTATTGAACACGTAATGCAAAGCAACTGTTAATTCCACCACTCCCAAACTTGCCCCAAAGTGTGAATTCCCAATTTCAGAAATCACATCGATAATGTATTGCCGCACCTCATCAGCGACTTGCGGCAATTGATCCACAGTCATTTTATCCCTCAAATCCTGCGGGATGATGATTTGTTCCAATAAGGGCCCTGCTTTATAAGGATGCATAAAATCAGAATTCAACTACAAAGTTACGCCTTCGTTACCTGCTTAACAAACAAACGAATGCTTTATTTTGTTTGGGAATGAATTTAAGGATTTTTTGGGGAAACAACTGCTAAAAATGATCTATTCTTTTACCGCAAATGCACAAATTAAAAGGCACCTACCGGAGGGAGTTAATTACCTACATCAGGTAGCTAATTTACATACAAATTAAATGACACAAAACGCTTCATCATGGCATGAGGCGTTTTTTACTTACCAAATATCGTGAGTAACCTTATCCAATTTATACAGTAGTTAAGAAGCTTTCAAAAAACTCTTTATTTTCGCATGCCACCTCTTCGTACGCTTTATGATAAAGAATCTCATTAAATCCTTTTGCAAGCTTATCATCTATTCGATGAAAAGTAGTTGGTTCCTGTTTCAGTTTTCCATCTAGAATACTTCTGGAAGTGGCAGATACCAAAATCTTACTATTGATTGGAATGAACACAGATCCAATAACCATTGCAGGGTTAATATAAGTTACTCCCTCAATAACGTCAGGAGCTACTGGAAATCTTTGAATAGCGGAACTGCAGTCAGGCAAGATGAAATAGTGATCATCAGGAGCGACCATAACCCCCAATTTAGCCTCTCCCATTCTCGCTCTGATTTTATTTTTGACTTTATTAAAATCAAGAGGAGTTTTGTTATTGACTGGATCTACTTTATTGAGATATTCATAGATTTCACTTTTCAAATCTGGAATTGCGATATCTGCAATCATTTTAAAATTCCCAAGAATTGAATCATGAGCTTCTTTCATTCTTAGAGGATGTCTTGCTTCACCGATTAGAGCCATTCCAACAATATATTCAATCGCTTCATCAATTAAATTGAAATACACCACCTTCCCAATGCTATTAACAGCATCAATGATGACATTGGCGTATTTAGGAAAATTAGTTTCAAAATTCTTATTTAACTCTGACTCCACTGATATATGGTCAACCTTTCCATCCTTACCGATTTTAGAGTTTAGATAATCTTGCGAAAAGAGACTCCTTGTTGATTTTACTTTACGGACTGTTTTATCTTCTTTCTTACACTTAAACATCACTCCGTTGGACATGAAGTTTTGACTCAAAGATTGCGTGACATAATGATGATTTTTTGGAATACTCATATATCAATAATAAAAAACTTCTCACTCAGTATCAAGCATTTGTTGAAATTATCAATTTAAAAATTAAATTTGACGCAACTGAAACGACTATTCACATGAGAAACTATCTCTTTTACCTCCTATTGGTTCTTGCCCCCACATTATTTTCCAATCCTGTAATTGTTGGGTGTTATTCTTATTATTCAACGAGCACCAATATATAAAGCTATGCTATTAACTGCAACAACGGATTGGATCCAAGCTACAGCTGCTTTAATCGCAGTACCAGGTGCTATTACAGCATTTGTATTATTGTTTAAGAGAGATAAGGCCAGAGAGACTGAAATAAGTAGCCTTGTTTCGATGTCTGAACAATTAACCAAAATGTTGGGGGTATCAGAAAATCGTTATCGAGATTCTAAGAAACCGCATATTGAAACAGTTTTGGAGTATGAGCAAAATGGAAATATATTAAGATTGAAATTTAAGAATACAAATCCTCAAACTAGTGTCCGATCCTATAGGTCTAATGTTCAAAATGAACAAATAACAAAATTTGGTATTGCTAATAGTGGCACAGAACAGCATTTTCATATTGAGTTTCGTAATGTTTTACCTAAAACAAAAGTCCTTTGGGTTGATTATGCAACGGAAGAAAATCTAGTGTTTATTCAAGAAATATTCATTTGGCATGAAAACGGGCACTTTGTGCATTCACCTGGACCTATTATATATGAAAAAAACAGCCCGTTATATGAGTCACCAACACCTTAATTTTTAAACCTCTTTACCATGAAAATTAAAGTCGATATTTTTCTAACACCGCAACAATCTCAAAAATTCGTAAATCAAATTGATGAATTCGTTTCAAGAAAGAACCATGATTTTCTTGTTACAGCTCATGATTTAAATAAAATAGTGGATGATTCCGATAATATCCTAATTCTTGAAGGGGATGCGCCACTTATTTTTAGTTTTATTAAAGATCTAGATAAGCGACATGAGAATGTTCAATTTTCTGAGAATATCAATTTCTATGATAACTTCCGATTTAGAACTCTAGTTATTCAGGATATTTCCGAAAAGAAGGAAACAGATCCGGCATGAGTTTGAATGCCATATCTGAGATTTCTTTTGAAACTTTCATGTATCTCTCTTTTGGAATTAATCCTTCTTCACTTAGCTTATGAAGCTCTTCAAGAAGAATGAACCTTTGTTCTGATAAAAGATGAATATATTCATTGGGATGAATTCCAAGTAAAGACTCTATTAAGGAACACTCTTTCATACTCAACTGTTTATTCTTATAAATAGTTTAAAAAATAAAAAACTGATTAATGTTTAGTGAAATAATATTTGGAAAAAAAATAAGTGAAGTTACGCTTGAAGATTTACAAAGTTTCTTCTCTGAAGGACAAGAGGAATCTTCAATCTTGGAGTTTAAATCTGGGGGAGTATCAGTAGATGGAGTGTACAAAGAAGTTTGTGCATTTTTAAATACCCAAGGGGGAATTTTAATAATTGGAACTCCGCTAGAAGAGAAAATAAAGCCAACAAAAAAAACAGAAGTTACTGTATGTAAAGGAGAATTGACACCTTCAAATTTTCGTGGAAAAGATTGGCTCATGATGTCAATTGTAAGTAATATTTCGCCTCCACCTTCTAATATTAAAATACAAGAATTCCACACGGATAAGGGTAGCCACTTTATTGTAGAAGTTCCTCAAAGTATGACTCCTCCTCATCAAACAGGTGATGGAAGATATTATATTCGAATAGAGAGGGATTCTGCACCAGCTCCACATGGAGTTGTTGAAGCATTATTCTTTAAAAGACAAAAACCAAAACTAAGATTGAACTTCAATCTTGATGAGATTAATGATAGGTCTAAAATGTTTGTAATGACTATTGGAAATATTTCACCTTATCCAACAGAGAAAGTATCATACACTGTGCAATTAATGAATATTGAGTCAGTTAATTCATTTACTGCAGGTGAAGGGGTGTCTGAAAGTGCAGGAATGCATATTGTAAATTATACAACAGATCAAGTTCTTTGGAAAGGTCTGTTTATGAATCCAAAATTTGTCATTCATCATTTTGATTTACCATTCTACATTTCTGTAATGACTTGGAGTAGAGATGCTGAACTAACTTCATTTGTAGGGATTTATGATCCAGCTGAAGGAAAATTCCTTGAAAAGGAGAATAGCTCAACAGAAAATAAAAAAGGAGAACTGTATTATCAGGATAAAGTAAGAAAATACATAGAGGAATAATATATAGAAACTCAAATGTAAGCCAACGTGATTTTACGTTGGCTTTTTTATTTCCATTAAAAAAACCTTATCAAATTGCACATCAAAAAATTTATTTCTAACTTTATATCAGAATGTTAGAGTTCGATAACTCTTTCATTCCATAGATATAGAAATACAGACATATAGAAACGTTATTCGATGCGTAAGCATCACCTCCAGTTAACGCTGAGAGAATTTAGATTATAGCCAATTATAATTGGCACTCAACATATCAATCCCCAATGGCATGTTGAATATTTTAGATTGTGTTATGTAATGTATCAAATGCAAATAACAAAATCTGTGGGGAGATTTAAATTGTTATTCGTATGATTGATGTTAACTGGCTTGCGGGTTTTCTAACCCTTATTTTAAAACTACTTGCAATTATTGGAAGCCCCTTCCTAGCTTTATTGATTAGACGATGGATTATATGCCACTATGATCTCAAAAAGACTATAGTTTCAACTAATGCACAGATAGAGATTGAGCGCATTCGTGCTGGAATTAGTCAAAATACAAGTAACGAGAATAATAACAATTCAAGTCTTCGAATCAACAGAGATTCGACCTAATACTATTTAATATGAATCTTAAAGAACGAATACTATTCAAAATAATCCCGTTTCCTTTTAACTACATCAGAAGAGCCAAACTTCGTAGAAGAGAGGAGATTAGAAATTTTTTTAAACAGAATCTTAATGACCAACCAAAAAATTAAAACCACAATTGTATTTGCTGCTACATGTCTCATTTTAATACTCAATCCAACTTGGAGCCAGGACAAGCCTGATAGCAATCACATAAAATCGGATACTCTCAAAAATTTGCCTGATACAGTAGTGATTAGACCTTCAGACAACCCCGTTAACCTGGTAATCTCTGAAGACAAATCAAATGACACCTTAACAGGCGTGTTAATACCAATAGGAACATTTTTGTTTGGTTTTGTGATCAACTATATAATTATTTATTACTCGAATAAGAATGAACTTAACCGCTCATATAGCAGATGGAAAGCTGAAATAAGTTCACTTCAGAGCCCAATGAAAAATCAAGTTGAAGCGCTTCGTCAATTTATCTCGGATCAAAATGAGGAAGAGTTTACAATCTCTGATCCAGTAAGATTTACTGGGTTGTCAGGTGAAGCCTTTAAAACTCTAGATAAAGGTGAATTTTTAAAGGCAATCCAAATTAATCTGAAAAGCTACAAAAGAAAAGAAAGACTTAAAGAAGCACTTAAAGTATGTAACTCAGCCCTAGGATATATAGAAATCGTTACAAGTAACCAAGAAACTTTCCTCAAAAAAATGGATTCATTTCTTAATGAAACCAGTGCTCAGTTTGTCGAGTTTAATCAGAACTATCAGGAATTATTTTTAGCGTTTGGAGCTTTGGAAATAGAGCTTGAAGAAAAGACTAGCGGCAAGCACAACTCAATACCAGAGTTTGTTCAATCTTCAGCATTAATGCATCAGTATTTAGGTCCTGATAGCTCACCAAACGTTGATATTTTTGAATTGGAAAGAGATTTGTTTACGCCTCTGAATGCATTGATTTTTGAATTCAGGACATATGAATCCTATAGTGCATTATCCAGATACATTCATGCCTGTGCAACGAATATAAGATTGATAAGACAAGAGAGAATTTACTTGAACCATCATATAAATGTTGCAATCGATAAATACGATGAATTATTAGATGAGCTGGATGATGTTGTTAGTTTATCCCCAAGCAAAGTAAAATAGTATTAAAAGTGACATGGATAATCACGGTAAAGAAATAGTTAGAGTCTTAGAATATCTCAGAGATAACCGAGAGAGCGAAAACGTTCAGCGAGGTGCTATGATAATGAGAATTAAATTATCAATGGAAGAAGAATATTTGGACAAGATACTAAGTGTACTTGTAAATGCAAGAGCAATAGAAATGTTTTCCCATCTTGGCTCATATAAATTTCATCTTTCAGAATTAGATTCTGATATTTACAACTACTATAAAATCACAGAAAGAGGAAAAAGACAATTATCCCGAGGAACTTGGACAAAACCAATTAAAAAACCTAAAGTTCCAAAAGTTCCTCTAACAAAAGAAGAAAAACTTGAACGTAAGAAAATTCGAAGAGATAACATGCGACATTGGTGGTTGATCGTTACAATTGTAGTTGCAACCATTAGTTTAGTCACATGGATTTTGGATTTCTTTTTCAATTTCAATATTTGGAAATTCATCAAATCTTCAATGTAAAAACAACTTATCCCCTGTAAATTAGCTACCTGATGTAGGTAATTAACTCCCCCTACCGGATGCCTTAGTTCTATGTGGTAAAATGTTAAGCGCGACCGGTGCGCCTATGCTGAAGCTTGTGCCATCGCTAAAGCTATTGGCGACACGCGATCAGCGTAAGCATTAGGCGCGCAAATCAATTGCGCATTTATGGGAAAAATTTGTAGTATCGTTAATGGTATGTACTGCTTAAACCATATCCCAGCCTGCCACAAAGATCGGCTTGGAGCGCAGTTCGTCCATTTTCAGAGGGTTCTTGCGAAGAACTACCACATCCACGATTGGCTGCGGAGTCATTTTGTGAAATAATCCCCAATCCACATATTGGCGGCTTTCTCTCCAAAGCGGTTCTCTTCTGTCTACAAACCAAAGCATCATATTTACTTTTTCAGCAGCCAGGATTCCTTCCAATAAGGCAGATAAAACTCCGGGATCATTGTCTTTGATCCAAAGGGATTCCGGAACCAGGAAACTATGGTTTTGTGGTTTTACAATGCGGCGGATCCCGGGAGTGATGGTAATCAGTTTGGTGAAAATACCACCCAGCATTCCGGGCAGGCGTTCAATCACCCAATTCGCTTTCGTGACTTTCACAAACCCGGTAATTTCCCCGGATTGATTGAAATATCCGTAAAACGGACCTTTCTTCGCGTGGTGCTCGGTAAAGTAAGCGTGTGAATTGGAAACTCTTGCCAAACATGCGTTGATTTCCTCTTCAGATTCTATCTCGCGTACATGAGCTACTGAGCGCGGTTTTGTGCGACTGAAAGACTGTGAGATTAATTGTGCTTCCGTGCGGAAACCGAATTGTTCCGACATCCATTTACTCCGGTCATTTGCCGGATCGATATAAGCGTAAAAAGCATCCGGCGCATCTCCGAGTTTTCCGTCAAAAATTTCATCAAAGAAACTGGCCATTTCCATTTTCAGGCGCGAATTGCTTTTCGGCACGCGGTTCACGTTTTTGGAAGCCTGTTTTTGGTTCGCAAATGCGAAATAACGCACATACCATTGCTTTCCACGGTCACAAAGCGTCAGGTTTCCCTGCACTTTTCCGTCTCTTTCCAATGAAATAAACAAGGGATTATCAGCTTCCAGAATCCGGGTTGGCGTATCTAAATGTTTATAGCGCGCGCCGTTTGTACCCAATGTTGTTTGCGTCAATAATTGAATTAAAGCAGGCGATGCTTCCCTGCGAATGGTATATCTGCTTGAAAGTCCCATTAGATCGCCTGATTAACAATGTATTCTGCTTCTTTCGGAGTGAGGTCTTTTTTTTCTCCCAGTCCTGTCCAGCCTCGCTGCACAAATCGATCGTGGATGATACGCGCAGTATCCTGGTAATCTGTTGTATATTCTGAAATACGTGTTTTTACACTCAATTTATGGAAGAATTCTTCTGTTTTAACGATTGCTTTTCGTGCCACCTGTTCGTCTGAACCTTCCAGGTTCCAAACGCGTCTTCCATATTGAGTCAACTTCTCTTTTTTACTTTCAAATTTCACTTCGTACAAGCGTGGAGCAATGATTGCCAATGATTGTGCATGGTCTATTCCATGCAAAGCTGTCAATTCATGACCAATCATGTGAGTTGCCCAATCGGTAGTTACTCCGCAGCGCAATACTCCGTTCAATGCCTGGTTAGCGCACCACATCAGGTTTGCTGCCAACTCATAATCTCCCGGATTTTCCAATACTTTTTCACCGATTTCGATCAATGTGGAAAGAATTCCTTCCGCATAGCGTTCCTGCAATAAATTCTCTCCTTTGAAAGTCAGGTATTGCTCCATGGTATGCGTATAAGCATCTATGACACCGTTCGCAATTTGGCGTTTTGGCAAAGTTGCTACAAAAGTCGGATCCAATAAGGCAAATTTCGGGAAGAATAATGGTCCGCCCATCGTTCTTTTCTCTTTCAGTTCCGAACGACTGATTACCGCCCCGGAATTGGATTCGGACCCTGTTGCAGGGATTGTTAAGATACATCCGAAAGGTACCGCGGAAGTAAATACTTTTCCGGGAACCTGGTTCAATACTTCCCACGGATCGCCGTCATAATTCACCGCACCTGAAATAAATTTCGCCCCGTCGATAACAGAGCCGCCGCCAACTGCGAGCATATATCCGATCTTGTTTTCACGAATGTATTCCACTGCTTTCATTAAAGTAGTGAATTCCGGATTGGCTTCAATTCCTTTAAAAAAGTGTAGTTCCAAATCGCTCAATTCTGTTTTCAAACGGTCCAAAAACCCTGATTTCTCAATGGATCCGCCGCCGTACAGAACAATCACCTTCCCGTCTGCCGCCTGTGTTTTGAGCAATTGGGAAATTCTTGGCAGCTGATCTTTACCAAAAACAAGGGTTGTTGGAGTTGTTATTTCAAAGTTGTTCATGAACTACTCTTTCTAATTAAATGGACTGTAAAGATAGAAAATTAGGAAGTAATCGGCATTAAAATCACGTTTCATTTATGAAGAATTTGCAATTGAATCCCGGTACTTCCAAAACAAATAAAATGAACTGATTATCAGATACCTATAAACTTCATTTTAGTGAAAAAATAATTCAGGTTTCCGCTTCATATTACGGATTGTTTGTTATTTTTGACTCAACGCTTTTACTGATTCATTTTCAAACCTGCTATTTTAGATTGCCACATTATTCACTGCTATGAACTTTGCCGATAACAATATCTTGCTGCTTCTCATCTCACTGGTATTTATTTATGCCGTTTTGAGCATCCTTGTTTCCATTCTCACGGAAGCCTGGAATCACCGTTCCAAAATACGCGGGATCTTTCTCAAAGATTCGATTTATAAGATGCTGAAAGATCCGCTGAATAAGGATTACGGGTACTTATTCTACAATCATATTACTATTTCCGGATTGAAAAGTGCACCTGACAGGCTTCCGCACTACATTTCTTCGCGCATGTTTGCTGAAGTGCTGATCGATATCATTGCCCAGCAAGCCGTCCACAATCGGAAAGTTCAGGTAATCCTGGATGAAACGGGAAACAAGAACTACCAAATGGACATTATGGAGATTCCTTCAGATATTATGAAGCGTTTTCAAATGGGCCTCAACACCATGAATACGAGTCCTTTTACGGACCTGATGCAATCATTCCTCGACAAATCAAAAAATGAATCTTTACCCGCCGAAAATGACTACACTAAACTTAAAGCGCATATTGAACAGTGGTTTAACGATTACATGGATCGTGTTTCCGGCTGGTATAAAACCAAACAGCAGCGGAAATTCCTGATAGTCGGTTTCGCTGTTGCCATTTCTTTGAATGTGGACAGTTTACATTTATTGAAAGTACTGAGCCTGGATGATAATCTGAAGAATCGCCTGGTGGAAAGTGCCGGACAAACGGTTGATAACCTGAAAAAAGATTCTACTATGAGGGGCGATCTCAGTTTCCTGATCAAATCTACAAGCATTGTCAAATCCAAAGATGCTGCAGGCTATTCAACCTTTGATTCGATAGATGCTGCAAAAATTCAACGGATGATCCACAAATTGGACAGCAGTTCACACATAAAAGACCTCATTGCCAAGAAAGAAATTCGCCAGCTGGACAGTGCTGTTAATATGGTTGCGGAACTCAACATTCCGATTGGCTGGTCGAGAACTGTGGCTCCCGCTTCCTGGTGGTCTACTAATAACCAAGCGAAAGAGGTGAGTTTTTCGCTTGCCCACGACTCCCAAACTCCGGGATTGATTGACTACATGGCTCATCGAAATAGCTGGAGCTGGGGGAATTTTTTCAAATACCTTCTCGGTATCGCCATATCTGGTATATCCTTAAGTTTCGGAGCTCCTTTCTGGTTCGATATATTGACCAAATTCGTCAACGTACGCAGATCCGGGAAAATTCCCCAAGGAGACAAATCATCCAAATCTTAAATCGGCACTATGAAACAATATCCATTCTCAAATATTCATACACACGTATTCAACAGTGAATGCGCGCCTGATAACTTTCTGCGGATTATACCTTCCAAATTCCTGCGACGCAGGCCGCGACTGATCAAGCGGGTTCTGGACACCAAATGGGTCCGAAAGGTCATTGTTTCCTTTGCAAGGATCGGCCGCAAAAAGGACAACAATAAACGCAAGACTTTCGATAAATACATTGGTTTTTTGGAAGTTGCCACTCAGCGGAAACAACTCGATGTTTTTGAACTGGAATTTGAAGTTGGGAAACAATTCGATTCCAGCGTGCGCATTGTAGGACTTACCATGAACATGGATTTCATGGACAACGCTGCTTCGAAATATCAGATTTCATTCGAATCGCAATTGGAAGCGGTAAAAGATATAAAACGCTATTATCCGAACAATTTCTTCCCTTTCTTAGGAGTTGATCCACGTCATAAATCGGGAACAGACCTGGTGAATTGGTCCAAAGATTATTTCGAAAGAGGATTAGAGAAAGACGGAATTATATTTCCCTATTTCTCGGGCATTAAATTGTATCCGGCGTTAGGCTTTTTTGCATTCGATCCGCGTCTGGACGATCTGTATGCATACGCCGAGGTCAATCAGCTGCCAATTATTACGCACGTAACACGCGTGGGCTCACAGTACATCGGCAGTAAGATTACCGAATTAATTCCCCAAAAACCCAAGCCGAAAAGCCTTTCGAATAAAAGTGCCGCATCTGAGAATGCCCTGGATGAAATCTACAACCGGATTGATGCCTATTACAAGAAGAATTGGATTGTCGACGATAAAACAGGCAACAACGACAAGGCGTGCGACCTTTTCAGTCATCCGCAGAATTACATCCCGATCCTGGAAAAGTATCCGAAGCTCAAAATTTGCCTGGCTCACATGGGCGGATCGAATGAAATTGTTGACAACAGCAGTAAGGATGCAGATTTGCGCAAAATCCGCCGGGTGGATTCGCAATTGTGGTGCGACCGGATTCGTGACCTGATGGTAAAATATCCGAATCTTTATACCGATATCTCTTACACGGTAAGTGATTTGGACGATCAAAAAGTGAAAGCTGCTATTATAGCCTTTATGAATACACTTGATGAACAAGGAAAGCCTTTGGCAAAACGCGTCTTGTTTGGAACCGATTTCTTTATGACCGAACAAGAGAAACGTGAAAGCGAGTTATTTAAATTGTCCCAGATCGAACTTTCCGACTTCCACGATATTATGACGCGCGACAATCCGCAGGAATTCTTGAGACAGCCGCTTTAGTAGGGACGCGAAGCATCGCGTCCCTACTTTTCAATCCCCCATCCCTATTTTCAATCCTGCGTCCCTACTTTTCATTTCACCCGCACTTTCGGACTATTCACCGAATAAATAACATTTTTTTTCGTCAGAATCATTGTGAATCAAAATTAACTATGTAGTTTTGCAAAATAGTTTAACCGTTTGGTTAAACTTAATAATTAAACTATGGGAATAAAAGATTCAACAACGGAAGAAAAGATCTTAGAAGCAGCTAAGGACGTTTTCATGAAGTATGGTCTTTACGGCGCCCGCATGCAGGACATCGCAGATACCGCAGGAATTAACAAGGCATTGCTTCACTACTATTTCAGAAGCAAAGAGAAATTATTTGACGCTGTTTTTGACGGAGCACTGGAAAAATATTTCGCGCAAATGACGGTTATCGGAGATAAATCGCTTCCTATCAAAGAGCGCTTGATGCAGTATGTCGATAATATGTTCGAGTTCTTCACCGAATACCCGCAAATGTCGATGTTCATCATCAAGGAGATTTCCATTAACCCGGAAATGTTCCACGAAAAGGTCAAACACCTGAAGAACCAGCGTTCTCTGCTCATACCAACTTTGGAAGAAGCTTTTGCCAATAATGAGATCAAACCCTTTGATCCGGTGCTGTTCATGGTGAACCTTCATTCCTTGTGTGCCTATCCGTTTTTAGCTTCTCCGCTTTATAAACTGATGTTGAAAAAACACGGCTACGAATGGGATAATGGAGCCAAAGACAAAATCAAACAATCCGTCAAAGATTTCATTTCCTTCAAATTTCAATAAAATAACACAAACAATTATGCGCAAATTACTTACAGTACTAAGCATTGCTGTTTCAGGAATCGGGTTTTCACAGAACTCCATTTCCCTGGACTCCTGCATTGCCTGGGCGAAGAAAAACTACCCACTGATCAAACAAAACGAAGTTACATTACAACAGACTGAACAAAACGAAAAAGCAATCCGCGAAAACTGGCTGCCCAAACTGTCTTTCATGGCGCAGGCAACTTACAACACGGAAACCGTACAGTTTGATTTCCCGGGAATGGACCTGAAATTCCCGCACGATGCTTACATCACCTCTCTAAGCCTGGAGCAGACGATTATTGACGGCGGATTGACTAAAACACAGAAAAATGTGGAGCAATTAAGTTCGGAATTAACCATTCAGCAAAACGAAGTGGAATTGTACAAATTGGTAGAGCGCGTCAATCAATTATATATCAATGTGCTTTTGGGTCGTGAAAATCTGAGAATCCTTGAATTGTACAAGGAAGACTTATCGAACCGTGCGAAAAACATGAAAGCCGGTGTTGACAATGGGTTGATTCTTTCCAGTTCTTTAGACGAATTGGAAGCTGAGATCCTCAAAACGGAACAAAACATCATTGAGTCGCAATTCCAGTTGGAAGGGCTTTACAAAACACTGACGCTTTACATCGGGAAGCCGGTTGATGGGAATACGGTTTTGACAGAAACTCCAATCGGCGGGCAGTCAGCACGCATTGAGGTTCAACGTCCCGAACTAAAAATCTTCGATCTTCAGGCAAAACTATTGGATGCCCGCTTCAAACAGATCAACGTGAATGCTATTCCAAGAGTAACTGTTGGAGCAGCCGGAAACTACGGTCGCCCGGGGCCGAACTTTATTAACCAGGAACTGCGTTTCTTTGGAAGTGCAAACTTAACGGTGCGTTGGAACATCAGCTCACTTTATGGCTTGAAAAGAGAGAAAACGAAAGTGGAACTGAACAAAAGCCTGATCGACATTCAAAAAGAAGCTTTCCTGTTCAACATAGAATCTTCTTTGAACACGCAAACTGCTCAATTAAGTGCACTGGCTCAAATGATCGAAAAAGACGATGTGATCATTGAGAAAAGACACAACGTCACCACCACCGCAACATCACAAATGGAAAATGGCAAGATTACCGTTGTAAACTATTTATCACAACTAAACGCTGAACTTCAGGCGAAACTCAACAAAAAAGTTCACGAAATCAAACGCATGAATGCCATTTCAACAATCAACGCAACATCAGGTTCAATCAAATTTTAATTCAAACACTCATGGAAAAGGAAAACAAAACAGAAAAAAAGAAAGGCTCTAAACTAAAATTCATTATTGGAGGTATCGTAGCCGCAGTAGTTGTGGTAATCGTGATCTTCATGATGGGCGGAAATACCGAATCAACAGACAACGCACAATTGGACGCAAACATCATCCCGGTTCGTTCTTCCATCACAGGATATGTGAAAGAAGTATTATTCGAAGACAACCAGGAAGTGAAAAAAGGACAATTGTTAGTGATTATCGACGACACGGAATACAAAGCAAAATTAGCGCAGGCTGAGGCAGCATTGGAAAATGCAAAAGCGAACCTGAGCGCTGTAAAAAGCAACGCAATGGCTTCCAATCAAAGTGCAAGCGCAGCTATGTTCTCTACGGAAACAACGCAGGAAACCATTAATTCTGCCAAAGCGAAACTGAACAAGGCAAAAGAAGACAACAAGCGTACTAAAAACATGTTTGCTGCAAAAGCAGCCACGCAATCGGAATTGGACAACAGCAATGCTGAACTGGAAGTGGCACAAGCAACTTATGACTCCGCATTAAAGCAAATGAAAGTTTCTCAATCACAATCTGCGGGAGTTCGTTCCCAGGCTTTGGGACAAGTCTCGATGGTTTCTTTAGCTGAGGCATTGATCCGTCAGCGCGAAGCTGAATTGAAACTGGCTCAGACCCAATTGGATTATGCAACGATCGAAGCACCCTGTGACGGAATTGTATCTAAAAGAAGCATCGAAGTTGGACAATACGTTTCAACAGGTCAGGCCGTTTGTTCTGCTATTGACAACTCCAGCCTTTGGGTAAGTGCAAACTTCAAAGAAACGCAATTGGAAAAAATGAGAGTTGGTCAGCCGGTTGAGATCAAAGTAGATGCCTATCCTCACATTAAATTATCCGGGAAATTGAATTCATTCGTTGGAGCAACGGGTGCAAAATTCTCCTTACTGCCTCCGGATAATGCAACGGGTAACTTCGTAAAAATTGTGCAGCGCGTTCCTGTAAAAATTACGATCGATCATTTGACGAAAGAGGAATTGAAAATCCTTTTCCCCGGATTAAGTGCATATGTATCTATTAAAGTGAAATAATTGTGGAAGGACTTGCTTTAAAAACACCCATCGTTTACCCGACGGGAGCTGAAAAGTGGATCCTGGTTATCACGGCCATCAGTTGTGCCATTCTAGAGTTACTCGATACAACCATTGTAAACGTTTCATTACGTGAGATCAGTGGAAATGTAGGTGCAACAACAACAGAAATTGCATGGGTTGTAACAGCTTATGCCATTTCAAACGTGATTATCATTCCACTCACCAGTATGCTCAGTGACCTTTTTGGCCGCCGAAATTACTTTACCGGTTCCGTTATCGTGTTTACGGTCGCGTCCCTGATGTGCGGTCTTTCGGACAGCCTCTGGACACTCGTTTTCTGGCGCTTTGTGCAAGGTTTAGGTGGTGGTGGTTTGCTTTCAACGGCACAATCCATTATCATCGGAGCTTTCCCGCCGGAAAAAATCTCTACAGCAAATGCAATCTTCGGAATGGGCTTGATCTTAGGACCAACGTTCGGACCAACTCTTGGAGGTTACATCACTGACAACTTCTCCTGGCATTGGATTTTCTTCGTGAACATTCCAATCGGAATTGTGGCAACGATCTTAAGCTACCGGTATGTGACTAATCGACCCGGGGCCGTCAAGCCCAGGAAGATCGACTGGTGGGGAATCTTATTCCTGGTAATTTCAGTCGGCTCTATTCAATATGTCCTGGAAGAAGGAACAGCTGAAGACTGGTTTGAGAGCCACGAAATTACAGCAATGACTATCCTGGCTGTGGCGAGTTTGACTGCATTCATCATCCGGGAATTGAAAATTGATTATCCGGCTGTAAACATTCGTTTGTACAAGAACTACAACATGATTATGGGTTCCATTATGAACTTCCTGCTCGGTTTGATGCTTTTCGGAACGGTATTTATCTTCCCGCTTTTCGTGCAGATTTCACTCGGCTGGACAGCCACCCAAACGGGAATGTTCATGATTCCGGGAGCACTTTGTACAGCCGTCGCCATGCCTTTGGTGGGGCGTTTGCTGGGAGGCGGAATGAACCCGAAAACAGTAATCCTGATGGGAATTACCATGACTTTCACCTTTGTGATGATGCTGGCTTTTTCTTCACCGGACTCTTCGGAAAGTAATTTCTACCTGCCTTTTGTGCTCCGTGGTTTCGGAATGGCGTTCATGATGTCGCCTATCCTTTCACTGGCTGTCCAGGGCTTGAATCCGAAGGATATGCCGCAGGCAATTGGTTTGGCGAATATGATCCGTCAGCTGGGTGGATCTGTAGGTATCGCTTTGATTAATGTATATCTAACGAATACCAACGCTTTGGTTCGTGGAAACATGATTGGTTACCTTAATCAGTACAGTGATTCCGTAAACGAACGCCTTCAGTTACTAACCCAGAATTATCTGTCGAAAGGATTTGATTCTGTGGATGCAACCGCAATGGCCAATCGCGCACTGGACGGATTATTGACGCGTCAGCAAATGCTGGTGAGTTACAACCATGGATTCTTCATGGTGGCTTGTTTGATCCTGATCTGCGTTCCGGTGGTATTTTTGATCCGCTACAAAAAAGGCGCAAAAGCTGTTGTGGCAGACGGACATTAAGTTTGAGTTACACCCCTAATAAATTCCTCCCCCTCGGTCCCCCTCCGAAGGGGGAGGTTTTGATTTCTCTTCTGAAAAAAGGAAACTCAAATTCAGGAAATAATTAACCACATTCGAAATTCTCCATGGAGGATTTTTCAGTTTCCCCCTTTGGAGGGGGGACCGAGGGGGAGGACAAGCAGATTTCCATTTTGAAAGCCCGATTATTTTTTAATTTTTATTACTTTTGCACCTCCTGTTGAAACAACATTTCATACCCATATTTTACAATACATCCATTCCACAGGAAAAAAAACAAACTTATTTTAGATTTACATGAAAATACTCGTATCCTATTTAAAACGTTACAAAGGACTGGTGTTCCTTTCCATGATACTGGCCAGTATCAACATGGTTTTCTCCTTATTAGATCCTTATATCTTTGGAAGAATCCTGGATAAATACGCCACTCACAAAGAAGATTTCACTCAAAGAGAATTCCTGATCGGAGTTAGTTCCTTAATCGGCTTAGCTATCGGTGCAGCCATGGTTAGCCGTATCGCGAAAGCATTCCAGGATTACACCGTCAATCTAGCTATCCAGAAAGTGGGCGCTGATATTTATACCGATGGTTTGAAGCACACCCTGCAAGTGCCATTTAGTGAATTTGAAGACAAACGAAGTGGTGAAACGCTGAATATTCTTCAAAAAGTGCGGCTCGACAACGAGAAGTTCATCATGAACTTTGTCAATATCCTGTTTACTTCGCTGGTTGGTTTGATATTCGTGATTGTTTACGCTACAAGTGTTCATCCGGGATTGATTCCCGTTTATCTGGGGTCGGCGTTACTTCTAAGCTTCATTACCAATAAACTTTCTAAAAGAATCAAAAAAGTACAAACCACCATTGTAAAGGAAACGAACCAATTGGCCGGAAGCACCACCGAAAGTTTGCGCAATATTGAATTGGTGAAGAGTTTAGGACTGGCAACACAGGAAACGGAACGTTTGAACGATACCACACGCAAAATCCTTTTGTTGGAATTGAAAAAAGTACGTCAAATCAGAAGTATTTCTTTCATCCAGGGAACCTTTGTGAACTTCATGCGCCAATCCATCATGTTCTTCCTGATGTATCTATTATTCGGAGATGTTTTGACAGTTGGTCAGATCATTTCGTTGAATTTCTATTCCTTCTTCGTTTTCGGACCTTTGCAGGAAGTTGGGAATGTGATCATTTCCTACCGCGAGGCCGAAGCTTCTCTGAATAATTTTGAAAACATTATCAATACTCCGATCGAAGTAAAACCAGCCTCACCAGCCAAATTGAATGCCATTGAAAAACTCGCTTTTCACAACGTTGGGTTCCGGCACAAAACGGCTTCTTACGATGCTTTGAGCAATATTTCCTTCGAAGTGAATAAAGGCGAAACCATTGCTTTCGTGGGACCAAGCGGTTCCGGGAAAAGTACATTGGTGAAACTACTGGTTGGCCTGTACAGCGCTCCAAGCGGAGACATTACCTATAATGGTGTAAGCAGTACCGAAATCGATAAAGAAGAACTGCAGCAGCAACTGGGCTTCGTAACACAAGACACGCAATTGTTCTCCGGAACGATCCGGGAAAACCTCCTGTTCGTAAAACCGGATGCAACAATCGCAGAAATTGACGAAGCTTTGCGCAAAGCATCTTGTACGAACCTCATCGAACGCAGTGAAAACGGAATTGATACGGTGATCGGTGAAGGCGGAATGAAACTGAGCGGTGGTGAGAAACAGCGTTTGTCGATTGCCAGAGCCTTATTGCGTCAACCGAGATTAATGGTTTTCGATGAGGCAACTTCTGCTCTTGATTCATTAACAGAAGAAGCGATTTCAAATACGATCCGTGAGATCACAGACCAAAAAGAACACATTACGGTTCTGATCGCACACCGTTTGTCGACCATCATGCATGCCGACCGTATTTTCGTTTTGGAGAAAGGGGTCATCATCGAAACCGGCAAACACAGCGAATTATTAGACGAAAAAGGATTGTATTATGCCATGTGGAGACAGCAGATCGGTGAACGCCGGGAAATTGTAACAGAATAAATACCAGTAGGCACGCGATGCGTCGGGTGCCTACTGGTTTGCGGTCAAAGCATGTGGTGGAAATAGTTTAGATTTTCTTAGCTTGCAAATTCCCCCTATAAACCGTACCTTAACCATACAAGGCTATGTAGTATGGATTACATCGATTATTATAAAATTTTAGGCATTGACAAAAAAGCAACTGCCGAAGAGATCAAAAAAGCGTATCGGAAACTAGCCCGCAAGCACCACCCGGACTTAAACCCCAACAACCCGGAAGCAAGTAAGTTGTTTCAGCAGATCAATGAAGCCAACGAGGTATTGAGTGATCCTGAAAACCGCAAGAAATACGACCAGTATGGAAAAGACTGGAAACATGCCGAGCAGTATGAGCAGGCACGCAAACAGCAAAAAACATCCGGGGGCCAGGGTAATCCTTTTGGCGGCGAATACTATGCTGAAGGAGATGCGGGCGATTTCTCAGACTTCTTCTCATCCATGTTCGGGAATCGCGGCGGAAGCAGGCAAACCCGGTTTAAAGGGCAGGACTTTCGGGCAGCAGTAACACTTACTCTCACCGAGGCCGCCACAACACACCAGCAGACCTTTACCGTGAACGGGAAGAATATCCGCATTACGGTTCCTGCCGGGATTGAGAACGGACAAGAAATAAAGCTCGCCGGTCACGGTGCTCCGGGTGCAAACGGCGGACCCAGCGGTGACCTCTTCATCACTTTTGAAATAACCAACAACACCTCTTTTACACGCAAGGGAAACGACCTTTACACAACCGCCTCACTGGACCTTTACAAGGCACTGCTGGGCGGCGAAGAGCTGATAGACACGCTCAATGGAAAAGTAAAGATGAAAATAGTACCCGAAACGCAAAATGGTACGAAAGTGCGCTTGAAAGGAAAAGGATTCCCGGTCTATAAAAAAGACGGGCAATTCGGCGATCTGTATGTCACTTACCAAATCCAACTGCCAACCAACCTCACCGGGAAAGAGAAGGAACTGATCGCACAGCTTGCCAGCGAACGTAAAACGAATTAATATGGAAAAGGAAAATCATATATCCGTCGAACAATGCTGTATTTATTACAACATTGAATTTTCATTCGTGCAAAAACTGGATGAACATGGTTTAATTGAGCTGGATCGTTCCGATGAAAGTATCTCGATTGCTTTCGAACAACTTTCCGACCTTGAAAGGTACATGCACCTGCATTACGAACTAGAAATTAACCTGGAAGGGCTCGAAACAGTTAAACATTTATTAGACCGTGTCCATTTCCTTCAGAAAGAAGTGAATCGGTTGAAAGGTGAAGTGGAGTAAGACGGGCCTATTTTAAATTTTTGCCTAATTTTAATATCCTGTACTCATATACATATTGCCCAATATGAAAAATCAAACCGGATTCCATATTTTGTGGATCAATAAAGCGCGGTTATTTGTTGGAATAGGATTATTTTTTTCGAGCCTATTCAATGCTGTAAATGCACAAACAAACAGGTCTGATGAGAAAAAATTCGACAGCATTTACTTCGCAACGGCGGTAAATGTTGCTGCCACAGATATTAACAAAGCGATCAAAATTGCAGATTCTTTATACCTGCATTCAAAACCGGAGATCTACCGCCTGAAGGCTTTGATGCTTTCTTCTTCCCTGTTCCAGCAAAAAGGGGATATCAAAAAATCTGTTCAATTCGCAGTAAAAGCAGATAAAATTGCTGTGAAGAATGATTTTTACGACTGGGAGGCCCGAATTGCCGGATTTCTTTCTACCCAATATCGCTTAATGGGATTGTACGAAGAAGGTGAGGAATACCTGGAAAAAGGAAAGACCGTCAGCAATAAAATAGAAAATGACCAAATGAAGAAGCTCTACCTGGGGATGATCTACCAGGAAACAGCCTATTACGAGATTGAATACAAGCACTTTAAAAAAGCTTATAAAGCTGCCATGCAGGCTGATATCTATTTTAATCAGCTGGTTTACAGTGAACAGGATAAAAATTACTTTTTAGCTACTAATGAGCAGCTGCTGGGCCGCATCTGCATCGGGCTGAAAAAATGGGATGAGGCACTTGTTCATTATAACAATTCACAGGAACGTCTAACAACCGTAACCCAGGAAAATGCCATGCTAAGCGGGTTCATCTATAGCGGACTGGGACGAATCTACCTGGAGAAGAAAGAGATGGCTTCTTCCCTGGAAAATTTGCGGAAAGCGGAAAAGATCGTGAACCAATCCGATTACCTGGAGCTAAAAATCGAAGTATACCAAACAATGGCTGATTACTACAAGGTTTCGGAAGACATTCAGAAGTATTCTGCATACAACGATAAGTATATCCAAGCGCTGGAGTTGAGTGAAAAAAAGAAAAAAGAATCGATTACTGATTTTGTCAATACAACCAAATCCAAGGGCAGGGACCTGACCCAAAACAGGAATGTGCTGCTAATCATTTCAATCGGACTGTGCCTCGTGATAATCGGAATCTTTATCTGGCATCGAAGGAGCAGAAAACTGGAACGTGCGCGTTTCAAGGAAGTCATGAACCGAATGAGACAGGAACGGTTGGAGCAAACAATTTTAGACACACCGGAAAAGAAAGATCCCAACCGAAAAATCATGTCGGATACAATGGAAACAAAGATCATCAATGACCTGAAGGAATTTGAACGTGGAAGTAAATTCACCGACAAGCAAATATCACTTCCCATACTTGCCGGCATGTTTAATACGAATACCAAATACCTTTCTCACGTATTGAACACCTATTTAAATAAAGACTTCAATTCTTACATCAATGAGTTAAGGATCAAATATATCATCGAGAAAATTGAAACGAATGAAAAGTTTAAAAATTATAAGTTGAGTGTCCTAGCGGATGAATGCGGCTTTTCATCACATAGTAAGTTCTCAGCTGTTTTCAAATCCGTAACCGGATTCCCACCATCCACTTTCCTGGTTTATCTGAAAGAAAAAAATCACTAAAATTGATACTCATTTAAAGGAAGGCTGTTCGTTTTGCGGACAGCCTTTTTTTGGCTCTTAAAAACTTCTGACTATCTTTTTAAAGTTCTTTTTTGGAGTCTTTTTTCCGCCGAATGGGGTTCTGACGAAGGTCTTGTGAGGATCAGGAAAACAATCAATTAACCTATTAAACATCAATCATTTAGCACCTGATCTATCCTGTTTAAATTCCTGAATACAGATACCCTTTTAGTATTAAACGGCTTCTATTCGGAGCTATATTCGCACCGAAATTTTTCAGTTTTAACTAAATACTTTTTACTCAATGAAAAGACTATTCACCCTGTTGGGTTTTTCCTGGATGTGCCTATTTGTCTATGGAAGCCCGACACACATTTCATGTGACGAGGATGTCAGTGTCCTTCAAAGTCATTATTCAATCCATTTTGGCGACGCAATTGAAACAGGAATTGCCACAGAACTTCCCTTATCCATTTCGTGGAAAGTTGCTCCTCAAACAGGAGTCAGCAAAACAGCCGGAACGGAAAAATCCACCGGGAAAATCGTTTTCTCAATACCCGGAACATACGAAATTACATTCGTGATTCCTGCTCATGGAGATCATCCTGGAAAAACAGAAACTGTTACCGTAGAAGTTAGTCGTGTTCAGATGATCTTTGACTTGAAAAATCCGGTCTTCTCAACACCACTTACCACGGGAACTATTTACGGCACCAGCATGACTATTCCTGTAACGGTAAAATCCTACGATGGAACACCGGTCGATTATACCACACGCGAAGTACAAACAACCGGTGTGGCTGCTATTTCTTCCCGTTTACGAAATGATAAAGCTGTTTTAAAGAACGGTGAGAATCAGCTTGTATTCGAATTATCAGGAACCATTTCTACAAAAGGAAATGTGCAGTTCCGTGTGTACGATGCCAATGGAGAAGCATACTTTTTTAATTACTCAATCACGAATTAAAGATGAGAAAGAAAATCCTTTTCAATCAAGCAATCCTGGTCATTGGATGTACATTTTTCTTCCTGTCGGCAGTGCGGGCCCAATCTTCGGGCTGTAATCCGCTGCAACCCTATGATCAGATCCAATCCGGATTCCATACAACCATTGCTTCCCGTCCTGATGGTACATTCCTTATTTGGGGAGCAGGTTCAACAGCCAATGGAAACGGTTCGGCAGCAGCCAGGCATCTGACGCCGGTTGTCATCGAACCGAACGCAGGAGTTCCGGCACAGCATTATAATTATACGGGTGCTCCTTTGTTTGCGACACTCGCTTCGCAATCTTCCACAACTACGCAGGCATTCGTATTATCCACAGACGGACTTTACTCTTGGGGAGCCAATAACGTTGCTGTAGGAACTGGGTTGGACAACCTGGCAGGATTTGCACAGATCTCCCTTCCTCTAGGAATTGTTCCTACGGATGTGAAGAACATGATCGCTTCCTGGGGAGCATTGGTATTGCTTACACATTCGGGAGAGGTTTATGTAAGCGGACGCAATGACGCTATTCACGGGAACGGAGGAGTTTTACCCGGAGCTTCAGAGAATTATTGGGCGCGCGTCACACGTGATATTACCGGAAATCCGGCACTTACCGGTGTTGTCGATATCCGTTTAACTCCTGTGGGAGCTTTTGCAATTACTTCTACAGGTCAATGGTATACCTGGGGAGTCCGCTGTTATCGTGGAGATGGGTCGGCAGTAGCTACTTATAACCGCGCAGTCGCAATGACTACTCCATTCCCGGGTCTTCCGGTTATGATTGCCATGACAGCTGATTTCGGTAACAATACCTGGAATGATGCCAGCAATCGCGCAAGCTATTTTGCTATCAACCCGGCTGACAATAAGTTGTATGCAATGGGAAGTAACGGAAATGGTCAGCTGGGACAAGGAAACACAACGAATTCTACAGGATGGGTTCCGGTTAGGAACTCAACAAATACAGCAGATTTGAGTAATGTTATTTTCGTTTCTGCCAATGACAATGACGGATCACCCGGAACTCCGAATGCATCCGTTTCCGTGATCCTTTCCAACGGAGAATTGTGGTCATGGGGTTCCAACAACAACGAAATGATTGGTGTTCCGGGCGGAACAGGAAATCATACTTTACCGAAGGTTCCCAACGGATTTGCCCAGGGAACAGATCATGCAACATACGTCGAAATTGGCGGACACACCACCGCAATTATGAAACTATGTGCCGAAAGATATTGTTACATGGGACACAAAATTGATGGTTCCATGGGTGACGGGGTTTCCACAACCAGCACCGTTTCTACATTCGATTGCGCCAATACACCGGTAGGTCTGATCTGTGGTTCCAGTACTTACGATGCCGGGGATGCACCACTTTCTTTTGAAAATGGAAATCCTGCAGCACATTATTACATGTGCGGTGATGAAATTTACCTGGGAGCAGCACAACCTGACCCGGATAACGGCTTAAGCAATAATGTATCTTCCGGGGCAGCTAATACCGGAACAAACGGAGATGGCGCAGATGAAGACGGATTGGTAACACCCTTGTCACATTCTACAGTCAATCCCAATTTTTCTACAACACTGAGCTTTACAAACAATTCAGGCGCCAATGCGAACATTTACGCATGGATTGACTGGAATAATGACGGTATTTTCTCTCAAAGCGAGATCGTTACTGCTTCTGTTCCTTCTGCCATGGGTAACCAGACAACTAACCTGGCGTGGAATGGTGTTTCGACTTCGTGTGGAAACAAATATGCACGTGTTAGGATCACTACGGAAACATTAACTGATAATCCTGCAACTACAGCAATTGATGAAAGAAGTTTCGGCCCGGTTATTCACGGGGAAGTAGAAGATTTCTACATGGATGTGGACATTCTATCAGACCTTGCAGGAGATTGCGATGGTGACGGTGTTACGAACGGACAGGAAATCACTGACGGAACGGATCCGGGTGACGGATGTAACCTGCTTTTAGCAAGCCAGGGAACACCAATGGTTTCCTGGAATAGCGGCGATTGTGATGGTGACGGAGTTCCGAACGGGCAGGAAGTTACAGATGGTACTGATCCATTAGATCCTTGTGAATTGCAAATGGCAAGTATAACACTTGCACAGAGCGGAGCCTGGCTGAACGGCGATTGTGATGGTGACGGTGTAACGAACGGCGATGAAGCAGCAGACGGAACTGATCCGAACAATCCGTGTGAATTTGTATTAGCAAGCCAAAGCGTTATTCCTGATGTTACCTGGAACGGTGCAGATTGCGACGGTGACGGTGTAACGAACAATACAGAAGCAACAGACGGAACAAATCCATTGAATCCTTGTGAATACAATGCAGCACACATTACTTTACCGGTTACTGTGACGAATTGTCCGCCTGTAGCAAACGGAAATTCGGGAACAACCAATGAAGACACACCGGTTGTGATCAACGTACCTGCAAATGACACCGATCCTAACGGAAACCTGGACAATACAAATGTTACAATTACAGATGCTCCGTCAAACGGTGCAACAACGATAAATCCGGTTACGGGAGAAATTACATACACACCGAATCCGGATTTCCAGGGAACAGATACTTTAATCTACTCCATTTGTGATATGGGAATGCCGGTGTTCTGTGATACGGCTATGGTTATTATCACGGTAAATCCGGTGAATGATGCTCCAATAGCAAACGGAGATACAGTATCCACCACTGAAGATACTCCGGTAGTAGTTGATGTGCCTTCCAATGATACGGATATTGACGGAAACCTGGATGAAACGAGCGTAACTATTGTCACTCCGCCTGCAAATGGAACGACAACCATTGATCCTGTTACAGGTGAGGTTACCTACACACCGGATCCGGGCTTTAGCGGAAATGACACCTTGATTTACTCGATTTGTGATACGGGAATGCCGGTATTGTGTGACACAGCTCTTGTTGTGATTACAGTAAATTCGGTGAACGATGCTCCAACAGCAAACAGCGATACGGAAACTACTGACGAAGATACTCCTGTAGTAATCAATATACCCTCAAACGACACAGATCCTGATGGAAACCTGGACAACACCAGCGTGACAGTTGTTACACCTCCAACAAACGGAACAGTAACGATTGATCCTGTTACAGGTGAAATTACCTATACTCCTGATCCGAACTTTAATGGAACGGATACTTTAATCTATTCAATTTGCGATACGGGAATGCCGGTATTATGTGACACAGCTTTGGTTGTGATTACAGTAAATCCATTCAATGACAACCCGGATGCTAACGATGATACTGCAGCAACCAATGAAGACATTCCGGTTGTAATAGACGTTCCTTCCAATGATACGGATGTTGACGGAAACCTGGACGAAACGAGCGTAACTATTGTGACTCCGGCTGTAAATGGTACAACAACCATTGATCCGTTAACAGGTGAAATTACTTACACACCAAACTCTGGATTCAGTGGGAACGACACCCTGGTTTATTCCATTTGCGATACGGGAATGCCGGTATTGTGTGATACAGCAGTTGTCGTGATTACAGTAACACCTATTAATGATGCACCTATCGCAAATACAGATAATGCATCTACTAATGAAGGAAACCCGGTGGTGATCGACTCTCCTGCAAACGATACCGATCCTGATGGAAACCTGGACGAAACAACTGTAACTGTTGTGACTCCGCCTTCAAACGGTACAACAACCATTGATCCGTTAACAGGTGAAATTACCTACACGCCGAACCCAGGATTCAGCGGAAACGATACCCTGATCTATTCGATTTGCGATACGGGAATGCCGGTATTGTGCGATACGGCGCAGGTTATTATTACTGTTATTCCATGTTTGTCAAATCCGGCAAATGACTGCGATGGCGATGGGGTAACGAATGGCGATGAACTAACTGACGGAACTGATCCGAACGATCCGTGCGACTTTACATTGGCAAGCCAGACACTGACACCGACTGCTGCATGGAACAATGCAGATTGTGATGGCGACGGTGTACCAAACGGTACGGAAGTAACTGATGGTACAAATCCGAATGATCCGTGTGACTTTACATTGGCAAGCCAAACCGGAACGCCAACTGCTGCATGGAACAATGCAGATTGTGATGGCGATGGTGTACCAAACGGAACGGAAGTAACAGATGGCACTGATCCGAACGATCCGTGTGATTTGACACTTGCAAGCCAGACAGGAGCACCAAACGCAGCATGGAACGGTGCAGATTGTGACGGCGATGGAGTTCCAAATGGAAGCGAAGTAACAAATGGAGACAACCCGCTTGATCCATGCGACTTTACCCTGGTAAACCAAACCGGAACGCCAACCGCGGCATGGAACAATGCGGATTGCGACGGTGATGGTGTAACAAACGGTACGGAGTTAACAGATGGCACAGATCCGGCCAATCCGTGTGATTACAATACTTCCAGTCAAACAGTAACGCCGGTTGCGGCTTGGAACACTGTGGACTGTGACGGTGACGGAGTTCCGAACGGACAAGAAGTAACGGATGGAACAAATCCAAATGATCCGTGTGATTACACAGCGTCCAATGTAACACTGACACAGGGCGGAGCATGGAATACTTCCGACTGCGACGGTGACGGTGTAACAAATGGTACGGAAACAATAGATGGAACTAATCCGAACAATCCATGCGATTTTACAGCAGCTAGCCAAACAGGCACGCCAACTGCAGGATGGAACAATGCAGATTGCGATGGTGACGGAATCACAAACGGCGAAGAAGTAACAGCTGGTTCTGATCCACTTGATCCGTGTGATCCAAAAACATGCGGAATTGATATTTCCAATGCGTTCACGCCTGATGGCGATGGTATTAACGAAGTATGGGTGATAAAAGGCATCGAAAGTTACCCGGATAACCAGCTGACAGTGTTCAACCGCTGGGGGAATGTGGTGTTCTCTGCAGACGGATATCTGAATACCTGGGACGGTACTTCGAACAGTTCTTTGAATGTCGGCGGAACAGAACTTCCTACAGGAACATACTTCTACGTACTGGATACAAAAGATGAAACAGCTGGAGTATTGAAAGGATACGTATACATCCAGCGATAAGAATAGAAATTTTCAACTTGAAAAGATGAGAACAAAACAATTTTTAATAGCATGTTTGATGCTGGTGCTTCTTGGAAGCACCGGTGCAAACGCACAGCAGGACCCTCATTATACCCAGTATTTTGATAATATGCTGTTTATAAATCCAGCCTATGCAGGAAGTCGGGGAATGTTGAATATGACCGGGATCCACCGCGAACAATGGGTAGGATTTGACGGAAGACCGCGTTCTTCTACCTTCAGTATCCATTCACCGCTTTCTTACGAATCAGTGGGACTGGGATTGACAGCCGTAAACGACAATGTAGGTCCGATGAACCAAACAATGTTCTATGCAGATGTTTCTTATACGATCCGCTTCAAGAACCACAAAGGCAAGCTGGCTTTTGGTGTAAAAGGCGGGATCAACCTTATCAATATCGGGAGAGACGGATTGAACAGCAACACGCCTGACGATCCAAAATTACTGCAGAACATCCGCAACAATGTCAATCCGAATTTCGGAGCAGGTATTTACTACCACACTCCCTCGTTTTTTATCGGAGTAAGTTCCCCGAAAATCATTGAGCAAAGCTATGATGAAGTGAGTAAAACAAGCCTGGAACGCCGTCATTATTTCGGGACAGTCGGCGGAGTTATTCCTTTGTCGGGTAAGTGGAAGCTGAGACCAACATCATTGGTGAAAATTACCGAAGGAGCGCCATTGAGCCTGGATATGACATTAGCAGCTATTTTCAACGAAAAAGTTTGGTTCGGAGCGAATTACCGCTTGCAGGCTGCTTTCGGAGCATTTGTACAATTCCAGCTTTCACCGCAGTTTAAGATCGGTATAGCAAGTGATTTCGGTACGCAAAAAATCAGGAAATACAACGATGGGTCTTTTGAAGTCATGCTGTCCTACGACTTTGTCTTCAAAAAAGAAGGAATCCGTTCACCTCGTTATTTCTAAATCCAATAAAGACACAAACATGAAAACGATATTATTAGCAATTATCTGCAGTGTTTCATTGTCGGTATGCGGACAATCGGGGAAGCTGAAAAAAGCAGACAGCCATTTCAACCGCTTATCCTACGCCTATGCTGCAGCATTATACGAAGAACTAATTGGTTCGGAAGTAGACAGTCCTTCATTGAAAAGCAAACTGGCCTACAGTTACCTGAAGATGGACAACTACACGAAATCGGTGGAATACTATGGCAAAATGATCGAGTCTTCCGAAGCAAAACCGGACGATTATTATAACTACGCTTACGTTTTGAAACAGAGCGGGAATTATGGGGAGAGCGACAAGTGGATGAATAAGTACAGCAGCGCCGCGCAGGCGGATTTGAGAAGCCAACTGTTCTTAGGAAACACCGGTTACAAATCCAAAATTGAGAAAACAGCGCCGTTCTTCAGCCTGACAAACCTGGATTTAAACACCGGAGTTGCGGATTTTGGCGGTTACTACAACCCTTCACAAAACGAGATGTATTTCATAACTGCCCGCAAGAAACGCGTATTCGTGAAAAAAGAATGGTCCTGGAATGCGAACCGCTTTTTGGACCTGTATGCTGCAACCGTGAGTACCGATCATAAATTGGGATCTCCAAAACGCATTTCGAAAGTAAATACCAAATTCCACGAAGGTCCGCTTGCCTTTTCCCCGGATGGAAAGACCGTTTACTTTACACGGAACAATGTTTCTTCCGGTAAAAAACGCCGTGACGGACAGAAGATCCAGAACCTGAAACTCTACATTGCAAAAGTAGATGAGAACGGTAAATGGACGGATGAAAAAGAGTTTCCCTACAATTCGAAAGATTACTCGATCGGTCATCCGGCCCTTACAGCTGACGGAAAAACCATGTACTTCGTTTCGGACAAACCCGGAGGAAAAGGCGGTGCTGATATCTACAAAGCAGCTGTGCTGGAAAACGGAACATTCGGTGAAATGATCAATCTTGGAAACAAGATCAATACGGAAGGACAGGAAATGTTCCCATTCATCGATTCGGAACAAAGGTTGTCCTTTTCAACAGACGGACATCCCGGATTGGGAGGATTAGACGTGTTTGTTGCTTTCCCCGAAAACGGAAATATCGGGAAAATCCACAGCCTGGGAGTTCCTGTCAACAGCCAATACGATGATTTCGCATTCAACTTATCGAAAGACCTGAAAACAGGTTTTCTTTCTTCCAATCGTGCCGGCGGAAAAGGTGGTGATGATATCTACGCAGTACAATTGATCCGGCCGATTACTTTTGGTGTTACCATCAAAGGAACGGCGAAAGACAAGAAAGGAGAAATCATTCCGAATGCAAAAATTGATCTGAAAGACGACAAAGGAACCATCATCGGTACTGTTTCTGCAGACGAGAAAGGCGCATATTCCTTTGAAGCAGAATACGAGAAAAACTACGGATTGGCGGGTTCAAAAACCGACTATTTCGACGGAAAGAACTCAGCAAACACTTTCACCAACGAACAGGTTGTGATAGCTGACGTCATTTTGGAAAAAGATCCGGGCTTGTCTCTGTACGCATTGATCACAGACAAGAAAACAGGAAAGCCTTTGGAAAATGTTTCCGTTTACCTGGTTGATAACATGACCAATAAGTCCAAGAAGATTACTACTCCGGCATCCGGGGACTTCCGCGAAGCACTTTTCGGAAAGAAACTCAATGACCGTGGAAGCTATAACCTGGTGATCCAAAAAGAAGGATACTTTTCGAAAACGGTTACTTACAATACCTTGTTCGACAGACCGGGACAATACGATGTTCACGCAAACCTGGACCTGGGACTGGACCCGGAAGTAAAAGACTTGTCAGAAATGGTGCAGATCAACCCCATCAATTTTGATTTGAACAAGTATGTTATCCGTCCGAATGCTGCAAAGGAATTAGACAAGATCGTTGAGGTCATGAACAAATACCCCAACATGGTGGTAGAATTGGGTTCACACACCGATTGCCGTGCATCCAAAGCTTACAACATGAAATTGTCTGATAATCGCGCCAAAGCTTCGGCAGAATACATCAAAAAGAAGATCACCAATCCGGCACGAATCTACGGAAAAGGTTACGGAGAATCGCGCCTGCTCAACGGATGTGAATGCGAAGGTGCTGTCAAATCCGACTGCCCGGAAGAAGAGCACGAGAAAAACCGGAGAACCGAATTCAAAGTCATCTCAACAGGAGACGATAAATTGAAAGTTACGAATACAAGTACTGACAACTTCTAATATTTAACGCTTAGGTCAGAGTAAATAGTGGTTAGGTTAGAAAGGCTGTCCGAGTAAATCGGGCAGCCTTTGTTTTTATATCAGCTTTATTTGGGATTGAATCAGTGAATTGAAAATTGATTTACGACAAATAATAGGTATCCCGGACCTGAACTAATAATTCTTCTAATTTTTCCAAATTCGGCTCCTGTGGAAGCGTGCTTCGCTCAAATAACTCTTCAATAAGCAGCACTTTTTCTTCGGCACGAGCCAATAAATCAGTGTATTCGAATTTTCCTTCCCGAATGTTCATCAGGAATTCTCTATCCGTACGACGAACAAAGATTTTTCCTTCACGGGCAATTTCTTCCGCCATATGGAGTAATCGAAAGGTATGCATCATATTTTTTGCATCGTAGTTCTTTCCATGAGAAATAGTACTCTGGTACCTGTTTTCATTCCGCTTTCCGATCCATTCCCAATATTGCGCATACTCTTTACAATGGATCGAATAAGCATCTTTATTGAAACTCATTAGGTTCAAAGGCTGAATTCCTTTCGGAATAGAACTTAATGAAACATCGTTTGAATCAGCACCGGAATAAATTCCTTTCAGAAAGCCAGTTTCTATCTGAGAATTATGAAACAGCGCATAAGCATCCCGCATGTGCGGAATCTTTACCAATCCACAGTCCGTGTCTTTAAAATTGCGGTCAGAAAGCCACTGTGATAGCGGAACTACATTCATTCCATCTATCACGAAACAAAAGTCCGGAATTTCCTTTCTAAGCGGTTCAACCGGGTTGCTGATCTTTTTATTTAATCCCCGTGCCTTTTTAATCTGCGACTGTGCATACCCCGCAAAGGTCTGACAGCATAATTTGGACAGGAAATCTTCCGTTTTAAATCCTTCAATCAAGGGATGTTTGTACAAAACGCAATCATCCGGTGTTGCCAGTAATTCCAGGACCGTCGGATTATTCTTTCCCAGGAGATCTATGAATTTCTTCCATTCGAAATAAACAATGTCATTCGTCTCATTGGCAATTTGATCCGTAAAATGAGAGCCGTAGAACGTTGTTTTGGGAGAAACAAAAACCCCTTTGTAATCGGTATCCGACTGGGGAGTATCCAGGCCATAGGCCCTGCTCCCACTGATACATTTCAACAATAGCTGTTGATTTTCTTCGTGTAACCGGTGAATGTTCAGCATCACTTTTCTCCCAGCAATTGCAAAAATAAGCTGTCCAAATCGATTCGCTTTTCTACACGCGCTTTCAATGCATTTGCTTCCTGTTCGGCACGTGAAAACTGTTCTTCTATAAAACCATTCAACTGCGGTTCCTGCTGATGAATGTAGCTCTCATTCTTCCCGGATTTCAATTCGATCAGGTTTTCGATACGGCTTCTCAACGCGCTATCAATATTCAACTCATGCAACATGGTCTGAAACACGATTGGAGGGGTTGTTCCCTTGTCCAAAATCCACTTACACGCAAATGCAGCACGCAGCGCATAAAACAATTTCTTCAGCTTGATCTGTTCCTCGTCTTTGATATCATCGTAACTGTTCTTTCCCATGTGGAGGTAATGAAAAATCGTTGCGATAGGAGAAAAGCACAGATCTGCAACCGGTTTGATCAGTTCCAGAAAGCCGGGTTCGGCATAATACACAATTGGAGATTGCAACCGTTCCAGGAGCGCTCCGTTGGATTTCCATAAAAGACGCAGGCATTTACGGATATCCCAACCGGTAATATCCAAATCTCCGTCGTTGAGCATCGCTTCAATGGTATCTTTTTTTTCAGAAATAGTCAAATACCAATTCCGCTCGTGCTTGTAAATCATACGCACGTCATAATCGCTATCCGGCGAAGGAAAACCCCAGGCACGCGAACCTGTTTCACAGGCATACAACACTTTAATGTTTTTCTCTTTTTCGATTTTGGCAATCGTTTCGATGATAGTAGATCTCATAATAATTCAAAGATGCGAATAGTTTTGGAGATTTAATAAACATTGATTTCATTCAAAGTGGGAGATTCAAATAAAAAATGTATTTTTGCACTCCACTAAAATAGAGAGGTGTTCAGCCGCGGCTGATTGAAGGAGCTAAACCCTTCTTCGCATTTTTCGAAAACAACTAGAGAGGTGTCCGAGTGGTTGAAGGAGCTACCCTGGAAAGGTAGTATACGGGTAACTGTATCGAGAGTTCGAATCTCTTCCTCTCTGCATGAATTATCCCGCTTAACAGCGGGATTTTTGTTTTTATAACGATGAGAGTTTTACTCCCGATCGGTGGAAAACGAAAATAACGCAAATCATTCAGGCTGGAATCTCCTCTTTTTGCGAAATTGTTCCGAACAGTCTTTAAAAAAATTCTGCTATCTTTAATTAAAACACACCCTATGAAGTTAAAGTACTGCACAATCCTTGCAGCAATTTTTTTAATTAGCAGCTATTGCTCCGCTACCGAATGGTACGTTGGTGCAACAAGGACCTATACCTTGCCCAGCCAGGTGTTGAACCTCGTTGCCGATAATGATACCGTGTACCTCGATGGCGGGATTTATCTGAATGATGCTGTCAAATGGACCAAAAAGAATTTGAAGTTCATTGGCCTGGGGACCGGAAGCAACCGAAGCATTATTCAGTATACGGGGGATATTCCCAACGGAAAAGGGATTTTTGTGTTTGAAACACCAGGTACTTGTGACAATCCTTACCTGGAGAACATCGTCTTTGACGGAGCTCAGGTTTCAGATGCAAATGGCGGCAATGGCGCCGGAATTCGGTTCCAGGCAAACAACCTGACCGTTGTAAACTGCCTTTTTGTAAATTGCCAGAACGGCATTCTTGAAGGCAACGGCAGTGTAACCACCAGTAATGTCATCATTCGCGATTCAGAATTTGAGAATAATGGTTACCAGTTACCAAACGATCCTACCCACTCAGGTTACGAACACCATATTTACATCGGTTCCAGTACGGATACACTGCTGGTACGGAACTGTTATTTCCACCATCCCCGCGGACAGGCAAATTCCATCAAGACGAGAGCCCAAAGAAGTTATATCCTGTACAACCTGATTGAAGAAGGAACAACAGGATATGGAAGTTGGGAATTGAATATTGCCCAGGGAGGAATGAATGTGATTATGGGAAATGTGATTATCCAGGGGCCTGCAGGTGCCAATCACGGAATCATCGGGTACGATGCAGCTACCAACGTGCTGGAAGATTTTTACTTCGTCAATAATACGGTCATTAACCAGTTCCCGGGTAATATCAAGTATTTCAATACCGTTCCATCCTCCGGAATCAATACCTATAAAATTTACAACAATATCTTTGCATCAGTACCCGGAGCCAGCAACACCTTTTTTAGCGGAAATACACCGACTGCACTTGACTCTGCAGGAAATGCAGTGTCCACTGATTATACTTCCTTCGGATTTACAAACGTCAGCGCGAATGATTATTCCCTAACTCCCATTGCAACAGCTGCAATTGACCAGGGAACAAATGCCGGTTCCACCTCAACGGCTTACTCGCTGATTCCCACTTACCAGTATCAATCAAATAGTGCCACTTTAAACTCAAGAAGTATTTTGGGAACAGCAATTGATATCGGGGCATATGAATTTGCCGGCGTTGCGGGAATTGATGACGGACAGTTAGCTCAAGGCATCCGGGTTTATCCAAATCCATCTACAGGGTTGTTTCAAATTGATTTTCAGTACAGTGAAAAGACTGCTGCCATCGAAGTGTACGATGCCTTGGGGTCATTGGTTTTTTCAGGTACTCATGCGAATGATTCTTCACCCTACCTACTGGATTTATCGATGTTGACGGAAGCTGTTTACTTTCTGAAGGTCAGCAATGAAGCAGGCCTTATGAACAAAACGATTGTAATCCGCTAAGAAATAGGAGTAAATTGTTCGAAATGTGGTTTCAATGGGTTATACCGTCACTTCCCCGCAAACGGACTGTTTTAAAATCGCTTTTGCAGCTTCTGCATTCCCGGAGCTTTTTCCAAGAGCATACATGGTTTTCGTAACTGCTGCTTCTGAAGTGAGGTCGAAACCGGAAAGCACGCCGTTCTTCTCAAAGAAGGAACTGGTTTCGTATTTCCCCTGCTCTACTCTCCCGGTTGAGCATTGAGTAATGTTCAGAACAATTCCTCCGGATTGCAGGTAGTTCAACAGCAATTCATGGAATTTGGAATCAGATGGAGCATTTCCCGAACCGTAGGTTTCCAGGATGATCGCTTTGGTCTTTGTGGTGTCGAACAACGATTCGTAAATGTTCCAGTTAATGCCTGGGAACAATTTGATTAAGGCCACAGAAGTATCGAAATCCGTAAACAACTCCAGCTCAGAAGAAGCATTGATTGTTTCACCGGTGTAATCGATATGAACTCCGGCTACTGCCAAAGGTCTCAAATTCGGTGAGCGAAAGGCTTCAAACGAAGAAGCGGAAACTTTCGAAGTGCGGTTTCCACGATAGAGTGAATACTCAAAATAGATCGCTACTTCCCGGATACACGCGGTTCCGTTATCGTTTGTTGCAGCTGCAATTTCTATGGCTGTAATCAGGTTTTCTTTTCCATCCGTTCGAATGGTTCCGATAGGCAGTTGAGATCCTGTGAAAATAACCGGTTTCTTCAGTCCCTGGAGCATGAAACTCAACGCTGATGCCGAAAATGCCATGGTATCCGACCCGTGAAGGATCACGAAACCATCGAATTCGTTGTACTTGTTGTAAACCAATTCGGCCATTTCTTTCCACCAAAGCGGATTCATTTCGGAAGAATCGATCGGGTGCGGAAAAGCGTGTGTAGTCAACTGCACATTCAAACGTGCCAATTCGGGAATGTGCTTGTAAACATCACCAAAGTCGAAGGCAGTTAATGAACCCGTTAAAGGATCATTGACCATTCCGATGGTTCCTCCTGTGTAAATAACCAATACCTGCGGCGTTGTTTTCATGCTGTTCTCTTGAGTGCGACAAAGTTCATTGAAAATATGAAATACGCAAGGAAATCAGGGATGAAATAAATTCAGCGCGTTTTGAGTGGTCACTACTTCCAGCGCGTTCAATGATAATCCTAAAATCTCGGCAATCTTTTCAGCCGTATGAATGACATAACTGCTTTCGTTTCTCTTCCCGCGGAAAGGTGTTGGGGCTAAATAAGGTGCATCTGTTTCTATCAGCAACTTATCCAAAGGAACGTGCTTGAGTGTTTCAGGCAGATCGGATTTTTTGTAGGTCACCACTCCACCGATCCCAAAAGAGAATCCTTTGTAATCGAGGATTTTCTGTACATCTTGTTCATTTCCGGTAAAGCAATGAAAGATTCCACGCAGGCGCTCGTCGTTCTCCCCATCAAGCACCTCGTAAATCTCCGGAAAGGAATCACGGGCGTGAATCACAATCGGGATTTGAAGTTCTTTCGCCCACTTGATCTGAGTGCGGAAAGCTTCTTTCTGTTCTTCCACAAATGTTTTATCCCAATAAAGATCGATCCCAATTTCCCCAACAGCCACATAGGGTCTTTTATCCAAAAGAACCCGCATTTTAGCCAAAGTTAACTCCCAGTTTGCGTCCACTGAACATGGGTGAAGTCCCATCATGGCGAAACAATTATCCGGAAACTGGTTTTCCAAAGCATGCATTCCATCGATGGAGTTCAAATCAATATTGGGCATGTACATCCGTTCCACTCCGGCCGCAATAGCCCGCTGGATCATTTCAGTACGATCTTCGTTGAATTGTTCGGAGTAAAGATGTGTGTGAGTGTCGATAAACATAATAAGATCACTTCGCTTTTAGACTAAAGACAAAAGACCAGAGACAAATCTGTCTTTGGCCTTCAGTCTGATGTCTTTAAGTCTTAATTAACAAAATTCTTCGTAGGCTGCTTCTAAGTTCTCAGCGATCATAGCTGCAGTAACTCCTTCGATGTTGTGTCTTTCTAAGAAATGAACCAATTTTCCATCTTTAAACAAAGCCACAGATGGCGATGATGGAGGGAATGGTAAAAAATACTTGCGTGCCTGTTGTGTTGCTTCAGAATCAACACCTGCAAAAACGGTCAATAAATGATCCGGTTTTTTTGCAGCGATCTCCAAAGACTTTTTCACTCCGGGTCTTAAGTTTCCTGCTGCACATCCGCAAACAGAGTTTACAACTACCAGGGCAACACCCTTGCTAGTTGGAATGCTTGCATCTACTTCTGATGCTGATACGAGTTGTTGAAAGCCCACACGTGTAAGGTCTTCCTTCATTGGTTGTACGAGTTCTGGTGGGTACATAATCTTTAAATTTTTATGGTGTAAAGTTACGGATTCTATCCCTTAAATCTCTCAAATAAGGGAATTCGTTTATGAAATATTTGGATTTTTTACATCTTAAAAAGACGAAAAAGATCCTCCCCCTCTGTCGCCCTCCAAAGGGGGAAGTCAAAAAAATGTTTTTTTTTCAGGAAAATCGGAAGTTATCAGCAAATAATTTATTTACTTTGTCCCAACAAAAACGAGAAATATGAATACTTTTTGGTGGAAACTCGGACAAATCCTAAACGGTGCATGGTTTTATGACAACATCGGTGATATCTTCAATTACTCTGTAATTGTATTAGGTTTCATTGGATTGTTCTACTGGTTGAACTGGCAGCGTAAATTCAACGCTCAGGCTGAAAAGGATCCAAATCAACTTAAGTAATTGGTGATTTTATTATATTGAAAAGGTCTTCGTTTGAAGGCCTTTTTTTATTTCCTGTATGTTTTTGTGGGACGTAGTAGGGACGCGATTAATCGCGTCCCTACTAGATTTTTTTTATATTTAAATCATGCTGACATTCATTATTACTGCCGGGGGAATTGGAAAGCGAATGGGAGGTTCGGTTCCAAAACAATTTTTACTGCTGAACGATAAACCCATTTTGATGCACACCATCGAACACATGCATGCATTTGATCAAACTGCAGAGTTGATCGTCACCCTTCCACAAGATTACCTGACTGATTGGGATGAAATGTGCCGGAAATACTCCTTTAACATCAAACATGAAATAGTTTCAGGTGGTGAGGAACGCTTCGATTCGATCAAAAATGCATTGGCGAAAGCTAGCGGAGATTGGATTGCTGTTCATGACGGTGTTCGCCCGTTTATCACGAAGTCGGTTTTAAGACAGCTGCTTGCCGAAGTGAGAACTCATCGGGCAGTTATTCCTGTAATTCCTGTAAAAGAAACCCTGCGCATTGCAGACGGAGAAACAAACGCTACCGTTTCCCGGGACCATTATAGAATTGTTCAGACGCCCCAGATATTTGAAGCAAAACTACTTAAGAAGGCTTATGAGCAGAAATATGTGACAAGTTTTACGGACGATGCCAGTGTGGTGGAAGCAATCGGGGCACGCGTTCACCTCATCCCCGGAAATGATGAAAATATTAAGATCACCAATCCACTGGATTTAAGCGTTGCGGCAATTATTTTGAAAAATTGGGCTGCTAAATCGGGTTAGTATTAATTTCAGATGAAGGTGTTTTAAAACAACTGTTTTCTATGAGTATGTTTTGTTCATTCATACTTTAAACCGTTCACAATTCCACAACTCAATCTTGCCAAAAAAGTCATCTTGTCCCATATTTCTAATTACATGCTGAAGTGAACTTTGCCGAAAGTTTATACAGCAATGAAAAAAACAATACTCTTAATCGGGACGGTATTTATGGGCTTGAGCAGTTTTGCTCAAAATCCGGGACTCGTAATCTCAGAATTCTATATCAATCCACCTTCAAATGACAATAACCTGGAATGGGTGGAATTGAAAGCGACGAAAAACATCGATTTTTCCGTTACTCCTTATACCGTTATTGTTAACAACAATGGAACCGCAACAGCCAGTGGCTGGATCGCCGGAGGAACAGTCAGCTATGGTTTCCAAATCAACACAGGAACGGTTATTGCCGGTGATGTGGTATACGTTGGAGGGAACGGAATGGCCGTAACCGGAACAAAAATCAGAATGATTGATGTAATCACTACTCCCGGAGACGGATTTGGAAATGCCGGTGGAACAGCAGGTGTTTTTGGTAACGGAGGAGGAAATGCCGACGGAATTGCAGTATTTAGTGTGCCTGTAGCGAGCATTACCAACTCTACTGTGCCTGTAGATGCTGTTTTTTACGGAACAGCTATAGGAAGTGCGTTTGTAACGACAACAACGGGGTACGAACTTCCGGTTAACGATTTGTACTCCGGAGGAAAATTGCAAACTACTAGTTTCGTCACGGGCGACCCGGGAGCTTCTACAGGAAAGGCAACAGGTACATATAACACTCTAAGCAATACCTGGTCTACCGGTCGTACATGGACAGCTCAACCTTTTGTAGACGATAATGCAAGCAGCGTTTCCTTGTCAACTGCTCCTCCGGCAGCAGGAACATTTACATTCTCTGCGGTTACACAAAACTTTGCTGAAAACGCAGGAACTGTAAACGTAGGAATCAATTCAGCATCATCAAATGCACTTCCTGCAAAAGTTATTTTGAGCTATTCTGTTTACACGGATGCTACGGAAACTGCAGACTTTACTTTGGCAGAGGATACTATCATTATCCCGGCAAGTTTTAACGGAGTTACCAACGTTGGTTTAACAATCATAGACGACATCCTTGCTGAAAGAACTGAGAAAGTGATTTTGAAAATGAGTTCATTGGAAAATGCAGCTATCGGAACGAACTCCTTCCAGATCATTTACTTGAAAGACAATGACTATCAGGCTCCTGTTGGAAACAATGAATTAAAACTAAATCTGCTTACCAGTTTCTCCAACGGAGCTGAAGGAACAAATTCGGCGGAGATCGTTTCATTCGACCCAACAACGGATAAATTATACATTGCAAACTCCATAGGTGCAAAAGTGGATATTGTGGACCTTTCCACACCTTCGACTCCTGTATTACTCAATTCGATTTCAATGACACCTTATGGAAACATTAACTCATTAACGGTTCACAATGGTGTTGTTGCTTGTGCGGTTGAAAATTCGAATCCGCAGGCAAATGGAAATATCGTTTTCTTCGATGAGAACGGAACATTGATTTCCCAGGTCCCTGTTGGAGCTATGCCGGACATGATTACTTTCAACAACGATTACACGAAAGTGCTGGTAGCTTGTGAAGGTGAGCCGAAATCAGATTATTCAACAGATCCGGAGGGTTCTGTAGGCATTGTTGATATTACCGGTGGTTATGCCGGATTGACAGCTTCCAATGTTACGATGGTGAATTTCCAGTCATTCAACGGACAGGAAGCTGCTTTGCGTTTACAGGGAATCCGCATCTTCGGGCCGGGAAGTTCAGCTGCACAGGATTTCGAACCGGAATACATTACACTTTCGGAAGATAACTCCACAGCTTATGTTGCTTTACAGGAAAACAATGCGATGGCAGTAATCGATATCGCAACAGGAACGGTGACTGCTGTTCGTCCTTTGGGAACTATGAACTATGCTAATGGAAACAATGGATTGGACGCTTCGGATCAAACCGCAGGAATTTTCATTGGCTCTGCACCTGTCAAAGGATTGTTCATGCCGGACGCTTTGGCTCACGCTTCTATTGCCGGGACAGAATATATTTTCTCAGCAAACGAAGGAGATGCACGCGAATACACCGCTATTACAGAGATTGCACGTTTATCGGCTACATCATTAGACGCTTCTATTCCGGACCAAAATATCCTGAAACACAATCAATTCTTAGGTCGTATCAACGTTACAAATGCTAGTGGTGACACGGACGCTGACGGCGATATTGACGATATCCATGTTTTCGGAACACGCTCTTTCTCTATCTGGAATGCACAAACAGGAGCTTTGGTTTTCGATTCTAAAGATTTGTTGGAGCAAATTACGGCAACTCACCCGGCTATCGCTGGTTTATTCAATGCAAGTAATTCTTCGGGGGCTGCAGTTTCTAAAAACCGTTCGGATGATAAAGGTCCGGAGCCGGAAGGTGTTGCAACTGCAGTAATCAATGGGAATCACTACCTGTTCGTTTCATTGGAACGTGTGGGTGGAGTGATGTTATTTAACGTGGATGTTCCAAGTGCACCGGTTTATGTTGGATACTACAACAACCGTTTTGCTGCATCAAATGGTCCGGATCGTGGTGCGGAAGGAATTATCATCATCAAAAAAGAAGATTCTCCGACCGGAAACGACATCGTGATCCTTGCAAATGAGATCAGTTCTACGCTTTCCATCTTTGATATCAATACCTGTACGGATCTTGCCGGAGCGACAATCACTGTTCCAACGGATTCTATTTGTGCGGGAGACGAAGTTACTTTAACGATCCCGGGATCTGCTCAAAGTACGGTTCAATGGTTGAAAGACGACCAAATCATTGCAGGTGAAACAGGAAACTCGCTGGATATAACTGAGGCTGGAAATTACCGCGTATATGTTTCGAATACTGCGCTTGCATGTGCGGACACCACCCTTCCTAAAACGATTGAAATATTGAGCTTACCCGCTATTTCAGCCGGATCTGATGTGGTAGTTTGTTCCGGGGACACTGTAAACTTGTCCGGTACTTCAACTGCTGTTGTTACCTGGAACAACAGCGTACAAGACGGAGTTGATTTCTATCCTGTATCTACTATGAATTACATTGCAACTGCAACAGATATGTATGGTTGTGAAAATTCAGATACCCTTACCTTAACTGTAAACCTGCTCCCAACTGTTGACGCGGGTGTTGATCAAACTGTTTGTACGGGAACTTCTGTTACCTTCAATGCAAGCGGTACAACTACCCTGGTTTGGAACAATGGTGTTACAAATGGAACTGCTTTCAATGCCACAACTGCAGGATCTTATGTAGTTACAGGAACAGATGCAAACGGATGTATCGATACAGACACACTTATTCTAATACTGAATGCGCTTCCTACTGTAGATGCAGGTGCGAATCAAACAGTTTGTAACGGAACTTCAATTACATTCACAGCAACCGGCGCACCGAACCTGGTTTGGAATCATGGAATTACTAACGGAACTCCATTCAATGCAGCAACCGCAGGTTCTTACATCGTTACCGGAACGGATGCAAACGGGTGTATTGACAGCGATACCGCTGTATTGACTTTATATGCTGTTCCGAATATCAACCTGGGATCAGATATGACGCTTTGTGCAAATCAATTCCCGGTGAACTTGAATGGTCCGGGAGGATACGCTTCTTACAACTGGAGCAACGGAGCAACGACTCAAAACACGACCGGAGCGCAGGCTGGAGCTTATATTTTGACTGTTACGAATGTAAACGGCTGCCAGGATAAAGACACGGTGGTAATCACCTCAAATCCTTGTTTGGGATTAGAAGAAAACACCACTCTCGCGTACAACATGTATCCGAACCCTGCTTCTAATGCTGTTGTGGTAGAAACAACTGCTCCAAATTCAGAAGCGGCCATCTATGGTGTTAACGGACAGATTTTAGTAACTCAGCAAAATACAACTGCAACATTTACTTTGAATGTAAGTGAGCTTGCAGATGGAATGTACTGGTTGAAAGTTACTTCAAGCGAAGGAACTGCGACCAAGCAATTGCTGATTAAGAAATAATATAACCTACATACGCTGCTAAGCCCTGGTGTTCTCTTCGGACGATGCCAGGGTTTTTTGGTTTCAATATCAATCCCATTTATCCTCCCCATTTATCCCCCTCCTTAGTCCTCCCTTATGCTTGCGCTAAAGCTTCAGCCTAGGCGCAGAGGGAGGACTAAGGAGGGTGGCGTAATAATCGTAACTAAGAACAATCTCCATTCTTACACTCCTCCCGCTCTGTTTCAAAGGTTACGTGCCGAATGTTGTGATGTTCCAGCAAATGGCGGATTTCATGCTTCAAATGAGCTTCCTGTTCTCCCTGAACGCTTTCTTCCAAAACCAAATGAGCTGTTAACGCATTTTCTGTGGAGCTCAAGGGCCAGATATGCACATGATGCACTTCTTTCACTCCTTCGGTTTTCCGGATTAAAATGATGATCTCTTGCAGGTTGATACTGCTTGGAACTCCGTCCAAAGACAAACGCAGGCTTTCTTTCATCAGTTTCCAGGTGGTAAACAGAATAATTGCCGCAATGATCAAACTGAAGACCGAATCCAGCCAATAAAGCTTCGTATAGTAAATGACAATCCCGCCGATCACCAGGCCGGCGGAAACCAAAGCATCTGCCAATAAATGCAGGTAAGCGCTTTTCACATTGATGTCTTTTTCTTTGTTGCGCAGGAAGAGCAAGGCGGTCGAAAAATTGATCACGATCCCGACTCCGGCAATGATTGAAACGGTTAAGCCGGGAATAGTTTGAGGATAAAAAATATGATCAATTGCACCGTAAACGATGGCTCCGATTGTTACCAATAAAAGGATGGAATTGAACAAAGCCACCAAAATGGAAGTCTTGCGGTAACCATAAGTATATCGGCTGTTGGATTTGACTTTCATCAGTTTAAAAGCCAGCAGCGAAAGTGCCAGTGTTCCTACGTCAGCAAGATTGTGGCCTGCATCCGAGAGAACAGAAAGGGAATCAATCAGGATCCCGACAATGGCTTCCACCATCACAAACGCCAAATTGAGAAGGATTCCGATAACAAAAGCCGTATTGACTTTAGTCAGCGTCTCGTGATGATGATGTGCATGATCGTGTCCCATGCTTAAATATAATAAATTACCCACAAAACAGTAGGGGCGCGATTAATCGGTAATTAGTCATCGCTTACACCAGAAATATAAAACGATATAAAAGGTCGCTCGGATGGGCGACCTTTTTCATTATCAATGATATTTACATAATATGGAATCTAGTCAAATACTTGCGTTAGTGATGATTTGCATGGCAGTAATCATGGCACCAATCGTATTATACTTTTACGGTCGTAGATAATCCTTCATTTACTTGGTAGTAGATATGGAATTAATTGGAGAATAAAACCAGTAATGATTAAAAGAAAACCACTTTTAGATATCCATTCCTTTCGTTTGAATTCTTTATCTGGCATTGTTTGAACATATCCATTATTATACTTTGGGGGCATTCCATAAAAGAATAGAATACCAACTCCTATAATATCCAATGAAAGCCCAATAATGCTAAGTGTATTACCCATTCTATTTTAAATTACTGTCCCAGAATGTCTTTTGATGTCTACAATGATAGTCGTGGTGATGAAAATTTTGCTTGTTTCTGGATTATATACAGAGGATTGAGACATAAATTCAATATTCCAATAATAATTACCTTCTATTGTTTTCAAGTAGTTCTCTACTATTTTGTCTAGGTCTATTGGCTCTTCATTATTAGTCCTATTTGTGGCGTAATCGTCAGCAATGGTGAACATTTTTTTCATAGAATTTCTTTTGTATTTGTTAGTTAATATTTATGGACTTTACTTATTTGTAATTGTGACTTATAATTGAAAGAAGAAGAAACTAAGGGGGCTTTAACCTCTGGACCTACCTACTAAGTTTTGACGCGTTTCGGGTGCAGTCTTATGGCTTTGATTTTAGCTTTAATCGAGCGTGGGTGATTTTCATCAACCGTGCCGACCCATGGCTATATCACCCCCTCAGAATCTTCTAAGTCAATCTTTTTATCAATTACCTTTTCCTAATGTTTAGTAGCTTGAACCAATTCCCATGTTGCGCTATGTGCTGGTGCGGGACCAGATTTGTCACAAGGAGGAAATGTATGTCCTTCAGGCATTGTAATTTGATGTGATGTGTGGGTGCTGCATTTATAAATTCCAGCAGTAGTACATGTTTGTCCAGTAGTTGGCATAGTGAATAATTTATAGATTGGGACTAAATTATAAATTATTATTTAATGTGCAAGGGGTTGATATTCAGTTCAAAGAAAAGGGAGGTTAACCAAACCTCCCCCGTCATTACTTAAAAGTAATTTTAAAACCTTTTTTCGTAATGCTAAATTCCTCAACCCGATTAATTATAATAATCAAAGTTGCAATTCCTAAAGCCATATTAGATGGAATTAAGTTATGAAGGATAGCTTTCATATGCCCTTTGCACGGCCATTCCTTCTCGTTTAATTCTTCGGTCTGTCTGTAATTTTGATGATGAGATTTTACCTCATCTGTTAGTAGCTTAAAGTTACAAATAATTCTATTTGAAACGGTTCTATAGAATCATTTTTTTAGTTCAATATACAATCATAAGGTATCACACAATCCAATATTGGTATGCGGAATTGATCCACTCTATATGGCTGAAAGCGTCTGATTCTTTCTTTTGGTTCCGGTTCTTCTGAGAATGGATCATAAGGTTCATGAACGAAATCTTCTTCCAGTCCCAATTGGCGCAATACCGATAGTATAATTGGCATCTTCTCTTCTTCAGGTATTCGCTTATCTTCTAAAATCTCAAAGATTGCTTCAATACCTCTGTACTCAGTTTGTTGCTGATTCTTCAGGAAGACCAGCACATTTATTAGTGTATATGTTTCCATGGCTATGCAGCTTGTTTAATGTGTCCCTGACACGTTAGGTCTTTGACTTGTTTAAGGTCTTTGTATAATATTCGTTCTGTAAATAGATTTGGAATGAAGTCTTCAAATAATACGAAATCACCATTTGATTTTCGATTCCATTGATATGTGAACATATCCAGATAACGTTGTGCATGATGATAGCTGAAATGAATATGTTTTCCCCGGATCATCTTCTTCAGATTTTTCCATGCATTTTCGATGGTATTCGTATGTATTTTGATTTCTTCATCATTCTTATCCCAACCTGTCCTTACGTATAATAGCTGGTGATTTATAGTATGATGTTCTTCAAAATCCAAATGCATCTCTCTGTATATGACAGACTCATCTGTCATCAGTATGGCATCACTTGATACATTTTCAATTAGATGAGAACACACATTTACTCTTGTGACTGATCGTCTGGATTCGCCAATTACCTTAATGATCATTCTTCCACTATTACGTTCCACCATTCCGAATATGTAATAGCCAAGCTCAAACATATTTCGTTGGCCCAGAAGTTGCTTTGCCTTTTTACGCTGTTCCTGCTCTTTTTTTGAAACCCCTTTTAAGCTGGCTCTCTTTTGGGGACCGTACATGCTTCTTTTTCGCCTTTTGGTTAATCCGTGAATCTTATCTTGTTCAGTATTATGCTTCGCTTTTGCAATTAGCAAGCGTTTGTTCCGATGGATTAATGGACCAATGTGAGTTTCATCAGCTTCAACTATTCCACTTAGAATTATATCATTATCAACATGAATAGCTGATCGTAACCGTTGCATCATGTGCCATGCAGTACGTTGACTTACTCCAATCATCTTTGCCATATCGATACTAGATATGCCTTTGAAGACCATCATGAAATAAATACACTTAAACCATTTTACTAATGGTAATTGTGAATTCTCCATTACGGTTCCTGTTTTAATTGAGAACTGGTAATAGCACTTAGAACATTTATAGATACCACGGGTTTTAAGATTGTAAATCGCGTGGCTATTCCCGCATTTGGGACAGACTGGCTTACTGTCAGACCAACGTTTCTGGATCAGATAATCCTTGCATGCTTTTTCATCTGGAAAACGCTTCTCGTGGTCTGTTAGACTGTATTTAGTAATATTCTCTGTTGTTTTGAATCTGTGTTATGTTGGAATCATCATACCCGGTACGATGATTCCAAACAAATTTATGACAAGATCAAAGCGATTGCAATAGCAATCCCAATTATCCTACTTGTTTTAAGAACTCAAACATCTGAATTTCAACCATCGAATCACCACCAATATTTCGTAATGAAGCATAATGTTCAACCAAATTGGATAGGATTTGTTGGAGTTGTTTCTCTCTTTCGACCCAAAGCCTTTTGATTTTTAATTGTTCATTCTGATGACTTTCTTGTATTGATTTGAATCCTCTGACGATGTTCTCAAATAGATTTTTAAACTCATCAGATGTGATATACTGATAAAGCAATTCACTCTTCTCTTTTGCTTGGTGCTGGTTCTGCGCAACTGAATATACCTTCAGCAATCCATACCGGAGAACCAAACTCAATTCCTTCACTGAAGCCATGTCACAAACCCATACATCATCTACAATTCCCCATCTGGTAATGCCTTTTGGTAAGGTCTCTGTTACCAGAACCAAAATATCTGCTTTAACGGATAGGTTATCATTCTTCAACTTCGGAATCCATTTATCTACGTATGCTTGAGTACGCTTGCTCTCATAGTAAATGCTGCCAATCTTCACACCATATTGCGTGTTGATTTGCTGGAGAATATCAGCTCCGTTTGCTCCTTTCTTTGACTGAGTAATCTCATCGAAAGGATATGCGTTCTGAAGAATATCAATAATCTCTAACTCCTGAATCTCTCCCTGCATTTGCATTGAACCTTGTTCAACCTTACGCTTAGCTTCATCCAACTTAGTTTTCAAATCTGATATGAGCTTTTCCTTCTCTTTCATCCGGAGCTGATTTTCTTGAGAAACTTGTTCGCGAATGAATTCTTTAGCCTCATCCAATCGTTTGGTAAGTTCCTGTTCCTTCTGGAGTACAATACGGGCTTCCTGTTCTTCAAGCTCACGTTGCAGTCTTACCAATTCAGCCTTATCCTTATTGGCAGACTTCAGCTGCTTGGACTTCGTTATAAGCTGGTCTTCTAATTCCTGTAATTGAGTGGCAGTCTCTTCTTGAACTTTCCGGCCAATCTCCAACTTAATTTCAGCTTCACGAGTTGAAATCCGTTCACTTACTTGTTCTTGAACACGCTTCTCCAATTCAGCCTTATCCTTTGCAAAGGACTTAGCTATCGCATCGAATTCATCTTGTTTGGATTGGAGTTCTTGTTCACGTTCATTCATTTCATCTCTTAGGTCTTTTCTAATGGAATCTCTGAATTGAGAGATCATCAGCGAGTCAACATTCAGTTCTGTCCCGCAATTAGGACAATTTAAATTCTTGTTTTGTAATTTTCTGTTCATAACTTGTTAATTTAAATTAGTGAATACTATTTCATTTTATACCAAATTTGGTATATTTGTATTTGTGAAAACGCAAGTTGCTTTTCACGGTTGCCTAAAAAATGTGACTTAACATGAAAAAAACTACAACAGAAGAAGATAACTACCTAATAAACATTGGGTTACGAATAAAAGAAATTCGTAAAAAAAGTGGAATTACACAGGGAGATTTAGCTAAATCGATGGGTACAAGCCAGCCGCAAGTGGCTCGGATTGAGACAGGTGAACAGAATGCTTCGATCTTAATTTATAAAAGAATAACTACCATTTTGGGGGTAGCTATTGAAGATTTAGTCAAAGATTAATTCGGCACATTACAGATCATTCTTCACATATCCAACTCCTTCAAAGTGGCTACTTTCATTTGGGAGGCTGATATAATTCAAATTGCTATAGGCTTTATCAGTACCCCCTTTCCCAAATACAGCATTGAACCTAACAAAGGATTGCTCAACTGAGAACATAGCTGTATATTGATGATTCATTTTGTCTGCCTCTCTATAGGTTGTTGCACATGTGATATAGATATCTCCATTTGATTTGATCTCGTGCCGGATTGGGTAATATTCGCTCTCCAGAATAAAACTCTCTGATTCTTTAAATTCCAAATCCCATTTGGTAGAGAAAACCTTAATTGTATAATCAGAATACAATACTACTTTCCATTGTCTAATTGCTCCTGATAGCTTTTCATAAGAATTGTATATTACTTTCTCAATTGGTTCTTCATATGATACTGGCTCATCCGTTTCAATAACATTTGGTTCTGCTGAAATATTGGTTTCAACTTCAGGTTTCGATTCCGTAATAGCAGCTATCTGAATGTTCTGTTTTTTTGGTTGATCCTTGGTATTTGTAGTACAAGAAAAGCATAGCAATATGCTGATCATAATTAAAGTGTAATATCTCATGATTTAGTAAGCGCGTGTGTGAACGTATGTATTTGTTCCGAATGAAGTAATGATTGACACGCTTGATCCTCCGGCTAGATCATTATAAGTTACCCAACAGTTCTTTTGTTCTCCTGAGCTGAAGTAAACAATTGTTTGGACCTGATCTCCATAGGTTGGAGTTGGGATATAACATTTAGTGTAGTTCCCGGGAGCACCATAATTATTCACATCATGCCAGCTGATGGAATTTGACCAAGCTTTATGGAATCCAGTTGCTTGATTATCGAATGTGATTGAATCAACAGTGTTCTTCAGATTTTGTCCTGTTGAATTGTTGAACATTTCGAACAACATATATGAGGTATAGATTGTATCCGTTCCGGTAGTGTCAGTTGGGTTTGGAGTTGGATTATTAGGTTGTGGTGTGTTTGGTGTAATTTCCTCTGGTTGACAAGCAGTTAATAGGATAATAGTAGCAAATAGCAGTCTTTTCATATTCAGAATGTTGTAAAACCCAAAACTCCATTTTTCTGAACTAATTATGAATGGCTTAAACTTGTAAATTACAAATGTCATTTGTAAATTCGCTTCATGAGAAACAATCAAATCCCAGTAAGTGATATAATTCGCGTGATCCGTGAGAATTTGGGTTACAACCAAGACTATGTTGCAACTCAACTTGGTATTACACAACAGGCATATTCAAATATTGAAAAGAATCCGGATAAAGCCACACTTGGTAGACTGAAAGAAATAGCTGGTATTTTGCGTGTAAGTCTTGTTACATTGCTTGGGGAGGATGAAGTTTACATTCAACAAAACTTCCAACAACAGGGAGGTAATGCTGCAACCCAAATGAATATCTCCCCATCCGCAAATGAAAGAGAGGTTTATGAGCGAATGATTACTGAGATGAAAGAAGAGATTGTATTTTTGAGAGAAATAGCTAAAAACAAATAATATATGAAACCACTAGAACTGTTAAATGAAGGGGTAATAAGACACTTTCTGAAATCAGGAACCGTTGCTGATGTTGAAACATGTATGAACACATTGATTCTAAGTAGAAAGCACATGGACATTGATGCTAAAGTTTCTCGAACATATTCTGTAAAATTGAATGACTCACCAGATGGACATTCATATGAAGTCGCATCTCATTCTATAGGATTAGAAGCAATAAGAAATCTAACAAGAAAACATAATATCAAAGACGCTGGGTTTGAATCAGAAAATTCTAAGTTCATTGTTTTTTTCTCAGAAGAAAATTAGTCCTCACTTAAGTATTCTTTTATATCCAGTCCAATAGTATCAGCCCAATATTGATTAATTGCTTCGAGTAATTCATTTTTAATCTCATCTGATATTGATACTTTGCCATCAACATGGTAATGTAGATGATCGCTAATATGTAAGATTCGTTCCTTTGTGTCAGGGTAATTAACTGTGAACCATTCAAGGTTTTTTTCTTGCTTTGAATCGTGCATTACATTGTGATTAGAGCGTGTTATTCATCCGAACATACTAAAGAAATCAGATAAGTAAAGGATATAAAAATCTTTTAATTATCCAGAAACCGAAAATGTTCATCCTAAATCGATTAATGATCATTCAGTTGGTTATCAATTTTTTAAGGCATGAAAAATTCTTATCTTTGACATTATTCACCGAATAGGGTTTCCCGGCTTGTAATAAGAAGATAAAGAGATTAGCAGAGTTATTAAGAATATTGAGCGTAAGTAAGAAAACTAAGTTAGACTAGAGAATAAAGAGAGTCCATAAGAAAGAAATAAGATATATAGTTAAGAGTTTAAGAATAAGTAAGATACGTAAGTAGAAAAATTGAGAAAAGATATTAAGCTAGAAGATAAATAAGAATAAAGAGCCAAAAGTCGGTGTGCGTAAGCACATGAACCCAATTCTTAAACTTTTAAGAAATATGGATTTAGATAGTGCGATTGTTCTAGCAAGTTCTCATGTTGTGGTTACATGTATTCGTAATTACAGAATGATTATAATAGCTAAAATAAATGCTGAAAGCGAGCAGAAGAAGAGAAAGAAATAACTTCTGCGAGGGAAATTAAAAAATGGGGCTAATTCATATTAGCCCCATTTTTATTGGAATATTGTAAAGATACACTATAACTATTTTTAAGTTAAAATTAATGCTGAACTTTATGAAAATCAAATATTTGAATATCATGAAAGAGTATCATTCAGTAAAAGAAACCAGTGTGTATCATAACAACAGAAACTGTGTTGTAGGGAACAATATCGAAACAGAAAATGTCCGTCCCGGAAAAGGAGGTAAGAGACTTTGCACTAGATGCAAGGAACTTAACAAGAAATGAAAAAGGGAACCTAAGCAGTTCCCTTTTCCTTTTTATCTAGTATGACATGGCTTACTGCATATCTTACAACCGTCAGCTGTTCGATATCCAATTCTCATTGCTTCAGCGACTGCTGAAGAACAAGAAAGGTGAATCCCTAGGTCTCTCTGATTGTAAGCCTTAGCTCCTTCTGAGCATCCATTTACATGGACCTCATGCTCACCTGTCGGCTGAGCATTCATGTTTACATAATATTTTGGCATAGTGAATAATTTATAGATTGGTACAATATACTTAATTAAGTATATGTGAGTTTATTAGGAATTATTTTTTAGTAAAAATCGTTTAATTGTTCAGGAACCGAAAACGTTCATTTAACATCGATGAATGATCATTTGCTTGATTAGTTTTTTTGTGGACATTTTAAGAATTAGTAACTTGTAATCAATATGTTACACTTAATAAAACACAAATCATGTCTTTAAAAAGAGGTCCCAAAAGAACCGCAAAATCAACTGGCAAACTAGATCAACGCCAGAAAGATAATAAAGAAACGCCCGGAAACACACCATTATTAGAAGCTGCTGTTCCAAAGAAAGCAACCAAGAAAGTAACAAAGAAAAAGGGAACCTAAGCAGTTCCCTTTTTTATATCATTTTATATTTTTGGTGTAAGTGCGATGTAATTACCGATTAATCGCGCCCCTACTGTTATTTTAATTCGAAAAGATTATGCTCTTCCCAACTGTTTCAATAATCTCAAATGATTGAAAATTGCAGACCCAAATGTCTTGTGGTAATTGTATTGAATTCCGTGTTCATTTGCTGTCTTCCTGACAATTTTAGCGATCTTAGGATAATGGATGTGAGAAATATCCGGAAACAAATGGTGTTCAATCTGATAATTCAATCCACCAACATACCACGTTAATAATGGATTCCAGTTCTCAAAGTTCGCTGTAGTCATCAATTGATGCTTTGCCCAGGAAACCTCCGTATTTTCTTCTGTGTAGTCATCCTTGGTCATAAATTCCGTTTCCGGCATTACATGTGCTACCTGGAAAACAAATGCCAAAATGAGTCCACAAATAAAATGCATCACAAAGAACCCGATCAACACCTGCCACCACGTGATATCCATCACAAATAATGGAATTGCTATGATATACACGTAATAAAGCAATTTGGACAAGATCAATTGAAGCATTGCTTTTTTGAATGTTCTATTTTGGGCCTCAAGTAATCCTTCCTTGCTGTAACGCGTTAATTGCATGAAATCTTTATTGGTCATCCAAGCCAAAGTCATAAATCCGTAAAAGAACCAGGCATAATAAACCTGGAAACGGTGGACTTTTTTATGCGGCATATTTGGAGAGAAACGAAGCAATCCGATCGAATCGATGTCTTCGTCCATGTCGTGCACATTTGTAAAACTGTGATGCAGCACATTGTGCTGAATACGCCAGTTTAAATTAGAACCACCAAGCATCTCCATGGAGAAACTCATGATCTTATTCAACCACTTGTATTTGGAAAAAGCACCATGATTTGCATCATGCATAATAGAAAGCCCGATTCCGGCCATTCCTACTCCCATAACCATGGTCATGAAGAACATCAGCCAATGATTTTCGATCACTCCGAAAACCATCAAAAAATAAGGAAGCAAAAAGAGGGAAAACATCAACGGAACTTTTAAAAGCATCTGCCAATTACCGTATCGTTTCAGATTATTTCTTTTCAGATAATCATCTACCTGCTGGGAGAGTTTTTTAGTAAAGTCATCACTTCTCGTGAGTCGAATATATTGCATAGTTCTTTGTACAAATGGTTTTTATTTGCACATACAAAGGTATTGATTGTTTCAATTCATTCCAGCCAAAAAAGGCGAATTGAGAAGATTTAACAGGCTTCGCCTGGTTAACTGATTGACTATCAACCGCTATTTTCCGTTCCAATTTGTCATTGTCAATTGAATTCCTATAGCCGCAAAACTCTTCAAAAACTCGGTTGCAACTGCAATTCGGTCGTTCAATGTTTCACGTTCTTCCGTGCTCCATTCTCCCAATACATAATCCACCTGCTGTCCTTTGTGAAAATCGGCACCAACGCCAAAACGCAAACGGCAATATTCTGTGGTGTTGAGTGTTGCCTGGATATCTTTTAATCCGTTGTGTCCGCCATCTGAGCCTTTCCCTTTCATCCGCAATTTTCCAAAAGGAAGTGCCAGATCATCTGTTACCACCACCAAATTCTCTTTGGAAATTTTCTCCTGCTGCAGGTAGTAATTTACCGCTTTCCCGGAAAGATTCATGTAAGTGGTGGGTTTCACCAAAACAAGGGTCCTTCCTTTAAATTTCACTTCTGCAACTTCAGCTGTTTTTTGCATAGAAAAGGTTCCACCAAGTTCTTTCGCTAATGCTTCCAACACTTTAAAACCGATGTTGTGACGCGTTTCTTCGTATTTCGAACCCGGGTTTCCTAAACCGACAAATAGATATTTCATGCCACAAAGGTAATTACGAATTACGAATTGACGGCGAATATTAGGACACAGTAGAATTGAAATTTTCCGCCCCTACTGTAAAACTAATAACCTTATTTAAACTGATAACTGGTCTTAGTGATCTTTTTGAGCTTTTCTTCCCCGAATGCAACACTAATTGTTCGGCCAGTTTGAATAGAAGGCATCCAGCCGCTGCTTAAGCGCATCTGCAATTTTTCCGTGTCCTCAAAATCAATTTTCATATCAGCTACTTTGAAATTATTACTGCCTTCCGGAACGAACAGATCGAAAAAAGTTTTCATATACTGCTTCAATTCTTCCGGATTCGGTTTGTACTTAATGGCAATCGTAGCGAAATCTTTGGTCTTGTTAATTGTTTGCAGGGTGATTATACCGGACCCTTTTACCACGATATCCATTAAACAAGGAAGCTCTACATCTATTTCCGTGGGTTTGTTTAAGACCAATTCCATTCCATAATTTCCATGAATCGCCATAATATCTCCCAGGTAAAGCACTTCGATATTTCCGGGTTTGGAAAACTCAATAACCATTTCATCCAGGACTTTCACCAAGGGTTTTGATGCTTCCGCACCTCTATTGGCAATTAACTGCTTTTTGAATTCATCACACTTCTTTTTGAAGTCTTTCTGCAATTCGGCTGTATTCAGAATTTTTTGGAACACTCCAAATTCGTCTGTCCGATAACGTATTGGTGCGCCTGTCTGGAAGGAATTCATCAGTTCCTGCAGCTGCGGATCGTAGCCCTCAACGGAAGCTTTCAGGTATTTCATTTCCAGGATGTAGGAATGTTCCGTACTATCTGTCACCTTTATTTCAAATTCATAAGAGCTTGATGACTGTTTTGTGGGTTGTGCAGCGGTTCCTTTATTCGTAACGTCCGACTGAGTAACCGTATAAGACACTTTATCTCCGATGTTCCAGTACCCGATTGTTGTTATTTTCGTGGAAGAAACCAGGTTCAACTGATCCTGGGCAAAAAGAGCGGGTGCCAGCAGCAGGCAGGTGATTATGGAGAGCATTTTTTTCATGATGCAAAATTAGCAGAATTTAGAATGAACCGCATAGATAAGGAGGATGCAAAGTATAGCCTCCCCCGTCTGTCGACAGGCAGGTTTCACTCTTTGTGGTTCATAATACCCATCAAACCTTCATTTTTAACCACAGAAACATAAGCATGAGCAGATTTCTATTGAATAACTATATTTGAACCAAAACAAAAATTCATGCGCATTCTCGGCATTATTCCGGCTCGTTACGCTTCATCCCGCTTCCCGGGAAAACCGCTCATTGATCTGAAAGGAAAAACCATGATCCAACGGGTAACAGAAGGAGCTGCAAAATCTGCTCTTCTAACAGATCTGATCGTTGCAACGGATGATGAACGCATTGCAAAAACGGTAGAAAGCTTTGGAGGAAAAGTCATGCTGACGGATTCCAAACATCCCACAGGAACAGATCGCTGTGCAGAGATTGTGAGCCGGCTTTCCGAACATTACGATGTGGTGATCAATATCCAGGGGGATGAACCTTTGGTAGATGCGCGACAATTAGATCAACTATTGGGCGCTTTCAATGATCCGGAAGTGCAAATAGCAACGCTTGCTTCCCGGAAAATCGAAATGGAAGATATTTTGAATCCCAACCGCATTAAAGTGGTGGTTGATAAAAATCACAGCGCGCTTTACTTTTCGCGCAGCCCGATCCCGAACTTTGCCAATGCAAAAGGAGAAGCTCTTGAAATATATCCGTTCTTAAGGCACATCGGCTTGTATGCTTACCGCCCGGAAGTATTGCTTCAACTAAGCGCACTCGAAGAAACCAAACTTGAACAAATCGAATCACTGGAGCAGCTGCGCTGGTTGTATAACGGTTATTCCATTCGAGTGGTAGAAACAGATATCGAAACACCCAATATTGATACTCCGGAAGACGTGGAGAAAGTATTGGCTTTAATTTAACTACTCAAATCAATCTTATTATTTATGAAATTACTCCTTCTATTACTACCCTGCACGTTGGCACTTGGTGCATTCTCGCAAAAAATGACTTACCAGGCGGATCTGACCAATTGTGCAAAAGACCAGGTTCTCATCACTTTAAGCACTTCTTACAAAGGAACGGATACCGCTGTTTTCAATTTCCCGATGACGGTTCCCGGAACTTATGCTGTTTTGGATTACGGAAGGTATATTTCCCAATTCAAAGCCTTTGACTCCGCAGGAAAACCATTGAAAGTAAAGAAAAAAGGAAACAACTCCTTTGTAATAACTCCCGGAAAAGACGTGGCCAAAGTGCAATACCTGGTAGATGATTCCTGGGAAGAAAAGAATGGAGACACCAAGATTTTTGAACCTGCCGGAACAGGATTTGAAGCAGGCAAATACTTTTACATCAATAACGGCGGTCTTTTCGGGTATTTTGGTTTAGAATGGAATAACGAATATGAACTGACCTTCCTGAAACCTAAAAACCTGAATGGTTTTACGACACTTGTCCAAAAATCGAAAACAGATGATCAAATCACTTTTTGGAGTAAAAATTACCACGATTTGATTGATAACCCCATTTTGTTTACCCACGAAAAAGACGAAAATATCCGTGTTCAGGGAACTGACGTGATTATAGCTTCTTACCACGAAGGAATTGATTCTTCTGCTTACTACATCAAGCATAAGATCGATTCGGCGATGGTTGCCATTGATCAGTTTGTGGGTGGAAGACTTCCCGTTGACAATTATGCTTTTTTGAATTTCGTGAAAGATTACCGCGAATTGGAAGCGGTTTTCAGCGGAGAAAAAAAGATTGGTCTTTTCCAAAAAATAAAACTTGGAAGATCATTGGGCGGACAGGGATTCGGTGCTTTGGAACACGGGCATTCTTCTTCTTATTTCCTTCCGGATTTTGGACACAACAGCTACACCGACATGGTTTATGAAACCGGAATTCACGAATTCATGCATATCTATTCGCCTTTGAGTCTGCACAGCCAGTTTATCGGTGAGTTCAACTATACCAAGCCGGTCATGTCGAAACATTTGTGGCTCTATGAAGGAACTACGGAATATTTCTCGGTGCTTGTAGCCATGCAGGGCGGATTGAAATCCGTAAAATCGACGGTAGAAAATACGATCAAAGGCAAAATCATGAGCGCATCTGAATATCCGGATAATATGCCGTTTACCGTAATGAGCGCAAATGTCTTTGACAAACCCTATTCCGATCAATACTCGCAGGTTTATGAGCGCGGAGCAATTATGGGAATGCTGCTGGATATTGAGATCATGCGGCTAACCAAGGGATCGAAGACTTTGAAGACAGTTATTTTCGAATTATGCAACAAGTATGGAAGCAATCGTTCTTTCAACGAAGAAACTTTTATCGATGAATTCGTTGCGGTTGTTCATCCTGATTTAAAGAATTTCTTCACCAAATACGTAGAAGGAACAACGCCATTGGCCATTGAAGAAACATTTAAAGTTATCGGTATTGACTATTCTAAATCGAAGAAAGGAACCGTTCCGTCACATTTCTTTACGGATACCGATTGTGGAGTAACTGCGGATAATCGCATCATCAATGGGAAGGTTGTGATTAAAAAGGCGGATGCAACAAATGTATTTGGTCTGAAAGCAAAAGACCTGGTAGATTACCAGGAGCTGAAAAAAGCTTATAGGAATGAAGACGGAAGTCTCGTACCAGAAGGAACAATGGTTACCATTCATGTGGAACGAAAAGGAAAACAAGTGCCTTTAACATTCCCTGCGAAATTCAAAGAAGGGATGCTTTACAACGTCATGGAGATCCTAAAAGAAATGACTCCGGAACAGGAAAAATTGTTTAAGTTGTGGTCGACAGGAAAGTGAACTTTACGTGAAAAGTATTAAAAAATTAATACTTTTCACGTAAAGTTCTGTATCTTTATCGAAAAGATAAGTTGTGATAAATCAAACAACTATAGATCGATTGGAAGATTTAAAAAAGAAGTATTTATTGCTTGTTCAGGGCAATGAAGACTTTCTGAGAGAGATTGCCATTGCCGAAATTCCGGAAATGGTCTATAATTCCAATGCTATTGAGAATTCTACACTTACTTTAGAAGATACCGAGAAGATCCTTATTGGAGACGAACTTCCCCGCGCGGTCAATATCCGTGAAGTATTCGAAGCAAAGAATTTAGCACAAATTACCGAAATACTGCTTGCAAAACCTCAGCAAAAACAGTCTGTGAAACAGATACTAAGTTTGCACAAATTACTTCTTACAAATATTGATAATACTATTGCCGGACGTTTCAGAAGTGGAAAAGAATGGGTTCGGGTAGGAAATCATCTTGGCGCCAATCCTTTGTTTGTAAACCAATTAATGCACGAACTTGTTGAACACTACCATACAACCAAGAGTGATTATTTTTTAGATAAAATAGCTCATTTTCATGCGGAGTTTGAAACCATTCACCCGTTTGTTGATGGAAATGGAAGAATGGGCAGAATACTTATCAATCTACAGTTGATGAATGAAGGACTTCCGCCAATCATCATTCAAAATAAAAGCAAACACACCGATTATTATCCGCTTTTCAAGACATACCCTACTACTTTACGGTTTGATGGTTTTACAAAACTTTTTGCTCTTCTTTTGCAGGAATCGTTAAATAAAAGGATCACTCAGCTAACGGCCAAAAAGATCATTCCGCTGTCCTTATGGGCTTCTCAAAATGAGGTAAAGCCAAATATTGCGGCTAACAAAGCCAAAAGACAAACAATCCCAGCCTTTCGATTGCGTGAAAAATGGATGATTGATTCCGATTTTAAATCTGATCAGATTCTCATGTAAAAGAAAAAACGGAAGATTACTCTTCCGTTCCTGCTATATTTTCTTCGGTAGTAACCGAACTTGTCTTTGGAGTCTTTTTCCGGTTATTTTCTTTCGGGAAGTATTTTCGTTGTCTGAGAATGATCATGATTACCCCCATACTGATTGCAGCATCTGCCACATTCCAGATAGCCGGGAAGATCTGGTTGTCTCCGTTTTTATCATACCACGGGACCCAGGATGGCCATTCTACATTGAATTGGAACATATCCACCACATTTCCCAATAAAAATCCGGTGTGGCGTGTTTCATATTTTCCTGCTATTCCGCAATCCGACCAATTTCCGGAACCTTCCAGGTGGTTAAATCCGATACACGGATCGTAAGGGAAAATGAAATCGTAGAACATGGAATCGATCAGGTTTCCGGTTGCACCGGCAAATACCAACCCAATTGCAAGGAGGAATTCTGTTTTAGCTCCTTTGCGCCATTGTTTGATGAAGTAATAAGCAATCGCCCCACTTGCAAATATGCGGAAAATGCTCAGACCCAATTTGGCCCAAATACTTGCTCCAAAAGTGGTCCCGAAAGCCATTCCCTGGTTTTCGATGTATAATAATCGAAACCACGAACCGATAGCATTTACCGGTGGATCGTAATAATTAAAATGAGTTTTTACCCAAATCTTGGTTATCTGATCAATAAGCAATATGCATAATACCGCTATTAAAACGATATAGAGTTGTTTCTTCAACTTATTTGTTTTGCATGTTTTTAGCTTCGATGCTCAAGGTAGCATGCGGAACCAGTCTCAAACGCTCTTTCTGGATCAATTTACCCGTTACACGGCAAATTCCATACGTTTTGTTCTCAATACGCATCAGGGCATTTTTCAGGTTTTCGATGAACTTCTCCTGGCGAGCTGCCAACTGAGCAACTTCTTCACGAGATAACGTTTCTGAACCATCCTCCATCATGTTGAACGTTCTTCCGGTATCATCTGTCCCATGGTTGTCATTTGACAAAGATCCCTTCAACATATCGTAATCGACATGTGCCTCTTTCAACTTGTCATTGATCAACTGACGGAATTCATCCAGTTCACTATCGGAGTATCTTGTTTTCTCTTGTGACATTGCAAGGTAATTTTTGAAATTCGCACAAAAATAATCGAATTTTCAGAGGAGAAAAATGAAAAGGGTGAATGGTAACAATTACTTATTCACAGAAACAAGGGTTTGCGAAGTGTTTTTGTTGGTAAACCCCCGGAAACAGGGCGAATGTGCAAGACTCACAGAAAATGTTAAAGTGGTTTTAATTTTCAGTTCTGTGTTTCTCCACCCAATTGGTTAACTCAATAAACTCCTCCACTCCCAGTCTTTCCGGACGCAGCTGTAGCATCGGGTTCTCTTCATAAGTTGCAGGAAGCAAGGCTTTAATGGAATTCCGGATTGTTTTGCGGCGTTGATTGAACGACATTTTTACCACCTGCTTGAATAATTTCTCATCACAGGGAAGCTTCTCGCGCCCATTTCGCGTACAGCGGATCACTCCAGATTTCACTTTCGGCGGCGGATCAAAAACGTGTTCATCTACGGTGAAACAGTACTCGATATCGTAATATGCCTGTAAGAGAACACTCAGAATCCCATAGGTTTTTGTTCCCGGCTTTTCAGCAACGCGCTGCGCAACTTCTTTCTGGAACATGCCCATGATTTCAGGGACAGAATCCTTCAGATCAATGCACTTGAATAAGATTTGCGAAGAAATATTGTAAGGGAAATTGCCAACCACAGCAAAGGGCTGATCTCCAACAATCGTTGTTGGGTCCATTTTCAGGAAATCCCCGAATGTGATTTTGCCATCCAATTGCGGATAATGGATTTTCAGGTATTCGATCGATTCCGCATCCACATCCATGACATGCAGCTCGGTTTCGCTGTCCTGCAGCAAATACTCTGTCAAAGCGCCCATTCCAGGCCCAATTTCAAGAGCTATTTTCACACCCTGATGATGTTTGAACTGCTCTGCAATTCGTTTACAGACGCCCTTATCTTTTAAGAAATGTTGTCCTAAATGTTTTTTAGCCCTAACGTTCATGCTGGAAGTGTTGAATGACATTTAATGTACTTCTGAAAGCCGCAAAACGCCCTTCATACCTGCTTTTATGATCAACCTGCAAAGCTGCAGCATGATTTTTCTGATAATCATCCAAATGTTCCTGGCTGTAGGCCACATAGGTCATCGCATACGTGCATGCTCCGTCTTCCTGCTCGTTCATTTTAGACATGCGGCTTTCCAAAAAGCAACCCGTTGACATGACTTCCGGAATGTGAACAGTCCGCATCCAATTCACCCAATCAAGCTCAACTGCCGGATCAAGGCTTACCGTAACATTGTAAATAATGTGTTCCATTGATACAAAGGTACATAATAAGTAGGGGCGCGATTAATCGCGCCCCTACTTATTGCATTTTTTGATTCTATAATTAGTTTTTCACCCAGCGAACCAAAGCAGTTCCTTCCGGGGAAGTCAAGCGAATGAAATATACTCCTGAAACCAATGAATCCGTGTTGAATTCCAATTCATTTGCAGATTTTTGAACAGATGTCAAAGAAATCTCTTTTCCGTCAACACCTGCAAAAGTTACCTGGAATCCGTTCCATCCGTGGCTCATATTCAATACTACTGAACTTGTTCCCGGATTCGGAGATACGTTTAAGTTTGCAAGGATCGATTCTTCGATGCCCAACATTCCGTCTACCCCGTCACAGTTCTCATCCACTCCGTTTCCTGTATTATCAGTAGCTCCCGGGTGAATTGCTGCATTTGTGTCGTCACAATCATCGTCGTTTGTAACGTATCCGGCAGGTTGTGTACAATCACTTACAGAGGAAGCTACATCACCATATGTATCATTGTCTACATCTTCGTAATAAGTCGTCATAATGAATCCTTCGTCCGTATCACCGTCACAGTTATTATCTACACCGTCACAAACTTCTGTTGCACTTGGATTGATATCTTCATCTGAATCATCACAGTCGTCATTGTTTGTTACAGATCCTGCGATTGGAGCACATGAACTTGTTCCTGCATCATCCGCATCACCAAATCCATCGGTATCGGCATCTACGTAGTACATCACAATACTTCCTACCTGGTCGTCCGTATCGTCACAATCCGTATCATCAGAAACATAGTTAGCAGGTTGTGTACATTGAGTCAATGTGACTGCTGCGTTCCCCAAACCATCTCCATCTGTATCCTGGTACCAAACTGCACCCGGGAATGCGTTTTCATCTGTGTCGTCACAATCTGTGTTGTCCAATACATAATCCGCAGGAGCCGCACAAGCTGATTGAGAAGTTGCAGGATCACCAAATCCGTCACCGTCTGCATCCGCATAAAAAATCTGAGGGATCAAAGGATTGATGTTACCGATTACAACAACGTTATCATTTCTGTAAGTTGTACCTGCAGCACCCATTCCTGTAATGTAGAAACGGAACTCTACTGAATCTGCAATTGCATCAAACGCTGAAGAGAGATTTACCGTTTCATTGATATCTGTTCCAAGAGGAGCAACGAATGTGTAAGTGAAAAGATCTGTTGCAAATCCATCCAAACTTGAACGCAAATGCGCTGTTGCTGTTGTACCTGCAGAACCACTTACACGGTGTAAGAATTTCACCTGGTTCAAATCCAATGCATAACAAGATGCCGGTTTAACCGTAAAGGAGTTGTATTCTGTCAAATCAATAGCAGCTGTCATATTCCAACCGTCGTTGTTGTAATAGTTTGTTCCGGAAGCACAGTTTACACCTGCAGAAGCATAACTACTGAATGTCGCGTTTGCCGGCTGAGCAGTAACGCTTACCATTGGAGTCAAACAAGCGTGACCAGTAAATTCATACATTCCCAAAGTTGTACCCGCAGTGTTCAAATCAGAACCGTTACAATCTTCATCAATTCCGTTGTTTGGAATTTCAGTTGCTCCCGGGTGAATGGTATTGTTGCTGTCGTTACAATCATCATCATTTGTAACATATCCTACTGGCTGAGTACACTGAGTCAAAGAAACAGCTGGATTTCCGTAAGTATCATTGTCCAAATCCTGGTAGTAGGTTTGTGCAGCTCCGATCGCGTTATTTGAATCGTCACAGTCATTGCTGTTTGAAACAAAGTTCGTTGGTGCCGAACACGCAACCTGTGAAACCGCCAGGTTCCCCAATCCGTCTCCGTCCGTATCTGCATAGAAGGTAGATCCAACAGTAATTGCATTGTTCGTGTCGTCACAGTCATCATCATTGGTAACATATCCCGGAATCGGTGCACATCCTGTCTGCGAAACAGCTGCGTTCCCAAATCCATCCGTATCCAAATCCTGGTAATAGGTAATTGATCCTACAATTGTCAGGTTGATCGTAATAATACTGTCACAACCAGCCGCATTTGGAATCGTGTCCATATACGTTCCGTTCATTGAGTAAGTCTCATCACCGGAAGGAACCATGTAAGTTCCACAAGCAGTAGGAGAAATTGTTGAAGTTGTGTTGTTTTTGATAGTTAAGTTGATAGTCAGGATACTATCACAACCAGCAGCATTCGGAATTGTATCGTGGTAAGTTCCTGAAGTCAGATACGTTTCATCGTTTGAAGGAACTGTGTAAGAAGTACATTGTGCCGGTGGAGTGATCGTTGCAAACGTATTGATACATCCACCCGTTGCTGTTACAGATCCGCCAAAAGCCAAACCAATTGCTCCTGCAGAAGCAGAGTTATAACCCCAACCTCCGGTTGTTGTTTGTCCACTTGCATACAAACGAAATGTAACTGTAATATTATCCGCAACGTTTTGCAAAGCTGAAATACCACTTAAGTTAATCTGAGACATTGCACCATTTCCGATACGTATGAATGGTGATCCGATCAATGTGAAAGTCGTCCCGTCCAAGCTGTAAGCATACTGCATGGAAACTCCGGGAGAGTTTGAAAATGTTGTAGTTCCTGCAAAAGAAGCGTCAATCGTTGTTAATGACAAAGTATAACCCGGAGCAGCTGAAAACGTGTTTTCAAAGTAATCCGTATTTGCTACTGAAATACCGTTGTTAAGAAAACCAACTGTTCTGAAGGAGTTACCTCCTGCCGAAGCTGCAGCTCCTGCACCACGGGTTAAAGTTGGTGAAGCATCTAAATTAGCAGCGTAAACCTCAGCGGTACTTGTTGCAAGCATACTTTCTCCCGTAAAATCCCAGGAAGCAATCTGAGCCAGACCGATCATTGGGAAGAGGGTGATTAGAATTAGTAAAAGTCTTTTCATTTTTGAAATTTTTCCCAAAGGTATGAAAAGACCCGGCTATGTTCCTAAAATTTTTGTAGTTCAAACATGCAAAACTAAATTTTAGTAAAAAAATTAGTGACTGATTATCAATAAACTACAAAAACTAAATCGATTTAAAGTGAGGTGTTATTAAATCATTAAGCTTTTTGCTACTCCATCAAGCGGGCTACATATTTTCCAATAATATCAAATTCCAAATTGATTTTGGAACCTACTTTGAACGAATGGAAGTTCGTGTGCTCATAAGTATACGGAATAATGTGAACTGAAAACAATCCTTTTTCCGAATCCACAACTGTCAAACTCACTCCGTTCACTGTTATCGAACCTTTTGCCACGGTTGGCTGATCAAAATCATAGCGGAATGTATACTTCCAGCTTCCGTTCAGATCTTCTACGGAAACACACCTTGCCGTTGTATCCACGTGTCCCTGCACAATGTGTCCGTCCAAACGCGCTCCAAGAAGCATGCAGCGTTCCAGGTTCACTTTCGATCCAACTTCCCAGTCACCGAGGTTTGTTTTATCAATTGTTTCCTGGATTGCCGTAACCACATAGGAATCTCCTTCGATCTTTACAACTGTCAGACAGCAGCCATTGTGTGCCACACTTTGATCGATTTTTAACTCGTGGGTAATGGTAGATTCTACCGTAAAATGAACGTTGCTTTGATCTTTTTCAATCGCACGGATGGTTCCGAGCGTTTCGATAATACCTGTAAACATGGAGAATTACTTTGATAATTGGCGCTGCATATTAGTGAGCCGCGCTCTTAAGGCTATAAAGATAGCACACATTGCCCAAATAGGAACCGCTGCTTTATCTGTATCTAAAAAATTGTTGAGGAATCCGTGGATGAAATAGGTAGATAATGAAATAATGAAACCCATCAACAAGGTTTTTATTTCTCTATCTTCTTCCGGCCAGGCGTTATAAAGTGTAATTCCTTCGTAAAAAATAGCTGCAACAATAGCGATCATGCTCAGCATCCCGATCCAGCCCATTTCAGCCAAAGGACCAAGGAATTCACTATGCGCATTTCCCATATTCCCAAAATTGGTGGAAATGATCGTCAGGTTTTCCGGGCGCTGAAAACGTGCATATTCAAAAGAGTACATTCCAGGACCAAACCCAACCCACGGTCGTTCCCTGAACATATCAATGGCACAATTCCAGCGATTGATCCTTTCCAGGTTTGAAGCGTCCGTAGTTACATTGGTTGCGCTCTGCAAGCGTTCTCCGAATTCTTCCGTGGTATGTTCGTATTTGTTTCGCGCCAAATCCTGTTGAATGGAATCCCAGGAAGCCCAAATGTAAATTCCCGCCACCAAAGTGATTCCGGCTATCCAGGAGAATTTCACTTTGAAACGGATCAGCATCCAGATCACCAAACCTAAGAAGACGCTCAGCCAGGCTGCACGTGTGTAACTGAAATACAATCCCAAAATGGAAATCACCATGAAGCCGATCAGGATAAATTGCAACAAAGCGCTGTGTTTTCTCGAAAAGTAAAAGGCGAAAATCAGCGGAACTACCAGGGCAACCAAAGCTCCGTAGATCGTATGGTCTTTAAAGAAAGGCCACATCACCCAGTGACTTTCCTTTTCCCCGAAACGATAAGAAGCATGTACCAAAATGGTATATGTGATCGCAACGATCATAGCAGAAAGGAATAACCACAGGAACCAGCGGATTTTCTTCGGCTCATAGAATACCGAACTTCCATAGAACAGGACCGGAACGATAAACCACAACCGCGCCAACAGGAATTTTAAGGAGGTGGTTGTGTTTTCACTGGTAATAGAAGTGAAAAAGATCCAAACCAGGTAGAAAACAACTGCCCAGACTATGGCCGAATTCCGCAAATAAGTGGGGAAAACCCGGTAGCGGAGATTTTGGATCAGCAAGAGCAGCATCGTACCGAAAAGCAAAGGTTCTGTTGGCACAAACAACCCGAAACTGTCTGTATATTCTTCAATATTAATGGACAGAGGTGTTGCCGCGATGATAAAAAAGAAGGTGTATTCCGTATAGAACAGGGCTACGAAAAGAACAATTAACGCATAGGGAATTAGCGGAATGTATTCGTTATCGAACCAAAATCCATAACCCAAAAGACCAACGAATGCCAGTCCCAGGATCAACATTAAACTATTTTCCCGTAAAAAAGCCACGTTTATGACAACTTGCGAAGTTCCTTGATCTTATCCTGGATCAACAATAGGAATACCATAAATACAAAGGTCCCGAATGTTGCCAGCATCATAATGATCAAACGCTTTGGCTTGTCTTTCTTATCTGCCTTCTCCGCTCGTTCCACGATGAATTTGTGATTGAAAAGCGTATTGGCATCAGATTCTGCCTGTTCGTATGATGCGGCAAAGTCAGACAATTTCATGATCTTTTCATTACGAACATATTCCAATCCGTCGAATACCGCTCCAAACTCCAGGTTAATATCGATACGTCTTTTGAAATCTGCTTTATCAGCCGGGTTTTTCGCTTCTACATAGGCCTGAAAGAGGTTTGCACGTCCTTCCAAGGGAACTACTCCCAAAGCTGCCAATGAATCCAACTGATTCAAAACCGCTTCTTTGTCAGCTTCCAATTGTTCTTTCTTACGTTTATTCGTCTCAAAAGCAGGAACGGTACGCTCCATCACCATTTCGTTCTTTACCGTATCGATCAGTTCTACGATCTTGTTTGCCATATCGGCAGCTAATTGCGCATCTCTATCCAATACATCGATTTGGATAGAACCATAACGTGTACGCACAAACAAGATGTGGCTGTTGTATTCCTTCACCAATTTGTAATGCTTATTTTCATCATCCGCTTCGATTTCATAATGCTTCATCAAATCGAACTGCTGAACCACCTTATCGCGCACTTTGGAAGACTGCAGGATCTGGATCAATTGTTCTGCTTGCTCTTCTTCACCAAAATCCATGGAAGAAGCTTTTGCATTTCGTTGTTCCGAGAAAGATACCGTACTGGTTGCCGCGGGAAATACGATGGCAGTGGATCGATATAAAGGTGTCATCACAAAAGCAATAACCGTAGAAACTACCAATCCGGCAGCAGTAACGATCATCAATATCCGGCGCTTAGCCCATAATGTGACGAATAGATTCATTCGTTGTTCCTGCATTACCTTGCTGCCTTCTTCCATATTTAGTTTCAATTAAGAGTTGCAAATTTATAGTTTGTGTCAGATTAACGTGTTTTTTATTCGAAAATTATCCGGCATCCAAAATTGAATTACTTTTGTTCATCTCTGAATTATGATAAAGTACAACCCCAAAAGCTGGCTCGCATTAATTTTCCATCTCACTAAAAGTGACACGCTGACGATCCTTTGGAAAGAATTGATCTTCATTTTCGTCTTCACCATGGGAATTGCTTATTTTGAGATACACTTTTTTCCAAAAGCGGTTGTTTTAGAGAAATTATTCGCCGTTTACTCGATTCTTGGGTTTGTATTATCGCTTCTTTTGGTTTTTAGGACCAATACTGCTTATGACCGCTGGTGGGAAGGACGCAAAAACTGGGGCGCTTTAGTAAATGATTCGCGCAACCTGGCCGTCAAATTAACCGCTTTGGAATTATCTCCGGAAGACAATCATTTCTTTGGCAGACACATCGGGAATTTTGCATTGTGTATCAAAGAACATCTGCGCGAAGGCACCAATTATGAAGTATTGGACCTTACTCCCCAAGAAAAAACATTCCTGGAGAACCTCGATCACATCCCTTCCGGCATCGTTGAATTGATGTATAAACGTCTGAATGAATTGAAGAAAGCGGGAATATTGTCGGAAGAAGATGTACTGCGTTTAGACCGAAATCTGAATGGATTCCTGGATTGTGTGGGTGCCTGCGAGCGCATCAAAAACACGCCGATTCCTTACTCCTATTCCATGTTCTTCAAAAAGTTCATCTTCACTTACGTGGTCACACTTCCCTTTGCTTTCGTGGTGAATTTCGGATACTATTCCGCAATCATTGCCACTTTCATTTTCTACGTATTGGTAAGTATTGAAATTTTGGCAGAAGAAATCGAAGATCCGTTCGGAACAGACGACAACGACCTTCCAACGGATGAAATGGCCGAGCGCATCCAGGGAATTGTGCGGACGATTTTGGATAAGCCATGATTTCTTTGCATTTATTTGAGAAAACTCCTTCATAAACTTCCATTTGAATCATTAGGCCAAAATAATGTCAAAAATCCGGAGCTTACGAAACACTTTGATACCTATTCTCTTTCTTTTATCTCATCTGGTTCCGGCAAAAAATACGAAATAGCTATTCGGAAGGAAACAGTTGAATTAGTGGAAACCTGGATTGAATTCTTTTACTCCGGAAGACATTGGTGTTGTTCCTTTTCGAATTCACTCAACCATAAGAATTATACCTCCGATTTTCTCTCATAAAATCTGAAAAAAAAAGCATTATCTTTGCGCCATGAAGCATATCCGCAATTTTTGTATTATCGCGCACATCGATCATGGTAAGAGTACTTTAGCAGATCGTTTGTTGCAAACAACTGGAACCATTTCTGATCGTGACATGCAGGCGCAGGCTCTCGACAATATGGATTTGGAACGTGAGCGTGGTATTACGATTAAATCGCATGCTATTCAAATGAACTACAAATTTGAAGGGCAGGAATATGTGCTGAATTTGATTGACACTCCGGGACACGTGGATTTCTCTTACGAGGTTTCCCGTTCTATCGCGGCATGTGAAGGAGCGTTGCTGATTGTGGATGCTACACAAGGAATTGAAGCTCAAACGATCTCCAATTTATATTTAGCATTGGAGCACGATTTGGAAATCATTCCCATCTTAAATAAAATGGACTTGCCCAGTGCAAATCCGGAAGAAGTGACCGATCAAATTGTTGAATTGATCGGCTGTGACCCGAACGATGTGATTCCGGCTTCAGGAAAAACGGGAATGGGCGTTGACGATATTTTAAGAGCAATTATTGAGCGCATCCCATCTCCGAAAGGTGATGAGCAGGGTCAGTTACAAGCCATGATCTTTGATTCGGTTTTTAATCCGTTTAGAGGAATTATTGCTTATTACCGCGTAAAGAACGGAGTCATCAAGAAAGGTGACAGAGTACGTTTCTTAAACACCGGAAAAGATTACAATGCAGACGAAGTAGGAATTCTGAAAATGGATTTGAGTCCAAAACAAGAAGTTCGTGCCGGTGATGTGGGATATATTATTTCGGGAATCAAGACTGCCAAAGAAGTAAAAGTGGGTGATACCATTACGCTTACGGCAAGTCCATGCGAGGTTCCGATTAAAGGATTTGAGGACGTAAAACCGATGGTATTTGCCGGAATCTATCCTGTAGAAACAGATGAATACGAAGAATTGCGTTATTCGATGGAGAAACTGCAATTGAATGATTCCTCATTGGTTTTCGAACCGGAATCATCTGCTGCACTTGGTTTCGGTTTCCGTTGTGGATTCCTTGGAATGCTGCACATGGAAATTATCCAGGAACGTTTGGAGCGTGAGTTCAACATGACTGTAATTACAACCGTTCCCAACGTATCGTATTACTGTTATACAACCAAAAACCCGGACGTTCGCTTATTGGTGAACAATCCATCTGAATTGCCTGATCCATCCAGTTTGGACCGTATCGAAGAACCATACATTAAAGCTCAGGTCATCACGAAATCAGAATATATCGGACAAATCATGTCTTTATGTATTGAGAAACGAGGCGAATTGAAAAATCAGGTTTATTTGACACAAGACCGCGTTGAATTATCCTTTGAAATGCCTTTGGCAGAGATTGTATTCGATTTTTATGATCGTTTGAAATCGGTTTCCCGTGGGTATGCCTCATTCGATTATCACCCGATCGGTTACAAGGAATCTGATTTGATTCGCATGGATATCTTATTGAATGCAGAACAATTGGATGCGCTTTCGGCGTTGGTTCACCGCAGTAACGCATACGATTTAGGAAAGAAAATCTGTGTGAAACTGAAAGAATTGATCCCAAGACAACAATTCGAAATTCCAATTCAGGCAGCGATCGGCGCAAAGATCATTGCACGTGAAACGATTAAAGCTTTACGTAAAGACGTTACCGCAAAATGTTACGGTGGAGATATTTCCCGTAAACGAAAGTTGTTGGAAAAACAGAAAGAAGGAAAGAAACGCATGCGCCAGGTTGGAAAAGTAGAAATTCCGCAGGAGGCGTTCATGGCAGTTTTGAAATTGAATGATTAGAATTTTTATATGAAAAACGTAGGGGCGCGATTAATCGTGCCCCTACGTTTTATATCTTATGCCGAACAGCCTTTCCAGGCTAAAAGTGCTACCACTATCCAGGCAAGCCCCTTAATGAGAAAGAACAAAAAACCGGCAATACCAGCACGCTTAAGCCATTTTTTTCGCTTAACTGCCTTTTCCTCGTCTGATTGTTTTTCCGGACTCGGTGCTAGTACCTGTTCTTCTTCCATCGTAATAAAAACCCCGATCCGTAGCAACGGAACCGGGGCATATCATTTATTTAATCGACATTAGTCTTCGTCCTCATCATCTGCTGCTTCATCCGGAGCATCATCGTAAGAATCGTCGTCGTCATCATCAGCAGACTCTTCTTCCTCTTCTCCTTTAGCATCAGCTGAATCGAAATCATCTTCGAAATCTTCCTCATCATCATCTTCCACAGATGGTGATTTCAATGTTACTTTGGGAAGTTTAACCAGGTAAATGATCTCATCTGTTTCCCAAAGCAACGAATCATAGGTTTCACCTGTTACTGGGTGGATCATTTTTGTGGTGCTTCCTGAAAATCCATCCGGGAACGCCATTAATAATTTTTTCTTCTGATCGATATTCAGCTTATCATAGCTAATGATTGACTTTTTTTTCGACATGCTATTATATTTCAAGTTTGATGATACGATGAGTTGGAATAAGAACGTGTTGTTTCAAAACGATTGCAACGTCTGTTACTGCCCAGATAGTTGTATGTACAACCTTCTCCCCACTATCGTCTGCAAAGTAAATCTTTACTTTAGAATGTTCCAAATTTCCAAGAGAGATTGCGCGATTAACATTCGCTTTGCGAATGGCAATCAAATCTGTGTCTTCCAAAACTTCTTCCTTCGGAAAATGCAGACCTGCTACTTCTTCTTTTTCAATCTGAACAAAATTAGTTGTGTCCATTTCCATTTTTGAGCAAAATTAAATGAATTGATGAATTGAAAACTGAGTTTTCGACTAAACTTATAAAAAAACATTTAAACGATGAAATGTTTAATACTTTTAAACGAAAAAGACCCATGATTACATGGGCCTTGAATTTGTTTAGTAGTGTTTTAGTTTGTATGTCGCGTGTGAACAATCAATTTAATGAAAATCAGGTTGTTTCTAAGTTTTTAATTGGTAAAGTCTTTGACGGAGATAGAACTGTATACTCTTCAATAAAACTAGAAAATGAAAAAACTGCCTCTCCATTGCAGTATTTTTCCGTTTCAACTTCAACCTAACATAGAAAACAACCTGATTCCATTCTCCTTATTTCCTCTTCTAAGATAGCTATGTAAGATGAACAGAACCTATAGAATGAATAAATGCCGGATTTGAATGAATATTTGGCAGAACTAATTTAACAGGCCCTATAAGCTTTCTAAAATCTGGAAGAAAATATCGCGTTTTGCAGGCGACAAAGGTACTTCTGAACCGTCTTTCATGACTACCGCACCACCGTTTCCTTTGTCATATCGGTCTACAAAATTCAGGTTGATCAAATGCGATTGCTGAACACGTAAAAAGTTGTGTCCCGACAATAAGGTCTCGTAATCTTTCAGTGTTCTTGAAACCAAAATCTTCTTGCCTTCCGTCAGGAAGAACGAGGTATAATTCCGATCGGCTTCACAACGGATGATATGATCCAAATCAACCACGTGAACACTTTCCTGGGTTTTTAAAACCAATCGGCGTTTTTGATTGGGCTGAATATTATGCTGCAATGCTTCAAATTGAGGCTCCGGCTTAGTATCTGCTTCTTTCATGGATTCCAAAGCACGTTCCAAGGCTCCTTTTAATTCTTCCGGATCAACCGGTTTCAAAATGTAGTCTAAAGCAGAGAATTTGATCGCTTTAATGGCAAATTCTTCATGAGCCGTAATAAAAATCACTTCGAAGTTCTTTTCCGGAACTGATTTCAATAAATCAAAACCGGTACCATCCGGCATTTGAATATCCAAAAACACTAAATCCGGTTTGATTTCTTTGATGGCAGCTAATCCTGATTGCACGTTCTCTCCTATTGGGAAAGTCTGAATATCCAGGTCAAATGATTCGATCATTTTAGCAATCAATTCACGCGTTCGTTGCTCATCATCAATGATTAATACTTTTTTCATAGTTTGTTGAAGTAATTATATGGAAAGATAAACATTAATACGAATTAAACGTTTTGGAGGAGTTTTTATTATAAATAGGCTGCTATTCAATCATCAACCTGATATTTGTGAGAAGCTTTCTTGAGATGCAGGAAGAACAGCCAACAATACTCAGTAATTTATTCATGGATTTAGAATGATTGTTTCGGAAAAAGTAACTAAGTCATCATTCCTTCATTCCGATAAGGCAGGTAAATATTCACCAAAGTTCCGGTTTCCTGTTCTTTGTCGTAGTCTTCCATTTCCATGCGGCCAAGGATCTTGTATTTGTAACTCAGGTTGTTGATCCGGTCCTGTGTAATCTTCATCGCCATACTTTTGTGCTCGGCACTTTTCTTGTTGTTTGCAGAACCTTTTCTCCCGATTCCATTGTCTTCGATCATCACATGAAGCATTTCCTCATCCTTGGTAAAGCAAACACGAATGAATCCGCCTTCGATCGTATGCAGCTGGCCGTGTTCAATGGCATTTTCTATAAACGGCTGTGTGATCATCGGCGGAATAACGGTTTCTTCCTGCAGTAACTGGTCATTTACAGAAACTTCATACTCAAAACGATCCCCGAATCGGAGCTTCTGAGTTTCCAGGTATTTGTTCAAAATATCGATCTCTGTACTGAGAGGAATGAACTCCTTGGAAGAATTTTCCAGGATCAGACGCATCAGTTTGGAGAAATTGATCAGGAATTTCGTGGAATTCTTCGTGTCGTTCTCATAAATGTAACTCTGGATCACGGACATTGCATTGAAAACGAAATGCGGGTTCATCTGTGAACGCAGCAAAGTTTGGTTCATTTCCGCTTCACGCTGCAATTGACGGATGTTCCGCTGTTTCCAGCGATTGTAAATGATAAACGCTCCCAATCCCAACAAGACGATGAAACCGATGATGATGTAAGTCTGGAAGATGTTCCGCAGTTCCGTGTTTTCCTTCTCTTTTCGCTGCAATTCGATGGAATCTGCCTGTATAGCGATCAAACGTTCCCGCTGTTCGGACCGGTACAACTCAGATAATTCAGCAATTTTAGTACTTACTTCTACAATTCGGGCACTGTCCGAATAATCTGAATACATATTCAGGTATTGATAAGCAAGCTTCATATTCCCGGTTTTCTTGTAAACGTCCGCCATTTCTTTGTAGGAAGGATAAATTCCGCCGATATACCCGTATTGTGAACGGATATCAATGGAGCGATTCAAATAATTGAGTGCGTTTTTGTATTTCCCTTGTTCGGCAAAAACGGTCCCGACCAAATGGTAAACAGAAGCAATCTCGGAGCGGTTGGAAGCCGATTCAAAATAAACCAGCGCCATGTTGTAATAACGAAGTGCTTCATCGTACTTTTTTTGCTCGTTGAAAGCATTTCCCAAATATTTGTGAGCCATTCCCAATCCGTCCTGGTCGTTGTAAGACTGAAGCGTGCGAACAACCCGTTTCAGGTCTGCAATTGCTTCCTCGTACTCTTTTTTAGCCAGCTTCACCAAACCAATATCGGTATCCGCCAATCCGACCAACCGGAAATCCTGGATCTTCAACGCCGTTTCCCGCGACTGCATGAAGAAATTATTGGCGTTGTCGAAATTAAAGATCTGGTATTGCGATTCACCAATTTCACGCTGGAATTGGGCAATCTGCGGATAATCATTTGCCTGCTTGGCCAATTGAAGCGCGATGAAGTTCTTGGAGACGGACAGTTCCACCTGCCCGAAGAAATCGTAGATTGCCGACTGCATGTTAACACATTTCGCCATCAACGATCTATCGGTTGAACGACGCGCGTATTGAATAGAAGTTTCAGCGAATTTCAAAGAAGCATCCCGCTTGTTTTGCTCCATATTCAATTTGGCAAACAAACGATTCGTTTCAGCAATCAGGGCATAACTTCTCACCCGGATCCGTTTGGAAAAACGCAAAGCTTCGGTCAGGTAAATATCTGCCTGCTCAAATTCACGAAAGGCAATGTGATATTCCGCCAGTAAATGAAAGATGTGGACCTGGTTCAGTTTCGAATCCGTGCGCGACAAATAAGGCTGCAGCTGCAGGATTTTGGCGTAATAAGCTGTTTTGTTCCCAAGAAGAGCTTCAACCCGCAGATCAAAGATCAGCGCCTGCAATTTGGCGGAATCAGATTCTATCCGGCTGGCATCAATAATCGCATAGCGGATTGAATCTGCCTTTTGAACATTGTTTAATTGGTAAAACTTACCAAGCGCTACCTGTCGCCAGAATTTCTTGGTATTGTCTTTTTCAGTGAGATATGCTCTCCGGTAGCTTGCTTCGTCTGTATTACCAGCAAGTGCCTGATTTGAAACACCAAAAAAGCAACCGGCAAGGATCGAGAAGGAGAGAATGAACCGAAACATGGACTAAAAATAGCTTTTTTCAAATAGATAAAGATTCTCTTCTGTGATCTGCTCACAAAAAAGAATCTTTTTTGAAGGGAACTATCTTTAATTTGAATGATTCGATCAATATGCGTCGCAATGACGTTTTCTTGGCTTAGACTTTTTCGGTTTTCTCGGTCTGAAATCTTTTTTGGTCTCAGAAGAAGAAGCCTTCATTTCCAAAGCAGATGCACTTTGATTAATAACTTGCTCAGCAGCGTTTACTGAACCTGCAGCTCCAAAAAGGAAACAACCTGCTAAAAGGACGGAGGAAATACGAAGAGTCATAAGCTTTGATTTTTAGCAATATAACAACAAAAAATAAAATGGTTACACTCAATTCTGCTTCTATGCGGATAAAAATGTGTGAATGGCGGTAACTAGCTCTATTTTGGTAACTTTGTGCCGGCGCTGAAGCTTTAGCACAAGCGTTGCCGCACTTTTTAGCTAAATAAAAGCATGGAATACAATTTTAATGAAATCGAGCGCAAATGGCGCAAATACTGGGCAGATCATAAAACATTTGCTGCTGCCGACAATTCTGTGAAGCCCAAATACTACGTATTGGATATGTTCCCGTATCCGTCCGGAGCTGGTTTGCATGTTGGTCACCCGCTCGGTTACATTGCTTCTGATATTTATGCCCGCTACAAAAGATTAAGAGGTTACAATGTCCTGCATCCGATGGGTTACGACTCCTTCGGACTTCCTGCAGAGCAATATGCGATCCAAACGGGTCAGCATCCTGCAATTACTACCGAACAAAACATTGCACGTTACCGCGATCAATTGGATAAGATCGGTTTCTCTTTCGATTGGGACCGCGAAGTCCGAACCTCATCGCCGGAATATTATAAATGGACGCAGTGGATCTTCAAACAGATCTTTAATTCGTGGTACAATACCAAAACAGATAAGGCGGAATCCATCGATTCCCTGATTGCTGAATTTGAGAAAAACGGGAACGCAGCAGTAAATGCCGTGAGCGATTTTGCAGACACATTCACAGCTGAAGCATGGAAAGGATACTCTGAAAAAGAGCAATCCGATATTTTGATGGAATACCGTTTGGCTTACCTGGCGGATTCGTGGGTAAACTGGTGTCCGGCTTTGGGAACAGTACTTGCGAATGACGAAGTAATCAACGGGCTTTCTGAGCGTGGCGGACATCCGGTAGAACAAAAACTGATGCGCCAGTGGTCGATGCGGATCAAAGCATACGCTGAGCGTTTATTGACCGGTTTGGACACTGTTGACTGGACAGATGCGATCAAAGACATGCAGCGCAACTGGATCGGGAAATCGGTCGGAGCATCGGTTAGCTTCCCCCTTTGGAGGGGGAATGAGGGGGAGGATGCCTTCGACTCCGCTCAGGCACCTGAGGCATCCATCGAAGTCTTCACTACCCGCCCCGATACCATTTTTGGGGTTTCATTTATGGTTTTGGCGCCGGAACATCCGTTGGTAGATGACATCACAACTGCTGAATACACAGACGCAATAGAAGCATACAAAACGGCTGCTTCCTTGAAATCTGAGCGCGACAGACAAGCGGACGTCAAAAATATTACCGGTCAATTTACCGGAGCTTATGCCATTCACCCTTTCTCCGGGGAAAAAATCCCGGTTTGGATCGGTGATTACGTGTTGGCTTCCTACGGAACAGGTGCTGTAATGGCCGTTCCTTGTGGAGATCAGCGCGATTGGGATTTCGCGAAACATTTCAACATTCCGATCAAGAATATTTTTGAGAACACAGATATTTCCGAAGCAGCTTACACTGAAAAAGAGGGAACGATTGCGAACTCAGATTTCTTAAGCGGATTGCCGATCAAAAAAGCGATGGCGGTTGCCATTGCAAAAATTGAAGAACAAGGGCTAGGAAAGGGAAAAACGAATTACCGTCTGCGTGATGCGATTTTTTCGCGTCAGCGTTATTGGGGCGAGCCTTTCCCGGTTTATTATAAGAACGACATTCCTTATTTGGTCGACGATGCAAACCTGCCCATCGAACTACCGGAAGTAGATAAATATTTGCCGACAGAAGACGGCGAACCGCCATTAGCGCGAGCTGAGAAAAGTGCCTGGAAATATTCAGAGGGCGACCGCATGGAATACAACACCATGCCGGGCTGGGCCGGAAGTTCCTTCTATTTCCTGCGCTACATGGACCCGAAGAATACAACCGAATTCGTTTCCAAAGAAAAAGCAGATTACTGGAACCAGGTGGATTTATACATCGGTGGTTCGGAACACGCAACGGGTCACTTGTTGTATTCCCGTTTCTGGTGCAAGTTCCTGTACGACATGAGATACATCTCCTTTGACGAGCCGTTCAAGAAGATGATCAACCAGGGGATGATTTTGGGGAGAAGTAGTTTTGTTTATCCGGTTTTCATCAGTTATGTAACTGATGAAGGCAAAGAAGTCATAGATGACAAAATTTTCTTCTTTTCCAGAAATCAAGATTTCGATATGCTCGATTCAAGCCTAGAAGACAACTCTCGTAGTTATCATCCTAAAATTGAAGACAGAATAGTTGAATTAAGAAATCGTTTATCATACGAAGGTTATAAAAGTTTTCCCGTAACCTATTTGCCAACGAGAGTTGACATTTCTTTAGTCGATAATGATGTTTTAAATATTGAATCCTTTAAAGAAACTTACTTTTTCAAAGATTTTACGAAAAACAAAGAGTTCGAATTCATTCTAGAAGAAGATGGAACTTACATTTGCGGTTCTGAAGTCGAAAAAATGTCCAAATCCAAATTCAACGTTCAAACTCCGGATGAGTTGGTAGAGAAATTTGGTGCAGACACTTTGCGCATGTACGAAATGTTCTTAGGTCCGTTGGAACAGACTAAGCCGTGGGACACGAAAGGAATCAACGGAGTGCATAACTTCCTGCGCAAATTGTGGCGCTTGTTCTACGAAGACACAAAAGTGATCGTAACGAACGAGCAAGCAAGCAAAGAATCTTTAAAAACGCTTCACAAAACGATCAAGAAAGTGGAAGACGATTTGGAACGTTTCTCGTTCAACACAAACGTTTCGAACTTAATGATCTGCGTAAACGAACTGACGGAACAAAAATGCCATTCGAAAGAAGTACTGGAAAAAGTGGTGATCCTATTGGCTCCATACGCTCCGCATGCTGCGGAAGAATTGTGGGAAGTTGTCGGGAACGAAAAAGGAACGGTTTCCACGGCTCAATTCCCGGCTTTCGATCCGGCAATGCTGGTAGAAGCAAATACGGTTTACCCGGTATCTTTCAATGGAAAAATGCGATTTAACGCAGAATTGCCGACTACTTTCTCCGCAAAAGAGGTGGAAGAAGCGGTGTTAGCAATGCCGGAAGCACAGAAATGGCTGGAGGGCAAGGCTCCGAAGAAAGTCATTGTGGTTCCCGGGAAGATTGTGAATATGGTGATTTAACTGTTCTGCAAATAATATTGGAAGGTCGCATCCGCTAAAGCGGATTGCGGCCTTTTCTTTTCCCGCAAATACGCAAATTATAAGCGAGCCTACCGGTCTCGCTGTAGAGGTTTAAAGATTATCGTTCTGATAGAATCACTCGCTTATATTGCAATTTTGATTTTCGAAAGTTTACCAATACTCCTACCTCCATTCCGGAAACAGCCAGGTAGTTAATGGTTTGCTCGAAATGTACGTTGCATAAATCAGAGACCGCTTTAATTTCCAAAATGATATTACCAAAAACAACAAAATCTGCACAAAATTGATGTGGTAGTACAGTGTCTTTGTACTTCACCTGGTAGCGGACTTCTCTTGCAAAAGGAATTCCGTTCTTTTTGAATTCATATTCCAACGCATCCTTATAAACAATCTCGGAAAATCCCATCCCTAATTCAGAGTGAACCTCCATGCATGATCCGATAATCTCGTAGCATTCTTCTTTCAATAAGTAGTGTTCCATTCTATTTAAGTTAAACAAAAAGATCATTCAATCCAACTTAAATTATCCGATTTATGAGGACAAAGGCGACCGGTAGGCGCCTTCAAAATTTGTGCATTTGCGGGAAACAAAGTAGGGGCGCACCGCGTCCCCTACATCTATAATCAATCCTTAAAATATTTGCGGAGTTTCCACGCCATTTTTTCGTGGTTCTGCATCAATCCGTTCAAGAAATCAGCCGTTCCCGCATCTTTGAATTTTTCCTCGGCATCATCGATTCCTTTGCGCAAAGCACGCACAATGGTTTCGTGATCGCTTACCAGTTCTTTCAACATTCCCTGGATATCCGGAACTTTGCCGGGAGTTTCTTTCAAACCAGATGTCGCCGCAAACTCTGAAGTGGTCCCGATTGCCACACCACCCAAAGTACTGATGCGCTCCGCCACTTCGTCTATCGCCAATGCAACATCGTTATACTGCGCTTCAAAAAGCTGGTGCAGCTCCATGAAGTTATCTCCTGATAGATTCCAGTGAAATTTCCGAAGCTTGATGTATAAAATATTCCCGTCTGCCAATACCTGGTTCAAAAGGGTGTGAATGCCTTTCAAATTTTTGTCGCTAATGCCAATGTTCAGTTTCATAATCTTCGTTTTTATGTTAAATCGTTCTTTAGGTGAGGAGACATGATCAACCAATTTTGAGTGATAACTGACAATTTACAACTTATGAGCGGGAGATTTTTCAAAGCTCGCGCTAAATTTCGTTAAAAGGCTGACCATTAAATTGAATATAGGAACGTCATTATTGAATGATTGCATCAGAACCTATAAACTGTGCTTCTGTTAATCCCACACATGAATAAATCGTAGGTTCAATCTCTCGTCGGAAAGAAGCATTTGCACGACGTTTTTTCTGGACTTCGTAATTGGTCTTTTCTTTGAATAACCATTTCAGTTCATCCTTTAGATCCATGGGTTTATCCGTACGGTTTTTATTTAGTTTACTGATTTTCTGCTCAAATTCTCTTTCAGAAATCTTTTCCGGCGAAAGCGTTCCCAAATTTCCGGCTTTCAATTCTTGGATCTCCCGGTAGAAATATCCGTTTTCATTGATACCGATAATCGCTGCCGTATAGTTCATATCACCGTTTAGATTGTATTCCAGGGTTCCGTTGTTGAAATCCAAACGCTGATAACTATTGATCTCTTTGGAGAACAAATACAGGTACAAATGCCCGTATTCCGAAGCGTTTTTCACTTCAATTGTCATGGGTTTGTAGGTAATTTGAGCGGTTTTACCTGTTTCCGGATCCGTAATCAGCATGGATTGTCGCGCAATCGTTGCTTCCCGAACGTAGGCATCAATGTTCACAATGGTTCCTTCTCCGTGAATCTGGAAACCAAGCGTTTTTCCCAATTGCTTCCCCACATTTTCCAGGTTAAACCCATATTCTTCTTCCAGGTTCGCTGATTCCCGGATGCCTTTACGAAGTTGTTCTTTGTCCCGTTCGGCTGCCATTTCCTGGTCCCATTTGTGCTCTTTTTTCAAAGCTTCCTGCAGGTTTTTCTTGCCTTTTTCACGGATGGTTTCGATTGCCTTTTCGTAGAAAGCGTTCAAATTTTCCTGGTGTGCATCATCGATTTTAATCACTCCTACTTTCTGATCTGCAAAGACCTGGAATTCGGAATAACCCATTTTCACCACACGTTGATCCAATTTCCACAAAGGAGTATTCAGATTGGAAACATAGACCTCCAACACTTTCTTGTTACAAGTTCTGTGAATGGCCTTCATCCGGTCTTCGAAATCCTGGGTAGCCAGGTTTGTTCCGTTGAATTTCGGGTTCCAGATTGCTAAAACTTTGGAAGGAGGAATGAGGTAACTTTCAGCAGCTGCATCGTATTCATCTTCAGGAGATAGTCCATCGATATAATTAAAAATGGCATCAATTTCCGCAGTCTTTCCTTCCAATCCCGGAAAGGTATTCATTGCTGTATGTTTCGTATCAGCTACCATGGCCGCGTACGGATCAGATTGGGCTGCCTTCGTCCAATTAGACACCCATTGATAAATAGATCCTTCTTTCGCTCCGCCATCTGCCCATTTTTTGCGCACTTCGAATAATTTTGGGCCGGTTCCTTCTTTGAAAGGAGAATGACATGTCGCACATTTCTCTTTGAACAGAAGTCTGCCTCTTTTTTGTTCCGCAGAAGGAGCTTCAACGGTATCCGCAGGATATGCAAATTCTATGGCTTCCTGTATTAAATTCTCCTCCTCTATTAAATTCCTCTCAAAACTCAAGTACAAACTATCGCGCTTTTCTTTTTCGGTAAACCACTTCAGTTCGTTCAGTTTGGGCTCGAAATTCGGCGGATACAAATCCATTTCCGACATGTCTTTGGGTTTTGGCAAACGTTCCAGTTCTTCGGGTTTTTGCCAGTCAATTCCACCGTCTTTTCCGGGAACTCCGGTGAAGAGTTTCATGTCATTCTTCAATTCATTGACCGGAACCTGCACGTAAACTCCTTCATCCGTCAATTTCAATTTTTTTCCATCCGGTGTAAAGGCATTGATGCTGAACATTCCCTGAGTTTCCAGTAAGCGGTCACCCGATTTGGTACTCAATCCGGCTTTTACAATGTCCGACCCTTTTTGAGCTTCCTGCCATTGCACAACTGCTTCACCTTTGTAAGCTTTCCCGTCCAATAAGAACGATTTGTCCGTGATACTCAGCAAAACGCCGCTTTCGGATAGAAACACATCTGATTCTCCGGTAAATTGGAAATATTCCGGATCGATATTTTCAAAAGCCAGGTGCTGTTCCATTTTCTCCAGCAATGCTTTTTCAAGGAATTCGGGCTTGCCTGAGAGACTGTCCCAATTAAGCGCCGCGAAAGTTCCCGCAGCCAATGCTCCGGCAATAACCAAAATCAAAGCACTTTTCAATAAAAGTTTTTTGGTATGAAACCACTTCCCGGATTTTTGCACCAGGATCCGCAGGGAATTTCTACGGATGAGCTGTTGGGTCAATTTATGGAGTTCAAACTCTTTTTGGAGTTCGGTGTTGCTGGCTAATTCTGTTTCAAAAGTCGTCTTTTCCTCTGCTGAAAGCTCGTTATTCAAATAACGTTCAATCCATCTGTTCCAATGTGATTCCATGACTTAAATCAGATTAATTGAGTGTTATCAAAAGTTGACTGAGCTTCCTGCACCAAATCTTTGGCTTTCTGCATGCAGCGGTATTTCTGGGCTTTGGCTACTTTGTCATTCCGGAAATCGAGCTTTTTGGCGATGTCAACCATGTTCCAGCCCAAGCCGTAGAAGAGATGCAATAATTCTTTGCACTGTTTCCCGATTTTTGTCAGAGCAGATTCGAGCTGTTTGTATTGGAGTTCTTTTTCCAACCAGGAGTCGGAAATTTCCTCTATATCTGTTTCCAAACTTCCCGTGCCCTGTTTTTGTTCTTTGCGGGCAGCGTTGAACCACAACAATTTGCAGGTTTGCTTGATAAAATGAATAGGAGCCAACTGAAATTCGAAATCGGGATCGTTTTTCTTGCGCAAATAAATGATGAGTGCTTCCTGGAAGAGATCTTCCGCCGTTAAAGCATCACATCCGAACGTTTTAAGTAAACGCTTTGTTTCCGGGAAATGTTTGTACAGAACTGCCAGTTCTTTTTTGATTTCCTCCGGATTATAAAAAGGTTTCTCCATTGCTGAATTTATCGGTTGTGTTCGGAAAACGGAAAGGTAAACAAATCACTTTCATTCGTTTGAATTAGTTCGTTTTAAAAGTTATCGGGAGTCTGAAATAAGAAGCAACATTCTTTCCATTTACCTTCCCCGGCGCAAAAGGCGGCATTGTTTTAACCACCCGCATGGCTTCTTCATTACATTCCTGGCAATCCGGAATTCCTTTTTTGATGGTCACGTTGGAAATCTTTCCGGTTTCATCTACCACAAAACGGACATCCACTCTTCCTGTGATACTCTTTTCGATCATTTCCTCCGGAAACTGAATATTCTCACTCAAAAAAACGCGCAATGCTGCCATTCCGCCCGGAAAAGCTGCCGGTTCATCGACTATATCAAAAATCCCTTTCACCTCTTCTTTATTCTGGCCCAGATTTCTAACTATTGCGGACTTTAACGGCTGAATTGTATCTTTTGCGCTTTCAGTTCTCAAACAAGAATAGATCGTTGGCCGCACAGTATTCCGGAACTGAACATTTTCTCTTCGCTTCTGCTGCACCTGGTAATTTGCTTTTTCCTTGAAGAGCCAGTTGAGTTCATCATTGATTGGTGTCGGCGAAACCCCACGGCGCTCATTCATTCTGTTGAGGCAGATTTCAAATTGCTTTTCACTGACTTTTTGAAGTTTGATCGAACCGAAGTCCTTCGCATTCACCGTTGGAATTTCGAAAATGTAAAATCCATCCTCCTTCAAACCGAATGCAAGACCTGAATAATTCATGGCATTGTTCAGGGAATAATTTAATTTCCCATTGGCAAAATCACGGCGCTCATAGCTGTTCACTTGTTTCGGGAAGAGGTAAAAATACAGGCGGTCGAAGTCCTTGAAAGCTTCCACATTCGTTTTGAATTCTTCATACTTAACCGATTTTATCTGAACGGTTCTTTGGGTAAATACATTTCGGGTTGAGCGAAACGGTCTTGCATAACGGTCCAAATTCACCACGATCGGCAATTGTCCTGGAGCTGTTCCCACAAAATTTGCAGACACTGATCTATCTCTGGAGGCAACCGTTTTACTCGTTATTGAAAAGCCAACAGTTTGCTGCAGCTGCTTTGCAATATGAGCGATGTTGAAATCAGTTTGTTCCTTCGTATTCAAAGATGCTCTGATTCCTTTTCGAAGCACTTCTTTCCTGCGCTCATCCTGTACTTCATTGTCCCACTGCTCTTCTTTTTTCAAAGCTGCCTCTACATGCTTTCTGCCGGTTTGACGAAGCGTTTCAATGGCTTCTTCGTAAAAAGTGGCAAGATTTTCCTGGTGCGCGTCATCGATTCGAAGCATTCCCACTTTTTGGTCGGCGAATTGCTGGAACTGCGGATAACCCAGCTTTACCACACGCTGATCCAATTCCCACAAGGACGAATTCAGATTTTTCGCGTAAATGTCAAATACTTTTTCGCTGCAGGTTTCATGAATTTCCTTCATGCGGTCTTCAAAATCCTGCGTTGCCAGGTTGGTGCCGTTAAATTTCTTGTTCCAAACGGCTAAAACTTTGGACGGTGGAATGTGAGAGGAAGTTTCATTCGATTCACCGGCCGCACCATCCACCTGAATTCCAAAAATCCCTTTGAATGGAGGCAAGCAATATGAATCGATTTTACAGGTTTGATATTCATATTCTCCAAAAATTTCAAATGGTTTTTTACTGATCAATTTGATCTTCTGTTTGAATTGAACTCTTCCAACATGATAAGCCAGATCTTCACCTGCTTCTTTATTGTGATGCAAAATGGGTTTTGGTTCCGAAGGTTTCCCAAGCAATTTGAAATTCGAACTTGCTTTCAACTTAAAGCTTGTAGGAATACCAAAAGATCCTTTCGGCAAGTTCAGCGCATTGATTTCCCAACCACTTTTGATCGTTACCGTTGCAATAACCTCAGCTTCATTGTTCCCTAAAGACTGAAAACTAAATACCCATTTTACATTGTTTTCGGGTTTTTCAGCCGGAACTTGTTTTCCTTCTATCTGGTAAACTGTATTGTTGGACACCGGAATAAGAGTGCTGGCAATGGAAGCAACATCTTTTCTATTTGCACTTTCGGAAATTTTTTTGGGAGTTTCCATTTTGGGCTGGCTGTACATTTGAATATCATCTATTGTTGCAGTGCTGTCAGATAAGTTGTTCTCCTCCTCAAAACTCAAATACAAACTATCGCGCCTGGTTTTCTCTTTGAACCATTTCAACTCATTCAATTTCGGTTCGTAACGCGGCGGGAACAAATCCATTTTCGCCATGTCTTTGGGTTTGGGAAGGCGTTCCAATTCCACCGGAGCCTGCCAGTCGATCGTGCCGTTCTTTCCGGGAACTCCGGTAAAGAGTTTCATGTCTTTTTTCAGTTCATCGACCGGAACCTGCACGTAAATTCCTTTGTCGGTTAATTGCAGTTTTTTTCCTTCCCGTGTAAATGCGTTGAGGCTGAACATGCCTTGTGTTTCAAGCAGCTCATCTCCCGATTTAGTGCTTAATCCGGCTTTCACAATCTCAGAGGCTTTTTGTGCTTCCTGCCATTGAATGATCGCTTCGCCTTTGTAGGATTTCCCATCCAATAAGAATGATTCGTCCGTGATACTCAACAAAACGCCGCTTTCGGATAGAAACACATCTGATTTTCCGGTGAACTGAAAGTACTCGGGATCGATGTTGGAAAAAGACAGCGACTCTTCCATTTGCTCCACCAGCGATTGTTCCAATACTTGTTGTTCGCTGGTCTTATCACCTCTTTCATTCGTTCGAACGGCGAAGAAATAAATGGCTGCGGCCAAAATTCCGGCAACAACCAATGCAATTCCACTGTTTAGAAGTACCTTCTTCAGGTGAAACCATCGCCCGGATTCTTGCACCAATGTTCTCAATGAATCGCGCTGAATGATTTCTGTGGTCAGTTTATGTAATTCAAACTCCTGCTGAAGTTCTTTATTTTGTTTTAATTCTGCTTCAAAAGCCGTTTTCCCTTCTGCTGAAAGTTCGTTATTCAAATAACGCTCAATCAATTGATTCCAATTTGTTTCCATGGCTTAAAATTGATTGGGTTCGAGATTCATTTGAGCTTCCTGCACCAAATCTTTGGCTTTCTGCATGCAGCGGTATTTCTGGGCTTTGGCCACTTTATCATTCCGGAAATCGAGTTTTTTGGCGATGTCAACCATGTTCCAGCCCAAGCCGTAAAAGAGATGCAATAATTCTTTGCACTGTTTCCCTATCTTCGTTAGAGCAGATTCAAGCTGTTTGTATTGCAGTTCTTTTTCCATCCAGGATTCAGGAACTTCTTCCACATCCGTTTCCAAACTTCCCGTACCCTGTTTTTGTTCTTTGCGGGCAGCGTTGAACCACAGCAGTTTGCAGGTTTGCTTGATAAAATGAATGGGCGCCAACTGAAAATCAAAATCGGGATCGTTTTTTTTGCGAAGGTAAATGATCAGGGCTTCCTGGAACAAATCTTCTGCCGTGAGTGCATCACAGCCAAAAGTTCGCAGCAGGCGCTTTGTTTCGGGAAAATGTTTGTACAGAACCGATAATTCTTTTTTGATTTCCTGTGGATTATATAAAGGTTTCTCCATTGCTGAATTTATCGGTTGTGTTTGGATCCTGGAAAGGTAAACAAAGGTTGTGAAAATAATAGCAGGTGCATTATTAATTGCGCGCTTACTATACCCATTTTTACTAACCAAAACCTGCAGATTGAAATCATTTTCAACAGATTGTGGGTCCTTGTGTTCATTTTTCGCAACAGATTCATACATTTGCACAAATTTTAACCATCGATGGAACACTCCGATTCTCCAGTCTCTCCCGTTCAAACGCCAACCGAAATCACTAAAAAACCCAGAAGCAAATTCAGAAAATGGCTGCGCCGCGGTTATTTTGGAGTGATCCATGTATTGGCACTTTTTGCTTTGGCTTTGATATTTGTGGCTTTGGCAGCGAAGTTCAAATGGACGAATGATGCTGGAAATGTGGATTTGAACAGCCGTTATTTTTCGAAAATGGCCGACAAATACAACCAGGGATTCGAGACGGATAGTTTGACCTTTGCTACACAGGAACGGCAGATGTACCAAAACGTGGGACTTTTAGCAAAATATTATCCGCAAAACGCCAAGATGATCCTGGATGCTTTCCAACGGTCCGGAGATGTGACAATTGCCTTGAGAATGCTTGATGCAGCGAATCTCCGCATGAAAAAGCACAAAGGATATCAGCGCGAATTACAGCGTATTGAAGAACAGGCAAAAGACGCTTCCGTTTCTATTTATCCGTGGGCAAATTACCGCGAGTGGAAAGAATTCTGCAAAGTGGTAAGGGCTGATAGTGCGGCTATCGATTCCGTTTCACGTATCACGGGCGTTGAATCGCGACTGATCGTGATGTGTTTGGTGGGAGAACAAATCCGAATGTTCAACTCTTCCCGCGAGCAGTTCAAAAAATATGTCATTCCATATAACCGGTTGATCATGACTACCAATCGGGGTTATGGTGTTACGGGAATCCTTCAAAATACGGCCTTAAAGATCGAGAAGAACTTATTTGACGGAAGCAGTCCGTTCTATCCGGGTGGTTATTATAAGAATTGTCTGAACGTCAAAGATTCTTTCCCGGAATTGGTCAACGATACGATTGAAGCACATAAGCATTTAACCATCCAGCGATTGATGAAAGGCGGAGATCACTTCTATTCGTATTTGTACACCGCATTTTTCCTGCGTCAATTCCAGTCGCACTGGGAGAAAGAAGGATTTACTCTGGCTTACAGACCGGAAATTTTGGGGACTTTATACAATTTAGGGTTCCAAAAAAGTAAACCGAAGAAAAACCCGTCGGTTGGTGGTTCTAATTTCAAAGTCGGGGATAAAGAATATACTTTTGGTGGTTTATGCTACGAGTTTTATTATAGCGGTGAGTTGATGGATTTGTTCCCGTTGACCAGTAAACCGTTTACTCCAACGAAAGTGCTGGAAAAAACGATTGTTTTCCCCGAACCTGAGGAAGAAGAGGTTGTGCCGGTAGTGTAAGGATGATTTTTCTTGTATAACCGTCCGGTTTCACTGAGTGAATAGATGCATGTCTATCCGTCTTTTGATGTGATGGAGATGTATTTTTCCGGGCTCTTCCTGTCAAATATTGATAATCTCATTAATAGTTATCGCTATCAGGATCGTATTGAAAAAGAACGCAAGCAAGGAATGAGCTAAGCTTAAGCGACGGATTCCTTTGCTTTTTATCACTACATCCGAAACCTGGAAAGTCATTCCAATGGTGAAAGAATAGTAGGCAAAATCAAAATAATCCGGGTGCGTTTCTCCGGGGAAGTCTAAGCCACGAGCGTGTTTAGAGTACTTCTCATTTTCATCCCCGTAATATAAGTGAGCATAACGGAAAGTAAAAGAAAGATGCAAAACCAGCCAGGCTAAAGTTACAGAAGCGATAAAAAACACTTCATGAATGATGCTGTGCTTACTGAAATGACTATTGGTATCGCTGTTCCAGAAAATAATGGCTATCAGAGCCGTGGAGCAGGTCATGACCAATACTGCAAACTGCATCCAGACACCCAAATCTTCCTCCTTTGCACGCAACCCAATTGATTTGGAAGGAATACGGATCATGCCAATAACGCTTTCCAACAAATACAATCCGCCGAAAGTGAGCCACGCAAGAATAATGCTTTCCTGGACAGACCAATGAAGGGCGTAGAAAATTGCTCCTACTCCAAAGGAGAGTAAAAAGATGAACAGGATCTTAAACCGAATGATTTTCATGGACGAATTATTGTTGGTTTAAAAGTAGTGATTAAGAAATAGGAAGCAACGACAATAAACAATTTATCGTACCTTTCCCCTGCTAAACAATTACTTATGAAAAAGCTACTCGCACTGCTTGTCCCGATAGTTATAGGGATGATTCCATTTGGTTTATTTGGACAAACTGCCCATGCAGATTACCAGGATGGGAAAATCTGGTTCAAATTAGACAATACAGTCAGAATCTCTCAACCTCTAAAAGAAAATTCCGGAAAAATTCCGCTTCAGTCCATTCCCGGACTAAGCCAAATTGCATCCAAATACGGATTCATTAATCTTTCCAAGCCTTTTGCTGCGGCGAAGAATTCAGAGATTTTGCAACGTACCTACTTATTGGAGTTTTCATCTGTTCCAGATGTGGAAAAATGCATCAAAGAACTGGAAAGTCTTAAAGGAGTAGAATATGCCGAAAAAGTTCCCCTTGACAGGATGTGTTTAACTCCAAATGATCCTTCATACAGTTCGCAATGGGGATTGACCAATATCAATGCTCCTGCTGCATGGAACTATTTTTCTACCGGAAGTAATGTGGTGGTTGCAATCGTAGATGACGCCATTGAGCGCACGCATGCGGATCTTTCACCGAATTTATGGGTGAATCCCGGAGAAATTGCAGGAAATGGCCTTGACGACGATAATAACGGTTACATCGACGATATCAATGGATACGATGTGGGAAGCAACGACAATAATCCAAATCCGCCGAATTCTTCTTTTGACCACGGAACACACGTTGCCGGAATTGTTTCTGCACGTTCTAATAACGGTGTCGGTGTTGCATCCATCGGATTCAGTTGTAAATTGATGTGTGTGAAATCCACTACAACCGTTGGACAGGTTACCAATGGTTACGACGGAATCCTTTATGCAGCCGTGAGTGGTGCACATGTAATCAATATGAGCTGGGGTGGACCAAATGCTTCCACCACCGGACAAAATATCGTAAACTATGCGGCTGGTGAAGGTTGTATCCTGATTGCAGCTGCTGGAAATGACGATGTAAATACTCAGTTTTATCCTGCCGCTTACAATAATGTGGTTTCTGTTGCTGCAACAACCAGTACGAATACCAAAGCAAGCTTTTCAAATTACGGGAACTGGATCGATGTTTCCGCTCCCGGAAATAATATCTACAGCACCACTGTTGGGAATTCTTACGGAAACAAATCCGGAACATCTATGGCATCACCAATGGTTGCCGGTTTGGCCGGTTTGATGAAATCCTTGAATCCGAATATGCCGAATGCGGACTTGATCAACTGTCTGCTTTCAACTGCTGTAAATATCAACGCGCAAAACCCTTCATACATTGGGCAATTGGGAAGCGGACGAATTGATGCCGCCGCTGCAATGGCTTGTGTATCGGCATCTTTGAATAATCCACCGGTTGCAGATTTTAGTGCAAACTTCACGGCGATCAGCGCGGGAGGATCTGTGGTATTTACGAATCTGAGTACGTACAATCCAACTTCCTGGAGCTGGACATTTACAGGAGGAACACCGGCTGCATTCAACGGTCAGAATCCACCTTCCATTACTTACAACACACCCGGAACTTATCCGGTTTCATTGACTGTGACGAATGCAAACGGTACTGATACCGAAACAAAAACGGGTTATATTGTAGTAAGTGCTGCAGCTGTTTGTGAGCGGATCAATCTACCAACTCCTGCTGGCTGGACTCCTTCCAATTATTATACCGGTGCAACAGTAGGTTCCGATGGGTGGATAAATGGAATGAACGTTTATTTAGACAAGCAAAAAGCGATGTACTTTGACGCTTCGGCTTCGCCAAACACCATTTTAAATAACGTTTATGTTGCTTTCGGATTGGCTTATTCTGCAACGCCGAATAAAATCGTCCCGATAACCATTTATGACGGCACAAGCGGAACTCCGGGTGCAATATTGGGAAGTTCAAACCTGACTATGGGTCAGATTATGAATGATGTAGACGGAGGGTTTTACACGGAAGCCAGTTTTGTAAATAACCCCGTTACGCTGCCTGCATCCAAGAAATTCTTTGTTTCTGTAGGATTGACCAATTTACAATGGTCTGCCGGTGTGAAAGACACTTTAAGTATTGTCAGTAACTCCATCGGGCAAACCACTCCTTCTGTAATTTGGGAGCAGCAATCGGATAATTTGTGGTATCAATATACCACAGCCGGATCATGGAATCTGAGTGCATCGTTGTTTGTTCATCCGTTTTTGACAAACACTCCTTCCCAGGCAGTGATTACACCAAGTGCTTTAACTGTGTGTTCCGGAAATGCGATTGATTTTAATGCTGCCGGAAGTACATACCAGGATACTTTGTTGTGGTATTTCCCTGGAGGAACGCCAACAGTCCTTCCATCTGCTCCAACTGCTTCGGTAACCTATGCAACTCCCGGAACTTACAATGCGATCTTATACACCATAGGCGGCGGTTGTTCTTTATTTGATTCTGCATTTGTTGCGATTACGGTAAATCCGACACCAACGATCAGTGTTACCGGAGACAATATCATTTGCAATGGTGAAAGTACGCCATTAACAGCCTCAGGAGCAGGTTCACTCACTTGGGCACCCGGAACAGGATTATCTGCAACAACAGGAACGAATGTAACGGCGAACCCAACTGTGACAACCACTTACGCCATTACAGGAACAAGCGGATCCTGCAGCAACTCAACAACCATCACAATCATAGTGGACGATCCAACTGTGGCTTCGATTGCATTTGTGGATAGTACAGTAGCCTGTCCGACATCCGTTTCTTTTGATGGAAGTAATTCCACTCATGCAGATAGTTTTATCTGGTCATTCCCCGGTGGAACTCCTGCAACATCAAACAGTTCTTCTCCTACGGTAACTTTTGGCACAAACGGAGCTGTAACCGTTCAATTGATCACAGAAAATTCATGCGGAGCTGATACCATCCTATTTCCAATTCAGATCACGACCAATTGTGGACTTGGTTTGGAAGAACTCTCTTTGGATTATTTGATTTCTTACAATCAGGAGCAAGAGCTGATTCAACTCGTAAGCGAGCAGGGATTAACAAGCGGAACAACGATCCAATTGTATAACAGTGCCGGACAGTTATTGATTTCCAATAAACTGAGTAACCAGGAGAATTCGGTCCAAATTCCGGTTTCTCTTTATGCTTCGGGAATGTATTTCGTGCGGATTGCGAATGAGGTCCAGGAAACGACTTCGAAGGTGATAAAACACTAAATTTGATGCTGATATTGAAAACCCCAACTTATCGTTGGGGTTTTTTGATTTAACCACCGATGCCAATGAAACCTTACAAAAAAATCATACAATCCGGTCTTGAAGAGCGGGGTCTTGAAATCGAAACTGTGTTTGATCAGGAAACCGAATTACCTTGGTGGATCGAGGAATACTGGATTGTGAAAAGAGCTTTCGACGGTCTCGAACTGTATTTGATTTTCCTGACAGACCGTGGATGGGAAAGCGGAACAAAAATCGTTTGGGAAGTCGCTTTTACGAAGGAACTCATGGCAAGCTACACGGATGAAAGCACCAAAATTGCATCTTTGTCTTTGGTAAAAGAAACCTTCAACGAAAAGATCAAGCAGCTTTGGCAAGAACTGGATAATTACTTAATCGGCCGGGAATGAAAATAGAACACGAAATCGAACTGCTGCGATTACGCAAATCCGTTCTTACTTTCTGGAATTCTAGAATTCGCGTTTTAACGAACTGGGAAATTACGATTTAAACTCCTGAGAATAGAATTCGTGATTCCGATAGCTATCGGAACTAGTTTTAACGAACTCGAACTCTCCGATAGTTTTTTAATTTCCGGAAAATGTTCGCTCGATTGTTACTTTTCCATAAGCCTGACATTTAGAAGAAAAACATTATTATGAAACTAATCTATTTTATCTGTTTTGCTTTTCTTTCCTTTGGAGTACAGGCGCAGGTTTCAAAAGCTCCTGTGAAAGTAACCGTGAAAGGATTCAACGGCAAACCTTATGCGAACGATAAAGTCCTGTTCGTGGGACAAAAATCCAAACAAACCCTTTCCGGGGTAAGCAACCAGTCCGGTCAATTCGTTATCCAACTCCCAAGCGGCGATGTTTACGATATCCGCATTCAAAGTATCGGTGATGAAATCGACTACAATACGCTTGAAATTCCGGCAGTAAAACCCGGAGAATTTTTCCAGGAAGCCGAATTAGTGATCGAATACGATCCGGGAAGTACTTTTTCGTTTACCAATCTTCAGTTCGAAACTGCAAAAGCAGACTTGAAAGCTGTGAGCTATACCTATCTGAAAAACCTGGTGGAAATTATGAAGCGTAAGAAAGATCTTAATATCCGCATTGAAGGGCACACTGACAGTGACGGAGAAGAAGTTGCAAATCAACTCCTTTCCCAAAAAAGAGCAGAATCTGTAAAAAATTACCTCATCAGCCAGGGAATAGACGCAGGTAGGATTCTTGCAAAAGGCTTTGGAGAAAGCAATCCGATTGCTGATAATTCCACCACGCAGGGAAAAGCGAAGAATCGACGAACGGAAATTTCCATTTTATAAAATGGAGTTCAAAAAGTTAAAACGTTCAAAATGCTTGCGCTAAAGCTTGTGCCATCGCTAAAGCTATTGGCGACACGCGATCAGCATCGGCGCAACGTTTAAAACATACTTCTCACTTTTCAACTTTACATTTTCAATGATTAAAGAGAACGGAGATATTCTAAAAGGTAGCCGCGGTTTTGGGCAGAAAGTTTTCTGTACTTCTCCTTACTCTTCTCTGCTTCTCCTCCATGCCATAAAATAGCTTCTTCTATGGATCTTGCTCTTCCGTCATGCAGTAAATAAGTATGTCCGTTCACTATTGAGATCAATCCTAATCCCCAAAGCGGCTGTGTTCTCCATTCGGAGCCTGAGGCCAAATGATCCGGAATATTATCTGCAAGACCCGGCCCCATATCGTGAAGCAGCAAGTCTGTAAAAGGAGTTATTTTTTGGTTTTTCAATGGAGCTATGTCTCCGCCAAAACCGGTGGTGTAATTCATTTTATGACAAGACACGCATCCAATTGCTTTAAAGAACTGTGCTCCGTATTTCACATTACTACTGGTCGTGTTGCGTCTTTTTGGAACCGCCAAACTTCGTGAATAAAGAATCACTGCATTCAAATCCTCATCATCAATTTCCGGCGTACCTCCGTTTGCCAATCCTGCACATGAAGGCTGATTGATGGTATAATTTTCATTAGGGAAATAAGAACTTGTAATTCCAATATCACCATTGAAAGCTGCTGCTATCTGATGAGCAATACTTCCTACATTTGCTTTCCATCCGAACCTTCCGATCACTGAATTTCCGGATACTACATCTGTTACATAATTGGCAACTCCGGAAATTCCATCGCCATCCGTATCATTCGGATCGGCACCTGCCAAAATATCCGCTTCGGAAATCAATTCCAAAAGTCCCAAACCAATCATTTGCTGACCGACACGTGGTGAAATTTCGGTTGTTCCCTGCATGGCGCCGTAACTTTGTCCGAAAACAGTGTAAGCAGGTCTTCTTAGGGAATAACTCGTTCCATCGGCAAAATATCCGATTTCTTCCACATAGCTGATTCCCATGTTTCCTTCAGCAGTGACGGAATTGTGAGAGAAATCCTGCAATTGTCCGCCGTAAATGGCATCCGGAGAATTGTCGGACCCGGTTCCTAACCGGAATAATAAGCCCGAATTTGCTTCCGGAGAACCTCTTCCATCTCTGAAGTGACAAGCCGAACAAGACCTTGCATTGAATAAGGGACCAAGTCCATCGCGCGCGGTTGTAGATGATGGGGCCTGGACCCAACTTTGATTAAAAAAAGAATTTCCTACATAGAACATCAGTGACTGATCTGAACTCAGTCCATTAATCTGGTAAGAGAATGCGAAGGAAGTTTGATCTCCCGTACTGCAGTTCCCGGCCAGGTCCACCAATGTTGAATCGTCGCTATACTCAGAAACAACAATGGTTTCTTCCTTCTTACAGGAAAAAACCACTATTGTTAAAACGATTCCCAGTAGGAATAACTGTTTCATTAAAATGTTATTGAGAACACTGCAGCTACGGCATCTATATCTGCCTGTTCTGCTTGTAATGACGTAACGACATCCAATACTTTAGGACGTTCGGCAGGTAAAGCAATTGCCTGGTCAAACGGGTTGTACATCACATTGATGAATCCCATAGTAGCAGAAAAACGATTAATCAAAGCCGTATTTTTTGTTGCATTGATCAATCCAACCAAATCATCCAAAGCATATCCGTTTACATGGTTCCCGAAAGGAGAAGTATACGTTCCTTTGTATAAGTTTTCAACCGCCGATGCATTCAAATAAATATCTCTGTGTGTATTATCGGAGAAACAAGAGTGCTCATCTTCCTGGTCTTCGTTTTGGTAAGCAACATAAATGCGCTCACCTGCCAACTCATCCCCTGCGAGTACACGCATAGAGTTGAACATCTTGCGCAAAGCCGTTTGGCTATCCATCCCAGTGAATGTATAGTAATAGCTTCCCGGAATTGCCGGATCCCAATCATCTTTCACCTGATCCAAAGCAGAAACCAATAAGTCAACTACTGTTTTCAAGTAAGTTGCCCGGCGTGCCTGGTTTGAAGCTGTACCTCCGCCACCAACAACGTAATCCGTGTAAGGTCTTTGCCCAGCTGAAACACTACTTAAATCTTGTCCCCACAATAAAAACTCAACAGCGTGGTATCCAGAAGATATTTTTGTTTCTCCACCGAATTCATTCGCCTGAGTGATGGTAGCAGCATCAATTGTCGGGTAATTTATCAAATCATTGATAATTCCTGAATTTGCATCACCGTTCACGTAATCCACATAATTTTCATCCATTGGCCACGCATTGATCAAACCTTCAGGTCCGTCATTGGTGTTATCAATTGGTCCGTCTACAAAACGGAAAATTTCAGATAAACCGTAAATCTCACGTGCGTCCAACCATGCCTGCTTCGCAGCATCCAGGTTTACCTGAGAAGGGTTATCAGCAAAAGTATGACATGCAGTTTGCAGAGTTACTGTAGAGGTATATGAATCCTTGTATACGGCAAAAGCCATATCAGCGTATGTTTTCTTGATGTCTGTTTTCTGCTGAGCATATTGGTCAACAGAAGGTTCTTCTTTTTTATCTTTCTTACATGCTGCAAATACTACTGAAGCAAGTACAAATATCCCGATCGCGGTCTTTTTCATTGGAACTTAATTTGGATACAAAAGTAAGGGACACTCGCTCTTGACTCAATACCAGATTTCAGGTATTTTTATTCATTTGGAAAAGTTGTATCTTTTCACTGGGAATCAATTATTTCCATTTCAGTCAAAAGTGTCATTTTTGGCATTTGGTTTGTAAACAACTCCTTCAACAATAGAATATTTTAAGTTATGAAAACACGTTTGATCATCTCTTCAACAATCCTGGTAGTATTGGGATTGTGTAGTATGCAGGAAATCGCATTGCCTACTGTTTCAAACACATCATTCCAAACCGGAGAAAAGCTGCGCTATCGGATTACCTATGGTTTTATTGATGCCGGAGAAGCTGTTCTTGAAGTGAAAGAGACCAGCAAAAAAGGAAATGGAACCAGAGAATTATACCATATTAAAGGAACGGGCAGGACCCTTGGCGGTTTCAATTCTGTCTATAAGGTGAATGATGTCTATGAAACTTACTTAGATAAGAAAGGCATTTTTCCATGGCAGTTCGTTCGCCGCGTTGAGGAAGGCGGATACAAGCTATCCCAGGATTATGCTTTCAAGCAGGACAAGCAAAAGGTGCACAACGGAGAAAAGGATTTCACAACTCCGGCCGGAATCCAGGATATGATCTCTTCTTTTTACTATGCACGAACTTTGAATTTCAAATCTGCGAAAGTTGGAGACACCTTCGAGTTCAAATGCTTCATGGATGATGAAATCTGGCCTTTAAAAGTGAAATACCTGGGTGATGAAAAGATTTCCATCCGAAAAGGAAAGTTTAACTGTATGAAATTTGCACCGGTTGTTCAAACAGGACGTGTATTCAAAAAACAGGACGACTTGAGCTTCTGGGTTACAAAAGATGAAAACCGAATTCCAATTTTAGTGAAAGCAAAAATTCCGGTTGGATCCATTAAATTACATTTAGTTGAATGGTCGGGCTTGAAGCACGATTTGGTAAAAGCCAAATAGTAAATCGGTTTACTAGGCTAACAGCTACTCTATGAAGATATGCGAAGAATGAAGTGTTCAAATATTAACGTTTTTGTTCACGATTAATACATTGCTTTCGCATATCTTTGCTTCCTAAAATCTGGAAATAACTATGGAATTAACTCCTGAAATCTTAGAAAGAATTACTCTTCTTAAAGCAAAATATGATGCGCAAGGTCAGGACTTAGTGACATACCTCGATAGTTTGTTGTATTCGAGAATGCCGAACTATTGGGATTACATCCAGGTAGACACTTTGTTGTCCCTTCAAAAAACATATACCGATTTCCCGGATGAAGTAGTTTTTCTGATGTATCACCAGGTAACTGAGTTATACTTCAAGTTATGTCTGCACGAGTTCCAGCAAATTTCAGATCGCAAGAACCTGGATGCAAAATTCTTTGTAGAGCATGTTCAGCGCATCAATCGTTATTTTGAGGCTTTAACTAAGAGTTTTGAGATTATGGTTGACGGAATGGAGCGTGAGCAATTCCTGAAGTTCAGATTGGCTTTGGCTCCGGCTTCCGGCTTTCAATCTGCTCAATACCGCAAGATCGAAATTCATTCTACAGATTTCCTGCAGCTGGTCCACAAGGATCATCGTTCAAAATACACCGGTAAAGAAGCAATTTCTGAGCTTTTTGAGAACATTTACTGGAAAGAAGGAGCAACAGATATGGAAACGGGTAAGAAAACACTGACACTTACGCAATTTGAAGACCGTTACAGAGAAGAATTCATTCAAATGGGTGAAAACCTGCGCAACGATAATTTGTGGCAATGTTATTTGCGTTTGCCGGCTGAAGACCAGGAATTACCTGAAGTCATTCATGTTCTGAAACAGAATGATGTCAACGTAAATATTAACTGGCCTTTGGTTCATTACAAATCTGCTGTTCGTTACTTACAGAAAGATAGAGGCGATATTGCCGCAACAGGTGGTACAAACTGGCAGAAATACCTGCCTCCGCGTTTCCAAAAACGCATTTTCTATCCGAAATTGTGGAATGAAACCGAAACCGCAGAATGGGGGAAATCCTGGGTGGAAGCAGTTTTGAACTAAGATCTTACGAAAATAGTATATCCATTAGCACCTGCCCGCAGGTGCTTTTTCTTTACCACAAATACATAAATTTTGAGAGGCGCTTACCGGTCGCCTTTTCTGATTGGTAATAAATCATGCGAGACCGGTAGGCTCGCTTTTTATTTGCGAATTTGTGGTAAAAAGAAAAAGCTGCGCCAAAGGCGCAGAATACCAAGGGATTCTAACATTCTTCGTACTTTTGCAGCATGCGAAAAGCGGTTCTTTTGTGTATTCCTTTATTTCTTGTTGCTGCAACGGTCCAAAAAACAAACCGTCTGCCCAAAGATTTGAAAGAAATTTCAGGTTGGGTCTTCGCAAACGACAGCACGCTGATAGCTCACAATGACGGTGGCAATGATCCGAAGATTTTCGTACTGAACCTGGATGGAAGTATCCGTCACAAAGTAAGTGTTACCAATGCAGAGAATACGGATTGGGAGGATATTGCTTTAGATCAGAAAGGGAACTTGTACCTGGGCGATTTTGGGAACAACAATAACACCCGCACCAATTTAAAGATCCTGAAAGTGAATCTGAAAAAAGTGCTAGACAACCAGGATGTTGAAGCTAAATTCATTGAGTTCTCTTATCCGGAACAGAAAGATTTTCCTCCAAAACTGGCAGAGAAACACTTCGACTGTGAAGCCATGAGTTTTTACAACGATTCTTTGTACCTGTTTACCAAGTGCCGTGCAGAGCCTTTCGACGGAAAGTGTTTTGTGTATACGCTTCCAACAAAACCGGGAACCCACAAAGCCAAGAAAAGATATTCTATGATTCTCGGAAAACGTGATTGGTTCAGGGATGCTGCAACTTCTGCCGATATTCAAAATGACAAGTTATATATTCTCACTTATAACCGAGTAATTATTCATTCTTTCGAAAATGGAAAGGCGAAATATGAATCGCACCAAACATTGTTCCCTCTTACGCAAAAAGAAGCCATTGCAGTTCATTCGAATGGAAAAATATACGTAGGAGATGAACGTCAGAAAATTTTGGGAGGCGGAAATATGTATGTTATTAAAGTCGATAAGAAAAAATGAGCCTGAGCAATTTTGACGGAGTGATCTATGATATGGACGGAGTTCTAACCGACTCTGAACCTTTGTGGAAAATTGCCATGGAAGACGTATTCAAAAGTGTTGGCTGTTCATTGACAAAAGAGGATTTTCAACGCACGGTGGGTTTGCGTATTGATGAAGTGACTTCTTATTGGTACCAGGTTTCTCCCTGGCCGGATGCAAGTCCGAAAGATGTGGAACATGCGATTGTTCAGCGCATGATCGAATTATTGACCGAACGGGCAACTCCCTTGCCGGGCGTCATAGAATCACTTGAATTTTTTGCTTCAAAAGGTCTGAAAATCGGTTTGGCCACTTCTTCTTACCAGGTTTTGATCGATTGTATTTTGGACACCTTGCAAATCCGGCATTTTTTTCAGGCCATTCATTCTGCGGAATACGAATTGTTTGGAAAACCTCATCCGGCAGTATATTTAACGGCAGCAAAGGGCCTGGACTTAGATCCAAGACGCTGTTTGGTCATTGAAGATTCTTTGAATGGAATCATTTCCGGGAAAGCAGCACGCATGACCGTATTTTGCGTTCCTGAAAAAACACATCACCCGGAACCCAAACTAATCCTGGCAGATGCGCAGTTCGATGATTTAATTGCCCTTGTCAACTCCTTTCAATAACTTGTAGTATGATTGTAGCGATAGATGATAAATTGATTTCGACGGAAGTATTTGACCGGAAATTCGTATGCGACCTGAGTGCGTGCAAAGGTGCTTGCTGTATAGAAGGTGACGGCGGGGCTCCGCTTACTTTTGAGGAAGTCGACATCATGGAGGAAATCCTGGACGAAGTGATCCCGTTTATGCGCCCGGAAGGAATTGAAGCTGTCCAAAAATCAGGTGTTTTCTATATCGATCCCTGGAATGAACCCGCTTCGACTTTGGTCAACGGAAAGGAATGCGCTTTTGTCTATTTCGACGATCAGGGAATTACCAAATGTTCCATCGAGCAAGCTTATTTGGCCGGAAAAACTACCTGGAAAAAACCTGTTTCCTGTCATTTGTATCCGATCCGGGTGAAGAAACTGAGTGAAGGTCTGGCGCTGAACTACGAGGAATGGGATATCTGTAAACCAGCTTGTGCCTGCGGCGATAAACTGGATGTTCCGGTTTACAAGTTTTTACGCGAGCCGCTTATTCGTGCATTTGGAGAAGAGTTCTATACCGACCTGGAAGGAATTGATGAAGCACTGAAGAATCAAGGTTTGGAGGATTAATTACACTTCCCAGCTTTCCCCTAAAATCCACTTGCGGATCATTTCTTTAGTCAGAATGCGCCCAACAACCCGGTAAGCCGACTTGGCAAAAGGATTATCTCCAATGAGTTCTTCGGTTTGCACACCAATCTTCGGGTCGTAATAACTGGCATGTGTAAAAGTGACCTGCTTTCCCGATTTATAGACAAAACCCACATGACTATCCAGCCCTGCAACATACAACCCGTCCGGATTCTTCAGGAAGTACTCTCTCATGGCTTCAGGTGTTTGATTGCTGAAACGCTTCACCTCAGACGTCATCCGGGTGATGTAATATTCGGAAGCCTGCTGTGCCCACTTAGTTCGTGGAATTTTAAAGCCGGCGTCTGAAAGTACCGTTGTAATGAAATACCCGCATGCAATTTTACCTTTTCGCGGAGTGCGGGTTGTTCCGTTGAAATCCCATTCAGTCCCGTCCCACTGATCGAAGAAATCCTGTGTGATTTTTCCCACTAAATAATCTGCTGCTTTCGCTTCGATTTTATTCCGGGCTGCTTCATCCGCATTTGTATATTCTTTCTGAAAGGCCGAACGCTGATTTTCTACTTCGGCAATCAGATCTTCGTAAGGAGGGATTTTTAAATTCCCCTTTAATTCAACTTTGTCCGGGAAACAACCCAACAACAAAAAGCACAATGCGAAAAGCGATACCAATTTTAGCTGCATGGTTTAAGTTTTAATGATAACTGTCAAATTATTTGACCGTTACAATCTTGAAGATAAACAATCAATTACAATACGCGCAAAACTTCGAATCTTTGTTGTGCTCAAAGGCAACGCTTTGATCAAGCATGTCCGAAATGGTTTCTTTTAGGATCTTTTCCAGGAACTCCGGGATATCCTCCTTTCTCATATCTTCCGGAAGCTTCAAAAAGTGCGGACTTTCTTTGATCGATCGGAATGAAAAAATTCCGGCCTGGTCTGTTAAAATTCCCGTTTCCCTGTAATAGAGGTAACAATAAATGAGCAACTGCAACACGTGTTTTTGCTGGGGATTTCCCTTTCGCCGATCCGATAGAATGGCTTCTTCATAGCTTTCCTGGTTGGCCGTTTTCTTCAATTTCACCTTTTCCTCACTCACACTTCCCGACTTGTAATCAATGATCCTGTGCACACCGTCGAATTGATCGATTCGGTCACAAATCCCGGAAAGACGTACTTCGAATGATTTGCCGGAATCGGGATCATTGGTAATTGGAATCAACGTTTCCAGTTTTCTTTCCAAACCAAGAATAAACAAGGCTTTTTGCGGATTTTCCTTCAAGATAGTCCGGTCTCTCCGGAGTACATTCTGGACCATTTCCTTGGCCACTTCAAAGTTGATATGATTGGTTCCGGTTTGCCAGGAATTCCGGTCTTCCGAGAAATGGAGTTCGAAACTTTTACTCACCAAAAGCGGAACTTGTTTTTCCATTTTGAACAAGTCTTCTTCAGTAACGGCTTTCCCTGAGATTTTTCTGCCTTGCTCGTCAAAACGATCAATAAAAGGCTCAAACAGGTTCTCCAGTACATAGTGAATGATCGTTCCCAAAGTACTGCTCTCAATATCTTCTTCCACTTTATTCTCTTCCCCGAAACGAAGTACATAGCGGTAGTAGAAATCCAGCGGGCAGCTCATGAATTTATCCAGCATCGAGAAGCTGATTCCCCCATTCAGCACTTCGTAAATACGGTCGATAACTTCCGGTGTTTTTTCGATAGAAGTTGTTCCTACCTTTTCCTTATTCCCGGCTGTGTAAAACGACTTTTGAATCCGGATATTCGGATTGATCTGCGCTAATTCCAATTCGATTTGTTGGATATACCTGCTTGGTTCGCTGGATCCAACAGATTCCGAAGCACTTGAATAAGTGATCAACATTTTTTCTGCCTGGTGCAGCAAGCGGTAAAAGTGATGTGCAAAAAGTCCCTGTTTCTCACGCGGGGTTGGCAGGCCGAAATACTTTCTCAAATCCATCGGGATAATGGTATTAATCGCATTCTGTGGCGGCATGGAACCTTCATTCAGTCCGAAAACAAAAATGCGTTTGAAATCCAATCCACGCGTTTCCAATAAGCCCATGATCTGCAATCCTTCCAGCGGATTTCCAAAATACGCGATGGTTTCATTGCTCCAGTTCCCGTTGAATAAATTCCGGAACGACGAAATGCTCATCACCGGAGACTGCGTGCTCAGGATATTCTGCAGTACAATGGTCGAATGTGCAAACCGGCGTACAATTGCACGTTCCAATTCATTCTTTTCTTCGAGCCAGAGATCCAGTTTTTCATTCAACTGCTGAATAACCTTGATTCCTTTTAACCAATCACTTTTCCAGGGTTCGAAAATGAGTTGATTCAATTCAGATAAACGCTCACTAAGGTCCAATTTCTTCCGATCGAGGAAATGCCAATTGTGATTAATGATTCTGGATTCGATTTCCTGAATTTCCTTTTTCTCCGCAGCAGAAAGCACTCCCAAAATAAACGGATGATGCGCAAACTGAATAAAATCGCGGTAATAAATACTCGAATTCCCTCTTCTGAGGAAGGATTCCTGCAACCTAAAAATCAGATCGACCCATGAACGCAGGGATGTTTGTCTCAAGGGCAAACCCACGGTAATATTCGCCTGGCCAATTTCTGCCGGAAGGTGTTTCAGAATAGAACTCAATAAACTTTCATCCGCCAAAAGAACCAATGTTTCATTGAGCTCCACGGAATTCAACTTTTTCAATTCACTCCCTACAACCTGCGCCTGAGAAGTAAACTGCGGACATTCCACCACATGGATCTGCATCTCTTTCGTGCTGAGATTATTCTCAATAAAGGGAAGTGTTTTCAAATCGAGCCGTTTACACAAATCGCGCTGAAATTGTCCGGCTTCGTGAATTCCGTCATTGAAATAAAATGCATCCGAATCCATCAAAATGGAAGCTCTTCCCATCATAGAAAGCTGCTTCAAGATCGAAATTTCAGATTCGGAAAGTGCATTAAATCCGGCGAACACAAATTGTGTGTCTTTATCACCTGCAAATGCCAAATCAATATTATTTGCCAGGTGGCGATAAGCTTTCCCTTTGGTAGTAAGCGATTTTGATTCCAATTGCTCCTCGAGTGCAAAATAATACGGTTTCAATTTCTCCCAAAAGGCCATGAACTGAATCTGACCTTTGGATAATTCTTCCGAATTGAATGACCAATTTTCAATTTCACGAATATCTCTCAGGTTCTTAAACAATTGATCAGCGGGAACCAAATAGCGGTCTATTTCATCAAAATCACTAAGCAGAATTTGTCCCCAGGCCATAAAAGAATCGAAAGAATCAACATTGATTTCTACCGGATCTTTTCTGAAGATTTCATACAATTCAAAAAGCAGGCTGGTTTTATCGAGAACCGGAATCGGGTTCAGGTCCTGGATCCAGCGATCAATAGTAACAATTTTGGGAGACAAAATCGGTTTCTGATAGTATTCAAAGAAAGCTCGCTGCAAATAGGCAACCATTCGCTCAGAAGGAACAACAATACATGCATTCTGAAAATTCAGTGCATGTTCGTCCATGTGGCTCACAATTCTGTTTACAAATGTCTCCATAATTCAGTTCGCCTCTTTTAGTGGTTCAGGGTCTAGTTCCTGTAAAACGCAAATTCGAAATCATCGAGCAAAACCACATTCTTATTTGTGTTGTGAATATAGAAACTCAACTTCTCTGTTGGAGAAGATCTCTTCGGAAGGAATAGGATAAACTCCTTCTCTGCCCATTCGTTGGCCTTTGACACCGCATTTAATTCTATTGTTTGGTAATAAGACAACTCATTCTCATTGGAATAAGCGACAATAATCGAAATTTCGTTCTCATTCTTCCGCAGGAATTTTCCTTTCACCTTTAGTATTCTTCCTTTGGAATCGGGACCAATCTGTTTGGTGAAATCATGTGCAAAACCATACACTTCATTTTCATTGATCAGTCCAATTTTATTTTTGGGATTAGCCGGATCCTTCTCCACGATTACGCCGTTAACATCGCCCATTTCTCCTTCAAAATCCGTCTTCAGAATTTTATACGCTTTTTTCACTCCCATAAATTCCATCAGGGACTGCGGAATCGTATCTGTCTTTCGCTTACATAAAATCAGGTTTTCATTCACAGCGATCGATTCCACACTTTCTAAGATCTGCGGGTAAATCGAATACACTTCTTCGATGAAATAAGGTTTCTTAAAAACCAGGTAATCCCATTTCCAGGTCAAAGCTCTATCAATATCATCCGGAGAATGCCCTACAACAGCCAGTCCAACCCGATCCATTTGGACAAAGGGAATATTCGGCCCGTCAGCATGGATCACCAGGATCGTGTCTTCTCTTGCAACACCGGATTTCGTTAAAAAGTCATCCGATCCTTCAAAGTTTATTACCGTTCCGGTAAAGTGGTCGCTTGCTACATAAATCCTACGCTGCTTCTGAAATTCGGAGGTTTCTTTGAATGCCACAATTCCGAAGTAAATCACGAACAATGCCATGACAGTTTCTCCGTAATACCACTGAGGTTTGGGAAGAATTGCCAGGCAAAGAGCTACAAAAAAAACCATCGGCAAATAGAACGTGTCGAGAAAATAATAATCGTGAGCGTAGAATTGTTTGCTCATGGCAAACCAGAATAAACCTACTCCAATAAACCAAAACAAACAAATGACCCACCAAGCTGAAAAAGTTTTGTGTGCATTTCGCTCTTTGACCAGGAAAGCTATGAAAACCAATACGATCAAGAGGAAAATCAGGAAGTAATGCTTCATTGAAAAATAAGCCAGTACAAATACTTCCCATACATGCTGAAGGATTATCTTCATTTCCTCCATATTATCGGCAGGTAATAACTGGCTCAGGAAATCCGACCCGTATTCTGCCCGGAGTGTGCTGTTGTAATATTGTGCAGCAAAAATGACTCCGAAAGAGAGACCAACTCCCAGAATATTCGGCCAAAATTTTGCCTTCTTCTGAAAAATTCGGATTAACTCAAAACCAAGAACTGCAAAATAAGGGATCACGAAAGTAAAACGGGCAAGCGCGGTGAATGTAAAAAAGAACAGCGCCCATCTGAACCACTTTTTTGCTCCACCTTCAAAATAGAGCGCATAACAATAAAGCGCGATAATTGTATTTGCAATGCTTGGTATCGTTGGCAAAAATCCGCCCTGATAAAAAGTGTAAACCGGAGATGAAATAGCAAAAACAACCACTAAAGCAGCTTTTACCTTCGAACCACAGATTTTCTCAGCAAGCAGGTACAGGAAGAAAAATCCGACAATGCTGTAAATGAGAATATATGCATGAAACACCCATGGCTGATTCGTTCCAAACGTTTTCATGAAAACCGCCGGAATGTAATCGTGGATCGGGAATTCTACAGCTGTTACAGTCGAATAGCTTGGAGCAGACCAATTGTTCGGGAACTGGTGGTTTAAAATGTAATTCTGAGGCTTGAAAAAATTCAGATCATTTCTCACAAACCCGTTTGCAAGAGCAAGACGGTCATTTTGAGCCCATGTATGGGTATACGCAGGAACTTCATTCAGATGTTTGAATTGAAAGATCAACGTAACCAATGTGATCAGTAAAAATGCAATGCTATTTGTTATTCTCCTTTTTTTCAAGACTCCAAATTACTTAGAATAATCAATCCCTACAAATATCCAATTAATATTGAAATAAGAATCTAAAAACGGGAGTTCTTACCACGGATTTTCTGAATTTTCGCTAACTTCACTTCATGCTTAGTTCTAATGAAATGGATGATCCTTACGAAGACGAAGAAGTGTTCGTTTTTCGCGATTTACCCTTTCATGAACTGAATTATGGTACGCTTTTGAAATTTGCTGAAGCTTCTGCCATTCAGGTTTTGAATTTCAGCGGCAATTCGGTCCATGCAATTGAACTTTTTGTTGATAAAGGCATTTTCTTATGTAATTACGGTTTCCGGGCAGAGCATGAGGTTATCCTGACACAGCAAAATAATACGGTTGCTCTTGCATGCAGCTGCGGTGGAAATGGCCGAAAATTATGCGATCACCAGGCAATTGTGCTTTACCGGGTGATGGAATTGGCAGATTTCCGGATTTTCTTTGACGAATCCGATCGCAAAAAACGCATTTCGGAAGTGGCTCTTTCCTACGGAATTTCTGATGAAGCGAAATGGAACACCATTTTTCAAATTTCTTACGAAAACCGAAAAGTAACGGTTGCTTCCAAAAATCCGGAGCTTATTCGTTTAACTCCTGATAAAATAGACGAACTGAACAAGAAGCTGGCTCCTGTTCCCTTTTCCCCGGAAAAGCTGCACACTTCCTTACCAAACCGGTATATTGCATTTTCCGCCCATGCCAACGAAAATCATTTTGAATTTGAAGTTCACGAAAGCGCCCTGACCCAAAACGGGAAAATAAAAGCCCCTATCAGGGTGCTGAATGCATTGGAACTGGCTTTGCAGGAAACAAAACCGGAGATGATACAGGCTTATACCGCTTTAGGAATACTGGGTGCCAAACATCATTTGTACAGGAACCTGGTGAACGATGAAGAACTGTTTTTGAAAGTTGTTAAATCAATCCACCTGGCAAAACCGCTTTTCGAAGAGATGGAGGTTATTGAATCCTGGAACATCAAGCCTCCAAAGGACACGGATTTTACGCTGCACATTCACGACAAACCGATGTTAATGCATCTGAATGTCGATCAAAACCAGGAATTTTATGAAATAACAGGGTTTATTGAATGTGATAATCACAAAATTTCATTCGACCAGGTAAAAATGAAGAGTGAATTGTTCCTCCGGCGAGGACAGGACCTTTACCTGATCAAAAGCTGGAATTACCTGCGGACATTGAGCTATTTCCGGAAGAATCATCACAAATTGATCATTCACGAGTCACAATTTGATGATTTCCACAGTCGTTTCCTTGTTCCGCTTGAAAACGTGGTAAGTATCAATTACTCTTACGTCAAAAAAGCTCCTCGTGCAGTTATCAAACAAACCGAATTAGCAACTGTAAAAGCAAAACGTATCTATTTGACGGATAGTGAACATTACATTCACATTACCCCGATCATGGAATATGGAAGTGTGGAAATTCCGATTTTATCCAAACGAAAATTGTTGACCATAGACCAAACCGGAAACTCCTTTGAAATTCCACGTGATGAAAATAGCGAGGTCAGCTTTTTAGGTCAAATTATTCGACTGCACAAAGATTTTGAATACCAGCTGGGCGGTGATTTTTTCTACCTGCACAAAACTCAATTCCTGGAAAACGACTGGTTTTTGAATGCTTTTGAATCGTGGAGTGAGGCTGAATTAGAGATTCACGGTTTCCAGGAATTAACCAAATTGAAACTGATTCCGAAAAGTATGAAGGTTTCCGTGCAGATCATCAGTGGAATCGACTGGTTTGAAACGAAAACACATATCAAAGTTGGAGATAACCGCATTCGGCTAAAGGAAATCCAGCGCAGTATTATTCAAAAATCGCGTTATGTAAAATTGGGCGACGGACAGACCGCGCTTCTCCCACAGCATTGGCTCGATCGTTTTTCGGCATTCTTCCGGGAAGGAGAATTGGTGGATGACGTGATTCGCATTCCAAAAACTTCTTATCAATTCATCGATGAATGGTTTGATACAGCAGAAATTGAAGACGCCGTTCGAACGCAAATCGAAGATCTGAAAGAGAAGATCACGCATTTTGAACGCATTCCGGAGATCGACCTTCCCAACTCTTTTCAAACAGAATTGCGTCACTACCAGCGCGAAGGTTATCACTGGCTGCACTTTTTGAATGATTTTGGATTTGGAGGAATTCTTGCGGATGACATGGGACTTGGAAAAACCATCCAGGTGCTGGCCTATCTCTCTAAAAAAACCGAAGTTAAAAAAGGGGTTCATTTAATAGTTGTTCCCACTTCTTTGGTTTTCAACTGGAAGGATGAAATCGCAAAATTTACTCCGCATTTGCGGGTTTTAGATCTTCATGGAACCAAACGCATCAAATCCGTGCAGCATTTTGAAGGCTACGACATTTTGTTAAGCACTTACGGAACTATGCTTTCGGACATTCGTTATTTGAAAGATTTTGTATTCGATACCGTTATTCTGGACGAAGGTCAGGCGATTAAAAATCCGGATTCTAAACGTTACAAAACGGTTCGTCTGCTTCAGTCCAAACAACGTTTTGTGCTTACCGGAACACCGATTGAGAACAATACGCTCGACATTTATTCGATCCTGTCTTTCTGCAATCCCGGAATGCTCGGCTCACTGAAACAATTCAAAGAACATTTTGCCATGCCGATTGACAAATTCCAGGATAGTCAGCGTGCAAAAGAACTGCAAAAACGCATTCATCCGTTCCTGTTAAGACGCACCAAAAAACAAGTGGCAACAGAACTTCCTGAAAAAACAGAGATGGTTGTTTACTGTGAAATGGATCACGAGCAACGCCGTGTTTATGATGTCTACAAAACCGAATTGAAGGAATACCTGATGAGCGAACCCGACTTTTTGGACGGGCAAAGCAGCATGCATGTGCTCGCAGGACTGACCAGATTGCGGCAAATCTGCAATTCTCCTGCTTTAATCAAGGAAAACGGAGTTTCTTATGGAGAGCAGTCGGCGAAGATCCAGGAATTACTGGAGCAGATCGAAGATAAAAAGAAGCATCATAAAATTTTGGTATTCTCTCAATTTGTGGGAATGCTTGAATTGATCGAAAAAGCACTGGAGGAGCGAAAGATTCCATATTCCAAATTAACCGGTCAAACCAGGAAACGAAAAGAGGTCGTAACTGCATTCCAGGAGAACGATGAGATTCGTGTCTTCCTGATCAGTTTGAAAGCAGGTGGAATGGGATTGAATTTAACACAGGCAGATTATGTTTATCTCATGGATCCCTGGTGGAATCCGGCGGTAGAGAACCAGGCCATTGACCGTGCTTATCGTATTGGGCAAGACAAAAAAGTGGTCGCAGTGCGCTTCATCACTCCAAATACAATTGAAGAAAAAATACTCGAGCTTCAAAAACGTAAACAGGAATTAGTGGGAGATTTGGTACATACAGATGTGAGTACGCTAAAGCAGTTGAGTAAGAAGGAACTGGTTGATTTGTTGTGATAAGAGCATGAAAAGCAGAAACAGAATGAGGAAAGCTATTCCCATGAGCAATATGTTAAATCCCAAACAATCAAGAACAGACTAACCGTTTTGTTCGTACTTTTACAAGCATGAAAAAACAGTTGTTTTTATTGGTAATCGCACTTATTGCTGTTGATTTTGTTTTTGGGCAAGGTTGTTCTCAGTGCAAGCTATTGGCAGAGCAGGGAAGTGAATTAAATGAAAATTCCTTTGGATCTTCTATCAATACGGGGATTTTATTCCTGATCGCAATTCCCTATTTAATTCTAATGTTCTTCTTCCGCAAGCAAATCGCACGTTTGTTTAAACGTAAAGCAAAAGCTTAACGGTAAAAATTCATTTCATCAATGTACTTGCGAACCGGATCGGTTAACAGGTAACGCACATCTTTTCCCTCTTTAATGGCATGTCGCACAAAACTCGACGATACCTTCATCACCGGAGCATCTTCGCACATCACAATATTCGGGTGATTCATAAATCCATTTTCAGGATAATGGCCAATTTCCTGAACTTCCTCTTCTTCCTGAACAGTTAAAACACGCGGATAGACATAAAACTTATAGTTCGCCAGCAAATGTTCGTGGTTAAACCATTTATGAAAAGTTCTGAGATTGTCTTCTCCCATGATCAGGGAAAACTCGTAATTCGGATACTTTTCTTTCAGATGTGCTAAGGTCGTTGAAGTATAATTTGGTTGAGGCAATTTGAACTCAATATCTGAGGCTTTCAGGTTAAAATTATCCTGGATTGCTTCATTCACAATAGCCAAACGGTGATAATCAGGCAATAGTGAAGACTTCATTTTCAAAGGGTTTTGAGGCGTGACAACCAACCAAACCTGATCGATATCCGTGTATTCCGCCATGAAGTTTGCGATGACCAAATGCCCGACATGAATGGGGTTAAATGTTCCGAAATACAAGCCTACTCTCATAATCCCGAAATAAATTTACGAATGACTTCTTCAGCTTCTTTGCACGCTCTTTCCAGTTCATCGTTCAAAAGAATGTAATCAAATTCCGGTGCACGGTCTAATTCGATATGCGCTTTCTCCAAACGCATCGCAATTTTTTCTTCCGTCTCCGTACTTCGAAAACGCAGACGCCTTTCCAAATCTTCAAAAGAAGGTGGTTGTACGAAAATTGCCAGGGCATTGTCTCCCATGATCTTTTTCAGGTTCAATCCTCCAACCACATCTACATCGAAAATGACGGTTTTTCCATCACTCCAGATTCTTTCCAATTCTGATGACAAGGTTCCGTAAAAATTGTCCGTATAAACTTCTTCCCATTCTACCAATTCGCCACTCTCAATTTTTTGCCTGAATCCTTCAATGCCTAAAAAATAATAGTGTTTCCCGTTTTCTTCTTCACCACGCGGATCGCGGCTGCATGCCGAAATGGAGAATGCCAATTCAGGAATTTTCCCCAGCAAGTATTGAACAATGGTGGTTTTTCCTGCGCCTGATGGTGCTGAAAATATCACACATTTACCTCCACTCGAGTCGAAAACCATTTTACAGGGTATTTAGAACTTGTTCTTTGATTTTCTCCAGGTGGTCTTTCATTTCAACCACAATTTTCTGCATTTCCACATGATAGGATTTGCTTCCAAGTGTGTTGATCTCCCGACCAATCTCCTGTGTAATAAAGCCCAGTTTTTTTCCGCATAACGGAATATTCATGGTTTCAAGGAAATAATTCAAATGGTTTGAAAGACGCATTTTCTCTTCTGAAACATCCATCTTTTCAATGTAGAAAATGATTTCCTGCTCCAAACGGTTTAAGTCGATGGAAATATTGGTAATTTTCTCTAATCCTGTTTTCATACGCTCACGAACCGCTTCAATGCGTGCCGTTTCATATTTGGGAACTTCCTCCAGTAATTCTCCGATGCGTCCGATATTTCCTTCGAAATCTTTTCGCAGCTGATCGCCTTCCTGCTTGCGGAATTCGTTCAGATGATTACAAGCCTCACGCACCAAGCCTTGTACGAAAGTCGATTCTTCATCAGAAAGTGCTTCTTTCTCATTGGAGTAAATCTCCGGCATTCTCAAAACCATAGAGAGAATATTATCCATTGGTTCACCCAATAACTCAGCTGTTTCCTTGATGTCATTGTAATATGCCTGAGCCAGATCACGATTGATAGCGTAATTTTTAGTCTCTCCTGAATTCTCCAAAGAAATAGATAATTCTACTTTACCTCTGTCTAATAATTCAGCAACGATGGAACGATTTTCCAATTCAATCTCACGGTACAATGGAATTGCACGCATATTCAGATCTAAGCTTTTACTGTTTAAGGAACGGATTTCCACAACAACTCTCTTCCCTTGAAAGGAACCTGTTGCTTTTCCGTAGCCGGTCATTGATAATACCATTTGCTTCAGTTTGGGCAAAAGTAAGGAAATATTGTCGAGAAGGTGTTAATTCCAATGCATGAGTACACAAAGAAATTTAGCAATGATTAAACCGAAGAAAGGAGGACGCGAAGGATTAATAGAGTTCAAAAGAATACTTTGCGCCTTTGTTTCTTAGCGGTAGTAAATTACTTGAAGTGAAAAGTGATGTGCTTAGCCCTATTGCTCCAATACAAGCCCCGCCCGCCGAAGCGGACAGGACTCATTGGAAACGATATGCAGTTAGTCCTGGTCTTCCACTACTACTGCAGTAGCAGTAGAGCCAAGAGCTTCTTTGATTTTTGCTTCTAATTCATCCATTAATTCCGGATTATCAGCAATCATATTTTTAACGGAATCTCTTCCTTGTCCTAAACGTGTTTCCCCATAAGAGAACCAGGATCCGCTTTTCTTCAAGATATTCAATTCTACTCCCAGGTCGATTATCTCACCTACTTTGGAAATTCCTTCCCCGTACATGATATCGAATTCTGCTTTGCGGAATGGCGGAGCTACTTTGTTCTTCACAACTTTCACTTTCACGCGGTTACCGATTACGTCTTCTCCTTCTTTGATCTGACTCGCTCTGCGAATATCAATACGCATGGAAGCGTAGAATTTCAATGCATTTCCTCCCGTTGTTGTTTCCGGGTTACCGAACATCACACCAATCTTTTCACGTAATTGGTTGATGAAAATACAGCAGCATTTTGCTTTGTTGATCGAACCGGTAAGTTTACGCAATGCTTTGGACATCAAACGAGCTTGTAGTCCCATTTGTGAATCACCCATTTCTCCTTCGATCTCTGCCTTTGGCGTCAATGCCGCCACGGAGTCAATTACCAATAAGTCAACTGCTCCTGAGCGGATCAAACTGTCGGCGATTTCCAAAGCCTGTTCTCCGTTGTCGGGTTGAGAAATTAACAGGTTGTTGACATCAACCCCCAATTTCTGAGCATAAAACTGATCAAATGCGTGCTCTGCGTCAATAAATGCTGCTATCCCTCCATTTTTCTGACATTCTGCAATTGCATGAATGGCCAGAGTTGTTTTTCCGGATGATTCCGGTCCGTAGATCTCAACGATTCTTCCTTTCGGGTAACCATTTACTCCTAAAGCCAAATCGAGGGTAACTGAACCGGAAGGAATTACTTCCACCTCTTCAATTGCATTATCTCCTAATTTCATTACAGATCCTTTTCCAAAAGTCTTGTCCAACTTTTCCATTGTTAGCTGAAGCGCTTTCAATTTGTCCGGGTTAATTTCTTTAACTGCCATATCGTTTAATTTATATCGTTTTGTTATCGTTTCTGCAAATGTATGACCAGTAGGTCGTAAACTACTTACGATGTTCGCGTCATTCTAAATTTAATAGCTCCTCACCGTGTATTTTTGTTTTTGGCTTATCAATTATATGCGTGATGAGCCCCTTTTCATCTATGACAAACGTGGTCCTGTGGATTCCATCATATTCACGTCCCATAAATTTTTTCAGTCCCCAAACTTTAAATGCATCAATCATTTTCCGTTCAGTGTCTGCGATCAATGGAAAAGGGATACTAAACTTTTCAATGAATTTCGTATGTGCCTTTTCTGTATCCATACTCACTCCCAAAATAGAATACCCCGCCTTTTTTAATTCCGGGTACGAATCCCTTAAACTGCATGCCTGGTTCGTACAAGCCGGTGTATTGTCTTTCGGATAGAAATAGATAACTAATTTTTTACCGGCAAAATCGCGGTTCGATATTTCTTTTCCATTTTGATCTTTTTCCTGGAAATCAGGCATTCGATCACCTACTTTTAATCCCGTCATTAACTGTTGAGTATTTAAACATTTATCTGACGACTAACTAATCAAAAGTACAACTTATTTTAAAACTGACAAGTTTGCGTTGTATTTTTTGCTTAATTTTTCGTCATTTGATTATTTGAAAAGAACTAAGATTTGCTGATTCCCTTTATTATTCAGGGAAATAGACGCTTTGGCCTGTTTCCTGTTCCAACAAAGATTTATCGCGAATGACTTCCTGAACGCTGCGTTTTTCGATCTTACACTCGAGCCACGAAATGATATCCAGGTATAAAAACGGGCGTTTTTCATAAGGAAGTTTTGACAATTTCACCAGTTTACCATGCAAAATACGGAATGCCCGCATCAGTGAAGGATCATCTGAGAACGGAAGCTGGCGCAGGAAGTTCAGGATTTCTTTCTGTACTCCGTGTAAATCTCCCATATTCCGCAAGAACCGGTAAACGGATTTAATCTGGTAATCCAATAAATGATCTTCCGTACCAAGTTCAAAATGCGCAATCAGGTTCAAAATGCGCGCAAAAGCCTGGATATCTTCCCGCAGGGAAACATCTTTCAATTGGATGATCCTGTTCAGGTATTTAATCGCCATTTTATTGTCATCATTGCCGAAATACAAACAAGCAACTTTATAATACAGGATCATAATGCGGTGATTATCCAGGCGGTCTTCGTGATCGGAAAGAAACTGCTCTACTTTCGGAACAATTTCAATTCCTTCGGAAAAGGTACCGCATAAATAATAATAATTGATCTTTGCCGTAAGCCAGTACATGCGGTGCAGCAAAGCGATATTTTCATTCTCCCGGTCTCCCAGGTCTGCACGCTCCAACTTTTGAATGGATTCCAGCAAACGCTTGTGATTTCTGAGGTTGAACAAAGCATTCTGTAAATTATATAAGCCTTTCAAATACATTTCGCGGTAATGATCCTTCACATGTGAGTTGTCCTCAAACAGTTTCACCCACAAACTGGCGTATTTGAAGCACATCAAAAACTCCTGTGTCATGTAATGATACCAGACGTATGCATTATACAGGTGCATTTTTTCTTCAAAGCTTAATTCCGAAATGTTGTATTCCGGTAAACGCGTGGCGAAGAATTCTTTGACGAAACGGTAATCTTTTTCATCTCGTACAAAGCCCACTTTCACGTTCAAAGCATAGAGCTGCAGGGACAAATTTGAAAATTGGATACTTCCCTGGACATGTTTGCTCAAAGTGCGGCTCTCTGCTGTCAATTCATCTGCACGTGAAGAAACACTGCGCGTAATGTGCTGCGATTCAATGAATTTTTCGAAATCCAGGATCTCCAAATGCAGGATCGTGGATTGAATCTTGATAGCATGTTGTTTCGCTTTGTCCAATAATTTCAGCGCCTGGTTGTAAAACCCTTTCTCATACAGGATCAAAGCATGATCCATCGATTCGCGGATCTCAATAGTTGGTAAATGCGCCGCATGCTGAAGCCTTAAACTCGTTAAGAGCTGCTTGTATAAATGGGCTTTGATATTTGAAAGCTGGCTTTTTTTGATTCCGCTGATTTTGGAAATCGCCACTTCGTCCGAATAATTATCTGTTTTATCAATAAAATCAAACAACTGCAAATATTTCATTTCCTCCTGGGAGGAAGAATTTCGATTCGCATAAAGCTTAAAACTCCGTTTTTCTGCCTTTGATAAGGAAGAAATTAAACGAACTAAGCTATCTGTTGATCCTGTGGACATTGTAATTTTTTACTTGAAATAACGTTTGTAATACCCTGATTTACAGATAAATAAATATAATCAATTATCGTTTGGTTATCGTAAATACTCAAAACATTGATTTCGAATAACCAACGCCTTGTTTCATCTTTGTTCTGTTCGAATGATTTTCATAGGTCATTCGTTTTAAAAAGTACTCATTTGAGTAACAGGAGTAGGGGTGCTCTTGTTTTTTCGATTAATAGCAAAATCCTTTGTCTTTTGGCAGAGGATTTTTTTTATCCAAAAATACGCTGAATTGTTGAATTAAGATTTCCGTGGAGGAAAGAAAATCCTTCGGAACGAATTTTCTCATTGGAGACTTTATTGCCAGATAGCAGCATCATTGCCATTTTTCCAAAGAGGATTCGAACTACAAACTTAGGAACTGCAGGCAATAAGCTTTTCTTCAAGACCTTAGCGATCAGTTTTGTAAGTTCTTTATTGCTTGTGTTTCCTGCTGAAGCATGATAGGCCCCTTCCAATTTATGTTCAATGATCAGCCCAAAAACGCGGTAAAGATCTTCGCTGTAAATCCATGGAATGGCTTGTTCTCCGGAAGATAAAACGGCTCCAAATCCTTTCTTGATAGGATTGGCCAATTTTTGCAAAGCACCGCCTGATTCACTCAATACTACGGCAATTCTGACTTTTGAAACTATGCAGATTTGTGAAAACTGATCGGCTGCTTTTTCCCATTTGCGTGTAATATCCGAAATGATGTCATTTCCAAAATCATCTTCTTCTTTATAGATCTTTTCCGGGTGTTCAAATCCATAAGCAACTGCACCGGATGCTGACACATACTGCTTCAGATCATTGGAACTTTTAAACGATTCAAACAAAAAACGAGTGGTTTCTACCCGTGAATCGTATAATTCTTTGATCCGGGACCCCGTCCATCGTTTGGCAGCCAGTTCAGCTCCGCAAAGATTGATCAGAACGGTAGTTTTATCCAGTGCACCCGGATCTATCGTTTTGGTTTCCGGATTCCAGTGGAGGAAGAAACGCTCCAAATCAGAAGGCTTTCTGGAAAGTATCCAAACTTCGTGGCCTGCTTTTCTTAAATGATCTGCCAATCCTGTGCCTATAAGCCCTGAACCTCCTGCAATAACGATCTTTTCCATACTCTGAATTGTTTTCGGGACCTAATTTAAGCGAAAAAAAGGGTGCAATTTGTTATAAACCTGTTACTTTTACGTGTCACCTCATTTTGAATGAAACAAACGTTATGAAAAAGTATATTTTCCCTTTATTACTTGTCGGATTAGTTTCTTGTGGTTCTGATAATTCCACGGAAAAAAGCCCCGAAGAAAAGACAACCATCGTGAAGCATTTCAAAAACGAAGCTGAAATGGATCAACAGGTGCTGGAACTGAAAAAAATAACGGAATCTTCGGATTTGATTGCCAATTCACTGCACTACGAAAAAGGTGACGGACAAATGATGGAAGTGATCGGGTACCTCGACACAGCCAAAGTACTTCAAATCCTGGAAGAGCAGTTCTCAGAAGGAAATGGCAAAACGAACGGAACACGCTTTTATTACCTGAATAACGGAAAGCCCTTTGTGATCCAGGAATTAATTGACCAGGTGAATGGTTCCAATGAAGCCGTATTCATTGACCGTATTTCTTATTACGATGCAAAAGGAAAAATCATCAAGACCAAAGAACGCAGTGCTTCCTTTCAGGACGATATCGCTGGCATGAAATACAAACCTGCGCCACTGCATCCGATAACTTCGGACAAAGCAATGGATGTATTAAATTCTCAAAAAGAATTTGCAACTACTTTCCAGGGATTTGTAAACCAGGATATGTTTAGCTATATCATTCTTGGTGCAGATGATCCGGATGGATTTACAACTGCCCTGAGATTGGATTACAAAGATCAATTAGTCAATATCCTGGCAAGCGACCCGGAAAAATACATGGGTGCACACGTGAAGGTAAACTTTGAAGTTCATACCGACAGAGGGTTTGAATTCCAGGTTTATGCGGGCGGGAAATTCGTAGATTAATACAAAACATTCAAAAATAAGTAGGGGCGCGATTAATCGCGCCCCTACTTATTTTATATCTATTTGATTTTTCCTAATTCTGCTTTCAGGTAATCAATGATCTCAATTTCGATCGGATCTCCGTGTTTTAAATCGGATAGGTAAAGTGAAATCCAGTCAATCAGGTGAATCAGGTAAATGCTCTTTTCAACAGGAGTTGCTCCTTTTGCCGAAATGATTTCTACTTTATCTGTTTTTGATTTGGTGCGTTCAATGGAAATATCGAACCGTTTTTGATTGCGCATCGACAAATCACCCGTCTGGATAAACAAACATCCGTAACGGTTGTCTCCTCCGCCCCAGCCCACTAATTCATTGTGGTTCATTTCGGGAATGACATGCTGCCAGCACAATTCTTTGGAATTTTCGTTGAACTGTTGTTTCGCGCGGATCGTGATTGCTTCATACTCCGATCCTGCATAAACAGCGATTGTTCGTTTCTGAAGCTCGTGTGCTACGCGCATCGCTTCTGACTTGATGTGTGCGGACTCCGAATCAATTAAGGTCTTTCCGTTTGAAATTTCATTCAAAATAGTGGAATGGGCATACCCCAACTGCATGAAAATATTGCTCAATTGCACCAATGAAAAAGCCAAAGCCGTTCTTGGAGGATTTCCACCCGGAACAACCACATATGGGTAGTTATTCGATTTGCAAAATTCAGCCAATGATCCGCCGGAACAAATCCCGATGATCGTTGCACCCTTTGTTTTTGCATCTTCCAAAGCAAACAGGGTTTCTTCCGTGTTTCCGGAATAAGACGATCCAATTACCAGGCTGTGTTTATTTACAAAAGCCGGCAATGAATACTCCTGTACGGACAATACCGGAACCGAACAGGTATTTTGAACCCATTGAGCCACAATTCTTCCCCCGATTCCGGAACCTCCCATACCGCAAATGACGATATTTCGGATCTCCTGATTCGGTTTAGCAAAAGTTGCCCCAGCAGCGATTTTTAATGCCTCACTGATGTTGGACGAAAATTCCTGAATGAGTTTTTCCATAATTCTCTTTGAAGGTTGTAAATATAGTAAGGCTTTTTCTAACTGAAGAAATTTTAAAAATCTTCACCCGGAATAAATTGGAAATAAATAACGTCCGTCCGACATAAATTAGTGTACTTTTACCAAAAAAAAGGACATGAAGCCTAGAACTGCATTGGAAACCTTAGCTATTACTACAAAGGTTGTTCTACCGAATGACACCAATACTCTGGGAAATTTATTCGGAGGTCAGTTATTGGCCTGGATGGACGAAATTGCGAGCGTTTCTGCACACAGACATTGCCGCAGAGTGGTTGTTACGGCAAACGTAAACAACGTCAGTTTCAATTCCCCTATCAATCACGCATCCATTGTGACCCTGGAAGCAAAAGTTTCCCGTGCCTTCAATTCTTCGATGGAGATTTTTGTGGATGTATTTGTGGAAGATCACATTACGGGGAAACGCAGCAAGTCGAACGAAGCGATTTATACTTTTGTAGCAGTTGATCAAAACGGTGCGCCGATCCAGGTTCCCGAATTAATCCCGGAAACGGAAGAAGAAATTGACCGTTTTGAAGGAGCACTGAGAAGAAAACAACTGGCTTTGATTTTGGCAAAGAAAATGACTCCGAAAGATGCCACAGAATTGCGGAAATTGTTTGTTGATTAATTTTATAATAGATCCATTTTAATCACCTCCGGATTTTGCAGGTTCATGCAATTGAAGTGTTTCTTCGGACATTCCTGGTAGCCGATCTTCGAACAAGGCCGGCAGCTCAATCCTGCTACTTCATGAATTGTATAGAGTGATTTATTCTGCGGTGCATACGCATACATTCCGAAATCAGGAACGGTATTTCCCCAAACGCTTACGATAGGTGTTTCGAAACAACTGGCAATGTGCATCAATCCGGTGTCGCCGGTAAGCAGTTTTGCGCAGTGTTTGGTCATAAATGCAGATTGACGCAGCGTCAGTTTTCCGCATAAATCCAACACCCGCTGGCCGGGAAGCAACCTAATCAGTTCGGCTGCTCGTTCCGAATCCATGGAGCCGCCCAGTAAAACGACCGGTAGTTGAACCCCTTCCAAAATTTTCGCCATTAAAGGAACGGGCATTTGTTTGGTGGCATATTGCGCGCCCATCGCCACGCCGATAAACTGCTTCGAATGAAGTGCAATCGATTCCAGGGAAACAATGTCAGAATCTACGAGGAAAAAATCACAAGGTTTCCCATCATTCTTTACCCCTAATTCTTTCACTGCTTCAAAATAGCGGTCCACCACGTGCAGCTTCGGCATGCGGTTGATCTTGAAAGTCGTCAATAAAAGCTTGGAAAAATTCTTCTTCGGAAAGGCGGCTGATTTTACTTTCAAAGCACGTTTCAATCGCAAAGTCCGAATGTTGTTGTGCAGATCGACCACAAAATCGTAATGCTCGTTCTTCAATCGCTCCACCACCTCATCCACCGATTTATCAATAGTAATCAACTGATCGATGTAAGGATTGTGGTCCAAAACCGGCTGAAATGCTTTCTTGGAAATGAAATGGATCTCGGCATCTTTCACCTGTTGTTTGAGACAGCGCACAACGGGAGTCGTTAAAACAACATCGCCAATGGAACTGAAACGAACAACGAGAATTTTCATGGGAGTAAAGGTATAAAAAAGATAGTGTTTGGGTTTATTTCCCAAGGATTTCGTGGATTTATTACATTGTAAAACAAAAAGGATCAGTTAGTTATGTGGTTTTCCGCAAATGTATTTTCAGTATTTATACGGTTGATTTTGAAAAAAATCCTTTTTAAGTTTGGTTACTACTTATTAAAACACGCACTATGAAAGCACTACTATTCACATTACTCCTTACGGGAGCTGCTGCTCATTCTTTCGCCCAATCAAACACCCTTCCTACCAACGGGAATGTGGGAATTGGAACGACCTCACCAACAGAACGTCTCACCGTCAATGGATCAGCGCGAATAGATTCTACGTTAACAGTGCGGGATTCCATGATCGTTGATAGAGATGCACATATCAAAAGTGACCTGCAGGTAGATGGAAATACCACCTTGAATGGTGATCTGATCCTGAAATCACTCAGCGATCCTACATTGGAAGACGACGGAGTTCTTTTAATCGAGGAAGACGGAACTGTGAAGAGCGGAGGCAATTTAAAGAACCTGGTTTATTCCGAAACAACCTATATTCCCTGTAAAGATGAGAACGGAGGAAACACCACTCCTGCTTCACCGGTTTGGCTGCACGGACCCAATAAATTGTATACCAGCCAACATTGTTCACCGGACGTAAAAGTTGGAATCGGGCAGAATGATCCGGATTCGAAATTACACATTACGACGGCCCTCAATAAACAAACGCATCCGCTGATTATAGACAAACGGATCCAGGGAACACCGACTCCTTATAAATTAATGGAACTGGACAACAACGGGCTGCTTTATGCCCGTGAGATCAAAGTAAACCTGGATGCCTGGCCGGATTACGTTTTTGATACCAGCTATCAGTTGATGCCGTTGAGTGAATTACAAGTGTTTATTCAAAAGAACAATCATTTACCCAATGTTCCAAGTGCTTGCGAAATGGAAGAATCGGGAATCAATGTGGCGAAAAGCAATGTGATGCTGATGGAAAAGGTAGAAGAACTGACTTTGTACCTGCTTCAAATGAAAGAGCAATTGGAGGAACAAAAACAATTGTTGCAGCAACAGCAGGAAGTAATCTTTCAATTACAACAATCAAAGCCATAAGCCATGAGAACCTTCATTTTAGGAATGTCCCTGCTCATTGGTTTAAATGGGTTTGGACAAACAGACACGCTGATCTTTAAAAATCCGCGGGAGATGATGGAGTATGCGTATTCGAATACCAATTTCAGCAGCTTTCCGAACAGCTATTTCCGCAATGCAACACTTGAGCTGGAAGATTCGGTTTTTAATCAGTTGATCTATAAAGATCAGCCGCTCCAATGCAGCGGAAAGGGAATCATCGGTTTATTCTCGTTGATGAACTGGTGGGACATGTCGCATAGTTTTCACCGCGATTCCGTGCTTTTCCCGGTTTACGATCATTTCTATTCACTGGATGAATACGGTCAGCTGCGCATTCCGTTTTACGTGGTCGATTTAAAGATCAACTCGCTAATTCCCACAGTTGCAGACGAATTCCGCACCAGTTCCGGTTCAGATCCATATCGTGAAATCTTGTCAACTGATTTAATAGAAGACGAGGTTTTCTATGCAGCTTCCTTCCTCGATTCCTTTGCTTACAACAATGTGATCCTGGAATTAAATGATAAAACCTTTTTTACCAATACCGGAAGGGCCATCGATTATGTGGAAATACAAAGCGGCGAGCAAACCAAGCTCCTGTATTTCAATTCCAGCGTTGATCTAAGTGATTGGCTGAATGGCAGACAAAAACTCCAATTTGTCGTTCATTTCCTGGACGAGAAAGTGGTTTCCTTCAAGCAGGAAGTGGAGATGAATGAGCGATCCACTGCAAAATCATTGATCCACCAACATTTTGAATGGTACTACACTATTTATCCGGACGATTATACCTCTTCGAGCATCTATAACCCTGATTTGAGGTACTCGGTTTATCATGCCTGTGCAGATCAAAAAATCCGGAAACCGTTTATTATGGTGGCGGGTTGGGGAACGCATACAGATAACGCTTATATTAACAATTACGTAAATTGGCCGGCTTCATTAGGGAAATTAGCGAATCAGTTCAACCAGGCCGGTTTGATTGAGACTCTACACGATGAAGGTTTTGATGTGATTTTATGTCAATTCTATCCACCCAATGCATACGTGGAAAAAAATGCCGAACTATTGGAAAAACTGATCCTAGTGGTAAACGATCAGAAATATCAAAACAACTCTTACCAGGAAAACATTATTATGGGATTCAGTGCAGGCGCACTAGCAACCCGCCTGGCGCTCCAAAAAATGGAATACAAGCATCTGAATTCCAATGGACCGCATCCGCACACCAAATTGTACATTTCCAATGACGGAGAACATGGGGGAGCCAATATTCCGCTGGGAATGCAGCATGCGGTAGAATATTTATGGCAATATGAATACAATCCCTATGGACTTTACATACCTGGATATTTCGGTAATATAAATCCATTAGATGGGGATACATATGCTTTGCACTATATTCTTAATGCCCCTTTATCTGCACAATTGCTTCATTATTTCCATACTGAAACAGGTTCAGGTACTTCCCCAGGGCAAGGTCCTAGTAATTATAGAACCTCTTATTTAGCCAAACACACTACTTATAACCACTCCAAAAACGGAGCAAGGCCTGGCTATCCTTCTTTTCAGCGGATGATTTCCCTTTCAAATGGATCTTCCACGCCTGCTTATGACTTTTCAAATTATTCGTGTGACCATTATCCTTATCCAAATGAAACAGGAGCTGTCTTTTTTAAACAAAATGGCTCCCTAATGGGCTGGGTAGACCGCCGATTTGAAGCTTCATTTAGCTCACATGGGATTCACCGGGTTTTTTATTACGAGTACAAACAATTATTTAAACCTTGGAAGGTCGCCTATGAAGCTATCACAAAAGATCCACTCGTATTAGACAATGCTCCCGGAGGAATTATTTTCATTGATCAAAACCCCATTATTAATATTAACAATGAATTGCAGTCTGAATTGACAGGAGCACCGGATATTATTAAGGATCACTTATTTTCATTCACACCAACAGTTCTAACACACGATGTAAAAGATTTGAATAGCAGTTTGAATAATGGGTATCCGGACTATAATTTTAAAGTGCACAAATTAATGTATGATCATGAGATTAGCGCTAATTCTAATGATCCTGATAATGCATCTAACTATTTTGGTTATCCTCATTTAGGTTACCCCGGGAATCATTACGATTATACGGTATTTGATGCCTTATTCTCCTGGAATGAAAATACCGAGCATTTGGTTGGGAACCGAAAGGACCCCAATGAATATGCCGGTATGGATTCACCCCTTAAATCAATCGTTAAAAATTTCGTGGTGGAAGAAGTAGAACCTGATTTCGTTTTCCTGCAGAACTTGCGGATTGGTTTCTATGCAAGACCGAATTATACCTATCGGGTGGATTACGAGGCCGGGAATACCATCCTGCTAGGAAATCACATCACTCAAAAAACAGACTTTCTGGATTTGGTGGTAGAACCGAATGCAATAGTCGATGCACAGGCAGTTACTGAAATTCATTTTACTCCTGGGATCCATATTAAGAATGGTTCTGATTTACATGCCTACATCGGGGATATTACTTGCGAAAAAGCGATTTATATTGCTAATCCAAGTGTGAGTTCCGAGACTAACTTTTCAAAAGATGATCCATTTTTGAATTTAAGAACTGAAAACCCGGAACAAGTTTTGATTTTCCCGAATCCGTCTAAAAAAACCTTTTCCATTCGGTGGGGGGAAACACCAGCAGATCAACTCATTGAAATTCAAATTTTAGATCTTTCCGGGAAAGAAGTTTTTAAAAAGCTCGTATCTTTAGAGGAACCAATATTCCACGAGATAAAACCGGGCTTTTATTTGGTCAAATTAATTAAGAATGGAGTATGCACTACCAGAAATATAGTTATAGAGCAATAATCATACTAAGCCTTTTGGTTTCATTTTTCTCCTGCAAAAAGTTGGACAAGGACAATCCTATTGAGTTTAAAATCAAGGCTCATATACCTTATAGTAATGAACCTATTTCTGGAGTGAAATATACGATTAAGGAATATCGCTCTAAAAAAGGAGGGGTAATTAGTGAAATAGAATACACTGATTTTCTTCTGGAAGGAACAACTGATGCTAGCGGAAACGCAACCATTTCTTTTGCTCCGAAAAAAAATATGAAATATCGTTACGATATTACTTTTGACTATTCGAATATACATTTTGCCAATTATTCCGGAAATTACTCTTTAATAAGGGTTCCCACGTATGTCCCTTTATCTAGAAAAAATCAACAAGATTTTGAAATTAAAGCACTTCCACATTGCAGCGTGCATTTTAAAATTGAAAATGTGAATTGTTTTGATGCCAATGATAAGATGCGATTTAAAACATTCAATATGGATGAATTCCCCAATCAGTCATTTCAATATATCACCGTTTGGGGAGATTATTTTAATGGTTGTGGAGTGTTTAGTGATGCTACTTTTGAAGATAGGCTCACAGGCCGAAAATTATACCAAATCGAAGTAACTAGAAACAATGTTGTCACAACTTACATAGACACATTTTTCTTGCAACCGGGTGTCATGAATGATGTTTTCCTGGAGTATTAAATCAAGTACGGAAAATCGCAACAATTCTTTCAAACCAATTGCTCACATTTGTGAAAACCGATTGCTATGAGACTACTATTCTTATTACTGTCCTTTACTTTGTTGGTTTCATTTTACTCCTGCAAAAGACTGGATAAAAAGAATCCTATTCAATTTACTATTCAAGCACATATTCCTTATAGTAACGAACCAATTGCGGGTGTAAAATATACCATTAGTGAGTACCGTTCGAAAAAATTCTCAAAGACGCTGGGGGATATTGAATATACAGATTTCAAATTAGAAGGAGTTACGGATGCAGGTGGCTGGGCAAAAATTGACTTTTTCCCTAAGAAAAATTTAGATTACATGTATAGAATTGATTTTGATTATTCTAATATTCAATTTGTAAGTTATTCCGGGAGCTATTCTTTGATTAATGCGCCAAGTTATGATCTTATTACACGTCAAGATTATCAGGAGGATTATGAAATTAGGGTTTTACCACTTATGCAAATGAGATGGAACTTTAAGAATTTGTCTTGTTTTGATTCAGACGATACCTTTAAGTACAAATCTTTTAATCTCGACGAATTCCCAAATTATACTTTTAATAATGCAGATCCTTGGCAAGAAGGCCCAACTCTAAATGGTTGCGTTGATCTTACAGGAGATTATTTACAGCGGTTGGCAGGAAGATACGTGTTTAAATGGGAAGCAGTCCGAGGCGGAGTCTTATCAGCTGGAATAGACACCTTTTTTGTTTCTCCCGGTGGAACTGACAATATCAACATGTATTGGTAGCAAAAATCAAGTACGGAAAATCGCAACAACTTTTTCAACTCGTTTTCTCATATTTGTGAAAATCGATTGCTATGAGACTAGTATTTTTTATTTTATTACCATCAAGTTTCCTGCTTGTCTTTTCATCCTGCAAAAGAATTGATAAGAAAAAGCCCATTAAATTTACCATCCAGGCACATATTCCATATAGTGGGGAGCCTATCTCGGGAGTAAAGTATCGGATTATTGAGTATCGTTCGAAAAAATTTTCGATGAAATTAAATGATATTGAATACACAGATTTCAAAATGGAGGGCGTAACTGATGCAGGCGGCTGGGCAAGGATTTCTCTTATCCCCAAGAAGAATTTGGATTATCGTTATATGATCGATTTTGATTATTCAAACATTCAATTTCCAAGTTTTTCGGGTGACTATACTTTGATCAATGAACCACATTTTGATATGATGACCCGCAATAATCAAAGGAGTTACACAATAAGAGCTTTGCCTTTAATGCAAGTTAATTATAAACTGGAGAATATAAATTGTTCTGGCCCTTCAGATAGTATGAGGATTATCTTAAGAAATTATGATGAAGAGTACTATCTGAATTTCAATTATGAAACCTGGAGTCCTTACGCAACAGGTTGCTATTCTAATTCACATCAAATAGAACAAGGATTAGCAGGAAGATACGTTTATAAAATGCAAGTCATTCGAAACGGAAACCTGACAGAAACGATAGACACCATATTAATTGCCCCTGGAGTAAATAGCAATCTATTCATAGAATATTAATCAGTACGGCAGCAAAAATCAAGTACGGAAAATCGCAACAACATTTTCAATTCGTTTTCTCACATTTGTGAAAATCGATTGCTATGAGACTGCTATTTACTTTATTATCACTCTTACTTTTAGTAAGCTGCACCGTCACCAAGCGCCATTCCGGGCCGGGCTATCATGTGGAATGGAAGAAATTTTATTACAAGACTGAAAGTGATGTGGAGAAAGAAAAAGTGGTGAATGCTAAAGATGACTGTCCGCTTGAATCAGAAAACTCAACTACTCATCAAACAGATTCTTTGAGCTATTCAAATTCCCAGGAAGAGAAAATAGCTTTAGAAGAAGGTGTTTTGGACGAAATTCTTATTTCGGGAACAATTGAAAATGCAGAGACTGAAAATCCTTCTCAGCAGATTGAAAAGACGTCTTTACCCGAAAAAGAAGAACCTGAATTTCAGATCAAACAAAGAACAGAACCGCTAACCTGGGTTTCTCTGATTCTTCTTTTTGTAGCCGGAATTGCTTTAGGAATTATTGCGGCTTATGGTTCTATTCTTTTTGTTGGAGCAGGTATTTTAATCACTTGTCTCATGATTGCAATGTTTGTTTGTTCATTAATTTCTGTAATCCGGATTCACCGTGACCCTATTCGTTATAAAAATAAGGGATTGACTTACTTTCTATTTTCTCTTTCATTTATTTGTCTCATTACAGCTGCACTTTATCTGATAGTTATCAGCGCATTAGCATCCATGACTCCCATGCTTCAAGGGATTTGAGTTTTTACTAACAAAAAAGCCGACTCTTTCGAATCGGCTTAAATATCATTTGTTTTCAAATCACTTAATCTTCTTCAGCAAGCCCTGCACTTCTCCAAGCTTGGTTGTTTGTGTTGTGATCTCGCCTTCTTTCTTTTGGCTGGCAGCTTCGTTGTCTTTGATCTTCTGTTCTTCCTCGGAAATTTTCTTCTTGTAATCTTCGATGTCTTTTTTGGAATCTTCGATGTCTTTCAGCATGTCTTCCTTCTCACCGGTCAATTTCTTCAGCGTTTTAGTCTCCAGTTCGATCATTCCGTTGATGCTTTCTTTGGAAGCGTTTTGAGCGAATTTCTTCGCACGGTTCTCAATGATTTTGTGCTGGTCTTTGTGCTCGCCCTGATTCATGTATGCTCCGCCTAAGTCAACGGCAAAAGCTACTTTGATCTCCGAACCGCTTTCAATGATCTTTGCGTAGCCGTCGAAGTACTTGTCGCCCATTCCCTTCATTTTTGCCTCTTTGGCCGTATACTCGCCTTTTGAACTGTTGTATTTTCCGCCCCAATCCTTCATTTCGGATTTCAATTCTTTTTCTACAGCCTCTTTGTTCGCATAGGGAATTGTTACCACGATTGCGTCAAAAGATCCGTGAGAGAAGCTGACTTTGTCATTCGATGTTTTTACTTCCTGCCCGATCACCCATGTAGTCATTAGTGTGGCAACGAAAAGTGTTAGTTGTTTCATGTTGTTTATTTTTATGTTGCTGATCTAAGCAGATCATATTATCAGAAGCTATGCTTCTTCTTGTTTGAACAAGGTAGGAACTTTGTTTCACTTTCCAATATTTTTGTCGCTTTTTTGCCACGCAGTGTGCGGAGAAGATTTAACTTTACGACGTGCAATTCAATTCAATACCCGGGCAGGAAGAACTGAAATCTCATTTGATTGAAGAGGTCAAAGGAGGAAAGATTAGTCATGCCCAGTTATTTGCCGGAAAATCAGGTCATGCCACACTTCCGCTTGCCCTGGCTTTTATCCAGTACATTTTTTGCGAAAACAAAGGAGAAAACGACAGTTGCGGAACCTGCCCATCCTGTAAGAAAGTTTCCGATCTGCAGCACCCCGATCTGCACTTTTCATTTCCAACGGTTCAGACCATTTCGAAAACAACCAATCCGCTTTTAGCACTTTGGAGAACGCAAATCCAGGAACAGCCCATTTTTGATCTGTATCACTGGACCAAACGAATGGACGACAAGGAACGCAAACCGATCATCGGGACGGAAGAAAGCCTGGAGATCGTGAAAAAACTTTCCCTGAAATCGTATGAAGGTGGTTATAAAGTGATGCTGATCTGGATGGCCGAAGAAATGAATGCTACCTGCGCCAATAAATTATTGAAGATCCTGGAGGAGCCGCCTGCAAAAACACTTTTTCTACTGGTTACCGACAGCCCGGATAAATTACTTACCACAATTCTCTCCCGAACACAGATCCTGCGCATTCCATCCTACCCGATCGATGTCATTCAGCAAGTCGTGGAAAGAAGCGGAATTGGCCGACAGCTTGCAGAAAGTATTGCTGCCAGAAGTAACGGCAACCTGATTGATGCACAGCAAATCATGGGCGATCAATCCGAAGCAAACCTGTTTCGTGAATTGTTCATCCAGTTGATGCGTGTCTGCTTCAAAAAAGACGTCAACGCGATGCTGAACTGGACCGATGAGGTTTCCACACTTTCACGTGAAGGACAAAAGCAATTTGTGCAGTATGCACTCCACATGGTTCGTCAGAGTCTCCTGAAGAATTACACGCAGGACATGCTCACGCGTGTTTCCAAAGAAGAAGCGGATTTCCTGGAAAAATTTGCGCGTTTTATTTCAAATAATAATGCCCTGGACTTCATGGAAATATTCAATGACGCCCATTATCATTTAGACCGGAATGCCTTCGGAAAATTATTGTTTACACAGCTCTGCTTTCAAGTCATGCGCTTTATTCACAGAGCTTAAACAGCGCCATAAATTTTCCCAAATTAAAAGACCCGCGGTGACTTCCGTCGAGACAGAAGCATCGCCTAATCAGATTAAGCACCACATGAAGCCCATGCCGTTTTTTGCCACTGATTCACAGATTTTTGGCTGCCTACCGGACAGCCTGGATAGTGCGGGTTTCCGTCGAGACGGAAACTACTTTAGGACCGTAAAGTTGAATTTTTGAGCGAATTTCTGCTGAACCTTGTCCACTTGATTGATCTCAATGTCGTATTGCTTGTCGATTTTCTCAGCCACACTCTGAACTTCTTCTGCCATTGCTTCCTGTTCTTCGAAACTTGCATTTTCGTACTTCTCGATCAGTTTCAACAGCTTTTTGATTTCCTTCTCTCCATTGTTTCTCATGAATTGAGTATAGGCCAAAGCCTGCATGGTTAAACTGCTGTCTCCTTCATAAGGCTGGATTCCTTTTAAATCCGCTGTGGTTTTATCACACAAATCCACCAAACCGTCACATTTTTTCAGGCAATCTTTAATTCCGTTATCCGTTGCTAATGCCAAAATGTAGGCAGAATCCAGGGCGTTGATATGATCAACGATGAAATCATTGTATACCACTACATCATCAAATGATTTTCTTTTGTCGCTGTTACAAGACACTGTTAGCAATAAAGCTGCTGCTGCTGAAAGAATAAGTCCAAATTTCATAGTTGATTGTGTTTAAAATTGTACCCGAAAATAAGTAATTAATCGTGAATTCCGCCCACTTTATCAATTCGAGGTCTCGGTAAGTCCCCGCTTAGTATCAAGAATGACTTGTGGGATAAAAAGAATTCACTATTCACAAAGGACTGTTGTCAAGTCAGATGACAAAATGCTTTCTTGACTGGTAATTTTCGTATTTTTACATCAAATTCAAAAACTATGGGATGTTCCTCGTGTAGCAGCGGTGGTGGTACGCCACGCGGTTGTAAAAATAATGGGACCTGTAGTTCTGGTGGATGTAATAAACTAGGTGTATTCGATTGGCTGGCAAATATGCAGTTGCCGGCAGGTCAGGCATCTTACGATATACTTGAAATTCGCTTCAAAAATAGTCGCAAGACATTTTACAGGAATGCGAAAAACCTTTCACTTCAAGTGGGTGATGTGGTGGTAGTTGAAGCAAGCCCCGGATACGATGTGGGCGTTGTTTCCGTAATAGGTGAATTAGCCAGAATTCAGGTCAAAAAGAAATCTCCGGGTTTAAAACCGATGGAGACTAAAAAGATTTTGCGCATAGCAAATCAGGAAGACGTTGATAAATGGGTGCAAGCCCGTTCTTTGGAGTCGGAAGTCATGTTCCAGGCCCGAACTTTAGCAGTAAATATCGGTTTGGAAATGAAAATTTCCGATGTAGAATATCAAGGCGATCTAACAAAAGCAACGTTTTATTACACTGCTGAAGGACGTGTGGATTTCCGCCAGTTGATCAAAGACATGGCCGATCAATTCAAGATTCGTATAGAGATGCGCCAGATTGGTTCACGCCAGGAAGCTCAGCGCTTGGGTGGGATTGGTTCTTGTGGACGCGAGTTGTGCTGTTCAACCTGGTTGACAGATTTTCGTTCTGTTTCTACTTCTGCGGCGCGTTACCAGCAATTATCCCTGAATCCGCAAAAATTAGCCGGACAATGCGGAAAATTGAAGTGTTGTTTGAACTACGAATTGGACATGTACTTAGATGCTATCAAGTCTTTCCCAAGCACGGATGTCAAATTGCAAACCGAAAGAGGAACTGCTTTCCATATCAAAACCGATGTTTTCAAAAGACAATTGTGGTACATGTATGAAGGCGAAGCTTCTATCGGTGTTGGGCTCGTTGCATTAACTCCTGAACGCGTTCAGGAAATTATCGCTGTAAACAAAACGGGTAAAAAACCAATTGACCTGAAAGACTTTGACAAGCAAGTGGTTACACGCAAAGAACCGGATTACGACAATGTGGTAGGCCAGGATTCCCTGAACCGCTTCGACAATACGTTCAGTAAAAACAAGAACCGTAATAAGAAGAAAAAACCGAAAGGTCCGCGTGCTGAAGGAGAAAATGCAACAGCAACAACTCCAAGACCGGCGCAAAGACCAGACAGACCGCAGGGAAATGCTAACAAGCCACAGCAAAACCGTCCGCAGCAACAAAACAAACCTCAGCAGCCAAAACCTGCTGAAACCGGTGAAGGAACTGCGCCGCAAGCTCAGGCAAATCCGAATAAGAAGAAAAACAATCGTCGCAGACCACCACGTAAAAATACCGGAGGAAATGAAGGCACTGAAAAATAGTTGGATCTTGGCACTATTGGTTTTTCTCGGCTCATGCGGAGATGCACCGCTTTACAACAAATCGTATTCTTTTGCGAACAATTCCTGGGATCAGGATGTAAAGCCGGTGTTTAAAGTCAATGTTTCCGATACAACTGCTTCTTATACCGCTCAAATTACGATTCGTACAACAACCGATTACGGCTACAATAACCTGTGGTTTTTTATTCATTCGAAAACTCCGGGCGGTGAAGTCGACAGATTACCCGTTGAAATGAAAATCGCTAATCCTGACGGTTCCTGGATCGGAGAAACTTCCGGAACAATTGTAGAGAATACGGTTTATTTCAGAGACCTTAAGTTTCCGCAAAAAGGGAATTACACTTTCACTTTCGAACAGGGAATTACAGAACAAAGTGCAAAAAATGTGATGGATATCAGCTATGCTGTGACCAAAAATCCAACGAAGTAATATGGAAATCAAAGTCATCAATAAATCGAACAACGAGTTGCCGCATTATGCAACTACCGATTCTGCAGGTTTGGATATCCGTGCATTTTTGAACGAAGCGGTCACGCTAAAACCTTTGGAGCGCAGGCTGATTCCGACAGGTTTGTACTTAGAAATTCCAAGTGGATTTGAAGTTCAGATCCGCCCGAGAAGCGGGTTTGCATTCAAACAGGGGGTAACGGTATTGAATTCTCCCGGAACCATTGATGCGGATTACCGCGGCGAAATAGGGGTGCTATTGATTAACTTGTCGAACGAAGATGTGATCATCGAAACCGGTGAACGCGTAGCACAAATGGTTGTAGCACCTTTTGTACAGGCTCAATTAAAAGAAACAAATGAACTTTCAGAAACGGACCGCGGAAACGGTGGTTTCGGAAGTACAGGAAAAAATTAAATCATACTATGAAAGTTATCGTTCCAATGGCGGGGCGTGGCAGCCGATTAAGGCCACATACATTGACAGTTCCAAAACCATTGGTGCCTGTTGGGGGGAAACCGATCGTTCACCGTTTGGTGGAAGACATCGCGGCATTGTGCAGCGAACCGATTGATGAGATTGGATTTGTAATCGGTGATTTTGGTCCGGAGATTGAAGCTGAGCTGATCAAAGTAGCTGAGAAATTGGGTGCCAAAGGGAGTATTTTTTACCAGGATAAACCACTTGGAACTGCTCATGCGGTTCTTTGCGCGGAAAAATTGCTGGAAGGTCCGGTTGTAGTAGCTTTTGCCGATACACTTTTTAGAGCGAACTTTAAAATTGATCCGGAAGCGGATGGGATTTTATGGGTAAAGCAAATTGAAGACCCAAGTAACTTTGGAGTTGTGAAACTAAATGACGCAGGTCAGATTATTGACTTTGTGGAAAAACCAAAGGATTTCGTTTCCGATTTGGCAATGATCGGTATTTATTACTTCAAAGATGGGGTGGCTTTGAGAAACGAATTAAACTTTTTAGTAGAAAACGGCATCATAAAGAGCGGCGAATACCAGCTTCCGGATGCATTGCGCAGACTGACGGAAAAAGGAAAGCGTTTTAAACCCGGAGAAGTAGACGAATGGTTGGATTGTGGAAATAAGGAAGTGACTGTTATTACGAATCAACGCGTGTTGGAATTCGACCAGGAAAAAGGAATTAATCTCGTGGACGATTCTGCAAAAATGCTGAATTCGATCATTATTCCTCCGTGTTATATCGGAAAGGACGTGATCCTGGAGAACTCTGTTGTTGGACCGCACGTTTCACTTGGAAAAGGTTCTATGGTTACCAATTCCATCATTAAGAACAGTATTTTGCAGCAGAATTCAATCATCATTGATGCAAATTTGAAAGACTCCATGCTTGGTTCTCATTCAAAATACAAAGGTTTGGCTCGGGATTTGAGCTTGAGCGACTATTCAATAATTAGCTGATGAACTATTTCCTTTACATCTGTGCCTTGCTTTTCGTTTTCACATCCTGTGGAACAAAGAAAACCGCTGAAACCGGAAAGACCAATTCCACGGACGATCTGTCTTACATTCAGACTTTTCACAATGCAATGCGCTTTAAAGTAAAGGGGCAAACACATAACGCTATCCAGGCTTTTGATTCCTGCCTGATGATCCGTCCAACGGATGATGCAGCAGCTTATGGACTCAGCCAGTGTTACCTGCAAATTGACAATAAAACCAAGGCTGCAGAATACACCGAACTGGCAAGTAAACTAGATCCGGGCAATATCTGGTACACACAGGAATTGGGATATATGTATTACAACCAGGGAAAATTTACGGAAGCTGAGAAGTGCTTTTCGAAAATGGTCAAAGATCAGCCCAATAATGTAGACTGGTTATATGCCCACTCTGAAATCCTGAAACGTTTGGGCAGACAGAATGAAGCAATTAATTCGTTGAATAAGATGGAAGATCAATTAGGCGTTTTGCCGGATCTTTCAATCCAGAAATTTGAATTGTATCTTTCCTTAAAACAAGATGAAAAGGGAATCCAGGAAATTCAAAAAGCACGCGAAGTATTCCCGGACGATCTGAGTTTGATTGGAACGCTGGTAGATTACTACTTTTCAAAAAGGGAAATTGCCAAAGCACAATCCATGCTGGTTGAATTGGTGAAGAACGATCCGTCCAATGCACGGGCAAACCTGGCGTTGGGAGATTTGTATTACCGACAAATAAACAAGCCGGAAGCTTACAAGTATTTCAAAGCTGCATTCCAGGGAACCGGTGTTGATATCGATACCAAAATGTCTGTTTTATTGGAAATGTACGAGAAGCAGGTGGTCATCGATAAAGAACTGATTGAATTGGCAGATCTGTTGATTGCCAGTTATCCCAATGATGCAAAAGGTCATTCTGTAAAAGGTGATTTGTTGCTTCGGAACAACCAGAAAGAAGAAGCTCTTGTTTCCTACAAAAACGCTTTGAAGTTTGAAGAGACTAAATTTCCAATCTGGAACCAGGTATTGATGCTGGAATATGAATTGACGAAATTTGAAGACCTGTACAAAGATGCACGTGCTTGCAGCGCTTTGTTCCCAACCATTTCCAGTGTTCAGCTTCTTTACACCATTGCCTGCGTTCAGATTGATCATTTCCAGGAAGCGATTGATGCTGCTGATATGGGGAAAGACCTGGTAGTAAACGATCCGATAACCGAAGCTGAGTTTTACGCTCAAAAAGGGGATGCTTTATTCGCGCTGAAAAAAATCGAAGAGGGAGTCGAAATGTATGAAACAGCATTGGTGATTAATCCTTCGAATTTACTGACGAAGAACAATTACGCTATGCGGTTGGCATTGGCAAATACCAATTTGGAAAGAGCTGAAAAACTGATCAATGAAGCAATCAATTCGGTCGGAAAAAATCCTCCTTACACGGATACAAAGGGAGTGATTTTATTCAGACAAGGAAAATTCAAAGAGGCCCTTGAGCAGTTTACAATCTCAGATGAAGGGGATAAAGAAAACAAAAACTATGTGGAACACATGGGCGATGCATTCTTCCAATTAGGCGATACTGCCAAGGCTCTTGAGTTCTGGAAAAAAGCACAATCACTTGGATCAAAAAATAAATCACTTTCCAAAAAAATTCAATCAAAAACGTATGTCGATCCGGAATATTAAATGGTTGGGAATTGCTTTGCTGGTAATCCTGGCTTCTTGCGTAAGAAGACCAGTTGCTGACAAACCGGTCAAACTTGAAAAACGAAAAACTATTGAGTTGATCCAGGCAATGGACAGTCTTTCCGGTATTCGTCCGAATTCATTTTACACGAAAATCAAATGTCATTTTTCGGATACTAACCGAAGAGTAAGTTTTAAGACTTCCATTCGTGCGATAAAGGACAGTATTATCAATCCGATCATTACTTACGCCGGGATCCCGATTGTAAATTCATTGATCAGATTGGATTCCTTATTCATTTCCAATAGAAAAGATAAGTGCGCCATCCGAACGAACATGGGTTATATCAAAGAATCCTTTGGTGTGGATTTCGATTTCCGGAATATTGAAGAGCTTTTGCTGGGACTTCCGGTTGCTTATGATACGGCCCAAAAATACTTCCAGATCAATGATCCTTATCATTATATCATTTCTTCTCACCGCAAACGCATAATCAAACGAGAAAACAGGGATGAAAACAACACGAACCGAAATAACCGCCACGACAGGGATAATCCACGCAGAGACCGCAATGGAATGGGGAACGAAAGCAATAATGAAGAAGACAATGTCATGATCCGTTATTACATTGATCCTTCACTGAAAAGCATTCAAAAAATGGTCATCGACAGCCCCGAAGACACCACCCATATTTCGATCGATTATATTTCCCGGGACACAGTAGACACTTACCTGCTTCCAAAAGAAGTTATCATAGATATTGTAACAGCACGGAATCATATCGTTCTATCAATGGATTACGATAAAACAGAAATAAACACACCACAGGAAATTTATTTTGTAATACCGGAAGAATATGGTAACTGCAATTCTGAAAAATAGCCTGTTCATCGTTCTATTGACGAGTACCGGCATTGTTTGGTCACAAAAGAAAAGTGACCAGCTTCAGGCTGAACAAAATAAGCTGGAAAAGAAACTTTCCACTACAAAATCCTTGCTGGACAAAGTAAAAAAAGGAACAGAATCCTCTCTGAACGAATTGAAACTGATTGAAAATCAGGTAAAGAACCGGGAATTACTTGTTCGGAATTTTGATAACCAGATCCGCAGTGCCGAATTGACCATTTCTTCCAAAGGAGGCCAGATCAAAGAACTCCAAAAGCGACTGGTGCGTTTAAAAGAGCAGTATAAGAAACTACTGATTTACGCATACAAGCACCGCAATAAAAGTGCAAAGATGATGTACATCTTTTCTTCTTCGAATTATTTTGAAGCAGTGAAGAGAACTTCTTACCTGAAACGTCTTTCTGAAATTCAGCAAAAGCAGTTTAAAGTTATTCTTCAAAGCGAAAAAACGATCCACAAAGAGATCAAAACGATCCGTGAAGAGAAAGACCACAAAAAAGTACTGCTCGAAGAGAAAATAGTAGAAAAGCAGCAAATTGAAAAGGATAAATCTTCGAAACAGCTTGCACTGGAAAAATTGCGCAAAGATGAAAATTCCCTGATGGCAGAAATGAAGGAGCAGGAACGCCAGAAAGCAGAATTGAAACGACGCATCAAACTGGCTATCGAAAAAGAAATCGCAGAAGCAGAGGCAAAAGCCAAAAAAGAGGCCGAGAAAAAAGCTTCCCTGGCTTCTAAAAATACTGCAACTTCTACAGCAGCAAAGACAACTTCTACTGCTTCTCCAACCAAAGAAGTGACGTTTACAGATACGAAAGAGAACATTGCACTGGGCAAAAGCTTTGAATCGAACCGTGGAAAATTGCCGTGGCCTGTATCAAAAGGTTCCGTCACGGAAGGTTATGGAAAAAACGCCCATCCTACTTTGCCGAATGTTTATACCAATAACAACGGAATTGATATCGGAGCTCCCAAAAACTCCCAGGTAAGAGCTGTATTTGACGGAGAGGTAACGAGTGTCCTGAACATTCCGGGAGCAGGAAAAGTGATCATTATTAAGCACGGAGCGTACCGAACAGTTTACAGTAACCTGCAGGAAGCGTATGTTTCTGTAGGAGATAAAGTAAGTTCCAAACAGTCAATCGGGTCTTTGCTTGCAGATGAGGAAGGGAATCTTTCCACATCACATTTCGAAATTCACCAGGTGGTAGAAGGATCAGTACAGCGGATCAATCCAACTTTGTGGTTGGCAATGTAAATTATCAACTCTTTTTAATGATCAATTATCAACATGGGGACTTCTTCTAATTGATCATTACACTTGTACGGATTTTCGCAACTGACTCTATTCAACTTGCAATAAGTGCCCCTTTTTAACGTACTTATCCCTTAGCTTCGCTCAAAAAAGCGATGACGAAGCGACTCCTGATATTCTTTTTCATACTTCTGGCAGTAAGTTCCTGTACTGTCCAAAAACGGCTTCATTCCACAGGTTTTCATGTAGAGTTCCGAAAAAAGTTACAGAAACCAGATTCTCACGAATTGAATACCATTCAAGTGAGAAGTGAAACTCAGGAAACCGAACCGGCAAGCATCTATACAGAGGTAATAACAGATACTCTCCTTATTCCGGAAAAGGTAGAAGAAGGCGTTTATCCCACCAAAATCACCGAAATTAGTACTTCAAGTCAATCAGTTGCAGGAGAGTCGGAACTGAAACCTACAAGTAAACGCTTCCTTACAAATATTGCCATTCAAACCCATTTTTCAGAATCCTTGCTAAACAAATCATTCAAGAAGAACAAGATCAAACAGCGAAGGAGCAAAAGCAGTGATTTCGATTGGGATGAATTTTGGGAATGGATGCTGATTGTAGGGATAATACTGGGATCTGCATTAGTACTTTCACTGGTTGTACCGGGCGTTAATTTTCTTCAGGCATTGCTTGTCGTTCTTCTGGGAATCCTTGCTTTGTATTTATTCGTACTGTTGATTTCATTGGCATTCGGCAATTTCCGTTTCGAATGGTTTTGGAGCGGAAGATAACAGGAAACTGCTTTCTTTTTCTTGGGATCCTATTATAGGATAATCGCTCACACTGCGCGCATAGTAACCCTGGTAGTCAATTGGTTCATTTAACTTCTTTTATATCCTTCAATCCGACTTTTTAAAGTAACTTTGTACCTGCGTAAGAGACCACTATTCTACATTGAAATTTAAATGAATAGTGAAATGAACAACTTCTCCTCCTTAATTCTCCTGGGTTTAATCTCTGTATTTTCTGCCTTTGGGCAAACCGGTCCGGCGGGCGTAGGAAGCTCTGCAACCAATGTGCTGTGGCTAAAAGCAGATGCCGGAACAAGCACTTCCACAAACGGTTCTGCTGTTTCTTCCTGGACAGATCAATCCGGAAACGGTGTGGTATTAAACCAAAGTACAGCAGCACAGCAGCCTTTATTTGTAAGTTCTCTGATGAATGGGTACCCTTCCATTGAATTTGATAACAATGCTTCTTCCGGTCAAAACGATTATTTCATTGCTCCTGATAATCCTATTTTCGACAATACAAACGGATACAGTTTCTTCACCGTAACCCGCATGAAGGGATTGGGAGATGCACAATCTATTATCAGTAAGCGCAATAATGTAGGAAATGAGGAAGCCTTCATGATGTTCTATTACACCGGAAACAGGTTGCATCTGGATATTGACAACGATAATAATCGTTTTTCAAACGGGGTTGTAAGCACCATCAATACCAACAAAATTTATGACGTATTCTACGACGGAACGTTAACTGCTCCGAATCGTTCAACAATCTATGACCAGGAAACACTGCAGATTACCAGTACCGAAAGCAGTGCCACAGTTGCAGATAAAGTTTCACCCTTATTGGTTGGAGCAACTCATTCAGGTGATCCGAGACCGTTCAACGGATACATTTCCGAGATCATTATGTTCCGTACGAAATTAAATGATGCACAGCGTACCATTATCAATAATCACTTGTCTTCAAAATACGATATTCCCTTGAGTGCCAACGATTGGTATGTGGGTGATAATCCCGCAAACGGGAATTACGACCGCAATGTAGCAGGAATAGGAAAAGATGCTACCGGATTAACGAATGCTTCCTTTGATCCTTCGACTTGTGCGGGAATGGGAATCCAATCGGTTTCAGGACTGGACAATAATGATTACATTCTTGCAGGGCATGCATTTCCCGGAAACAGCGAAATCACCACAGATATTGCCGGAATTACCGGGACCAATGTTTCCCGCTGGCAGCGCATCTGGTACTATGATGTTACCAATACAGGTACTGCAAACGTTACGAATATCACATTTGACATGAGTGACGGAGGAATGACAGGAGTAACCCTGGGTGCTACTTCCAATTATATTTTGATTTATCGCGCAGCACAAACTGGTCCATGGACAGAAATTGCAGCCGCCAATTCAATTGTGGGTGATCGAATCGTATTTTCGAACCAATCCATTACACTTGACGGGTATTATACACTTGCCACCAAAGATTATATCGCGAGTCCGCTGCCGGTAGAATTGGTTTCCTTTGATGCTGCTTTAATGAATGAGCGCCAGGTTGCTGTAAGCTGGCAGACTGCCAGTGAATTTAACAGCAGTTATTTTGAGGTTCAAAGATCAGCTGACGGTGAAAACTGGTCGGGGATCGGAACCCTTCCGGCTCAGGGTAATTCACAAGTTACAATCGATTATTCGTTGCTGGACAATGCTCCTTTAAATGGCGTTTCCTACTACCGTTTAAAGCAAGTTGATCTAAACGGCGGCTTCCATTTATCAGATATCAGATCTGTGAACAACAGCCCGAAAGTAAACCAGGTAAAAATTTACCCGAATCCTGCAGATAAAGGGTTGGTAACGATTGTTTCCAATGAGCCGATTTCAAGTTTGTTTGTTTACGATGCTTTTGGGAAAGTTGTTTTCGAAACACAACTTGACTCGGATGATACTTATTTATTAGATACTCAGACCTTCGAATCCGGTATGTACTGGATCAATCTGAATGGTGAAAAACACAAACTGATTGTACGATAGTAATGAAATGATCAATTATAAATGAATCAATTATCAAGGGTTAATCCAGGATTGCCCCTTGATAATTCATAGTTGATCATTAGATTTTTATTCCGACCACGCAGATATCGTCTACCTGTTCCTGTTTCCCTTTCCAATTCTTATAATTTAAAAGCAATTCCTTTCGTTGTTCCCGCAGCTCAAAATCACGAATGGAAGTCAGCAGGTTCCGGAATCGCTGTCGGTTGAATTTTTTCACGTTCTCACCGCCAAACTGGTCGGTATATCCATCTGAAAACAGGTAAAACAAATCTCCTTCCTGCAAACCAAAGTGAATCGTTTCAAACTCTTTTATTTCTTTTGAAGCGTGGCCGATCGAATCAGGTCCTTTCTTAAATTCGATCAATTCACCATCTCTGACCAAGATCAACGGTCTGCCTGCTCCACAAAACGATCCTTTCATTTGAGAGAGATTGAACTTGCAAAATACCAGGTCCATTCCGTCTCGGGTAGTTCCTTCCGTTAAATGTTCATTGAACAAACTCGTCAATTCACGATCCAGAATTTCCACGATCTTCGCCGGATCCGACAAACCTTCCAGTCGAATGATCTGTCTTAGCAAAGCATTTCCGGCAATGTTGACCATCGCTCCGGGAACGCCGTGTCCCGTACAATCACCTACTGCAAAATAGATGTCATCGTGGTGTTGGAAGATCCAATAGAAGTCGCCGCTTATAATATCCTTCGGTTGAAAAATGACAAAGGCATCCGAAAAGATGTTCTGAAAAATGCATTCATTGGGTAGAATACTGCGTTGCAGACTTCCTGCATAACGCATGCTTTCATGCAACCTTTCAGCCTGTTGTTCTAAGTAAGCAATTCGATTGGCAAGTTCTCCGGAAACCAAACTGGGTTCTGATAACTGAACTTGCTCTTCCAAAGCGAGCGTGTTCATCGTATAAAAAATAAAATTGAAAAAAGATTGTTTGTTGACGATTTTTTCAGAGGATCAACAGCCTCCATAAGAATTTAGACCCTGCAGAAATGGGGCATAATTCGCATTCGCCACATGGAATGGCGCGTAAAATTTCGATATGTGGAAATGAAATTCACGGGGTAAAACTAATCAATTTTTCAATTGGGTACGCGAAACATCGCATACCTACACTTATTTTTGGTTTAAAACCTCCTGGATGGTCTGCTCGAAATGTTCAATAGGTTGTGCGCCTGAAACGGCATATTTACGGTCGAAAACAAAGAAAGGAACACCACCTACCCCGATTTGCTGCGCTTCGGCAATATCATTCTTAACCGCAGATGTAAACTGTGTTTCATCTTCCAATACATCTTTGATGTCTAAGGCATTTAGTCCTACTCCAATACCCAGTTCCATTAAAGTATTTGCGTCATTCAAATCTCTTCCATCGGTGAAATAAGCCTTGAAAAAAGTTTCCTCCATGGCATCACCCAAGCCTTTTGCTTTTGCCAATTGAATGATTCGATGTGCATCGAATGAATTTGAAATTACTGCTTTTTCGAAGTGGTAATCGAGTCCGACTTCTGCCGCACGGGCAACCACTCCTGCGTGCATTTGCTTCGATTCTTCTACAGACATTCCTTTGCGTTCTGCCAGGTATTCGTAAACGTTCTTACCCGGTTGCGGAACAATTGTCGGATCCAGCTGAAAGCTCTTCCATTCGATTTCAAATTGTTCGTTCGGAAAATTACCCAATGCTGCTTCCAAATGTCTTTTCCCGATATAACAAAACGGACACATGATGTCCGACCAAATTTCAATTTTCATCCAGCAAAGTTACTTTAATTTACCGGGGTAGATACGAACTTAACAATTGTTGGACTAGTTGATCAAAGGGAACTAAGTTTATCGGATGCTGCCACTCTTCCATTTCCCGGTAGCTTCCTTTCCCAAGCAGGGATTGAGTTTCTGTTGTCTCTTCTTGCGTAACCATGACGTCTTTTTCACCACGCAGTAAGTGAACAGGGATTTGGACCTGATGAAAATCATAGGCTTTTAACGGAGGGTTTTTACCCATTTCCAGCATCATTTTTGCTGTTTTTGAAAGAAGCGTCTTCCATTCATTCTCTCCGTGGATCGATTTCAGATATGCAGCAAATGCAGGAACTTTCTCTTCGATCTTTTCCGCATGGAGCATCTTTGCTTCTTTTTCAGCACTTTCCGGGTTCCAGTTGAATTTGGTTCCCAGTGTCACGATTTTTTCAAAGCTATTTGCTTCCAAACTTTCCAGTTTCAAAGCTACATAACCACCCATGCTGTAACCAAAAACTAAAGGTTTCTCCAATTCATTTTGACCCATAAAATCCTTCAGATCGTTTACGAACCGGTCGATCGAAAAATTGCTTTCATCACCGGATTTTGTGCCATGACCGGAGAAATCAAGCGTGTAAACTTTGAAATGATTGGTCAATTGCGGAATCAACTGTTCGAATTGGGATTTGGCACCAAGTGCTCCGTGAAGAATAATCAGGTTTTTCATACGCGAATATAAAAAGAAATCCGTCTCCCAACCCTATACGGAAGGAAGACGGATTTGGGCATTGGCTTGAGTTACAGCGCCCTCTTTTAAGTAGAGTTGGTTATTCTATATCTTGTTTTCAGTTTAGAACTATGTGTTTCCCATTTAACAGCAACCCTGTCAAATGTTCTTTCGAGTTTCCGGGGCTAAATTAAGACAACAAAAAGTATCAAAACATGCAGTTTTGGTGTTCGGGCAGGAACAATTGATAATCGCTGGGATTTTTCAAATAAGCGTTTGGGTAATCAACTAAAAAATTAGCTTTTAATCAAAAAGTGAAAGGTAAGGAATCGAAAAAAGAACGGATGTTCCTTCCGAAGGTTTTGAGGTAATTGCAAAGGCAAATGCTCCTTTTCTTCGTTTATTCAAAAGGTTGATCCGCTTTTCGGTAATCTGGATCGCAAATGATTGGTGTTCCTTGTTTGGATTCATCGGTCTGTCCGTAGAAAAACCCTTCCCATTGTCTGTGATCCCAATCTCTACTTCTTTTCCTGATTTTCTGTAGGAAATAATCAGCTCTCCGGGTTTATCCAGTCCGGAAAAACCATGCTCAATTGCATTCTCAATAAAAGGCTGAATCAACATTGGCGGCAACAAGAGGTTATCGGGTGATAACTGCTCGTCTATCTCGATCCTGTAATCAAATGAATTATTGAAACGCAGCTGCTGCAGACGCATGTAGTCTTTGAGCCACTTCAACTCTTCTTCGAGCGAAATATTATCTGTTGAAGAATGCTGCAGGATAGAGCGAACAAGACGGGCAAAAGATGTGAGCAGTTTCCCCGATTCTTCCGTGTCTTTTTTCAACATGTATGTATGAATGGCGTGAAGGACGTTAAAGATAAAATGCGGATTCATCTGGGTTTGCAATAAGCGCTGTTCCATTTCAACCGCCACTTTTCCTGCTTTCAACCGGTTATAGCGAATGGTTGTAATAGCAATTACAGTGATGAGTAGAAGCAATAACACGCCTCCGTAAATAAAATAATTCCGGCGGTCTATCGCTAAATCCTTTAGCAGGTTTTCCTGCTTTAGCTGCAGATTCTCGCGCTGTTTCTTTTCCGTTTCATACTGCTCTTTCATTCGGGAAATGCCATGCTGCACTTCCATACTGTTGTTATTATCCTCCAGCTGTTTGGCCTCTTCAAAATATTCCAACGCCTCATCCGTTTTTCCCATCAGCTTATAAACCCGGTAATACTGCCAGAGCAAATCGGCTTCCAATTCTGCATAATCCGGATTATTCCTGATCCAGCGGTGCTTTTTCTTCAATATTTCCAGTGCCTTGTTGTATTGTTTGATGTTCATGTAGGCAATGGACTGGTAAAGGGAGAGTTTAACGCTGTTCAAAGTATCTGACATTTTCAGATAAAACGATTCGCATTCTTTTGATAGTTTGAGGGCTTTCTCACTGCGTCCGGTTTCAGAATAAACATGAACCAGGTTTGCCTGGGAAGTAAGAATCACTCTTTCCTGTTGAAAGTCCTTTTGCAAACGCAGAGCTTCCAACAAATAGGGTTCTGCCGCTTTAAATTGTTTTTGTTCAGCAAGCATGCCTCCCAAATTCCCCAAAGCTACCGATTGGCCATTGTAGTCTTTGATTTCTTTCCGGATCCGGATGGAGCGCCGGTAATAATCGGCGGCTTCTTTATAACGCTCCAACTGCTGTAACAAGATGGCAATGGCGCCAAGCATCTTTGCTTCTTCTGCTTTCGGACCATTTTTTTCATAGTAATTCAGAATCTCAATATTTATCTGAAGAGCTTTTTTATAATCTCCCTGCAGTTTGTAATAATGAGCATACAACCCTTTGCTGAACATCAATTTGGACGGATCACCGAGTTTTTTGAAAATACTGTCCGACTTTTGAAGATTGAATTTCATCCTATCCCAGTCGTTGAGAGTCATGTAATAATTCCCATAAGCGGCATAAGTAAGACCCATTCCTTTGCTGTAATTGATCTTGCGGGAAAGACGCTGCACACTGTCCATGTACGCGCGGAATGTTGCTTTATCCCTGTAGAAATAGCTGATCCCAATATCGTAGTAAAGTTTCGCTTTTACTGTGTCCTCGCCCTGGTAATGGATCTTACGCAGCAAACTGTCGAGTGGCGGCTGTGCAACCGATGCATTTGAAAGCGCGCAAAAAAGAAGAACGATTAAAGAACGGAGCACGACCTTCAAGGACCCCTGTTTTCGGAAGAAGTATTCCATCAATGATTTGCCTTAAAATGAGCCAAAACTTCTTCTTTCTTCCGGGTAGAAACCGGGAGCTCCAATCCGTTCGGCAAAATCAAAAAACCACCGTTTCGCTTATCGAATTGGGTCACATGGCGCATGTTTACCAAATAACTCTGATGCGTGCGAATAAACTGATTGCTATCAATGATACTTTCAAAATGTGCCAGTGTTTTGGAAACCAAAATGGTTTTCCGGTCGGTGAAGAAGAAATGCGTATAAGCTCCGTCAGCCAGGCAATGCGTAATTTCGTTAATGTCCACAATGTGCAGCATATCTGCCGTGTTCAATACAATCCGTTTTGGCTCGGTGGGTTTCAATTGCTGACGAAACACGTCTAACTGATCCAAAATCCGGTCATTTTGAATGCGTTTATGCGCTTTCAACAAAGCAGCTGTCAGATCCGAAGGATCAAAGGGTTTCAATAAGTAATCCAATGCTGAAACCTGGAATGCCTTCAATGCAAAATCGTTGTAAGCCGTAATAAAAATCGTCGGAATGTAGCGCGGAGCAATGCTGTGCAGGATGTCAAATCCGCTTTTATCATGCAATTGAATATCCAGTAATAACAAATCCGGATTGAATTCATCGATTGCTTTCAACGCACTCGGGACGCTGTCTGCTTCCTGAACAAGCAGGTTGTCAATACCACTTCGAGAGAGAACCATTTGACAGTTTTCCCGGGCTATTTTTTCGTCGTCTATAATTAAGATTTTCATGCGCGGAGGTAAAATGGAGATACCAAAAATACAAAATCCGTTTGTGAGCTACGAACGAATTTTGAATATAGTCAATTGTAAGTAAAGATTTACTGTTGTATCTTGTATTAAAATGCAGCTCATGAGATCCTATTCACAAACTCCGCTTTTCCGGAAATCAGAAGAAATTTTTGAGACTCTGAAAAATATTACCGCTCTCATTCCTGAGGAAGATGAAATATTAATGATACTGAAAGGCCAACTCCTGGAAGATGCCATGACCATACAAGCAAAATTAGCTGGAGCGCATGATGTAAAATTATATGATCTTAAGATGGAAAATGCCGCGTTCATCCGCAAAGCTGCACGTGATTTATTGGTTTCATACCATGGTCTGGAAATGCACGGATTTAAGGAAGTAGAATACTATCACCTTATTCGTAATCAAATAGAAGAGTTTCGGATTCTATTTATAGCATGGGTAGCCGAATTTAATCCAAAACATTTTATTACAGACTCATGGGGATTATTCAATCCACCAGGAATTTCACACGACTACGAACAACGTGATGAGGAGTTGGATTTTTTGGATGAAGATGACGCTGACGATGAATAGTGCAGAAACAAAAAATCCGCTCGTCATTGACAAGCGGACTTCATTATTGTATTCTTGAAACGTCTTTATTGCTTCACAACCCGCTGAACGCTTTGCCCCTGGGAGTTCTTGAAATCAAACAAGTAAACTCCGCGCTCGAAATTCTGCAAGGAAATGGTTCCGTTATTTTGAATGTGGTCTTTCAGAACTACTTTTCCCTGAACGTCGTAAACGGTCAATTCTGCATCCGAACCGGAGAAATAAATGTGAACCTGGTCATTAGTCGGATTTGGATAAATGGCAAACAAATCCTTTCCAACGTCTGCTAACCCTGCCGTGGAAACCGAACCGTTGTTGAAGTAAATGGCTTCCGTTACCGTGAAGTATTCTCCCAACGATTTATTTGGGCAGAAGACGCTCAACTGCAGCCAGTAAACTCCGTTTCCGTTGTTCAGGACATAGCTGGTTGTATCGAAATTCGATCCGTTCGAATCTACGACGTTCCAGATCACATTTACGGTATTTCCTGTTGCCCAGATCGAATCGATGTAAGCGGTATCGATTCCACCATAGTAAATATCACAATTCGTCAGTGTTACTCCCAAAGAATCCTGCGCCAATGAATCGATGAACGGATTGTTGAAGACAAAGTTCGAATCAACCGGAATGACAATTTGTGTTGTCAGCGTGTCGCCGCAATTGTCTGTTACATGAAGGTCATGCACTCCGGCGCATAAGTTAGTCACCAAACTATATCCGCTGGAAGTGATTACTTGTGAGCCGTTGTCGAAATCCAGTTCAAAAGGTGCATTTCCGGAAACAGTAACTGCTGCTTCGCCCACACAATTATTTGCATTGGAAGGCATGGAGAAAGAGTTTTCGATGGTTAAAGGAAGAGAAGGAATGATCGTTAAATCCAGCGTGATAATGGAGTCACAACCGGCTGCATTTGAAATGGTGTCGATGTATTGACCGGATGAAGAATACGTTTGACCGTTAATTGGCCAAGTGAATGAAGCGCAGGCTGTTTGGGTTTCTGTTGCAAATGATTCTTGACAAAGAAATAATCTTGCCAACCGATTTCTTCCATAATTATTGTAAGAAGTGAAATTCCCTCCTACAATTAATTTCCCATCATTCTGTATTGCAAATGATGTTACACTGTTATTAAATCCAGATCCGGTATTAAATGAATAATCAATTGTTCCATCAGGATTTAATCTAACGATATGACCACAATTTACATTATTAAATACAGTGAACTCACCTCCCAAAATGATTTTCCCATTAGCTTGGACAGTAATACATGTAACATAACCATTGGCTCCTGAACCGGTCATAAAGGTATTATCAATACTTCCGTCAGGATTTAATAGAACGATCCTATTTACATTTACCCCATTAAAATTTAAGAACGCACCTCCAACTAATATCTTTCCATTCGGTAACACTTCACAACAAACCACTTCTCCATCAGCTCCTGAACCGACATCGAATGAATTATCCAAACTTCCATTTGTATTCAAGCGGGCAAATCGATTGATATTGGTTCCATTAAAGTTTAAAAAGCCTCCTCCTATTAAGATTTTGTCGTTGTTATCTAAATCGACCGAAAAAATTCCCGAATTGGCACCTGTACCTGTAGAAAAAGTATTATCGGTGCTTCCATCACTATTCAAACGTGCAATTCTATTGTGTGTGTTCCCATTAGACACTGTAAAAGCTCCTACTAAGACAATTTTTCCATTACTTTGGATTTCAACGTCCATCACATAAGGATTTGTTCCATTTCCAGGATTAAGAAATGTTTGATCTATTGTTCCATTGGCATTTAGCCTGAGTATGTTTGAATTAACTGGTGTATTACTATATTCATCAAAACCTCCACTTATTATTATCTTATCATCCGGTTGAGATTTAATATCAATTATTGATATCGCTTCATCTCCGGAATAAGAACTAGAGTTATCTATATTTCCGTCATTATTCAAACATACAATGGCATGTTTAGGAATTCCATTTACCGTGTAAAACTCACCACCAACAAGTATTTTCCCGTTTGATTGAACTAAAACAGATTCAACAATTTGACTGAATCCTGAGCCTGTGTTAAAAGTTAAATCAATAGACCCATCAGTTTCAATTCTGGCAATATAATTTCTAGAAACACCATTATACCATCCAAATACTCCACCAATAATTGTCTTGCCATCTGGCTGGACACTTAAACTTAAAGTCGAAAAATCGATACCACTCCCAACGTTAGTCTGATACAAATTATCAATCAACCCATTGATTTGAAGACGGGCTAATCGCATTGCATTTACTCCATTATAAGTGCTGAAATCTCCCCCAACTAATATAGCATCATCGTCCTGGATAGCCAAAACACGTACAATCTCATTAAATCCAGATCCCGTTGTAAAACTCGCATCCATTGTCCCATCAGAATTCAATCTGGCAATATATCCATTGTTAAGTCCGAAGGATGTACTTCCGGCAATAATGACTTTCCCTGTGCTTTGGCTTTTAACATCATAAAGTCCAACAGTGCCTAATCCTGAAGCCAAATAAAAACTCACATCTATTGATCCATCAGAATGAATTCTTGCAATTTTACTTCTTGAAACACCATTGTAATTGGAGAATACTCCTGCAATAATGATTTTACCATCATCTTGAATATGACAAGCCGTAATTACATTGTTCGCTCCAGTTCCAGAATTAAACGTTAAATCTTGGTTTCCATCTGGATCTAGTCTCGTAATTCTATTCTGAGTTAATCCATTGATTAAAGTAAAATCACCAACCAACACTAATTTATCATCCGTCTGAACTTCTACTTTTCTAATTGCGTTATTAAACGTGTTTCCATTGAAAGTTGAATCCAAAGTTCCATCAATATTTAGTCGGACAATATTTGTCACTGAAGTTCCATTGTACGCATTAAATATTCCGACAATAATTATTTTACCGTCTGATTGAATACCTATTGAAACAATTGAACCTCCTGATATTCCCAGTCCGCAATTAAAAGTAGGGTCAATTGTACCGTCGACATTTAATCTTGCCAACCCATTTACCTGCGTACCATTATAACTTGTAAATGTTCCTGATATAATCGTCTTTCCATCAGTTTGAAGAGCAGTAACGTCAATTGGACTATCCGCCCCATCTCCATTTCCAAAACCAATATCACTTGGATTAAATGTTGGATCATTTGCCCCTGGTTGAGCGAATCCTATGTTTGAAATAAGAATTACAAAAGAAAATATTGATAATAAACGATTCATGCAGTTAAATTAATTCCCCAAAAATACAAAAATCCGCCTCAATTTCTCAAGACGGATTTACCTACTACGTTTATTAATTTCTTAATCAAGCCTCCACATGCATGTAGCTCTCCACACTCGGACAAGAACAAACCAAGTTTCTGTCTCCGTATGCGTTGTCCACTCTGCGAACCGGCACCCAGTACTTCCACTCTTTCAAATAAGCAACCGGGTAAGCTGCTTCCTGCGGTGAATAAGGGTAATTCCATTCCTGATTGATGATACAATCTGCTGTGTGCGGAGCGTTCTTCAATAAGTTGTTTTCTTTATCTGCTTTTCCGCTTTCAATGTCAGCAATTTCCTGACGGATCTTGATCATTGCTTCAATGAAACGGTCCAGTTCTTCTTTGTCTTCGGATTCTGTTGGTTCAACCATCAAAGTTCCTGCAACCGGGAAAGATACCGTTGGTGCGTGGAAATTGAAATCGATCAAACGCTTCGCCATATCGGCAACTTCTACGTCTGCTGTTTTCTTGAAATCACGGCAGTCTAAGATCATTTCGTGTGCTACTGTTCCGTTCTTACCGGAGTACAATACATCGTAATGACCTTTCAATTTTGCTGCAATGTAGTTGGCATTTAAGATCGCTGCTTCTGTAGATTGACGCAATCCTTCCGCTCCCAGCATTTTGATGTAACCATAAGAGATCAACAAGATCAGGGCACTTCCGTAAGGCGCTGCAGAAACTGCATGGATCGGTGTGCTTCCTCCTGCTGCAACAACCGGGTTGCTAGGCAGGAAAGGTGCCAAATGTGCCGCCACTCCGATTGGTCCCATTCCAGGGCCACCACCTCCGTGAGGAATTGCAAATGTTTTGTGTAAGTTCAGGTGACAAACGTCTGCACCGATATTTCCCGGATTTGTTAATCCAACCTGTGCGTTCATGTTTGCTCCGTCCATATAAACCTGTCCACCGTTTTCGTGGATGATCGATGTGATTTCGCGGATCCCTTCTTCGTAAACTCCGTGAGTTGAAGGATAAGTCACCATCAATCCTGCCAGTTCGTTCCCGATTTGGTTCGCAACAGTTCTTAATTCGTCGATATTAATGTTCCCGTTCTCGTCACAACCTGTAACAACCACTTCCATTCCTGCCATAACTGCAGAAGCTGGGTTTGTTCCATGTGCCGATGAAGGAATGATCATTTTTGTACGCTGCTTGTCTCCTCTACTCTCGTGGTATGCTTTGATCACCATCAATCCGGCGTACTCACCCTGCGCTCCTGAATTCGGTTGTAAAGACATGGCTGCAAATCCTGTGGATTCACACAAATCTTTTTCCAACTGACGGAACATAGCGTGGTAACCAGCTGCCTGGTCAACCGGAGCAAAAGGGTGCATATTTGCAAACTGAGGATTCGTAATCGGAATCAACTCGGATGCTGCATTCAACTTCATGGTACAAGATCCCAATGGAATCATAGAGTGCACCAATGAAAGGTCTTTGTTTTCCAAACGCTTCAAATAACGCATCATTTTGGATTCAGAATGATGTTTGTTGAAAGTGGCGTGTGTGAATACTGCGTCTGTTCTTAAGCTTGCTGCAGTAAGTGAATTCTTTTGGTCGTTGAGCGGAGTCGAAACACCAAAGATCGATAAGATCGTTGCTACATCTTCCATTGTATGTGGTTCACCGAAACTGATTGTCAGTTCGGAAGCATTGATGATGCGGAAGTTCATTTGGTTTGCTTCAGCCGCAGCTTTGATTTTTGCAGAATCCACTCCTTTCACCCAAACAGTGTCGAAGAAAGAATCGGAACCAATTTCAATTCCTGCAGCTTTCAATCCGTTTGCTGTTGCAGAAGCCAATCCATTTACATGGTTTGCAATCTCCTTCATCCCTGTCGGACCATGATATACTGCATACATGGAAGCCATAACTGCCAGTAATGCCTGAGCCGTACAAATATTGGATGTTGCTTTATCTCTTTTAATGTGCTGTTCGCGTGTTTGCAAAGCCATACGCAAAGCCATGTTGTCGTCCGCATCTTTCGATACACCGATGATACGGCCCGGCATGGAACGTTTGTATTCGTCTTTTGCTGCGAAAAATGCTGCGTGAGGTCCTCCGTAACCCATCGGAACCCCGAAACGCTGGGAAGAACCGAAAACTACGTCAGCTCCCAATGATCCCGGTGATTTCAATACTACCAATGAAAGAATATCGGCAGCAACTGCAGTTTTCAATCCGTTATTGCGTCCGATAAATCCTTCCAGATCCGTAATCGTTCCGTGAACATCCGGGTATTGAAGAATCGCACCGAAATAGGTTCCGTCGTTTGTGAATGTTGTTTCATCACCTTCCACCAATTCAATTCCAAGGTTCAAAGCTCTTCCTAAAACAACTTCCTTTGTTTGAGGGAATGCATTTTTGGAAATGAAGAATTTGTTTACGCCGTCTTTTACTTCCTGGCGGGAACGTGAATTCCAGAATAAGATCATTGCTTCGGAAGCAGCTGTTCCTTCATCCAACAAAGATGCGTTTGCAATTTCCATTCCTGATAATTCCAAAACCATGGTCTGGAAATTCAACAAAGCCTCTAAACGTCCTTGAGAAATTTCAGCCTGGTAAGGAGTATATGCCGTGTACCATCCCGGATTCTCCAATACGTTACGTAAAATCACGGAAGGAACGATTGTTTCGCTGTATCCTAAACCGATGAAAGACTTGTATACTTTATTTTGAGCACCCAACGCCGTGATGTGCTGCAGATATTCCTGCTCGCTCAAAGCAGCATCGATCTTCAGTTCTCCCGATAAACGGATATGTGAAGGGATGGTTTTATCTACTAATTCTTGAATTGATTTAACACCAATTGCAGCTAACATTTCAGATTTTTCAGCTGAATCAGGTCCAATGTGACGGGATGAAAATGCACTCATAAAAATTCCATTCGATTTTTTGAAACCTACCTTAACTGGTAAGCAGGTGCAAAGATAGCGAAATTCGCGTTTTATTATTTCGATTTCTGCGGAATATTTGTTAAGGAAAATCAGAAGGTTTCGATAGCCCTGCAAGAATGGAATCCAAATCCGTTTCCGGCTTGAAATTCAGGTAAAAGCGATTGTGGTGCCTTACTTACAACTTGCTTTTCTTTCCAGCATTTCGGGACCGCCCATTTTCTGGAATTCTGCGCATTTTTTCACTTTGTCATCCTTCAGGCGTTTGAATTCTTTTGTGTCAATATTTGCGCCGGGATTATCCAATTGTTTTTGAGTAAATTGATTAAATTTTTCCCCTGCATCAATACAATCACAAATAGAATCCTCGCTGCAGGAGGTAGTCATGAGGCAAAGGAATCCAAGAACAGCTAAAAGTCGAAGTTTCATCCGGTTTGTTTTTAAAAGGCTTCCTGTTAAAATATACCGGTTTTAGGCATCTTATAATCAAGGAATGATTTACTTTGTTAATTGCAAACAAATGTAGCCCATGCAAACAAAACTTCCAAAAGTAGGAACCACGATCTTTACAACCATGAGCCAAATGGCAAATCAGTATCAGGCCATTAACCTCTCGCAGGGATTTCCAAATTTTCCAATTGACCCCCTGATTGAGGAACTCCTGGCAAAGAACAGTTCCGAAAATGTACATCAATATGCCCCGATGGCAGGTTTGCCTGCTTTGCTGGAAGGAATTGCAGAGATGATTCACCGTGTTTATAAAAGAGAAGTGATTCCATCGACGGAGATTTTGGTAACTGCCGGAGCTACACAGGGAATTTTTGCTGCGCTTCAGGCATTGGTCCATCCCGGTGATGAAGTAGTGATTATTGATCCTTCGTATGATTGTTACAGTCCGGCTGTTCATCTAGCGGGCGGGAAACCAATTCACATTGCTATGCGGGAAGATTTCACGATTGACTGGCGTGAATTGCGTCAGACGGTGAATCAAAAAACTCGCGTTTTGATTCTAAATAATCCGCATAATCCTTCAGGCAAAATGATGGAGCAGGAAGATTTCGATGCATTGGTACAAGTCATGACCGATCATCCCAATCTGATCCTTCTATCAGATGAAGTCTATGAATTCATCACCTTTGAAAAATCGCATTTTTCAGCACATCACCATGAAATTTTGCGAAATAGAAGCGTTATTGTTTCATCCTTCGGTAAAACCTTTCATTTAACAGGATGGAAAGTCGGTTACCTGATTGCTCCGGAATACATCCTGAAAGAGATCAAAAAAGTGCATCAGTTCCTGGTTTTTTCTGTAAACAGCGTTGCTCAAAAAACATTGGCGGATTATATTTCAACTACCGATGTAACAAACTTAGGCGGGTTTTACCAGGACAAACGAGATCGTTTCAAAGAACTCATGGCTAAAAGTAAATTTGAGTTTCTTCCCAGTGAAGGGACTTATTTTCAAACGGTCAGATACAAAGCCATTTCAGATCTTCCGGACGTTTCATTTTGCGAATGGCTGGTCAAAGACATTGGAGTTGCTGCAATCCCTTTATCCGTTTTTTACGCCGATTTGAACGATTACCACACCATTCGTTTTTGTTTTGCAAAAACAGATGATACACTTATCCACGCAGCAGAAAGATTATGCAAGATTTAAGAATAACATTGGTACAGGCAGATCAGATCTGGGAAGACAAAACGGCCAACCTGGTTCATTACGAAGAATTGCTGAAATCCGTTTCCGAAACAGATTTGATTCTTCTACCCGAAATGTTCCAAACGGGATTTTCCATGAACGTGAAAGAACTGGCAGAAAAAATGGAAGATAGTTCCGGTATTTCCTGGTTGAAAAAGCAAGCAGCAGAAAAAAATGCAGCATTCTACACTTCGCTTATTATTGAAGAAGGCGGAAAATACTACAACCGGGGAATCTTTGCAGCACCCAACGGAACCATCACTTATTACGACAAACGAAAATTATTCGGCATGGCGGAAGAGCCCATACATTTTACTGCCGGATCTAAAGAAGTGATCGTAGATTATTTGGGATGGAAAATCAACCTGCAAATTTGTTACGATCTGCGTTTCCCTGAAAATTGCCGAAACGGGGAGATTGACGGCTCACCGGCTTACGATCTTTTACTGTATGTTGCAAACTGGCCCGAGAGAAGAATTCAGCATTGGTCGGCACTGCTTCCGGCTAGAGCGATTGAAAATCAATGCTATGTTGCCGGTGTGAACCGTGTAGGCACAGATAATTTGGGGATATCTTACAACGGCCAAAGCAAATTAATTAATCTTTTGGGGGAAGAACTTTCCAACCTTTCCAATTCCGAAAGCGTCATGAAGATAAGTGTTAGCTACCATGAAATGGCTCAATTGCGTGAAAAATTACCTTTCCTAAAGGACAGCAATTACCGTTCGTTTGGTAATTAGCACCGTTTAATAAATAAACTGGCCTTTTATGGGTCAAATCATTAAATTTAGAACTTCGTAAATTAAAGAAAACATGAAAAAACAAATTACACTTTTAGCTTCTGCTTTATTTGTTGCTGGTATTTCATCAGCACAGGTAAACAAAAGCTTTGTTCAAAAGAAACCATTAAACATTACAACAACGAAATCAGAATTGGTTAATGATGGTTCCGTTGAAAAAAATGGAGGAGATCTAATCTGGTCAAGTAATTTTTCGAATGCTGCAGATTGGACTATGGGGAATACCGGTACGGGTGTACAAGGTGCTTTCCAAATCGGAGGATATCCGACAAACTTTACAAATTACCTTACAGGTACAACTACTGGTCTAACTGCACCGATGGCGTTTTTTGACGGTATTCAATACCTTCTTGCAGGTCCGGTTGGACTCCAAAATGCTTGGATGTCAACAACAACTATCGATTTGTCTGCTTCAGAAGTTATCTCTGTAAGCTTCAATCAAATCTACCGTCGTTTTAACCACGATTTAGTGTTTGTAGAAGTTAGTACGGATAACGGTGCTACTTGGGCATTCTCTAAGCAAGTAAATACAGCAGCTGTTGGAAACGGTCCAACTTTAAGAAATGTTTTAACAACCGATTTCTTAATCGGTCCTGGAGTAACTCAAGGAAAAATCCGCGTTCGTTGGGAGTCTTTAACTGCTGACAATAACTTCGGTAGTGGATACGGTTGGGCAATCGACAACTTCGAGGTAATCGAAGGATACGAAAACAATATCAAATTGACAGATGCATATTATGCTTACGGAACTCAAAACCTGACAGCTACAATCATGCCTACTGCTCAAGCTGCTGTTGCCGGAAAAATTTCATTTGGTGCTGAAATCGAAAATGTTGGATCTGCAACACAACCGATTAGCTTCAATGTAACTTCAGGTGCATATACTCAAACAAGTGCTGAAGGAGACATCATGCCATTCGCAAACGATTCATTGGATATCGATTTCGCAAGCGGATTCACAATTCCTTCAACTGTTGGAACATACAACTTCAAATACACAGTATTGTCTGATAGTATCCTTGATTTCAATATTGATGATACAATCACTACACCGTTTGCAGTTTCAAACAACGTTTTTGCAGTTGATTCCTACACAGGTCCTAACTCAATTACAGGAAGTTTCAACGGATGGCAAACTCAAACAGGAGATCCTCAAATCGGAACTTTGTTCGAAATTTTCGCGAACGACAACGTAGGTGCAGTTCAAATTGGTATCGGAAATGTAAGTGCTTCTCAACAAGCTGATTATATCGGTTTATCTGTTTACGCTTCAATCTATAAGTGGAATGCAACTACAGAAGCATTTGATTATATCGACAGATCTGACGAAGATCACGAGATTGCTGCTCCAGACTTTGGAAACCTGATTATGTGTTACTTCCCTAACCTTCCGCAATTAACTACCGGAGGTCTTTACCTGGTAACAGCTGGTACATACAATGGTGCTGAAGTTCCAATCGCATTTGCTGGTAGCATTATTGCTGGTAACACAATGGGTTACAACGACGGTGGAACAAACGCTATCGGTTTAGCTTCTGACGGAGACAAAGTTGAAGCTCCGGTTGTTCGTTTGGATTTCAACGATTACACAGGAATTAAAGAAATGACTTCTGCAATTAACGTTAGTGTATACCCTAACCCATTTGCTGGAACAACTGAAGTTAAATTCAACTTGAAAGCTGATGCTTCAGTTTCTGCTGTTGTTACTGATCTTTCAGGACGTACTGTTGCAACAGTTCCTGCTTCTCAAATGGCTGCTGGTACTCAAACTATCGCTATCGATGGTACAAGCTTCCAGGCTGGAATCTACAATGTAACATTGACTGTTGGTAACGAGACAACAACAAAACGTATCGTTAAGAAATAATTCTTCCCCGATAACTATCGGAAAAGAAATGAAATGGGGACTTTAGGGTCCCCATTTTTTTTATACACAGGCTTGAATATGATGATTGAATGGGGTTTAATTGGTTTGTTTTTGATGTGTTTCCTGGCATCAACCATTGTTCCGTTTCCTTCTGAAGCAACACTTCTCTTCTTTCTCAATTCCGGGAATTATTCACCGCTTTCTGTTTTAGTGGTTGCAAGTTTGGGAAACTGTTTGGGCGGAAGTACCAATTACGTGTTAGGCTATTACGGAAGAAAAATCCTTAGCAAAAAACAGCTTTTAAGAAGTGAGTCCCTGGTGCAGCGTTTCGGTTTTTGGACAGCGTTGATTTCCTGGGTCCCGATTATCGGCGATCCTCTATTGATCGTACTTGGAATTTACCGAACACCTTTTTGGCTGACGATGGGTTTGATGTGTTTGGGAAAAATAGTCCGTTATCTTGTGGTTTTCTGGACTTATCTTACAATAACTTAAGCGCAAACTCCCGTGCAATACGATCAGTCTCTACATAATCTTCATAGCTGGGTGAGACAATAAAAGGAGTTTCCAGCATCACTTTTTCGTTAATCCGTGCAATATCTAAAAATCCTATTTTTTCTTCCAGAAAAAGTTGAACGGAAATTTCATTTGCGGCATTCAAGGCACAAGCGGCTGTTCCACTCTTTTCCAAAGCATCATAGGCCAACTTCAGGTTCCGGAAAGTATCTGTATCTGCTTTTTCAAAAGTAAGCTGCGGATAATCCATAAAGTTGAAACGCGGAAAATCAGTTTCCAAACGTTCCGGGTATGTCAATGCAAACTGGATGGGCAATTTCATATTAGGAAGTCCCATTTGTGCTTTCATACTTCCATCGCGGAATTGTACCAGCGAATGGACAATCGATTGGGGGTGAATAATTGTATCGATTTGTTCGGTTTTTAGTCCGAAAAGCCATTTTGCTTCAATAACCTCCAACCCTTTATTCATCATCGATGCGGAATCAATGGTGATCTTGGCACCCATCGACCAATTCGGATGTTTCAATGCCTGTGCCGGTGTTACGGATTTCAATGCGTCTGATTTCCAGCCTCTGAATGGTCCGCCCGATGCTGTGAGGTAGATTTTTTCAAGCGGATTGTGGAATTCGCCCACCAAACATTGAAAAATAGCAGAATGTTCCGAATCTACCGGATAGATGTTGATCCCTTTGGCACGTGCCCTGGCAGTTACCAATTCGCCCGCCACAACCAATGTTTCTTTGTTCGCCAATGCAATGTCCTTCCCCGCTTCGATTGCTGCAAGTGTTGGTCGAAGTCCGGCGTAACCTACCAGTGCAGTCAATACCACATTCACTTCGTGAAATTCAACTACCTGACAAAGCGCCTGGCTTCCTGCATAAACGTGAATATCTTCCGAAAAAAGCCCATCCTTCACTTCCTGGTATTTATCCTCATCACCTATCACAACCGCATTTGGCTGAAATTGCTTCGCCTGTTCAATCAAAAGTTTCGCATTCGACTGGGCTGTAATGACCTGTAAATCGAATTTGTCCGGGTAAGACCGAATTACTTCCAGAGCCTGCGTTCCGATAGAACCTGTAGAACCGAGAATGGCAACACCTTTTTTCTGCATCATCGCAAAGGTACCATTTTAGGTGTTTTCTACTGCATGTTTCCTGCTTGATTATCCCGATGGATACTCCAAATTAAAAATTCGAGTACGCCAATTTGTAAGGGAACGCTAACTTTGTGGTATGAAATACCGCATTTTATCCGACGAAGAATTGCAGCACCTGGAAGGAGATTTAAAAGCTTTCCTGATTATAAATGGCATCCATGGAGAAGAATGGGCCAAATTGAACCAGGAAGAGCCTCAAAAAGCAATGGAGTTGGTGGAGCTGTTTTCTGACCAGGTATTACAAACAGTTTATGAGAAAGTGAAATTCCTGGAGCACCGGACTCCGGATTCCTGCCTGGTGTTTCATTTCGGCGAACAGGAACAGGAACTTATCGCCATTCAAAAGAAATCGGATTCTTCTGCGGATCTTTCCACCATTGAAGGGATTCATCATGCGCTCATCAATGCACCAGCCGATCTTTCCTTCTTTACCAGTAAGAAGAATTACAACCATCCAAGAGAACAGGAAATTCACCAACTGATCGAACAAGGTGCAGTTTTGTCTGACGCCGGTTTTTGGAATTCTCTGAAGGAATCTCTTTAGGATATTCACTAAATACTAGGAAAGCATAAGTAAATTGCACAGTCAAATCGGACAATTACTCACTCAAAATTTGCTTAAATACATTCTCCCATAAAAGTAGTTGGTACTCTTATCAGAAAGCTTAGTTTTACCCAAGCACCCCGCTTTGAAGAATTATGAAGATCAGATTTATTTACTTACTATTCGGGCTCTTTTTTTTAGTCCTTTCCGCTTGTTCAAACTCGAAGATTGATGACAGACTTGTCAAAAAGTGGACACTTGTTAAAGTGGATGGTTTCGGTCCGGATAAAGACAAAATATTAGGGATCAATACTATTTATTTTGATCTGAAAGACGACGAAACTTTTACAGGTCGTTGGTATGATCACAATAACATGACTGATTTCATTGAAATGGAAGGAAAGTGGTTAAGCACGCAATACGACGATAAAATCGACTTATTTTTATTTTACGGTCCCAACCAAAAGAAGTCTATCATTTTTAACATCTCAAAAATTGAAGGAAATGATATGACGATTCGCAAATCAGAAATAGATCATTTCTTTAAAGCGAAATAATTCTACAAACCAATAACCGGTGAAGGGGCTTCGGCCCCTTTTTTATTGCACAGACTTCCGGAAAGCAAGCCAGATGCATTATATTTGTTGCTATGGAACTTAGAAAGGCATTAGAAAATCGTTTTGGAGCACACCGCGTAAAACCAATCCAAAATCCTTTACACAATGAACAGGAATTAATCCTTTTATTCCTGGAATTGGATGTTCCTGTAACAGTAGTTATGACTGCCGGTCTTTCGGAATACAAAATGCCTGTACTTGAAAAATGGAAAGGGCGGGAGTTTAATGAAATCTACTTTTGTTTACCTACTTATTGGGATTTCGAAGATTATTCCAATCCGAATTCTTCCTGGATCTATTCCTGGATCTATAAACTGGAGCGCTTTGTAAGGGATAAAAATACCTGGTATGGTCCCGGACACACTATTCCTACGGCAAATCCCGAAGTTCCAATCTCTAACCTGATGAAACAGGAATATTTCATGTTTATGGATCCGATCCTGCTTCAGAAAGAACTGAGCCCTTTGAAAATACATGAAAATACCGTTCAATTTCTGAGCATCGTTCCTATCTTCGGAGATGAACTGGATTTCAAAATGGGGAAAGGCACACATAAATTTATCCGCAAGTTCATTCAGCGTAATAACGATGAAAAGCTGGACGATTACAGGAGTTCGATCCTAAACACCCGAATGAAGTTCTTTTAAAAGAATTACTTGTTGCCTGCAAAAAAAGCTTGTGCGGCTTCCACTTCCTTCCTGGCATTTCCAATCCAGATGTTTTCATCATAAATAACGAAAGGACGCTTCAAAAACGTATATTCTTCCAACATGTATTTGCGGTAATCTGCTTCCGTCAGATTCATTTCATGCAATCCTTGTGAACGAAATTTCATGGCTCGTTTGGAAAACATTCCTTCATAAGAACCCACTTTTTCTTTTAACCAGTCGAGTGTTTTTGCATCAATATTGGTTTGTTTGATATCAATCAGTTCCACATCTTTTGGCAGGTTCAACCCTTTCAGGATTTTTTGACAGGTATCGCAGGAGCTTAAGTAATAAAATCTTCTCATGAACTGGTTATTAACGGTTTTGCATGTATTCATTATTTCTCTTGCGGTCTTCCGGCGTACCCGTGTTACAACCGTTTGATTTTTTGGTGAAGTGATGGATCCAACGAATTTGTAATTGAATCGGCCAATAATTGCTTGAAAACCATTGAATGGTTGGTCGTGCTTTGTTCGGTTCATAAATCCCGATAGCCGGGACAATGAATCCGAAAGTCAGATAATCTCCACGACGAATGGTTCTTGTAAACCCTAAATGCAGGTGAAATTGCGCCATAAAATCCTGTTGGAATTTAACCTCGGCAATGGTTGCGGTATAAGGTGCTTTGGGAGCAGGAAGTGCATTAAACAGAAAATTGAATCCCAAACCTGTTTCCAAATGCCAGCCTTCTGCAATCTTGGTGAATCGATCGATCGTTACACGTGCTGTAACATAACCGTTGTAAAAAGAACCTGTAGTTTCGTCAACCGAAGTACCGGAAGGAGTTGTCAATTCAAAACGTGTGCGTTCACTTCCACCAATGTAATTAAATCCCAACCCCCAATCCAGGCGGTGAAACAAATTTGCACCAATCCATTTGATCTCTCCTTTATCTCCGCGTTTTTTATAGATAGCAGCTAAAATGCGGGAAGATTTCAGGCGGTAATGTGCCGCACCTATTTCAATAAAAGCACCCGGTTTTCCGATCGGATCAACGAAAGCTGTAACCGGCCGGCCATTTCCATCTATTCCGGAGTATTCCGTTATTTTCGGATTGGTGAAGGTAAAATTCGGTCCCAAAGAAATCTGGATCCCATCCTTTGTCAACTGCCGGTAATCACGAGCTCCGCCAAAAAAGTCCTTCCGGCTGTTCCCTTTCAGATTCCGGGATTGACCAAACGAAAGTCCGGCGATCGTAATGAACAAAATACAAGCAACAAATTTCATGGTCTAATTTTATTTAAATATCTAAAGTTTTCCGATTCGTTACGAAATAAGTTCCAACATTTTTTCCATAACGAACGGTTCGTCCCATTTTTCATGGATGTTTTCAATCTTCAGGATTTGCTGCATCAGGGCATCTTGTTTCCGTCCGTTCTTCAGTGCATCGCTGTAACGCGTATTGCTGAATGTTACCTGAGAATAAAGCGGCGTCCATTTATCCGGGTGTAATCTCGAAAACTTCCCTTCGATCTTTTTCTGTAATAGGAATTCAGGATCTGCGGTTTTATCCCGCATTTCCACATAATTATCCAAAGCCAGGTCCAGGATTGCATTCGCATCCGGAACGCGCTGGTCTGAAAAACGATTCAGTAAACCGCTCCAGTCGCCCTTGCTTTCGTCGTACATTTCGTTGAAAACGGTACAATCTTCAAATCCGCAATTCATCCCTTGTCCGTAGAACGGAACGATGGCGTGTGCTGCATCTCCGAGCAAAACGATATTGTCTTTGTAGTTCCACGGTTCACAGCGGACCATGATCAGTGAACTGGTCGGATTCTCGAAATAATCATCCAGCAAAGTCGGCATCATTTCCACGGCATCCGGGAACGTTTTATCAAAAAAGGCAGCAACCTGCTCACGTGTTTGAAGTGTGTCAAAGGAAATTTCTCCTTCCATCGGGAAGAATAAGGTACAAGTAAAACTTCCATCCAGGTTTGCTAGTGCAATCATCATAAACTCACCTCTCGGCCAGATATGCAGACAATTCTTATCCAATTTATGACTTCCGTCTTCATTCGCCGGAATCACCAATTCCTTGTAGCCATGATCCAGGTATTTTTGAGAATAATCGAAAGTCATGGATTTCTGCATGCGCATGCGAACTGCAGAAAATGCACCATCTGTTGCAAAGATCTTGTCTGATTCAAACAGTTCGACTTCTTTTGTTTGTTCGTTTTGAAAAGAAAGTGTATTTGTTTTCAGGTTGACGTCCAAACATTTTCGGTCAAAGAAGTATTCAATATTTGAGTAGTTATCTGCCAGGTTCATCAATTTTTGGTTCAATCCGCCGCGTGAAACCGAATAGATTGCTTCGTTGTTCACCCCGTATGGCTGATACGTCAGTGTCCCGTCCAATGCATGCATACAACGATTGTACATCGGAATAGCGATCTTGCGAATGTCTTCCCCAATCCCGGCAATTTCAAGTGCTTTCCATCCACGGTCTGAAAGTGCGAGATTGATCGACTTTCCGCCTACCAAAGTTGCTTTTCTCAAGTCAGGTCTTCTCTCAAATACGGAAACCTGGTATCCTTTCTGTGCCAGTAAAATGGCTTGTAAACTTCCTACAAGACCTGCTCCTACTACTGCTATTTTTTTCATACTATCATTTTCTAATTTACCACGAAGGCACAAGGGCACAAAGAGCTCTTTTAATTTTCTAAAGATCCATTCACAACACGTTTGAATCCCGTTTTAAAAAGTTCTGAGTTGAAATTAATCAACAACCCCAATTTGCAACCCGTTAATTTTAAATATGTCAATACTTGTGCTTTAAAAACTCCGGCCAATTCATTTACTGCCTTTACTTCCACAACTACTTTTCCGTTAATAATTATATCTAATCTATAGCCAACATCCAGCTGAACACCTTCGTAAAATAGTGGTAATGATTTTTGCCTCACTACTTCGATATCATACTGTTCAAGTTCATATGCCAAACAGGCTTCATAAGCTGACTCCAATAATCCTGGCCCAAGTGAACGATGCACTTTTAACCCACATTTAAACACAATTTCAGCAATCTCATTTTCAGTCATTTAATGATCTTTTCTTGGTTAACTCTATTTAAGTTAGTCAAAAACATCTCATTATACAATAAGGAAAAAATAATTATTCATTGTATCAAATAATCCAACAAATCCCGTCGTGCCCTTGTGCCTTTGTGGTTAAATTCTACTCATTTCTACTGCTCTAAAATCGCTTCCTCCAAATACTTCCCAAGAAAATAAACATCCTCAAAAGAGTTATACAACGGAACGGGCGCAACACGGATCACGTTTGGTTCTCTCCAATCTGCTACCACTCCTTTTTCAGAGATTGCATCAAAGATTTGTTTTCCTTTTCCATGGACCAGGATAGACAACTGAGCTCCTCTGCGTTTTGGTTCTTTTGGTGTAATGATTTCAAAACGGCATTTTTCTGCATACTTTTCGGATAATCCATCCAAAATAAACTCCAAATAACCGGTCAATAACTCGCTTTTTGCTTTCAGTTTGTCCATTCCAACCTCATCAAAAATCTCCAGGGATGCCCAATGAGCGGCCATTCCCAGTACCGGCGCATTACTCAACTGCCAGCCTTCTGCTCCTTCCATCGGAACAAAGCCCGGCTCCATTTGAAAACGCGTGCTTTTATCGTATCCCCACCATCCTGCAAATCGAGGAAGTTTGGGATTCTTTGCATGTTTTTCATGGACGAACATTCCGGAAACTCCGCCCGGGCTAGAATTCAAATATTTATAGGAACACCACGCAGCAAAATCCACTCCCCAATCGTGTAATTTAACCGGGATATTTCCTGCAGCATGCGCTAAATCAAAACCAACCATCGCTCCAACTCCTTTACCTGCTTTAGTGATTGCTTCCATATCCAGCAATTGCCCGGTGTAATAATTCACTCCGCCAAACATGACCAAAGCCAAAGAATCTCCCAATTCAAGGATTTTAGCCAAAATATCTTCGTCTCTCAAGGTTTGCTCTCCTTCTCTCGGACTCATTCCTACCATATCCATTTCCGGATCCAAACCATGAAAACGCACCTGGGATTCCAAAGCATACAAATCACTTGGGAAAGCCTTTGCTTCACACAAAATTTTGGTCCTGGTTCCTTTCGGTTGATAGAAAGAAACCATCAACAAATGAAGATTTGTTGTCAGGGAATGCGTTACTACTACTTCTTTTGGCAAAGCACCCACCACTCTTGCGGAAGCATCTGTCAGGAATTCATGATACTTAAACCACGGATTTGTGCCGTGGAAATGTCCTTCTACTCCCCATTTTGCCCAGTCATCTAATTCCAGGTTTACTTTTTCACGAACCGTCTTCGGTTGTAAACCCAAAGAATTCCCGGTGAAATATCTCACAGGATTCTTAGTGAAAGTTGGAAAATGAAAGCGGTCTCTGTAAGATTTTAATGGATCTGAAGCATCCATTTGAGCCGCAAACTCAGGAGTAAATTCGTATTTCATCTGATATATCGATTGTTCTATTGGGAACGGGTAAAAAACTGTGTCAAATATAACCAAACTTCCCCTTTTTTTAACCTCCGCATCAACAAACAACCCTGCACAGCACTTCATTCTCTCAAAATTTAACCGTAAAGAAAAAAAGTGCGCAAATTTTCCTGAATCCCTTTGCGCTCTTCCACTCTTTGCGGTTTATCATTCCTTTGGAAATTCCATCTCTTTTCGGTCGAGCCTTCCAATCGAATTCGTAATTTTGCACCAAACTAAAATCGACGGCGCAATGGCAGCAAATAAACTCAACAGATCAAACTCCGAAGCACTTTACGAAAAGGCGAAAAATTACTTCCCGGGAGGAGTGAATTCGCCGGTCAGAGCATTTAAATCTGTTGAAGGCTCTCCTTTATTCATCAAAAAAGGAGACGGTGCTTTCATTTGGGACGAAGATGATAATGAGTTCATTGATTTTTGCGGAAGCTGGGGGCCATTGATCTTAGGCCACAATCATCCGAAAGTATATGCGGGAATTGTTGCCGCTCTAGGAAATGGTGCAAGTTTCGGAGCACCAACGCGCTTGGAGAACCAACTGGCAGAGCTGATCCTTTCAAAAAATCCGTTCATTGATAAAATCCGTTTTACAAGTTCAGGTACCGAAGCTGTAATGTCGGCACTTCGCCTGGCAAGAGGTTATACCGGAAGAAATAAGATCGTAAAATTCGAAGGTTGTTACCACGGTCACAGTGATTCCTTATTGGTAAAAGCCGGTTCAGGTTTGGTCACTTTCGGAAACACTTCCAGCGCAGGAGTTCCGGAAGCTTTTGCAAATGAAACACTGGTTCTTCCTTTGAATGATTCGAAAGCTTTGCAAACGTGTTTTGAAGAATTCGGGAAAGAAATTGCCTGCGTGATTATTGAACCTATCCCTGCAAATAACGGTTTGTTATTGCAAGAACTGGAGTTCCTGAAAGAACTGCGTGAAACCTGTACAAAATACGGCTCACTGTTGTTCTTCGACGAGGTTATTTCTGGTTTCCGCGTGGCATTTTCAGGTGCTGCCGAATACTATGGAATTACTCCGGATCTGGTGACTTACGGAAAAATCATCGGTGGTGGTTTGCCTGTGGGAGCTTACGGCGCCAAAACCGAAATCATGGCTTGTGTAGCTCCCGACGGACCGGTTTATCAGGCAGGAACATTGTCCGGAAACCCGGTTGCAATGGCAGCAGGACTTGCGCAACTGACCGAATTAAGCAAACCCGGATTCTATGAAGACCAGGAACGCAGAACTCGTTTGTTTACCGACCGGATCAACTCACACGCAAAAGCAAAAGGGTACGCATTCGAATTAGTAACCATCGGATCCATTTTCTGGATTTCCTTTGATAATTCGAAACACATTCGCTCAGCTGAAGAGATCAATCCGGATATGACAGGCTTCAAACATCTGCACCGTGCATTATTGGAAGAAGGATTCTACATGGGTCCAAGCGGATACGAAGTTGGTTTCATTTCTCAGGCGCATACTGATGAAATATTAGAAACGGCGGCACAGAAATTTATCTCTGCTTTGGATAGGATCATGAATTGATCTTTACTATATTGGCTGAAACCTTTCAACCAAAATTAACATGAAAACGATTCTTTTATTCAGCTTGATCTGCAGTCTGAACGCTCTTTCTCAAGCCGGAGATCTTCAAAGAAGATACGAGAATCAAAAAGTTGAAAACTCTCCCCGAAAGGAAGACTCTAAGCTGGCATCCCGTGGATTGAACCGGTTTTTTTTCGATGGTATTCTTGGAGCGGGGATTATGCGTGACCACGGTACAAACCCACAAGATGAATACGGAATTATTACCAGCATCCGGGTTGGGAACAACTTTTACCTTGGAAAAGGAGATCATCCGATGATTATTCGTCTTACCTACCTCCGCATTGGTATTACTTCAGACTTTGGTAATTCTTACCTCCATATTATTCCACCGCAACTAGGTTTAGTCAAACACATTAAGTTCAATGAAAGGGCTTCCATGGAACCGGGTGTTCACGTTGCATATATTTTCAACGGACAACTTTCCAGTGGCATTGGCGAATTCGGTTTGGGTGTTGTTTATGAAATCAAGTTCAATATTAGCCGATTTGCTATGGGCATTGAATATGGCACCCGGAAAGATACTCGCACAAGCTCTTACTACTATCAATCCTATGAACGGTTTCATTATTTCGGAGTTTCAATCGGCACAAGAATTGGAAGAGGTTTCTGATTTTAGTATCTTTCCGCTATGAAATCTGCCCTGGAAATATTACCAATCGGAACGTACTTTTACTTTCGTAAAGATTCGTTGTATTACTTGTTTCAATTATTGAAATTTTCACCGAACCAAATCCTGGTGCAAACTTTTTGGTCAACTACCAATGTTCCTTCCATGGAGAAGTTCTACCAATTCGATGTGAAGAGTGCCTGTTCTGAATTTGACGAGGAGTTTGATGAATTGGTTGAGATTGGGAAAGCAGCCATTACCGAAAATCAATTGCAGGAAATCACCCAGTTTCTAAAGATCAAAACAGCAAAAGCAGCTCGCGAATCCGGATTTATGACCTTGAAACAAGAAGCCATGGAAGCTTTTGAAAAGGGAGAATTCCAGGAAGCCATTCGTTTGTTTTCATTGGCTGCGCCGTATTCCAAATACGATATTGAACTCTACGAAAAACGTGGTTTATCTTACCTGAAAACAGGGCAATATGTAAATGCCTTAACTGATTTTGACTATTACCTCATCCAGGATCCGGGGAATGAACTAGTGCAGTCAGCATTGGAATTAGCAAAAAATAAACTAGCAAAAGGTTCGAAATAGACAGATCGAACCCTTGCTTCAGATGCATCAACGCTTCTTACAAATTATAGGCTGCTTTTACTTCTTCATAATTGCTTAGATCTACATCCGGATGTTTCACCAACCCGCTGCTTTTAATGTGGACGATCTTGTAACGTACAATCTCATCAGAAGACCATGGGCTGGAATATGTTCCGGCCGCAAACGTACTGAACGAAACCACTCCGCTATTCTCTAAATAGACAGTCAAGTAATCAATTCCATAGATGGTTGCCGAAATGGGAGTGCAATAAGTTCCGCCGCCTGCACCCTCATAGACAAGATACATTAAGAGTGCATCATTGGGTTCATAATCCGTTACGCCATAAAATTCTCTGTAGGTTTCGCCTGCACCATACGTAAACTGCACATTGTATGTTTTTGCTTCCGGTCCGCTTTCTCCTGTTGCGCCTGTATTTCCGGTTGCCCCGGTAGCTCCCGGTGGACCAGCAGGTCCTGCAGGTCCCTTCTCTACTTTTTTACAGGAGCTGAATGTCAAAGTAACAAGCAATGTCAAAATTGCTGCCGTGGTGATTGATCGGATTATCTGTTTCATATCGCTTTATTTATAGGTTATAAGCCGCTGTTACTTCATTGTAATTCAAGTGGTCAACATTCGGTTTTTTAAGTTGAGCAGGAATAATAACCACTCTAACTAAAATCCCGAAGTTACTTACGTCTGCCGTCGTTGTTGAACCATTGTTATCCAGGTAGTGAAATTTTACTTGCCCGGCTGCAATTTCAAAAGCAAAGACATCGTCCGGAACAAATAAGTTTGAAATAGGTAAAGCAAACCATCCGGTATTTCCGAATTTCAGATAAGCCATAACAAGCCCGTTATCTACTACTTCCTGGGTGATTGCAGATGATGTTAAGGTTGCCAAATAGAAATCATCTCCGGAATTGTATACCCAAAGAGAATCTAAATTCACCGGACCTGTGCTGTACACATTTGCGTTTCCGTCTGCCCCGTTTTTTCCTGTCGGGCCGGTCTCTGCTTTTTTACAAGAGCTGAGGGTAAGACCAAAAGCCACTCCAAGTCCGATAATAATAAATGTAATGATTCTGCTTTCTTGCTTCATAATAACTGTGATTTATGAAACAAAGGTGGATCAGTTTATGAGATGAATTGAACACGAATCGCCAAACGACCATTTAAATAGACGAACGACCGGAATTGGAGAAGATCAAAGAGATTTTTGTTCCGGAAACTCCTTCTGTATTCACTTCGACTTTACAATCAATTGCTTGTGCCAGATCGCGAATCAGGTGTAATCCCAAACCTGTTTTTATTCCAACAACTTCAGAAGAATCATACAAGGCTTTGAAACGACTCTTTTCAGCTCCGGTACCGTTATCCTCAATGGTTAAAACAGTGGAAATCCCCGTTTCAGCAACTGTCCAATGAATGGTTGGTGTTTCCACTTGATCCAAAGCTTTGATAGCGTTTGAAGTCAGGTTTCTCAAAATGGTGAGCAGGTAATTACGGTCTGTGAAAAGAATGACATCGCTTCTCTTATCGACCAATAATCTTATTTCCGAGTCTTGCCTAAAGTAGATTTCCAGTTCAGAAAAAACCTCCCCGATTCTTAATTTTTCCAGTGTAGGTTTAAATTGCTGCATTTGCCCCTTACTCCACAGGAGCATATCTTCCATGGACCGCAATAGATTTTCAGCACCTTCCATGGTCTTATTTTCAAGACGCTTCCGGGTTGCTTCGTCCAATAAATCCGGACTTTCTTTTTGCAGCTGCAGGAAGTGAATCAGGTTGGCAACAGGACTCCGCAAATCGTGATTGATAATACTGAAGAAACGGGTTTTATTTGCATCCATTTTCTTCAATTCCTCATTCAGTAACTGCAATTGTAAATTATGTTGTTTGCGGTTTCTGCTTTGTACAAAAAACAGGATCCCGATTATCAAAACAGCAGCAATTACTAAGAGTAAATAAAGGCGTTGTTGACTTGCTTCTTCGATCTTTAATTGATTGATCGTATCTCTTGCCGATAATTTATTGATCTCACTCTGTTTGCGCTCATTTTGATAACGTGCTTCCATTTCTGCGAGGTTCTTTTTCGATTTTTCAACAGCTAAATGGTCCTGAAGTTTTGCATATTCCTTTTGATAATGGAAGGCTTGCTTCCATTCCCCCAAACCACTATAGGTTTCGGCAAGAGCTTGGTTCAACTGTGCATTCAACTCCGGATCATCTTCAGCAGTTGTTGGCTCAGCAGCCTTTAGAAACACCAACGCTTTGGCATACTCCTTTTGCTTGAGATAGATCAATCCGAGTGTCACATCAATCTGGGCTTTCAAAAATGCATCTGCATACCTTGGAGCTAACTCTTTAGCATGGTTGGCGAAGAAAAGTGCATTTTCCTTATCCTTTTGATCATTGTAATATTTCGACAAAATCAAATCACCTTCTATCAGGATGGACCAACACGTGATTTCAGTTTCATTCTTCACCAATTTCTGCAGATCCGAATAGGCATTTCTGGCCTTCCTAATTTGTTTTTTGGCACAATAACATTCGATGAAATCTTTGTAGATATGTGCTGTTGCTGCCTTATAATCTTTCACAAAAGCAGTGCTTTCCGTCAGATAGTCGATGGCTAAATCATATTTTTTCAGTCCGATATACAACTCACCAACAACAATTAATTGAACACCTAAGTTGGTAGAATCTGTTGCGTTTCCTTTCGACAAAACCAACCTTCGGGCCTTAATACCATTCAACATGTTCGATAAACCGGTTTCATATTGCCCTAAATTCATATAATAATCACCAATTACGGAATAGATTTCCGCTTTTGATTTCAGATCAAGGGTTGTATCACTGATTTCTTCAAAGGCTGCAATGACGCGTTCTCTTTTTTCGGTTTTGCCATATGCCCCATAGATATAATGCAATTGATATAATGCTTCGATGGTGCGTTTGGAGTTTTGTGCTTTCCGGGCAAATTTTTCGGATTTCTCCATATAAAATACTGCAGAATCTGTTTCCACTCCATAATTGAAGGTTATTCCCGTGTAAAATGAAAACAAGGAAAGGTATTCATAATCCGATTCATTCGTCATGCCAAGCCCTCTTTTCCCAGCCGTTCGAAGTTTGGAGTATTCTTCCTTGGCAATCAGCGCATCACAATATTGCGCCCAGGCATGTAAACGTTCTTTTTTGGTTGAAAATTTCGTTAAGTCCGGTGCCTTTTGCCCATAAGCAAACCCAACGCCCAATAGGAATAAAAGGGGCAGCAAGCGCATCATGAAAGCAGGTTCAGGGTTTCTTTGTAACCTCTCCCAAGAGGAAGAATCTGTTCGTTTTTCAAAATCACTTCCTGTGATGTAACACTTTCAATATAAATTGGATTTACGGCGTAACTTCTATGGATCCGTGCGAAGGACTGAAATTCTGTTTCCTTCAATAAATTCCCTAAAGAACCCAGCACACAATGGCGCTTATCAGTGGTGAAAATAAGTGTGTAATCCTTCATTGCCTGAAGGGAATAAATAGAATGCAGCTTGATTTTAGTTTGGGTATGGCCTTCTTTCACCACAATCATATCCCCACCTAAACTTGATTCTAAGAGTGCGGCTTTCTGGCGGATCTCCAAATAGTCCCGAATGCGTTCGATGGTGAGCTTGAAACGATCTGCTTTGAGCGGTTTAATCAAAAAATCAAGAGTATCCACTTCAAAACTTTCCACCGCGTGCTCCGGATGTGAGGTGATGAAAATGCAAATAGCTGATTGAGCAATTTGTTTCCGCAGCTCAATGCCGCTCATTTCAGGCATATCAATATCCAGAAATAGAATGTCGACCGGATTCTCCTTCAGAAAATCCAATGCTTCCAATGGAGAACCAAATACTTCAAGCACCTGGATTTCCGGATAATTCCTCAGGCAGGAAAGCACCATTAATCTGTCCAACTCATCATCATCCACAACAACACAGTTCAATTTCATCACGAAGCGGTTTTAACCAAATTTAGTTGAAAATCAGCACATTTTCCTGCTGTTTGTCTATTAATCGTGTTGTTCGTCTATTCGCCGTTGATCTTCGTTAGCTGAAGTACGACTTTTGTATAGTAGTAGTAATCAATAAAATTCTCAAATTATGAAATTCCTTATTTTTATCGCATTCTCAGCCGGACTCCTGATGTCTTGCAAAAAAGACGAAAAGAAACCAACTTCGAATCCAACTCCAACACCAGTCACAGAAGAGGGCCATGCAGCTATTACACTGACAATGCCAGCTGGTGAAGTCTACCAATTAAACGGGCCATGTGGATGGGCAACGGCAGCAGGAACAAATTACATCGGAGCAAACCATTCTTCGAACAACCTCAGAACTTTCTCCACATTCTTTAATATTTCGGAACTTCCGGCTCAGACAACAAGTTATACTTTAGTAGAGGATGGATCCGACACTGACCCGGCACATATCACTATGAACATTACCGAAATAAATGGAGATACGCTTACCGAGTGGCATTCCACAACAGCTTCAGGTACTTTAACAATGGTGGTAACCGGAAATAAAATTACCGTAAATCTTGCCGGAATCACGCTTTATCCAGAAACAAATCCTGGTTTTTTCACCAGCGGAAATGTTGGAGCGTTTGCCAATAATGGCGCCCTGACGGGAACTTTGACTTTTTATAAGTAACTAAAAAGGTGGCTTAATCCGAGTTTCGGAAAAGCCACCTTTTAAAAAAAACTTTTAGGTTTTTTACTTCCAGTCTTTTTCAACCTTTTTTGCCAATTTCTTGCGTAATTTTTTCAAGACCTTATCACGTGAGCCGGCTCCGCCGATCTTCAACAAATCGGTATAAACCAATTTTCCGTCTCTGTAGAAATGGAACTCAAAGGTTACGGAAACGATATCTTCTTTGTAAATTGGAAACAGGTTATCAGCCGCCAGATCTTCCGCCAGCGTCATATTCCCGCTTGATGCTCTGAATCGGTTGTCAAAACCGCGCACTGAAACCAGCATCAAGGTATTGATCCCTTTTCCTTTTAATATCTGTGTCAGAGAATCTGTCATTAAAACCTGCGGATCTCCACCAGCTTTCAATACGTTCAATGCAACGGTATTCTTAACGTTTGATTTTGAAAGAACATCCGAGATTGCAATTTCCAAAGAAAACTGGTCTGCTTCTTTGTTCAAATGACTAACAACTAAAGCATTGGTCAGCTTCAAGGGTGGAAACTTTGCCTGGGAAAGCCCAACAAGGCTTACGCTTAAAAAAAGGAGGCTTAAAAGTGATTTTTTCATAGTTAGAATATTTTCTCTGCTATCGTCTTAACGCTTTCAGAGGTCGACATAGTATAATAATGAATTACCGGTACGTTTGCTTTCTTTAATTCTTGTGATTGATGGATGCCCCATGCAACACCTACTTCAAAAACCTCTTTGTTGCTTTTGCACTTAATCAGGTCCTTGCTCAAATCCTCCGGAAGATCAATATGGAACACTTTCGGAAGGAAAGAAATGTGGTTCAAAGTCGTAATAGGCTTGATTCCCGGAATGATCGGAACCGTAATTCCAATAGCCCGGCAAGCATCCACGAACTCGAAATACTTTTGATTGTTGAAGAACATCTGGGTAACAATATATTCCGCACCTGCATCCACTTTTGCTTTCAAATAATGCAAGTCTGTGCTCAGGTTCATTGCTTCGAAATGCTTTTCCGGGTAACCCGCTGCACCGATACAGAAATTCGTTGGAGCCAATTGAATATCATCTACCAAATAATTCCCTTTGTTCATTTCTGCAATTTGGTTGATCAGCTCAACCGCGTATTTATGTCCTTCCGGATCCGGTTTGAATGTAGATTCTGTTTTGATGGAATCACCGCGCAAAGCCAATACATTATCAATTCCAAGGAACTGCAGGTCGATTAATGCGTTTTCAGTTTCTTCCTGGGAAAATCCCCCGCAAATTAAATGGGGAACAGCATCTATATCATACTTATTCATGATTGCGGCACAGATTCCAACTGTTCCGGGTCTTTTACGAATGGCGATCTTTTCAAGAAGTCCTTTCTCGCGTTCTTTGTAAATGAATTCTTCCCGATGATAGGTTACATTAATGTATTTCGGTTTGAATTCCATCAAGGGGTCAATGCCGTCGTAAATGGATTGAATATTCGCTCCTTTTAACGGAGGGAGAATTTCAAATGAAAATAGCGTGTCTTTCGCTGCGTTTAAATGATCGATAACTTTCATGCCTTCAGAGAGGATAACTTATAATTCGTCGTCAAAGATACATGAAATCTTATCTTAAGTGCCTATTTCAGTAAATTTCCCGATTTCCAATTAATGTTAAAAAGAACTTAGTTATGAAACAAAATCGAAATGTGTCCGTTATCTTTGTATACGCTAAGTTCATAAACAGATAAATACTTTGGTACATTATTTGTAATGAGTTTAGAGGTTAGTTTTCATAAGTAGTAGTAGTTTAGGTTGGAACAAGAGAGGAGCGCCTGCTTCTCTCTTGTTGTTTTTAGTAACTTTTGGTTTACCGAAAAAAAGTAAATTGCCAAGACAATTTTTAAGATCAACTAAACTACAAATCTTGCAAGCAAATTCATCCGTCTATTTTGAACTGACAGGAGAAAATCTCGATCCTCGAATTCTCACAGATCAACTTGGAATCATTTAACAGAATCATTTCGAAAAGGAGATACAGGAAATTTCTATACCGAACTCAAACAAGGACAGATATCGATATTTATCGATTTCATTCTAAATCAGAAGAATAGAACTAATTCATTCGTTAAAAGACGTTAATTACACCCTTCACATGTACCAAAAGCAAAAACACTGCGTTAGAAGAGTATAAGTAGTAGTAGTTAGGTTTAGTTAGGTAGCGTGTGAAGAGAGATCTTATTTCCGGTCTCTCTTCTTTTTTTACCCAAGTTCAAAAGGTTCAAAGCGTTTAACAGTTCAATTTGAACATTTGAACATTTGAACATTTGAACATTTGAACATTTGAACATTACTCTTTCACCAAAGCTCCTGACAAATCCACCAAATACGATTCATTATTTCCCAGGTTTTCCCAAACCAGTTTGATGCGTTTTCCATTGATATTGTCTACCCGATAAGCAATTCCGAGGTTCTCAAAGAAATGTGTGTCCAATTCTCTAAACGGAAGATCCCCGAACTTTGCATTGGATGGAATTTTATTGCCCGGTAAGACAAAAATGTATTCTCCCGCATTGATCTTCCATTCGGTTAGCGTTTTTGCTTCTAAATACTCGGTGTAAAGCGGTTCTTTCTTATTGTTTTGAAAAACAACGATCAAAATCATCCGATCTGTTTCATTGTGTAATTCTACTGCTATATTTCCCGCTTTTCTATCCAGGTCTTTGGTCTTCACATAAGGTTTCCCGAATGATTTTCCCTGCGTAAAGAACCTGGTGAAAGGAACAGAATCGCTGTTGGCCCAGCTTTGGTACAACTCATTGAAAAGTGTATTGTTCCACCTGCGTTTCTTCACCAGGTCAACGCCCACAAACGGCAGATCGGAATCTAATTGTGAATTGTTGAATGTGCGGTCCTCACTCTTGACTTTCGAAATCAGGGAATCCAATTTCAAACGTTCTTCCTTGCTGAATTCCATGTAAGCGGTTTTCTCCTGCAGCATGTCCGTTTCAGGATCAGCTTCTACGAAGAATATGGCAATAATTCCACCAACGCACACCAGTAAGATTAAGATCACTAAACTCAAACGCAGCCAGGGAACGCGGGTTGATTCTACCACGATTTTTCCTTTTTTGACATCCGTCCCGAAATTGCTCAGCTGCTTTTTGTGCTCCTCCGTAAAATGGATCTCCAATAATTTATTGGTCAAAAACACCAGGAATCGCGTGGAACTTTTCGGGTGATAAGCCAAACTCATAAAGAACTCCAGCAATTGCGTTTTCACCCGGTAATGGTTCACATTCAATAGGTCAAGCGCAGTGATCATATTCGTACTCAGAAATGAATCAACCAGGCGATGCAGGTCCGTATCTTTTCGTGCTTTATTCGTTACCAAACTCAATTCTTCTTTCTGTTTGAAGATCCAATCCGACAAAGAATCCTGAACCAGGTTTTGCTGATAATCGGGCAGCAAAACGGAATAGCTCATTAAAAAATGGATATTCTTAGCAGAAACGGATGAAAATTGAGCGGTGAAAATCGGGAAAAGATACAATTCGATAAACCCCTTGTATTCTTCAAAAAGCGCGTGTTCCTGTAGTTTTGATGTATCGATAAACAATTCGGAGAAATCCCGGTTCTTCAGAGTCTTGATCAAACTGGAATTTTCTTCCGTCCATGAAGCAAATATGTTTCCTTTCGGACTGGAGCAAATGCTTAAAAATTGCACCTGGTCCATTTCTGATGCGTCCGGAAAACATTTTTTGAATGTTTCCAGGAACTCTTCCCGTTGATCTTCGGAAAGCGGAAATTGCAGGTTCGGATTTTCTCTTTTTACAGCACCTAATTGGAGATACTTCATGTTCACTGATTGATGGTTTGAAAATACTACTTTTTGAGCAATTAGACGTTTATAAAAAGCAATCCCCCAATTCAATCAATGAACTGAGGGATTTATCAATTAGTCGAATTTCGATTTAATGTTTCTTCAGATAAGCAAGCGCTTTCTGAACTTCCTTGTCAGAGGAACCAACCACGAAAAAGTAGCCTTCTTCAATAAACAGCTGACGGGCAATCTCTGCTTTCATGGCGTGCCTGATCAATTCTTCACTTCGTGCAAAATCAGAAGCATTGTATGGAATCTTTAATTTCTCACCTTCCGCAATCAATTTTTGGATCAGTGGCTTCGGAGCCTCAAATGTTTTGTTGAATTCCTGGATGGAAGACCAGTTATTTCGTTTATTTGCCACAAAATCAAAAGCAACCTGCTGGAATACCCCCGAATAACGAAGGGTCAAATAATAGATCGTGGAATTTGATGTGTCTAAGGGCACAAAGATATCCGGGCTGATTCCACCACCGTCGTAAACGATTCTTCCTTTATACGTCTTAAACTTGTTTGCATTTTTGAAAACCGAAGAATCCGGAGAAAAGTATTCACCGTTGTCTCTTCTTTTATCATTGCTGTGGTAATAATCCTCATAGCTTTCGCCAAAAGGTTTCTGGATACAGCGCCCGGAAGGAGTGTAATACCTGGCAATGGTCAATCTCAGGTCACTTTTGTCCATGAGCGGGAAATCCTGCTGAACCAATCCTTTTCCAAAAGATCTTCTTCCGATGATCATTCCGCGATCGTTATCCTGGATAGCACCTGCAACAATTTCAGAAGCTGAAGCCGAGTTTTCATTGATCAGGACAACCAGCTCTGTTTTTTCCAATATTCCTCCTGATCGTGCATAACGCGTAGTATTCAGGAATTTTTTTCCTTTGATGATGACAATTTTTCGACCTTCCGGTAAAAACTCATCGGCAATTTTCACCGCTCCGTCCAAAACTCCGCCTCCATTGTCTCTCAGGTCAAAGATTAATTTCTTCATTCCTTTTTCCTTGAGCTTATTCGCTGCATAACTGAATTCTTCCGCACTTGAGAGCGAGAAATTATCCAGTCGGATGTAACCGGTTTTTTCATCCAGCATCTGGGCACAAACAATGGAAGCAAGCGGAATAACCCCACGTGTAATGGTCTTATCGAGTTTCTTTTTATTGCGGTAAAGCTGAACTTTAACTTCCGTATTCGGTTCGCCTTTCAGTTTTCCCAGCACATCCTCGTTCTTGATTTTCTTTTTGGCTACATTTTTTCCATCGATCATCAGTATTTTATCTCCTGCCAAAACTCCCATTCTAAAAGAAGGAGAACTGGGAATCACATTCGTTACACAAAGTGTGTCGCGGATAATCGCAAAACGAATCCCGATCCCGCCGAAGTTCCCGTTCACCTGCTCTTTCACAGCACTCAGTTCCTCATAGGGAATGTAGTTCGAATGCGGATCCAGTTCGTGAAGCATGTCCGAAATCGTTTTTTCGAACAACTTTTTGCTTTCAATTGAATCGACATATTCCCTGTCCAGCAAACCGATTATCTCCTGCATTTTGGAGTAAGATCCCGCATCCTGCTGAGGCGCGGTTTGATTCAGGCGGGAACCCAGTAACACACCAATAGCCAAAAAGGCCATTAATAAAACCGGGTAGATAAAGGCATATTTTCTATTCATTCGTTGGGGTCTGAGATATGGACAACTTCAACACCTGCGCTTCTTAAGAAATCAACGCCCATGGTGTCTTTATATTCGGTCATGTAAACAACTCGTGTAATTCCGGCCTGAAGGACCAGTTTGCTGCAATCCTTGCATGGCGACAAGGTAATAAACAGCGTTGCATCACTGCAATCGTTCGTGGAACGCGCTACTTTCAAAATAGCATTCGCTTCTGCGTGCAGCACATACCATTCGGTTTCTCCCTGTTGATTTTCACAGCAATTTGGAAATCCTGCAGGTGTTCCGTTATAACCATCCGAAATAATTCTCCCGTCACGCACTATGAGCGCACCCACTTTTTTGCGTTCGCAATGTGATAATTCCGCCCAGGTTTGAGCCATTCTCAAATAGGCTTTGTCGTAACGCAGTCTTTTCTCTTCTGTTATTTCTCTGTCAAGTTCTACAACCATGTTGCAAAGATAGGATTAATCGGGTACCGTAAATTTATATCCAACTCCGCGGATGGAATGAAAAAATTGCGGATTCTTGGGATCTTCTTCAAACAATTTGCGAAAACTCAGGATGTAATTATCGATGGTTCTTCCGGTTGGAAACTGGTCGTTCGTCCAAAGAGTATTCAGGATTTCATCGCGGGAAACCACCTCATCCTTTCGTGAAAAGAATAACTGGATCAATTCCATTTCGCGTTTGCTTAATTCCTGTTTTTTTCCTGAAATCAGGCTTTCTACTTCAAATGAAGACGTAAGGACCCGGTAATTCCCTATTTTCATTTCGGAAGGAAGGTTCACCTGTTTTTTATTGGGCTGCACCAGGATGGAACAACGCAGGATAAATTCTTCCAAATCGAAAGGTTTCGCCAGATAGTCATTTGCTCCCAATTTCAATCCGGCAATCCGGTCAATGGTATTTCCTTTTGCCGAAACAAAAATGATCGGAACAGCAGATACTTCTCTAAAAGCCCTGCAAATATCCAATCCGCTCACTTCCGGCAGCATCACATCCAAAATCACCAGGTCGTAGTGATCCAATTCCGTTTTCATCCCCAAAGCCTCTCTGCCATTGTTGACAGTGGTCACAGAATAGCCTTCTAATTCGAGGTTAAACTGGATTATTTCGAGCAGACTTTGTTCGTCTTCGATCACTAAAACCTTATTCATATGACAAACTTCAATAAAAAAGCGTTTTCAAGTTGGTATCTTGTGTTAAAAGAGTGTAATTTTGAGAAAACTACACATAAATATAAGCACAATGCTAAAATATCTTTTAATGCTCGGCATTTTCATGTCTCTTGGCGCAGCATTAAATGCACAGGTAAGTGAAGGCGGACTTCCGATAGGGTTGCAAAAAGTAACTACTACCGGGATTGCTCCATTCCAATATGCTCCTTCAGTTTATACTCTTAGCAAACCCAATATAGCTGCTGCAAAGAATGAAGACGCTGCAAATGATTCAAAAGGTGCTTATCGGGTAGGGCTGAATGTTCCCGTTTCTATTACTACAAGTAATTCGGGATCGTGGACTTTATTGCCTGATGGTACAAAAGTCTGGAGATTGATCATTGCCGGGAAAGATGCCCGGGCACTTGGATTGTATTTCTCAGAAGCTGTTCAGATTCCTGCCGGTGGAAAACTATTTGCAACCAACGAAAACGGCTTACAGGTTTTGGGAGCTTATACTTCTGCAACGGATGATTTCCAGGCTATGGAAATGGTACAGGGAGAAAAATTATACCTCGAATACAGCGCGCCATCCTGGGTCCAGGAAGCTCCGGTTTTCCACATCCATGAAGTGGTTTATTTCTACCGCGGGGTGGAAGAGCACATAAATGCTTTTATCACAGATAAAGATCAACACGAAAAAGCATCCAGCTGTGAAGTAGACGTTGCCTGTTCGGAAGGAAACTACTGGGCGAACCAAATCAATTCCGTGGTTCATTATACTTTTAATGACGGAAGTTCCACTTTTGTTTGTTCGGCCGCAACGATCAACAATACTTCCAATAACTGCAAACCTTACATTCTGACTGCCTGGCATTGTGGAGAACGCATAGCCGGACAATCAATCGCAACATGGGTTTGGTACTGGAAATACCAGAAAACGACCTGCGCTCCCGGATCAGCTAATTATAACGATCCTTCGAAAGGAACTAAAACAATGACGGGTGGAACCGTAAGGGCTTCTTCCGGAAACGGAACTTTGAACAATCCGCCGGATCAATATGAAGTTGCAGGTTCTGATTTTTACCTGGTAGAATTGAGTGCACAACCTCCTGCTTCTTACGATGTATATTATGCGGGTTGGGATAGATCGAATAACGCTTCCGGAAGCGGAGTCGGAATTCATCATCCGGCCGGAAGTGCGAAGAAAATTTCTACCTATGCGGAGACTTTAACAAGTGAAACTTACAACGGTGGTGCGCTCAATGCACACTGGAAAGTCTTCTGGGAAACCACTGCAAATGGTCATGGTGTAACAGAAGGCGGATCTTCCGGTTCTCCAATTTTTAATACTTCGGGAAGAATTGTCGGACAACTTTCGGGTGGTGCCTCTGCCTGCACAACAAATGGTGCCGGACCAGGAACCGGACCGGACAAACACGATTTATACGGAAAATTTTATACGGATTGGGACCAAAACGGAACGACTGCAAACGCACGCTTAAAACCATGGCTTGACCCGGTTAATACGGGCGCAACTTCACTTGCCGGATTAGCTGCTCCTTGTGCGGTTACACCTACTCTACCCGTTGCACAATTCGTTGCAAACCCAACAACTGTAAGTGTTGGGGGAACTTCCCAATTTACAGATCAATCTACCGGAACTCCAACTTCCTGGTCTTGGGTGATTACTCCGGCAACAGGTTGGTCTTACACCGGTGGAACGAATGCAAATTCTCAAAATCCACAGGTTACTTTTACGGTTGGCGGATACTATACCGTTGAATTAACTGCTTCGAATGCTGCCGGATCTGATTCGGAATTAAAAACAGATTACATTTACGTAACTACGGCAACATCTCCTTGTACGGCAACATCTACGTATTGTGATGAGTTCATCCAAAAAGTGGTTTTGGAAACTATCAACAACGAAACAGCGTGTAACAATTACACGAATTACAATCTAAGTACTACGCTGATCAAAGGTCAGTCTTACGAAATCTCTATTATTCCTCAAATTAGCGGCGGACAGCCGGGAAGTGCTTATATCGGTGATGAAATTGCTGCCTGGATTGATTTCAACAGCGATTTCGACTTTGACGATGCCAGTGAGCGGGTTGCTTTCGTATCCATCGCTGCAGGATCTTCGCTGGTTTTCAATTTTACCGTTCCTTCCAATGCCGTAACCGGAATCGTGAAGATGCGCACACGTATTGTGTTTAACCCAACTCAAGGGGGAGAAGGACCTATTCAACCTTGCGGAAATACAAACTATGGTGAAGTAGAAGATTACAACATCGTTCTTTCCAATTCCCTTGGGCTGGAGCAAAATCACCTGGAAGGTATCAACATTTACCCGAATCCCGCAACGGATGAAGTGAAGGTGGATCTTTCGGGAATAGCAAGTGAACTGCTTTCCATCGAATTGCTGGACATGACCGGGAAAGTGATCCAAACTCAGAACAATATCTCCGGAAGTATCGGCGTTTTCAATTTAAGTTCTGTGGCAAAAGGAAGTTACCAGATTCGAATTTCAGACGGAACCATTCAACGCATTGCACGAATCGTAAAACTATAGATTGAAGAAACCAAGGGTTATTGTTAGTGTTATCAATGATTTGAATACCGATCAGCGTGTTCATAAGGTTTGTTCGTTTATTGAAAGCCGCGGGTACGATGTTTTACTGGTTGGGCGCACGCTTAAGTCCAGTCAGAAAATGGAAGAACGGACTTATCACACCAAACGTTTCCGGATGTTCTTCGAAAAAGGAGCGCTGTTCTATGCCTGGTTCAATTTTCGCTTATTTTGGTTCCTGCTGTTTCGTTCTTCCAGTATTTTGGTTTCGAATGACCTCGATACTTTACTTCCGAATTACCTGGTTTCGAAACTGAAAAGGACAAAGCTGGTTTATGACTCCCACGAATATTTTACCGAAGTTCCGGAGTTGATCAGCCGCCCGAAAGTAAAAGCTGTTTGGGAACGGATTGAGCGCTTCATTTTTCCAAAACTTTCTTTTGTAAGTACCGTTAATCATTCCATCGCTGAAAAATACCGGGAAAAATATGGCATCAACCTGAAAGTTGTCCGGAATGTTTCTCCTCTTTGGAATCCGGTGCATATTCGTTCCAAAAAAGAACTGGGAATCCAGGAAGGAAAGCACGTTTTAATTATGCAGGGAGCAGGATTGAATGTCGACAGAGGTGTAGAAGAAGCCATTCGGATGATGCCATTTTTGGAGAATGCGATCTTGATTATTGTTGGTGACGGCGATATCATTCCGGAAATGAAAGAGTTGGTGAAAACCGAAAACTGGCAGGAAAAAGTTTTCTTCTTTGGAAAGCGTCCATATGCAGAATTACTCCAGTTTACGCAGCAAGCCGACTTAGGATTAAGTTTCGATCAGCCTACAAATCCGAACTATTTGTTTTCACTTCCCAATAAGATTTTCGACTACATGCATACTTCAACACCTATTATTTGTTCCGATTTGGTGGAAGTTGCAAAACTTGTAAAGACCTATCAACTTGGAGAAATTGTAACCGATTTTGAACCGAAGCAACTTGCCCTTCAAATTCAGCGTATTCTTGATAATCCGGAATTGATGGCCCTTTGGAAAAACAATTGTAAAATTGCGGCTGGTAAAGAAAACTGGGAAGTGGAAGTACAGCAATTAAATGAATTCTATCCGAAAGTCCATGAATAACAAAATCCACGTTGTTTCTTTTGACGTTCCATTTCCCCCGGATTATGGCGGAGTTCTGGACGTTTACCTTAGAGCCAAAGGGCTGAAACAATTAGGTTATTCGGTCATTCTTCACTGCTATGAATATGGCAGAGGAAGAGATCACGACTTTTCAGAAATTGCAGACCAGATTTATTACTACGATCGAAAAATCGGCATGAGATCTGTTCTTTCAAATCTTCCTTTCATTGTAAAAAGCCGGAACTCGCAAGCACTGTTGAATCGCTTGCTGGAAGATGATTTTCCGGTTTTACTGGAGGGTCAGCATTCGACTTTTTGGATGAAGGAATTACTTAAATCAGATCGGAAAGTTGCTGTCCGCATGCACAACATTGAGTGGCAGTATTACCGGGACCTGGCAAAAGGTGCTAAAACCACTTCCGAGCGTTTGTTCTTTGGTATGGAGGCAAGAAAACTCCGGAAGCATGAAAATCAACTGAAAAAAGCAGCGCTTTTGTGCATTTCGGAAACCGATCAGGCTTATTATACTGATTTAGGTTTCCAGGCCTATTATCTGCCTGTTACAATCAATTCGGATCTTGTTCTGGAGCCATTGGAAGGAGAAACATTCGCGCTTTTCCATGGCAATTTATCGGTGGCAGAAAACCAGGAAGCAATTGACAGGTTAATTCGTGAAAACAAAACCAACAAAATTGATCTTCCGCTTGTGATTGCCGGGAAAAACCCACCGGCTGGTCTTGTCAAAAAAATCGAAGCACAATGCTGGAAATGCATCCCAAATCCAAGTGATGCCGAATTGAATGATTTGATGCGAAGCTGTTCGCTGCATTTAGTGATCGGATTTAAATCGAGCGGGATCAAATTGAAAGTGATCCGTGCTTTACTAACGGGAAAACCGTGTATTGCAACCAAAGAAATGATTGGAACACCCGCTTTGGAGAAACATTGCGAAATTTGGGATCCGGTTTTGCCTTTGGCAGATAAACTAAAATCCGTGCTGGCGGAAAATTCCGTTTCTGAAAACCGATTGCAGGAATTGGAGGAGGAATTTGGAGTGGAAAGACTGAAAACAGTCCTTGAAGAAATAGGTTTCTAATCTCCCCCTTTGGAGGGGGATAAAGGGGGAGGATATTAATTGCAAAATACTATATTTGAAAATCTTCCTAATAATTATAAAAAATGATTAAGAACACTATTCTAATTGAGATTAAAAATATATTGGATCAAAACTACTATTTAAGCAGTACTGACTTTGAAATACAAAGAGGAACGAAAAACTTAAAAATAATATACCAATTCGATCAATCCTATTTTTTTGAAGTTATTGTCCCAGACAGTATCTCCAAATTAATAAGAACTGAAAAAGAAACTTCTATGCCTTTTACTACAAAACATAAGGATATAGAATACCAAGCTTATGAATTTTCGGGAAGTATGAGACCTGGTAAAATCTCGGAGGTAGAACGAATAAATTTCGAAGGTAAACAAACTTTACTGGCTAAAATTAGTGAATGGCAAAATAGCTTATGGATAGAACTAACTTTGAAACCAGAACTACGAAGAATTAACCAATTAGAGGAGGAGATCCAAAAATTTAAGGAAAAGTATGAATCCATTTCGGAAGAATATTTCAGTCCAGAAGAAATTACAACGCTAGATCAACGTTTAACAGATTTAGAAAAGGAATTTCGTGAAAAGCTAGAAGCTGAAATAGATGATAAAAACAAACTTGAGAAAAGAGTTGATGAGTTACATTCGGAACTTCAAAAACTTAAAAGTCAAAGTGCTATTTTAAATAAAAAGAACTGGTTTCTATCTTTCGGTGCAAAAATAATGACATGGCTATCTAAGGAGGAGAATCGAAAAATGCTTAAGGATGCGAAAGAACTAATTGATGGATTTATTCCAGATAAATAATTCCTCCCCCTTTATCCCCCTCCAAAGGGGGAAAGCTAGAAAATCCTCTTAATGAAACGAAACTTTCGTCAATCAAACAACGGCTGGAACGGATCAAATCTGTTCATCATATCCAATGCTTTCATCTCTCTGTTTTCCACTTTATAAACCCTTCCCGGGAATTTCTCGATCAAAGACATATCATGTGTAGCCATGATTACTGCTGCTTTTTCTTCTTTCGCAACGGCAACGATCAGGTGCATGATCTCCGTGGATGTTTCCGGGTCCAGGTTTCCTGTCGGCTCATCTGCAATGATCACTTTCGGGTGATTGATCAGTGCACGCGCAATAGCAACACGCTGCTGCTCTCCACCGGAAAGCCGGTGCGGCTGGATCTGCTCTTTTCCTTCCAGTCCAACCATCGATAAAACGGTACGGATACGGTTATCCATTTCCCGCTTGTCTTTCCAGCCGGTAGCTTTCATTATAAAACGCAGGTTGTCGTAGATCGAACGGTCAGACAGTAATTGGAAATCCTGGAAAACAACTCCCAATTTTCGGCGAAGATTTGGAATCTGCCTTTTGGAAAGCCGCTTCAGGTCGTATTCCACCATAGAGCCCGAACCTTCACTCAGTTCCAATTCTCCATAGAGCACTTTCAATAAACTACTTTTCCCCGAACCCGTTTTTCCAATTAAAAAAACCAGTTCATCCGATTCCACCTCGAAATTGATGTTATCGAGAACCGTCTGACCCAGCTGGTCAATTCGTCCGTTTTGAATGCGAATAACTTTCTCCACCCTTTTGAGTTTTTAATGTGAGATCTATTTAAGACACCGGCGATTCCAGTTCTTGTTTTAAAATGGAAGTTCAATTGTTCCAAAAGTTAAAACGTTCAAAATGATTTCAGCTGTTTTTAAACCTTTTGAACCATTGAACTCTTTGAACAATCTGGAATGTAAATTTCACGATTCCAATTCGTAAAATTCCCGTGTAACGAGATTATCTCTTAACAGTTATACGTTTAAAACTTTTACACTCACGCCCCCATTCTCCCTCGGGTACTACTTATTTTTATGTTCTTAAAATAGTTGTAATGCGTTTTATTTTTATCTTTTTTCTACTTGTTGCAAGCTCTTCGGCCTGGTCCCAGGCAAGTGAGAAGTACCATTCTCCACTCAGTGGATTCTACAAAGCAGAAGATCTGTATGAGAAAGAACAATACAGCGCAGCGCGCAAGGAATTTCGACTGTTTATCACTGATTACAAGGGTTCCAGGAACGATCCTTACTATGTGAAAGCCTTATATTATGAAGGTCTTTCAGCTTTAGAACTATTCAATAATGACGCCATCGATTTACTGGAAACCTTCAACCGGGAATATCCGGAAAGCATTTACCGAAGCAATATTCTCTTCCAAATAGGTCGTTATCATTATCAAAAAAAGGACTACAAAAGAGCGATTCAATACTTCAAACAACTAAACCGGTCTACGGTTGATAAAGAAAACCAGGAAGAATATTACTTCAAATTGGGTTATGCTTACTTCGATGAAAAGAACTATCCCGAATCAAAACTGGCATTCTACGAGGTAAAAGATTCAACCAGTCAGTACGGAGCGCCCAGTTTGTATTACTATTCCCATATCTGTTACCTGGACAGCTCATACCAAACGGCTTTGGAAGGTTTCGAAAAACTCCTGTCCGACAATCGCTTCAATCGCGTAGTTCCCTATTACATTACCCAGATTTACTACATCCAGCACAAATACCAGGAAGTAGTTGATTTTGCACCAGGCAAGGTCGACAGTTTGAAACCGGCTGAACAGGTTGAGATCAGCCACATTATCGGTGACAGTTATTTCCACCTGGAAAAATACGATGAAGCGCTTCCTTACCTGGAATTGTACAACTCGAAGTCAAATACTACCCGCGATGATGATTACGCATTGGCGCTGGCTTATTCACGCACATCGAATTGTACGAAAGCCGTGAAATACTTCGACCGCGTAGCACGTGAAAAAGATGTACTGGGGCAAATCGCCTTGTATCATGCCGGGGAATGTTACACCAACCTGGGCGAACTGGTTTATGCACGAACTGCTTTCGAAGCAGCAAGTCAGCTGGATATGGACAAAATGATCCAGGAAGATGCTTTGTACAATTATGCTTTGCTTTCCTACAAACTGGACATGAATGCCTATGACGAAGCAGTTGAAGCATTTAAATTGTACCTGGAGAAATACCCGGATTCCAAACGCAAATCGGTTATATACCAATATTTGGTGAATGTTTATACTTCGACCAAAAATTACCAGAAAGCCCTGGAATCTTTGGACCAGTTGACCAATAAAGACATTAAACTCAAGTCTGCCTATCAATTGATTGCCTTCAACCGCGGAGTTGAATTGTTCCAGAAATCCGAATATGCAAATGCCATTACCGCTTTTCAATTGGTAGAGAAATATCCCATCAGTCCGGAAATTAGTGCGCAGGCGACCTACTGGACTGCCGATGCTGAATTCTATTCCAAACATTATTCGGAAGCAATTAAAAAGTACACGCAATTCCTGGGAATGGCAGGTTCACAAATGAGTGGATTACGCAATGATGCTGTTTACAACAAAGGCTATGCTTACCTGGCTTTGGGAGAATACAAACAAGTTGAAACAACTTTCAGAGATTATTTGAAACAGCCAAATCTAACGGACAATCACAAAAAAGCGGATGCATACATGCGTTTGGGTGACGAATATTACCGCGTTCAAAATGCAGATGAGGGTACTAATAAAAATGCCATCGATAATTACAAAGCGGCCTACAATTTAAAAGCAGGTTACGACGATCAGGCATTGTACTACATGGCCCGCGTCTATAATTTCATGGGTAAGCAGAATGACAGGATCCAAAGTTTAACGGACCTGATCAACAATTATCCGAAATCGCGCTACATGCAGCGTGCAATCGTAGACATTGCCCGCGCCCATTTCGAGCAGGGAAACCTGGATAAATCCGAACGTTATTACAAGCAGATCATTTCTGATTACCCGACAAGCAACCTGGTGAAAGACGCTTACCATTATTTGGGTGATATTGCTTTCAAACGCGACAACTACAACCAGGCGGAAACCTACTATACGAAAGTTTTAAATGAATTTACGGTAAATGATACGATCTGTGAGCGCGAAGTAAGTTCATTGGTTGCCGTTTATCGTGCCCAGAGATTGCTGAATAAAATAGAGGCAATGGCCGGAAAATATCCTTGTGCCGATTCTATTGGTACACAAGTGGAGGATGAATACTACCGTCTTGGATTTGATCAGTACGAAAAATCAGAATGGAATAGTGCTATTACAGAATTCGATAAATATTTGAACAAATATCCGAACGGGAAATTCTACCGCGATGCGATGAACCAGAAAGCAGATGCTTTGTATCGTCTGAAAAAAGAATCAGATGCCGTTGCGATTTACAAAATCACACTTGCCGGTCCGAATGACGATTATACGGAAATCGCTTCGGTGCGAACGGCCAAATTCCTTTTCAACGGAACGCAGAAAGAAGCCGCTCTTCCTTATTACAAGCGAACGGAAGAAGTGAGTTCCAACCCGGAATATCTGAACAATGCACGAATCGGTTTGATGCGCTGTCATTTCTTACTGGAGAATTTTGCAAATGCAGTTGAATACGCTCAAAAAGTATTGGGTGTACAGCAAACCACGCAGTTGAAACTGGAAGCTGAATACATCAAAGGGATTTCGCTTTCCAAAGAGAAGCGTTATTCGGAAGCACAATTGTCTTTGGATTATGTAGTCAAGAACGCAACCACTGTTTGGGCGGCAGAATCTAAATATACGCTCGCTGTAAATGCTTTTGAACAGGCTGATTATACAAAAACTGAAACGCTGATCCGTGAATTACTGAAAATGAAACCGGGTTACGATTTCTGGATCGCTAAAGGGTTGATCCTGCAGACAAAAGTATTGCTTCAGAAAAAAGACCTTTTCCAGGCAGAAAACACCATCAAGTCTGTTATCGATCATTACCCGGTAAAAGATGACGGAATTCAGCAGGAAGCAGGCGAATTGTACAATGAGATCATGCAGTTGAAAACACAACCAAAAACATTGACCAATCCAAGTGATCCAACGGTCATTGAAGTGGACGAAAAAACAGGGAAATAATGAATAGAAGTACATATATATTATCGGCTTTAACAGCCCTGTTTACCGGAACATTTTCACCCGTTTTCGGACAAGGCGGTGGTACTGATGTAGATATTAGCGCTACAGGGAAAAGAACTGTGGAAACTGCAAGCCGTTTGAATTCACAGCCAAAAGTACTGGATACGGTTTTCCCGATTCCAACTACTTCCTATCCTTTGCTTTCCATCAATTACGAACCCACGTTTGATATTCCAAAGATTGAACCTGCGAAAGTGAATTTACAGCAAAAGCTGCCGCAATTGTACAACGGATACGCACGCATTGGAATTGGTTCTTTATTGATGCCTTTGGCTGAAGTTTATTACAACAACGGCCGCAACCGGAAAATGAATTATGGCGGAAGCATTCAGCATTTAAGCTCTTTCGGGAAAATGCGCCACGTTGCTCCGGCAAATTTCGATAGAACCAACGCCCGGGCATTTGTAGGTGTGAATGAAAAGAAATACAGTTGGGATGTTGAATCTTATTACCGCAACCAGGGACTTCATTTCTACGGTTTCCCGAACGAGGATGCGGATAAAGACAGCATTGCACAACGCTTTAACACTTTCGGTTTGAAAGGTGGATTCCACTCTCATCAAAATGACAGTTTAGGATTGAATTGGAAGATTGGGTTGGAATACCGCCGATTCAGCGACCGAAAACCAAAAGTCGATTCGTTGAAAGACTGGAATGCCCGTGAGAATTTCTTTGCGATTCGTGCCGGTGGTGAGTATAAGTGGGGGAATGAAATTTTTGCGGCCGACCTGGACATTCTTCACAACTCTTACAAATATGGCGTTCTGAACGATACCATGCCGGGCTTCCTGAATACCGGTTTGGAAAATAAAAACACGATCATCAGCCTGAAGCCGAGTATCAGCACGTATTCTAAAAACCGCAAACTGAAAGCGAAAATTGGTGTGGATCTGACGGCAAGTTTTGGAACAAAAAACAAGGTATACCTTTACCCGGTTGCCGAAGTAAAATATTCCCTGTTCAATGATATCCTGATTCCTTACGCTGGTGTAACAGGAGGCTTGACACAGCAAACATTCAAACGCATCACCGACGAGAACGAATTTTCCCTGTCGAATGTTTGGCTGCAAAATGAACACAAAGCTGCCGACGGATATGTGGGAATCAAAGGAACGCTGTCCAAACGGATCGGCTTCAATGTTTTTGCAAGTTTTTCGCATGTAAAGGGCAAAGCGCTATTTGTTACCGACACGGTTTATTCGGGCAGAAACCGCTTCAATGTGATCTACGACACGATGAACATTACCAAGATTGAGGGATCGATCTATTACCAATTGAAAGAAAAGGTGAAAATTGACGTGATTGGAAGATATTATTCTTACAATGCTAAAAACAACATTTTCGCCTGGAACCTGCCCCAATATCAAATTGTATTAAGAGGAACTTACAACTTGTATGACAAATTCATTCTAACAGTTGATGCCAATTTTGAAGGTGGAAGAAGAGCTAAGGTTTTTGCTGCGGGAGAAGATGTATTGGAAGAAAACCTGCAATTCGGGTATAAATTGGGCTTCCTGGCAGATGCTAATATTGGTTTGGAGTATCGCTATAACAAACGCGTTTCCGGATTTATTAATCTGAACAACGTAGCTGCTCAACGATACAAGAGATGGTACAATTACCCAACTCAGGGTTTCCAGGCAATGGTCGGTGTAACGATCCGGTTCTAGAAGTTCAAACCGGTAAACCGGGTTCAAAATTGTTCAAAGAGTTAAAAGTTGAAACATTTGAACATTTGAACATTTGAACATTTGAACAGATTCATTTTTTTGGATTCTAATTCCTGAATTTCATACCTTTGGAGCATGAAGAGTATTCTACCCCTTATCGCACTCCTTTTAATTCTTGCTTCCTGCAAAGACCCAAGTGTAAAATACAATCAGGTTATTCAAAATGATTCTGATTACGATGTCTGGATTCGGGTTTACGAACGCTCGGATTCTGCGGCAACCGTCTTTTTCACAGTTGATAGTTTCTTGGTCGCTAAGAAAAGTGAGGTCATTATACTTGAAAGAAACGGACATAAGAACATGGACCTGTTTCAGCCGTGCAGAATGTATGTAGATTCCATCAGCGGAAGAGCTGCCGACACTTTATTGTTTGTCAACAGAAATCTAAACAGCGATACGAACTACGTATTCACCGAAGTTGACAAAAACAAGAAAGGCGGTGGAACTTGTGAATGCCGTGTTATTTTCAAGAACATTCATCTGAACTAAAAACCGAACTCAGGTTAATTCCAATCAGCTTTTGCTGAATAAGTGTTTCCGGTGATTCGCTCCCCAGGTTGCCAATTCTCCAATTATCGGTGACAATGTTAATCCATACGGCGTTATTTTATATTCCACTGTTACGGGCTTTGTATCGCAAACCGTTCTTGTGATCAACTGATTGATTTCCAGTTCATGCAATTCCTTGGAAAGCATCTTGGCACCTATTCCGGGAATATTTCGTTTCAATTCCATAAACTTCATGGAGTTCTCGAAAATCAGTGTTCCAATGATCTGAATTTTCCATTTCCCGGAAAGCAACTCCAGCGTGTCTCTGATCGCAAGCATTCTTCCTGCACAAGCTGCCGGCTCGTGAATTAGTTTCTTTTTCATTACCATGATACAAAAATACGGCGTTAATCAACTGATTTCATAGCTAGTTTCTTCATGGAAACTAGTTTCCAAAAGGAAATATAGGTAAAAAATAAACTTACTATCGCTTAGCTTTGCCAAAAATGTACAAATGAAAAAGAACAACACAATTTATTGGATAACGACAGGCATATTTTCAGCCCTAATGCTTTTCTCAGCAACCATGTATTTCACATCACCTGAAGTTGGTGCAGGATTTAAAAAAATGGGATTCCAGGATGCTTTTCGCATCGAATTGGGAATCGCAAAAATGATGGGAGCTTTGGTGCTTCTGATTCCTTTTTTTAACCGATCGATCAAAGAATGGGCTTATGCAGGTTTTGGAATTACTTTGATTTCAGCAAGTATTTTGCACGCTTCTATAGGAGATCCTGCAGCGAACATTATTTCCCCGCTAATCTTTTTAGGAGTTTTAGCTGTCTCGCATATTTTTTGGAAAAAGCGCTTGCAGGCTAAGACAGTTTAAAATTGCATTTCGACTTCGCTCAATGACCATTTTGGTCAAGGAAACTGAGCGGAGTCGAAGTTTCAATTTATTTTAAGATCCACGGAGCAATTCCTAACCCTTTCAGCTTAGGCTCCAATTGAGAAAACTGAGATGCATTTCCGGCAGTAACGCGAATCTTTCCATTCGTTTCCACAATCTGACCGGTCATTCCGTTTGATTCCAACAATTTGATCAAATCTTCCGCGTTCTTTTTATCGGAATAACTTCCAACAATGATCTGACCTCCTTTTGGAGTTGTCTGACTTGGATTTGATTTTGGTGGATCCACAACTTCCGGCTGCTTCACTTCGGGTTCTTCAGCAACTTGTTCTGCAACAGCTGCCTTTTTCTTATTCAGAGAAACCGGTACATACGTATCTTCATCCATTTCATACGAAAAGGTTTCAACGTTAGCGGGTAAATTCTCCAACTGTTTCTTCGCTGCTCTTTTCTGAAAAGAATAATTCGTTTCCGGAAGTGTATATGTTCCCTGTTTGCTTGAATGGAACGGGTTAAAATCAGAAAGAGAAATCACTCCTGATTCCAGCACATCCGTTTTTACAGGAAGCCAAAAGGAATAAAATGCAATGGGTAGTAAACAGGCCGCTGCCACATATCTCCACGTGTTCGGCTTCTTTTTAAACGGAAGCGCAGTTTGCTGAATATGTTCTTCGTGAACCACTTCCAAAACAGGAATAATTGGTTCTTCTTTCAAAACAAAAGAAGGTTCTGAAGTTGGTACGAGTTGTTTCTGCTCCATTTCGACCGCTTTCACAACATGCAAAATAGCCTGGTGTGATTCCTTTGCTTCAGCATCGGCAACGGATACAAAATGTACGGAACTCAATCCGAATGATTCCAGCAACAAATTGTAGAAACGGTCTTGTTCAAAACACAAATTCCGTTCCTGGTCGTAAAACAGGTTTCCAACACGATCAATCGTAATTCTTCCACCCATCTGGAGTCTTGCTTCCCATTCATTGATATGCGCCTGAACTTCTTCAGCAGCTTCTGAATACGGAACTGAATTTGCCCGGGAAAGTGCCGCAATCAATAAACCATCATTGTTGATCAATTGTTTATTGAAAAGCACAGATTTCTTTGGTGGAATGATGACTCCCTTCGCCGAATCAATTTTTGCAGACGTACGCTGTGCAACAAAACCTCCGAATGAAGGAACGATCACACAATTGTGCTGTAATAATAAATCACCGATAAGCTGTTCAACTGTCAACATGTCACAAAGTTATGAAAATCACACCTTATATACGCAATAATCGCAAAAGAGTTGCAGGTTTGCTTATAATCAGTTAGTTTTGGGCCAAACTTAAACTTATGAAACACCTCTACTCGATTGTTTTTGCGTTTATTGCATTAACAGGATTAAACCTAAGTACCGCTCAAAATATTGTTACCACCAACGCTACCACCCCTATTTCTTGCGACGGAACTGCAAATTTTTCTGATGCTGCTAACTTCAGTAACTGTACATGGACGTGGTATGCGGAGGACACCAACACGTTTATTCCATCCAGTGGACAAAGCATTTCAAACTTATGCGCCGGAGATTATTACCTGCAACTTGATTCGGCAGGCTTTACGCAAACCATTTCTTTCACAATCACCGATCCCTGTTCTTACTTTACCGCTACTCCTTCCGTAACAAACTGTACAAACGGAAACTGTGACGGATACATTTCTTTCATCCCGACTAACGGACCAGGTCCGCTTACCTGGGAATGGTCAACTATTCCGGGAACAGTGATGTATGGAACGTTGAATAATCTTTGCCCCGGAACATACTCAGTAACATGTGCAGATATAGCGGGCTGCGAAGTAAGTGCCACTGTAACAATCACAGATCCGTGTACTAATTTTACGAGCACTCTTTCTTCTACTAATTCTGCTAACTCTGCAGCATGTGACGGAACGATCACCTTTAACGCCATTGGTGGAACTGCTCCATTTACATACGAATTTGACAATGTATTTACTCAGTCTTCCAATTTTTTCGACAGTATTTGTGCAGGATCTCATATGATAATATGTTTGGATGCAAATGGGTGTGTAAGAGTAGAACCCACAATAATCATTGATTTAGGATCTGCTCCGATTTTACCCAATGTGACAACTACCAATGACAACATGTTCAACTGTTCCGGAACAGCTTCCGCCGCCCCAACCGGTGGAGCAGGAGGTTACTCATACATGTGGAGCACGGGTGAAACAACCAGTTCGATCACTAATCTTTGTGCCGGATCTTATTTCGTTATTATCCAGGATGCAAACCAGGATACTGCCAGCTTATATTTTACAATCACCAATCCTTGCTCGAATATCGCTGTTTCGGCATCCGTAACAAATTGTACTCCCGGAAATTGCGACGGAACTCTTCAGTTTGCAGTAACAGGTGCAACAGGTTCTTACACTTATACCGTGTCGGGAGGTGTTCAAATGGGACAGTTACCGATACCTAATTTATGTCCCGGAACTTATACGGTTACCGTTGTAGATGCAAATGGTTGTTCAGCAGTTGCAACAGTTGCGGTTACTGATTCTTCTCTACAGACTCCCATTGTTCCTAATTTAACGATAGTAAATGATTTCACGGGTACTTGTATGGGATCTGCCACTCTTGCCCCAACGGGTGGAACAGGAGGATCTTATAATTACCTTTGGAATACCGGTGCAACTACCAGTTCTATTAGCAATTTGTGTATTGGAACTTACTCGGTAACTATTTATGACGCTACAGATTCTGTTACCCTCAATTTTACCATTATAAGCTGTACCCAGTTCACAGGAACTTTTTCAACTACGCCAACATCAGCCCCGGCAGTCTGTGACGGAACAGCTACATGCAGCCCGATTAACGGAACTGCTCCCTATGTTTTTATGTGGAGCACGGGTATAACCACACAAGTGAACTCAAATCTTTGTGATGGAACTTACACTTTAACATGTACAGACGCAAACGGATGTACTTTCACGGGATCAGCACTAGTAGGAGATTCTGCGCCGGTTACAAATCCGCTTGCTGCAAACCTGGCATCAACGGATGATCTAACAAACAACTGCAGCGGTTCTGCTTCAGTTTCCCCCAGCGGAGGAATTGCTCCTTATACCATTGAATGGAGCACCGGAGAAATCACTAATTCACTATCAAACCTTTGTGCAGGAATTTATTCTGTTTCGGTATGGGATGCAATGAGCGATTCTACAACTGTGAACTTTGTGATTGCAGATTCTTCTTCTACTTACAACAACAATCCTTATCCGAACGGACCGATCAACGATACCTTGTATACGGATTTGGTAACCAATTGCATCATCGATTATACTGCAATTGACTCAGCATCTTTGTACCAGGCGGTTTACAATTCAAGCACTCAAAGTTTGTATGTAACATGGGCGGTTTATTCTCCAACGGATACCATTTACATCAGCGATACATTGGCATTGATTGGAAATCCGGGATATTACAACCTGACAATCTCTGTTTATTGTCCGAACAAATCCGGGAATGACTTCTTCAAGATCGAACAGGTGGTTTACTTCGACGGATCACAGGTTTGGATGTCCACATTGAATGTCACTGAAAATGCCCTCGATAACATCTCGATCTACCCGAATCCTTTTACAAACTCGATTTCTATTGATAACAGAGACGGTGTAATCCAATCCATCAAACTGGTTGATATTAACGGGCGTGTTCTTTCAGAAATGCATGCTTTGAATTCGGAAATGGTAAAACTGGACCAATTGGAAAGTCTTTCGTCCGGAACTTATTTCATGGTTCTTTCGGGAGAAAATTCATCCAAGACGGTAAAAGTAATGAAGTAACTATTTTGAACTCGATTCAATCCCATTCGCTTCGGTGGATGGGATTTTTTATTTTCTGCGCAATGCTGAAAGTTTCACTCCTTCTACGGACATCACAATGTAAATGAATAAGATGATCATCCCGTTATTCAATGCAAAGCGGACGACTGAATGCTCCCCGTAAGGGATCCAGGTAGAAACAAAATAAACCAGGATACTTAAGCCCAGGTAAAGGAAGAATTTCCGGAGATTGTATTTGATTGGGAAGTGTTTTTGTCCCCACAAATAGGAAACCACCATTTGGAAGGCATAAACGATCAAGGTGGCCCAGGCACTGGCTCTAAATCCATATTGCGGGATAAACAGGTAATTAATAGCAATGGTCAAAACGGCACCCATGATCGAGATATAAGCTCCGTACTTGGTTTGATTCGTGAGTTTATACCAGATACTTTGATTGAAGTAAATTCCCAAAAACACATTTGCCAAAAGAAGTACCGGAACAACATCCAATCCTGACCAATACTTTTTGTTTGCGATAAAATATTTGAAAATGTCCAGATTTAATGAAACGACCAAAAAAACAAGACAAACAATCGCAACAAAGTAGTTCATCAATTTGATGTACAACTTGTTTCGATCCTGGTTCTTCATTTGGTTGAAGAAGAATGGTTCAGCGGCATACCGATATGCCTGAAGCAAAATAGTAACGAGCATTGCCAATTTGTAGCATGCACTGTAAATACCAATTTCTGCATCCGCCATTTTTGCCGTGACCCCATTTTCCGGATCATACAGCATTTGCTTGAGCATGATTCGGTCAATTGTCTCATTAATGATCCCTGCAAAACCAGCTATTACAATTGGAATAGCATATACCATCATTTTCCTTAACAGAGCAGTATTGATCTTAAATCTAATTTCCATAAAATCCTTATAAAGCATAATCGGCTTTACAAGGCTGGATAAAAGATTAGCTACAAGAATATAAATGACTCCTTTACTTGGTTCTTCAGCATCAAAAAACAATGTCAGAAAAATGACATTCAAAAAGATATTTACTCCTATAGAAGTAAACTGAATAGTTGCAAATTTTCGGGCGTTTTCTTCTGATCTCAACTTAGCCATCGGTAAGCTGGAAGTTGCATCTATGACCACTATTGCGCACATCAGAATGATATACCCAGGATGTTCACTGAACAATAAGAGATTTGCTACTCCCTGGTTCAAAAAAATCATTCCCAGGAAAAACAGCACATTTAGAATAATTACCGTAAGAAAACTATTCCGAAAAACCTGCTGTCGATCTTCGTGATCCTGAATGAAACGAAAATAAGATGTTTCCATTCCAAAAGTGAGCAGAACCATTAAAAACGCTACAAAAGCATAAAGCTGAGAAATGACGCCATAATCTGAAGGGTCTTTAAAAGCCCAAACATAAAGCGGCACCAATAAATAGTTCAGGGTTCTCCCCAAAATGGTAGATAACCCGTAAACAGCTGTTTGCCCTAATAGTTTTTTAAGCGGATTCAATTACGCTCTGAAATTTGGTTTTCTTTTTTCAATGAATGCTGTGGTTCCTTCTTTGAAATCAGCAGTTCCGAAACACAGGCCGAACTCTTCCACTTCTTTGTCAAATCCTTTTTGTCCGCCTTCCGAATACAAGGCATTCACCGCACGAATTGCCGATGCGATTGCCGATCCTGAATTCTTCAAAATTTTTGCCGCCAATTCATTTGCCAGGTCAAGCAATTCTTCCGGAGCACAAACATGATTGACCAATCCCCAGGCTTTTGCATCGTCAGCTGAGATCATTCCCGCCGTGAAGATCAGCTCATTTGCTTTTCCTCGTCCAACCAATTGTGTCAAACGCTGTGTTCCTCCATATCCCGGAATTACTCCCAGGGAAACTTCAGGAAGGCCCATTTTTGCATTTGCCGAAGCAATACGGATATGAGAAGCCATGGCCAACTCCAATCCACCACCCAATGCAAAACCGTTTACTGCAGCAATTACAGGCGTAGTCATATTTTCAATAAACGAAAACAACAATTGTTGTCCCTGCGCTGCCAACTCACGACCCTTTTCAATCGAAAAATCTGCAAACTCTTTGATATCTGCTCCTGCAACAAATGCTTTCTCGCCTGATCCGGTAAGAATCACAACTCCAGTTCCTTTGTCTTCATTCGCTGCACTCAACGCATAATTCAACTCCGTAATGGTCTGTTTATTCAATGCATTTAATTGATTCGGGCGATTGATTGTGATTGTTTGGATGTGCCCGTTTTGGGACACGAGAATATTTTCGTAAGTCATTTCAAGTCTTTTTGTAAAGTTATTCTTTTTTGGATTTAAATCTTCGGAATCCGTTCCAAAAACAATTCAGTTCTTCCGCAGCTTTTTATACAGCTTTATCCCCAGCATCAGTGCAATTCCAACTCCAAAGAACCCGATCACACCGCCAAGCCAGCCAAGGCTTGTTTTCATAATAACCAGGAAGACGATGGCAACCAGCAATAATGTTGCTACTTCGTTCCAAATACGCAAATGCCCGGAAGTCCATTTGGAAGAGCCGTTTTTCAAACGATTCATGATTCCCTGGGAAATGAAATGATAAACCAAAAGAATCGCTACGAAAGTCAATTTGATATGCATCCAGGGCATTTTCAAAAGCGCCGGATTTGCAACAAGCATCAGGGTTCCGAAAACAACCGTCCCGATCATAGCAGGAGTTGTGATGATATACCACAACCTGTTTTGCATGATATTGAACTGTCCCTGCAAAATCCGCTTTTCATCCTCCGGTCTTGTATTGGATTCGGTGTGATAGATAAACAAACGCACCATATAGAACAATCCGGCAAACCAGCTCACCACAAAAATGATGTGCAGGGCTTTCCAAACGGCGTAATTATCGATCAAAAAATTCATTGCTGTAAAGTTAAAAAGAAACGGGAACACAAATTGTGTTCCCGTTCCCAAATTCTTATCTATGTGGAATTAAACTTTCATTCCTTTAACAACGCGGTCTTTACGTTTTGTTTTCTGAAGTTTTTTCAAACGAACCTGTAAAAATGCGCTGCTTCCACCGGAAGCAATCGTATAAGTTTCACCTCCGTACTCCATGGTTCCGCCATTGTTTTTCCAATCAGCAACCAGGTAGTATTTTCCGCTTGTTTGAGTTGCGCGTGTTGCAAACTTTACTACACGACCTGAACCAACTTCAAAACGAACAACTACTTCGTTATTTGGTCCTATCTTTTCAAAAACTCCTCTTGTATTTGTAGGAATAATGATCCGGTCTTGTGTTTTTGATGAACTTACAACCAATTCCCCTGAACTTCCCGTTCCCTGGTTTCCGGATGACTGGCTTTTCTCCAGGATAATGTTCGAAGAAGTATAAAACTGAACCTTCGTCATGTTCTCCGGTGATAGATCAAAATCCTGTTTTACCTGTTCTGTGTAAGGAATTTTTTGAGCACAACTTGCAAGAAGAAGAGTCAAAACAGCAAAAGCAAAAATTCGTTTCATGTGTAAAAAATTTGTCGTTTTTGAGACACCAAAAATAGCGCCATTTTTTAATTTATAAGCAAATATAGTTTTTTTAATCCTCCGCATTCCGATGAAGCGGAAACAAAACCGGTCTGCTTGGTGTTGCATCATTTACGAACGGTGCCGTTTGAAGATTTAACATGTACTCTCCATCCGGAATCTCATCCGAAATATAAATCATTTCCGTAATCGTTCTGTCGAAGCGCTGATCATTCGGAACGCCCCAAAAAGCGTGGTGGAATGCCAACTCGCCGTTATCTTTTTCACGATCTACGGACGGTGTGTCAATCAATAAATGAGTTACGCCCAATTGATCCAGGATCGGCAAAATATCTACATCGCAGTAAGCCGGGTTCATATCCGAATAATTGAGGTGTTTTTTTTCTTCCTCATTTGGAAGTGTCCGGATCACCAAAGCTTCACTTTTCAATCCTTCCAATTGAGAAGAAATCGTGGAGGCAGTTACCACACGATCAACAGTTCCATCTTCCTGCAAGCGAATTTCAGGTATTGCAGTAATCAGGGCTGCCGAATAAAGCAGTTTATCAATGACTCCATTCACAGAATGAACTTCGGAAGTAATGTGCCCCAAACATTCCGTATGTGTTCCATGACCATGCGGATTGAATTGGATGTTGCGGAAATTCACACTTCCGCCTTCTGCAACAGCTCCAATCCACCCGTTTTCACGAACAGGTTCAATGACAGGTGGTGAAACATACCAGGCACGAACATTTTCATCCGTTCCTTCCAATGGAATAGAACAATCTATTCCTTCATTTGTTAAAATATAAGTTCCGTTTCCGAGAAATAACTGCATAAATGTGTTTAAGGTAATTTGGCTATGATCTTTTTATACTCTGAAGTAAAATCATTCACTCCCTGGCAGGCCATTTCAATTTTATAGTTTCTGAATGCTTCAATCCTATTTTCAGGATTTGGATGCGTACTCAAAAATTCCGGAGTGCGGGATCCGCCGGCAGCATTTATCTTTTCAAAGAAGCCGGCACCGCCATCCGCCTGGTAAACCGTTGGGCAAAGATAAGTTACCGAACCTTTATCCGCTTCCGATTCGTGATTCCGGGAGAATTTCAAACCAACCAATCCGGCAGTAATCTGTGCCAATTGCTGGTAATTTCCTGCCACAATTGCAAGTAGTGTCTGAACTCCGTACATCTGGGTCATTTGACGGGTAGAATGACGCAAATCCGCATGTGCTATCTCGTGACCCAAAACCCCGGCCAATTGTGCTTCGTTATCTAAATATTTTAAGATTCCCGTGTATACATAAATGTATCCGCCGGGCGTACAAAAGGCATTCAAAGTACTATCGTCTTTAATAATGCGCAATCTCCAGGCAAAATCACTTTTGTGTTTCACCTGACCTGAATTCAAAATCGTGTTCCGGATTTTATACAAGTACTGATAAACTTCTCTGTTTGAAGCTGAATCCAATAAAGGATATTCCTTCGGATTTCCATCAATTTCAGCAGCTACCTGCGCTCCCAGCTGACGATCTTGTTCAACCGGGAAAAGATTAATTCCCGATCCCAATTTTTTGGATCCGTTACAACTCTTCAAAAAAGCTGCGCCGGCAACCAGCAATAAAGAAAAAACAATCACTCTTCTCATATCCATCACATTTATACAAAAATAGATTAATTCCCAAAACTTTAGGCTTCAATCAATCATTTATAACCAGAACAAGTTCTCTATTTCAATACTTCTTGTTTAACTTTACATAGTGGAGGACAAAAAAATGGATATTGGATTAAAACTGAAAACACTGCCTGAAAAACCGGGAGTGTACCAATATTTCGATAAAAACGGGACGATTCTTTATGTGGGAAAAGCTAAAAACCTGAAAAAACGGGTTTCTTCCTACTTCAAAAAGACCCACGAGCATGCAAAAACATATCTGCTCGTAAAGAAGATTGCCGACATCCAGTACATTGTCGTTAATACGGAAATGGATGCGCTGCTGCTGGAAAACAACCTCATCAAGAAATACCTTCCGAAATACAATATCCAGTTAAAAGACGACAAAACATATCCCTGGATCTGTGTCAAAAAAGAACCTTTTCCCCGCGTTTTTTCCACACGCATTTTGGTGAAGGACGGTTCCCGCTATTACGGACCTTATCCGAGCGGCAGGATCATGCATACGCTGCTGGATTTGATCCGCGAAATGTTCCCTTTGAGAACTTGTGCATTGGACCTGGCTGCAAATAAAATTGAAAAAAGCTCCTACAAGGTTTGTTTGGAATATCATATAGGGAAGTGTAAAGGCCCGTGTGAAGGAAAACAAGCCGCAGCAGAATACAACGGAATGATCGAACAGATCGAAGGAATCCTGAAGGGAAATATATACAGCGTCATTCAGAATTTAAAACAACTGATGATCCAGGCTTCTGAAGATTTCCGTTTTGAAGAAGCACATGATATCAAAACCCGGATTGAGATCCTGGAAAAATACAAGGCCAAATCAACGGTGGTTTCCCCAACGATTCACCAGGTAGATGTGGTTTCCATGGTGGAAGACAACGACCTTGTTTTTGTGAATTACCTGGTTATTAATCACGGAGCGATCATTCACGGAATTACCGTGGAAGTGAAGCGAAAACTGGATGAAACGCAGGCGGATATCATTACGTTTGTTCTTCCGGAACTGCGTGAACGCTTCCAAAGCCCGGCGAAAGAAATTTTGGTCGAAACAGACGTTGACTGGGAAATGGAGGGTGTGCGGTTCTTTGCCCCGCAGCGCGGCGATAAAAAAGCATTGATTGATCTTTCCTTGCGAAATGCCAGGTCTTACCGCATGGAGAAGATCAAACAGGAGAAGATCAAGGATCCGGAAAAACACACCAACCGCATTTTGGAAACCATGAAAACCGATTTGCGATTGAAGGAACTTCCGGTGCACATTGAATGTTTCGATAACTCAAATATCCAGGGAACGAATCCGGTTTCGGCCTGCGTGGTATTTAAAGATGCCAAACCAAGCAAGAAGGATTACCGGCATTTCAACGTACAGACTGTTGAAGGACCGGATGATTTTGCCACCATGCGGGAAGCGGTTTTCCGCAGATACCGAAGACTTTTGGAAGAAGAGCAGCCACTGCCGCAATTGATTATCATCGATGGTGGAAAAGGACAATTGGGCGCAGCGTTGGAAGCGTTGGAAAAATTAGATCTGCGCGGTAAGATTGCCATTATCGGAATTGCGAAACGTTTGGAAGAATTGTTTTATCCCGGCGACAGCTTACCGCTTTACCTCGATAAACGCTCCGAAACCCTGAAAGTAATTCAACACTTGCGAAATGAAGCTCACCGCTTCGGAATTACGCACCACCGCAACCGCCGAAGCAAAAGTGCACTGAACAACGAACTGGAAACCATTCCGGGAATCGGTGAGAAAACCGTTCAGGACCTGATCCGTACCTTCAAATCTGTGAAGCGTGTGAAGGAACAAAACGAAGAAAGCCTGGCTTCTGTTGTTGGGAAGGCAAAAGCAAAAGTTATTATACAGTTTTTCGAAACTAATAAATAGCTCTAAAGTCTAATCGCCTTTTGCATTCTACCTTTTGAATTTTGAATTAGCTACAGTTTGTAACTCAACTGCACCATGAACGATCGTGGTGCCTGGATATCTCCGGGGCGTGTCATGTACTCCGTATTTGCAAGGTTGTTGACGATAAACGCAACTTTGTACTTCTCTTTGTAGCAGTAACCGATTCGTGCATCGAAAACCAGTGATCCACCATTATTTTTTTCCCGGTAATCTTTCAAGCCCGGAAGAATTTCCTGGCCTAAAAATCCGTTCTCAAAAATTGCATCAATGTTTTTCATGTAGCTGTTAAAACGCATTGATCCACCGATACTGATTCCCTTCCACTCCAATTGAAGATCTGCTTTGGCCAAATGATTGAAACGGTATTTCAACATGTTGGAAGAAGTATCTGAAAAAGTAGAACGATAAGCAGAATCACGGTTTTTAGAAATTGGGTCCATGTAAGTATAACCCAATAGGGCTAAAACCCGGATCGGTCCGATTGTTCCTTCTCCTGAAATCGAAATCTCGGCTCCTGCTATGTCAGCCGATTCCGCATTCTGAGCACGGAAGCCGAACCAGTTTTTGTAGAATCCCGGATTATTTGGGTTGAAACTGATGGGAATAGAATCCGGTTTGTAAAAACCGAAAGTAAACTCCATCATATTGTCATAGTGGTTGATAAATGCAGCAACATCCACAAATCCTCTCCATTTTCCGAGCTTCACTCCTTGCTTCACACCAAATTCGGCAGCCCAACCTGTTTCGGGTTTCAATTGCGGATTAGCAAAAATCAACAAGCCCCCAACCGAAGTAGTTGTATATCTTTCCGCAACGCTCGGGTAGCGAACTCCCTGCCCAAAAGAAGCACGTAAATGCGTGTGTTTCAGAACGGCATAATGAATTCCTGCTCTAAGGATCGGTCGGATGGGAATCTTCGTGGTGGAATCTTTTCCGAAATAGTAGTACGAATCTCCTTGTCTTCCATCTTGTTCAAAATATTCCCCGCGAATTCCGGCAACGATATTTACTTTCTTCCAGTTTTTTTCTCCCTGCAAATAAAGTGCTCCGTTCAGGGAATTGTGATCACCGAACAAATAAGATGTCACTTTATTCGCGATGGCTGTAACTCCGGTGGTCAATACCCATGAATTATTGTTCCAGCCGCGCTGAAATTGGTAATCGCCATACCAAACCTCGGATTTGGAGCTTTGAGAAAGATTGGTGTAATTTTTATTGTCGATGAAGTAAAGCCTTCCTCTCAACTGATGCTTGTTTCCAAACTTATCTACGTATTTGACGCTCGGATCTACGGACACACGGACTCCGCGATTGTATGTGAGGCTTGAACCTGCAACGCTGGTATCTGCACCACCAAAAGGCTGATACCCCAACGAGTCACTTTCCCAGATAATAAAGTTCCCGGCTTTTTGCAATTGCGCATTCCAACCCAATGAAGCTTTGAAATTCTTAATCTTTTTCGGTCTGTAGCTGATTGTTCCGTTAAATCGGCCGCGATCTTCGGTTTCTCCCTGACGGTAACCATCATTGGTAAATCCGTAAGCTCCAAGTGTTAATCCAAAACGCCCGAATTGCTTGGAGAATGTCACATCTCCCTGGTAAAATTGGGGATTCTTACTCCACCATTTCAAACCAGCTCGTTTCGGATTATCATAAGCTCCGCCCTGCACCTGCACATTCAGACTTGCTTTTTCGGTCGGTTCGCGTTCAATCAGGGAAATCATTCCGTTCAGGGCTCCTGAGCCGTACAACACGGAAGAAGCTCCTTTGATCACTTCAATTTGCTGGGCATTTTCAATCGGAATGGAATTCCATTTGGCATCTCCCACATCAGCAGAAAGAAGTGGGATTTCATTCCATAGCACCAAAACCCGGCTTCCTGCTCCGTAAGTAAATCCACTTCCCCCGCGAATACTTACCTGGCCATCCATGGTGTAAGCTCCCGGAACCTGGTCAACAGCCTGTTCCAAATCCGTGATTCCTTTATTGGCTATTAATTCCGGTTTGATGATGTCGAGTGAAATAGTCAATTCCTCTACGGACTGCCTTCTTCGTGATGCAGCCACCACTACCGGTCCGATATCCTGAACCGAGACTAAAGGTTTTAATCGGATTGCTTCAATGCGATTGGAAACAATCGTTATAGTATCCGGATAATAATCCGTTGCAGTGATGATGCAGGTTGTCGGAAATGAGGCGATGTTAAAGATAAACTCCCCGTTTTCATTGGTCGTAGCGGCCACTTTTCCTTCTATTTCCAAGTAAGCAAAAGGAATAGGTTCCTTTGTTTCCACGTCCGTTACCGTTCCGACTATTTCTTGAGAAAAAAGTGAAAATGGAAGCAAAAAAAGTAGGAGCAGCACTTGTTTCATACGGGTGTTTTTTCTTATATTCAAGAGACCAAAGTACCAAAAAATTGAATTTTACAACTATTCATCATCAAATTGCACTTACCTTTTTAAGTGGTATCGGAAGTCGAAGAGCACGAGTGATCGTTTCTCATTTCAATGATCTGGAGGATTTCTTCACGGAAAAACGATTGAACCTGGCAAAAATTCCGGGCATTCCCGCCGATTTCGTTTCCATGAAGTTGAGGTTGAATGCTTTAACGGAAGCTGATAAAGTGCTCCAGGAATTAAATCGGGTGGGTGGAAAAACCGTTTTCTTTACCGAAAAAGAATATCCGCGAAGATTGAAACAATGCGCAGATGCGCCCTTGTTGCTTTACACTAAGGGAAATATCGACTGGAATCCTCCCAAACTTGTTTCCATTGTTGGCACACGCCATGCAACAGAATATGGCAAAGCACTCACTCACGAATTGATTGAAAGCCTGGCCGCTCACAATGTTACAATCGTAAGCGGAATGGCTTATGGAATTGATATTTATGCACATCAGGAAGCGCTAAAACACAACTTGTCTACCTGGGGCGTTTTGGGACATGGTCTGGCAAAAATGTATCCGAGTGAACACCGGAAGATTGCAGAGCGCATGTTGGAAACGGGTGGAATTATCAGTGAATTCATTCCCTCACAGAAACCGGAGCCTCCGCATTTTCCCATGCGGAACCGAATCGTGGCCGGTTTAACTGACGCTACTATTGTTGTTGAAAGCGGGGAAAAAGGCGGTTCACTCATTACCGCTTCTTTGGCTGCAGATTATAACCGGGATGTTTTTGCTTATCCCGGTGATGTTTCAAGACCTTATTCCAAAGGCTGTTTGGGCCTCATTCAAAAAAATCAGGCGCATTTAATCTGCAGTGGCGCAGATTTGATCCGGATTATGAACTGGGAGTTGGAAGAACCCAATTCCGGGCAGCAACGTGCACTTTTTATCGATCTGAACCTGAGAGAGGAAAAAATTATCTCCGTTTTAAAAACCAAGCCGGAACTCACCCTGGACACCATCGGTTATTTGTCCTCACTCACTGTAAGTGAAGTTTCCAGCGACTTATTGAGTTTGGAATTCAAGGGCTTGGTTCGTTCACTTCCGGGAAGGCGCTTTCAACTTATACATTAAAGAACAAGTGTGTTTGCAGTTAAATTTCTATTTTAGGAGCCTAAACCATAAAAATGAGAAAACATATTTTATTTGGAGTCATTGCTCTAAGTACCCAAATTACCTTTGGACAAACAGTAACCAACGCCACCGATAGTAAATACCAATTCACCAAAGTTGTTCAGTTAGATGCAAACCCTGTTGAAAGCCAGGGAATGACCGGAACTTGCTGGAGTTTTTCCTCTTTGTCTTTTTTTGAAAGCGAATTAATTCGTTTAGGACATAAAAATCCGGCTGATCTTTCTGAAATGTACATTGCCCGTAAGGCTTACGAATCGAAAGCAGATCGTTTTATCCGCATGGATGGAAAGATTAATTTCAGCGAAGGTGGTGCTTTTCACGATATTCCTTATGTGATCAAGCGTTATGGGATTGTTCCTAAAAGTGTTTACACCGGATTAACTAACGGAAAAACGACTTACAACCACGAAGAAATGTTTTCTGTGTTAAACAGCTTCATGCAAACAGTTTTGGCTGAAGTTCAGAAAGGTCATGGAATTGGGAAAGAGTGGAAAAAAGCATTCTCATCTTTGTTAGATGCATACCTTGGGCCGGACCCAACTGAATTCACATTCGAAGGAAAAAAATACACTCCAATGACCTATGCGGCTTCTCTTGGATTGAAAATGAACGATTATGTTTCCATCACTTCTTTCAGCAATGATCCGTTCTATGAGCCTTGTGAAATTGCTATTCCTGATAACTGGGCTTGGGGTGACAGCTACAATGTTCCTTTGGAAGACATGGTAACGGTTGCTGAAACTGCTTTGAAAAACGGATACACTTTGGCTTGGGGAGCTGATGTTTCTGAGAAAGGATTCAACTTCCGCCAGGGAATTGCTATCGTTCCGGAAGATGAGTCAACCATCCAAACGCGTGGAAAAGACAATAAATCATTCAACGACGCAGGTGCTACAAAATCATCCAATGCATTTTTGGAACCGGTAAAAGAAGTAACTGTTACACAGGAAACACGCCAGGATGGTTATGACGGAAAAGTAACTACCGATGACCATGGAATGCACATTGTTGGAATGTTCAAAGATCAAAACGGAACACGTTTCTTTTTGGTTAAAAACTCCTGGGGAACAGACAACTTACCTCAAGGATATTTGTACGTTTCCGAGAATTATTTCCGTTTGAAAACGATCAATATTTACCTGAATAAAGACGGTTTGTCGAAAGACATGAAATTAAAACTAAAATTATAAGTAAATAATTTGGTGGAAACACTTTTTTTGTTAGATTTGTCACATTACCACAAATTATTATAACATGGAAAGACTAACACCCGCAGAAGAGAAAGTCATGTTACGACTTTGGAAACTGGAGAAAGCAACAGTAAAGGAAATTGTTGACATGTATCCAAATCCAAAACCCGCTTACAATACTGTCTCAACTATCGTAAGAATCCTGGAGCGAAAAAAATTCATCAAGCACAAACCAATGGGAAGAGGTTACATCTACCTTCCGAAAATTGGCCGCGAGCAGTACCGTGATTATTTAGCGGACTACATTTTGAAGTTTTACTTTGACGGAAGCAGAAACGAAATTGTTTCATTCTACAACAGTAATATTTCGCTCAACGAAATTTTATAATAATACAATCCACAGAAACCCCGACTATAAACGCCGGGGTTTTTTATTTCGCCTTATTCAGAGATTATAATGTTTGGATTGTACTTCAGAATTTCAGCAATAAACAAATCATTGGAAACAGGGCTGATATAAATCTCATCGTATTTCCGGAACTTAATGATCAACCCTTTTGCGGCAGTTGCGGGTTTTAACCCCGAATACATGGTTTTCCCTTTTACAATTTCACGAATCTGACGGATCTCGATCTTTCCCCTGATCGGCCCGCTCCGATAAATCAGCTCCGTATCCGTCAGTTTATAATTTGTTCCAAAATAAACCCACAACAACCATGCATTGATCACTGAAAAGATAATAGCGGTCCAATAATCCGATTTTCCAATCCAGCCAAGCGTAATTCCGAAGAAAAAGACAGCTGTCGTGAATGCAACCATTCCAAAAATCAGCAAGGAGAAAAAAACGGACTTTCTGCTTGAAAATAACATCAGTTCCTTAAAGTTCTTATTTCAAATTACTTTTCGCACAACCCAATCCCTGCCAGAATTCATCCGGATATTTCAGGCTCTTTGGTTTTCCTACCCAACCATTCACCAAATCCAATTGATAAACGGTATCCAGTTTTTTATAACTTACTGAAGTCTTAATTATCTCGTCCCACTCTCCCAGGTATTTTAGGTTACTCAAGCTATCCGGGTAAACTCCATAACGGACTTTATGCAATTCAATCAGTGAAATGGCTGTTTTGAAGTGCTGATCCCCAAAAGTTTTATTGGAGTTTTCTTTCATTTCCTTTAAACCTTCATTGAGATTACAAGCTGTAACCGGAAGTAAAAACAAAAGACTTAACGCAAGAAGTGTTCTCATTTAGATGATTTTATTTTGGATCAATCAAATTTAGGCATTTTCTTGATCGTTTCTTTAAGAAGTTCCCGTTTGAACTTTCAAGATACAAATCTTTGTTTTATTCAGAAAAAGTGTATTTTCGATCCTGTAAAACCTTTCTTACCATATATTGATTCAACAAATCCCATGATCCGACAACTTGAACAACTAGCAGCAAACCAATGCGATAAGTGGCTTGATCTTACCATGGAAGCCATGGACGAATTCCTGGAGGAATATGCGGCTTATGTGGATTCAAATCCTGCAGAAGCCGAGACTTATTTGCTAAGTCAGCCAGTTGAGTATATGGGCCCCACAACTATTGCATTTGAGGGGATTTCCCGTTTCTCTGATCATCCGGAAGTACTGCTTCCTGCTGTCAAAAAAATACTGGGCTCTTCCTACGAAAACAAAGATGATCTGGATAAATTGGATCCGCTATATTACATCGAAACCATCGATTTCTTCGAAGATCATCCATCCGTATACATGCAGCACATGGATCTGCTTGCTTCCTACCTTCGACCGGAAAAAGATCCGGAATTCCTGCTCAACTTACTGCAAATTTTCGACATGACATCTGTTACTCCTGATGAAACGATCGATAAACAATACACCCGCAAAAAATGGTTCGATAACATCACTGAACTAGCCAATTACGGTTCCTTGAAAGTAAAAATTGCTGCCCGTGAAATCCTTAGAATCAACGAACAGGATGGTGACGTAATTCCTTTAACCTTCATGGAACGAATTAAAAAATTGTTCGGAATCACAAATTAGTCTATGATCAGTCTCGTCAGGAATTGAGAGCCGTTTTGAGTGATCTCCACCAAATAACATCCCGATTTCAAATCCGTATTCAGTTCTGCTTCGCTTCCCGTTAGTTCTTTTTGGTAAACCAATTTTCCCTGGATATCTCTGATCGTTAAATCCGCTTTCGAACTGCTCAATCCGGAAATTCCAATCGTTCCTCCTTTTAGGGAAGGGTTTGGGAAAATGCTCACTCCAGAAAGTTCGTTATCAGAAATTCCAAGTACCCCGTCAATCACAAAATTGTCGATGTAGAGATTGTTGGAGTAATTGGATGCAACAAACTCAAATTTGAAGCGCGTTTTGGTATCAGATGCCAGGGAAGTGTATGGAAAAGAGACGTGTTTCCACTGATTTTGTGCCGGTGCAAAATTGGAACTTTGGGGAGAGAATGCTGTAATCAATGCTGTATCTGAAAGGGTTTTTTTAAGCACCCATGTCTTTCCGCAATCCCTGGAATAATAAATCTTCAACACTTCTGTAGCAGAATCCGGAATTGCAGCGGAACCATACGCATAATCAAATGAAACTGTTACTCCTGTTGTATTTGACAAATCAAAAGCAGGCGAAACCAGTTCGTCTTTACTTCCATTAATCGGTATCAGAGCGGCTAAACAAGGCTGCGTGGAATCCGGTTCGTAGTGATTTCCCAATAAAAAACAGCCCGAATTTTGCGTTCCGCCGGTTGGAATTCGCTGGAAATAGCCATTGTTGTTATCCACATTTTGAGTTTGCCAAAAATTTCCGGACTGATCAAAATTCTGAACGGTTGGTCCGGTAAACTCCGGCCAGTTCCCGCTCACATAAAGAATTCCGTTTTTGGTAGTTGTAGTCGATCCGTTTGCATTGCTGGTAGTCAGGGTCACATTGTAATAACCCGGATTCATGTAAGAAGTTTTCGGATTGGCAAGTGTGGAACTTGATGGACTTCCACCCGTAAAGGACCACTGATAATTGACCGCATTCCCCTGACCGGAAGCATTCAGTAACAATACCGAGTCACCAACGCAAGTTAGCGTTCCCGGATTTGATCCAAAAACAAAGGTTTTTACACAAAAATCTGAAGATGGAACAGCCGTTGAAACAGGAGCCGTTCCGGGACCAACTCCCGTTGCAACCAGGTTTGCATTCGTCCATAACTGGTCTCTCCCATACAAGGGGCTTTCCACTACACTTCGCATCATGGCAGCTTGCCCTTTTGTAAACATGCGCATACAGTAACCAACAGCCTGGAAATTCTCCTCCATATCCGGAACGTCAAAACCCCAATAGTTAAAACTCTCTGCATAAAGTGAATCATTGCAGGTATTGTAATCGTCGTTGAAACAGCTATAAGCTCTGGTCGTGTGTGGAGTATCATCAATTCCATCCGAGTAACCACAATCATTGGTTGTGAAAGCGTCAGGGTTTTCCATCAAATGAAACAACCCGAAGTAATGACTTACTTCATGTGTAAAATGATGACTTTTCGTAGGACCACCTGTTCCGGTTGACCCAAGGTAATCATGTAATGTCACTATTCCATCCTTACAGGGATCAGACATCGATGCCAACGGATTAGTAGCATACGCCGAAATTCCGGAAGATCCAAGGGTTCTTACCACCCAAATGTTGATATACCGTTGTGGATCCCAGCTGTTTATTTTTGATTGATCATCCGCCTGATTCGTTAAGGGGGTAAATATCCGGTCTATTCCGCTGGTTGGATTGCCATTTGGATCAATGGTTGCCAGGCGAAACTCAAAATTGACATTTCCAATGATCGTATCAAAAGGGCTAACGACTTGTATAGTATCAGGATTTAGCTTTTTGAAATCCTTATTAAGCAAATCAAGCGCATCCAAAATCTGAGCGTCCTGAATATTTTCATTTCCATATTGATGCAATACGTGAAAAACCACCGGAATGATCTTCAAATCTGTAGATTTCTGAGAATGGGCCAAAAGCGATTTGATCTGCTTCAATGATTCTGTTGTGGGGCTGGGATGATTGCATGTCAATTCCTGCTGCCCACAACAAGTCAGTTGAATAAACAGCAAGGCAAATGGAACAAACTTCTTCATACTGTTAGATTTAGATGGCAAGTTAGCCAGATATTTTTTGAGTTTCTATTCGATTATCAGTCTCGTCAGGAATTGAGAGCCGTTTTGAGTGATCTCCACCAAATAACATCCCGATTTCAAATCCGTATTCAGTTCTGCTTCGCTTCCCGTTAGTTCTTTTTGGTAAACCAATTTTCCCTGGATATCTCTGATTGTTATGTCTGACTTTGAATCACTCAATCCTGAAATTCCAATTGTTCCACCTTTTTGTGAAGGATTCGGAAAAATACTCACTCCTGAAAGTTCGTTATCAGAAATTCCAAGTACACCGTCAATGACAAAATTGTCGATGTAAAGATTATTGGAGTAATTGGATGCAATAAACTCAAATTTGAAGCGCGTTTTGGTGTCAGATACTATGGAAGTGTATGGAAACGAGATATGTTTCCACTGATTTTGTGCCGGTGCAAAATTGGAACTTTGAGGAGAGAATGCTGTAATCAATGCTGTATCTGAAAGCGTTTTTTTAAGCACCCATGTCTTTCCGCAATCTCTCGAAGAATAAACCTTCAATACCTCCGTTGCAGAAACTGGAACAGCTGCAGAACCATAGGCCAAATCAAAAGAGACGGTTAACCCTGTTGAAGTGGACAAATCAAAAGCAGGTGAAACCAAGTTGTCCTTACTTTGATTGATCTGCATCGGATCACTCAAACACAATTGCACACTATCGGTTTCATAGTGATTTCCCAATAAAAAGCACCCCGTATTCTGAGTCCCGCTTGTTGGAATCCGCTGGAAATAACCCATATCGTCGAAAAGGTTTTGGCTTTGCCAGAAACTCCCCGACGCATTGAAATCCTGAACAGTCGGCCCAGTAAATTCCGGCCAGTTTCCACTCACGTAAATCATTGCATTTTTGATGGTTGTTGTTGAACCGTTTGGACTAGTTGCGGTCAAAGTCACATCGTAATACCCTGGATTTGCATAATTCACCACCGGATTTTCAATCACATCGCTGGAAGGTGTTCCACCCGGAAAGGACCAGGAATAAGTGGTAGTACCCGAAGGAATTAATCCGTTTTGAGTAGTAAATTGAATATTGTCTCCTGCACAAAACATCCTGTAGGTATTTGGAACATTGTAACTATTATTACTGCCAAAAACAGAAAAGTTTGAATTCGGCGCAGCCATTGAAACCGGTGGAGTTGCACCATCTGTTCCCGTTACTCCTAAATTGGCAGGAGTCCAAAGCTGGTCCCGTCCATAAAGCGGACTTTCTGCTACATTGCGCATGAGTTCTGCCTGGCCCTTGGTGAACATGTTTGTGCAAAACGAAAACTCCATGAAATTCTCGATATTATCCCGCGGATCGAATCCCCAATAGGCAAAGCTCGCCGCATCGTTCGTATCATCGCAAGAGTTGATATTAACCGTACAAGATGTATTTCCTTTTGAAACCGGTGTGTCATTGATCCCATCCGAGAAATTACAGGACTGCTCCGGGCCCTGGTTTCCCCAAGTATGGAACAAACCGAAATAATGACCCATTTCATGCGTCAGTGTATGACCCAAAAAAGGATTTCCCGTCCCAATAGACCCAACATAATCATGCAGGATCACAATGCCCTGGGTGCACGGATTTGTACTCAAAAAGGGATTACTGGTAAAGCCTGCAGTTCCGGGAATAGTGTTTTTAACCACCCAAATATTCACATAACGCTGGTAATCCCAGGCATTAAGCATCGCAGTTTCATTTCCTACATTTGTAAGCGGACTAACGATCCGGTCAATTCCGTTTGTTGCACTGCCATTCGGTTCAATGGTTGCCAGGCGAAACTCGAAATTCACATTCCCTCTTATCGTATCGAATGGTGTTGTGATAGATATGGAATCGGCATTCAATCTTTGAAAATCTTCATTCAGGATCCGCAATGCATCCTGAATCTGCGCCTCGTTGATATTCTCATAGCCGTTTTGGTGCAGCACATGAAAAACAACCGGTATAATTTTCCGATCCGTAGATTTCTGAGAATGGTTCTGCAATGATTTAAGCTGCTTCAAAGATTCCGTGGAAGGATCAGCATGTTTGCAAGTCAGGTGATTCGTTTGACCAAAAGCATTCAATGCCAGCAAGGTCAGACTACAGCCAAAAAGGAGTGATTTCATGTGTGCAGTATTTAAAGTTGGGGCAAGCTAGTTTAATTTTCCGGATGAGACAGCCCCCATTGATTTAAGAGTACGGTTCGTTGATTTAAAAAACAAAAGCACCTGTAGAACAGATGCTTCTATGTGTAGCTAATCGATAGTGGTCATTGGCAATCTAAACTTTAACACCTCACTACCAATTTTGAACCCTATGCGTCTTTGAGATTGAAAGCACCCGCAAAGCAGATGCTTTCCAATCAATACCTAACCTTTTACACCTTTATCGGTGTGACCATTGCAAAGGAATTCATTTACCCGGATTGAAGCAAAATTTTGACCTTAACTCACACTAAACAACCCTTGCTATTTGATGTAAATGATCTTAACTCATCCAATTTTGATGTATCAATTATTGCTGTGTGTATTTAGAATTAATTTTTTGTTAAACAATTGATATTAAACAAATTAATGTGAGTTATAAGCCTGTTACCCAGGTCAGGTCTTTTCTTTTCACCAATCAAAAGCAGCTTAACAATTCATGAGATTGCTTTTCGGACAAATCCGGTATTAAAATGAGATTTCAATAGGGAAAAAGAAGTAAAAATTAATTGCTCACAGCGACCTGGAATCAAATATCCTCAAGCATGACATATAGATCATCGCGTACTTCCAGGTTCATTTTCTTGCGCAAACGAGATCGCAGCACATTTACAGATTCAGAAGTAATGTTTTTCATGGCAGCAATATCCTTCGAGGAAAGTTTGAGCTTGATCAGCAGGCACAATTCTTTTTCATTTTGAGTCAATTCCGGGTATTTCTCGTGAAGGCGCCGTAAAAATTGGTCGTTAATTTCATTGACATTCTGTTGGAATCCCGTCATTCCATGATCTACCGCCTGGAAACTTTTTACGTAAGTGATTAATTCCGTTACATCACTTTTTTCAATGACATGCTTCCTTCTGAGCTGCTGCAAACGAAGAGCCATTTCACCGGTAAACTCAAACTTCTTGGTAATATTAATTGCAAAAGTAAGCAGGTCTTTGTTTTTCAGCTCCAGTTCCAGGGTGAGCCGTTCAGCTTCCAACTCTTTGTACTTCAGATTTTCTTCATGAAGTTTGCTTTCAATATCGGCTGCGCGCTTTTTACTTTGCTGCACCTTCGTGTTTACTGCAAAAACAACGATCAGGATGATGAGAAGAATTGCCAAAAAACCTGTGCTCAACAAGCGCTCTTTTCTATTGATCGATTGAAGTTGTTCCCTGGCTTTCTTTTGGGTTTCCAATTCCAATGTCATTTGATCGTTCTGAAAACGGACAAACTCATTCAACATGGAGTTAACGGATTTATCTTTCAAAACTAAACGAATCACTTCTCTTCTTTTATGGAATGTTTTTATTAACTGCTCAGTCTGACGACTCTTTTCATAGTAATCAGCAAGGGCATCGTAATATTCCAGTTGAATTTCTGTGTTTGCATCTTTCAATTGAACAAGATCCAGGTGTTTTTTCGCATCCGGGAAAAGTCCAAAACGCAGCTCTGACTCAGCTAAATGAATTAAGAATTCAACCCTCAACCTCAAATCTGTAGAGGCCACCTGAGTGATCAGGATCATTCGAACAGCCTCCCTCTGTTTTTCAAGTGCTTGTTTATATTCTCCCTTCAATTCGTGAATCTTTGCAAGATTGTCAAACATCACAGCATAAAGCGTGCTGTCGCCTACCGTTTTTTTGTTTAAATGAAAATTGCTGATTGCCCGATTGTAGAAGTATGTTGCCGTAGACAGGTTCCCTTGTTCCTGGTAATTGCGCCCAATATTATTCAAACAATGCGTGATCAGTTGAGAAATATTGTGCTTTTTAATCAGATAGAGCGCCTTTTTATAGTAGACATTCGCCGAATCAAATTGGTGAATTTTGGAATGCAGCCTCGCAATGCGCTCAATCATAAAATAACGGGCGATCCGGTCCGAATTAAATTCATGTTTCAAGGATTTCTTGGAATATTCAATGGACATCTCATACGCCCCTAATGATTCCAATGAGTTTCCGATCAAACCGAATACGATACAGCTGTCACTACGTGAAAAACCTCCCGAACGACACAGTTTCATTAAGCGATTCAGGGACTGGAGTTTTTTTCCGTAAAAATCATCTAAACCCGCCAGGCTCCATTCCCCTTCAATTTCAAGGGATCGGAATTTACCGGTTTTGGCCAGTTTCAACCCCTTTGAAAAATACGTTCTTGCTTTTGAAAAATCAAAATAATAGCTGTGGTTTCCCAATGCATACCAGGTTTGGATCTTTTCCTTGCCGTCAACCTGCTCAAGCCGTTTAACCAAGCTATCCTCCTTACTTTTTTGAGCAAAATTAATCTCCGGAAACAGGAGCAGAACGATTGCAATGAATTGAGTTAGTTTCACGTGCATAGCTTTCCCGGTTATCAATGAGTAGTAAATTTGTACCGAAAGATAGAAAAATATTTCAGTTTTGGTGTTTCTCAACTGAAAGTAGGATTTTGTTAAGTTTCGCTGTGCTTAAAGCTGAATGTCACTTTTTAATTTGTAGAAGATTTAATCGTTTTAAGTTGATATCTGTTCTCCCTTATTACCTCTTCGATTTCTGTTTTTTTTCTCCAAAACATCCATTGTGGAAAGACCATTTTTGAACGCATTCTCCATTCCTGTCCTAATTCCCTTTCTTCAATTTGATATCGTCTGGTTTTACCATTCCAACTGTATTCTATAATTCTCGTATTTCCAATAAGAGCAGAGACCAATATCCAAATAAAATCTTCATCACTCGCCTGATTATGATTAAAATGCTCGTGATTACCTCCCGTGCCAAAATAAATCATACTTTCTATAGAATCGAGATGAATATTGATATCAAACCCCGATTGATCCATCGCTTTAATTAAAATATGATTCTTCTTGATACTAAGTATCAAATCATCAATTAATTTATCTAATTCATTATGAAGTCTTTCCGGTGTAAGCATAAATTTATATTTATTCCACTATCTCCCCTAACCGCTCAAATGCCTGGTCCATATTCATCACGTTACTGTAAAGCAGGCGCAGCCTGTCGTTCTTCTCACTCATTTTGCAGTCCTTCGGATTGCTTTGCACGTACTTCAAAACTTGCGTAAACATCGGCGAATCGTAGTACTTGGATTGTGAGTTTGCAACGAAATAACCGATCATCGAGCCCTGCTTGATTACGAGTTTCTCGAAGCCGATTTCCTGGGCCAGCCAACGCAGCTCGAAGGAACGCAGGAGTTCTTTAACGACTCTTGGAAGCGGACCAAAACGGTCAATCAGATCCTTTTTGTATGCTTCGATCTCTTCTTTGGTGTTCAGGTTGTCGAGATCCTGGTAAATGCTCAAACGCTCTGATACGTTGTTGATGTAATCTTCGGTGATTCGCAGCTCGAAATCGGTTTCCAAAACGCAGTCTTTCACGAAATGCGCGCCCATCGTTTCGGTGTTGCGGTCGTCGTAAAGGTCTTTGAATTCTTCCTCCTTCAATTCATCCATGGCTTCGTTGAGGATCTTTTGGTACATCTCGAAACCGATCTCGGAAATGAAGCCGCTCTGCTCACCGCCCAATAAGTTTCCGGCTCCGCGGATATCCAGATCTTTCATCGCAATGTTGAATCCGGAACCCAGGTCGGAGAACTGAACCAAAGCCTCTAAACGTTTGCGCGCTTCGGAAGTCAGTAAGCTGATCGGTTGTGAAATGAGGTAGCAGAATCCTTTTTTGTTGGAACGACCCACGCGGCCGCGTAACTGGTGCAGATCACTCAATCCGAACATGTGTGCGTCGTTGATGATGATCGTATTTGCATTCGAAATGTCGATTCCCGACTCAATGATCGTTGTTGCAATCAACACATCGTATTCGCCCTGGATGAAATCCATCATCACTTTTTCCAGCTGTTTTCCATCCATTTGTCCGTGACCAATCGCCACGCGGACTCCCGGACACAAACGCGAGATCATTCCCGCAATTTCCTTGATATTCGCCAAACGGTTGTTGACAAAATAAACCTGTCCGCCCCTGCTCACTTCATACGAAATGGCATCGCGGATATTCTCTTCGTTGAAGGTGATGACCTCTGTGAGAACCGGCTGGCGGTTTGGCGGCGGTGTATTGATAATACTCAAATCGCGTGCGCCCATCAGTGAAAACTGCAAAGTTCTCGGAATCGGCGTTGCTGTAAGAGTCAGTGTATCGACAGTTGTTTTGAGGGTTTTCAATTTGTCTTTCACCGCTACCCCAAACTTTTGTTCTTCGTCGATGATGATCAAACCAAGATCCTTGAACTTCACTTTGTCGCTGACAATTTTATGTGTCCCTACCAAAATGTCGATTTCACCGCTTTCCACTTTTTTCAAAGTAGCCGTGATGTCCTTGGCAGATTTAAAGCGGTTGATGTAATCCACATTCGCGGGGAAGTTCTTGAAACGTTCCTTGAAACTGCGCGCATGCTGATGACTCAAAATAGTGGTTGGGACCAACACCGCCACTTGTTTGCTGTCGGCAACAGCTTTGAACGCTGCCCGCATAGCAATTTCCGTTTTCCCGAAACCAACATCACCACAGACCAAACGGTCCATCGGCGTTTCTTTTTCCATGTCTTCTTTTACGGCCTGTGTTGCTTTCAACTGGTCGGGAGTATCTTCATACATGAACGAAGCTTCCAACTCGTTTTGCAAATAAGTATCCGGAGAAAACGCAAAACCAGGTTGACTTTTGCGTTTTGCATATAATTGGATCAAATCGAAAGCCAATTCCTTGATGCGTTTCTTGGTTTTCTGCTTCAGCGTTGCCCAGGCCTGGGTTCCCAATTTATTCATCTTTGGCGCAGCTCCGTCCTTGCCGGTGAATTTCGAAATGCGGTGAAGCGAGTGAATGCTCACGTACAACACATCGCCATCACGGTAAACCAAACGAATAGCTTCCTGCGGTTTTCCGTTTACGTCAATGGTTTGCAAACCGGAAAATTGTCCCACTCCGTGATCGATGTGCGTCACGTAATCTCCTTTTTGCAGGTTGTAAATCTCCTTCAAAGTCAGTGCCTGTTTTGCCTGGCGGAAACCTTCCTTTAGTTTGAAACGGTGATAACGCTCAAAGATCTGGTGATCGGTATAACAAACGAGTTTCAACGACGGAATGATAAATCCTTCATGCAGGGCAATGTTCATCGGTTCGAATTCTACTTCCGCACCAATGTCTTCGAAGATTTGGTACAAACGCTCAATCTGTTTCGGCTGGTTGGAAAAGATCAGGTTTTCTGATCCGGCTTTTTTGCGGGCAATCAAATCATCTTTCAGTAAATCGAAATCCTTATTGAAAGTGGGTTGATGCAGCGTTTCGAAAGTAATTGTATCTGAAGCTTTGAACGCATATTCCGGGCCTATTTCCACAATTGAATGCACCGGAAGCTGTTCTTTCCAATCGGAAGGATGCATGTATAATTCGCCGGGCAAACTGTGTTTGATCGTGTTTTTCGGAAGTGAATCGTATATTTTTACTGCTTTTTCATAATCTTTTTCCAAAGTGGCTTTCACCAGGTCATTGGATGCAAGCCAGATGGTAGTCTGCTTCCCAACAAATTCCAAAAAGGTGCCGGTTCCGTTTAACACCAACTGGCGCTGCACATTCGGTATCACTGAAAAATGTGTGTGTGTTCCAACTGACAATTGAGAAACGGGATCGAAAGTCCGGATCGAATCCACCTCATCACCAAAAAACTCTACCCGGAAAGGCATGTCATTGGAGAACGAGAAAATATCGACAATTCCCCCGCGAATGGAAAACTGGCCCGGTTCATAAACAAAGTCCACACGTTCAAATCCGTACTCCAGTAAGAATTCGTTGAAGAAATCGATGGAATAGGTTTTCCCGCGCTCCACCCTCATAGTGTTTTCGGACAATTTCTTTTGGGTTGGGACGCGCTCAAACAAAGCCTGCGGATAAGTAACAATCCAGGTGTTTTTCCCCGTATTGACTTTTTCCAGTACTTCTGCACGCGCAACAACATTCGCATTATCGGTTTCTTCGAGTTGATACGGTGATCGGTAAGAAGCCGGGTAAAAATAAATGTGTTTGTTATCCGGGTACAATTGTTCCAGGTCGTTGAGAAAGTAAGCTGCTGTTTCTTTGTCTTCCAATACAAATAAGTGATTGCCCGGAACCTGCTCACAAACGGAAGCTGCCGCAATCGATTTGGAAGAACCGATCAGTCCTTTCCAGTGAATACGAATTTCCGCCTGCTGCAATAAATCCGCTGTTTGATCAATTCCTTTTAGCTTTTTGAAGCCTTTTAAAAAATGCGCCTGGTCCATATTTTTGAATAAACAGTTTAGGGGACACAGCTCACTGTACCCCCCTTGTAAATTCCCGGTATTTTCGGGACAGCACAAAGTTAATGGATTTAAACATTTCATATGATGAATGCCCCGGGAAAATCATAGAAATTGTTACAAATGAGTATGTTTGTTTCGCACGATCAATAAGAGTCAATACAATAGTAAGATGAGGGCTGCTGCCTGTCCCGACACTTCGGGGGTAGCGCCCTTTAAAATTTGTGTTACCTCAGACTATTTCTTCAAAGAAGAAGTCTTCGCCTTCAGGTGCAGAGCACCTTCTTGTGGGAAATAAAATCGCGATTAGGTGATTTATTCCCTGGTAAACGATCAAATTCCTTGCAATTTGAAATGAGCTTTTTCATTTTGAAAAAAATATCCGGCTGAACAAATCCTCAATCCCAGCAAAACCGACCTATTTCGTTTTTGGCACAACTTTTACATACCGTCTGTCACTATACATAAAGAAAGTTATGAAAACGATATATTTTGTGTTGTTGGTTTCAGTGGGGATGTTTGGAATTTCAACTGGGTGCAAGAAGAAAGAAGGCGACAGTAAAGTTACTGTCAGGATGGTGGATGCGCCCGGTGATTTCCAACAGGTGAATGTAGAGGTTTTACAGGTGCAGGTTCACCACAGCGGACAAGGCTGGATCAATCTTCCTACCGTTGCCGGAGTTTATGACTTGTTGACTCTACAAAACGATGTTTCTGCAACGCTTGTGAATGCTGGTACACTTCCTTCGGGAGATTTGCAGCAATTTCGCCTGATCCTTGGAGATGAGAATAACGTGATGGTTGACAGTCTTTATTATCCATTAGCAACTCCATCAGCACAGCAATCCGGTTTAAAAATTAATTTGAATTCAAATTTTGCGCCAAATACAGCATACGAAGTAGTGCTCGATTTTGATGCAGAGAAAAGCATTGTGACCCAGGGTAACGGGTCGTATTCCTTAAAACCTGTTATTAAGGTTTTATCGATCAATCCTCTTTAGGTGTGGTATAATAAGTAGTAGTAGTATGTCCACAAAAGCCGTTCGTTTCCACGAACGGCTTTTTTTATTCCGGTCGACCTTTTAATCAGCCATTGTTCTTGCTGAATAGCCGGTTTACACTGTTCGGTCAACAGAACAGTCCATTTTCCAACCGAAACCGGGAACTTCCCGTTTGGGCTATTACTCACTTAATAAATCACTTTATGAGAACAATTATTACTTCTATCGTTTGTTTACTTGTTTTTGAGCAGGCATTTTCCCAGGGATCTCTCTCCTCGTCAAATTCGCAGGTTACCTATTGGGCATCCAACAACGGTGTTATGTTCAACAACCCGCTAGTGGGAAGTACCGGTGGATATTTCATTCCAAAGGACAGTTTGGTAAGCGCCATCTTTACCATGTCTCCGATGGTTGTTGCTGCAGACGCGAATGGCCAGCTGAAGGGCGCAATTGCACACTATCAATCTTCTGATTTTTTTCCCGGACCGATTGCTACGGATTATACTACTCCTGAATTTACCTCCGGCGGATTTGGCATTGCTCTCTGGACTATGACAAAAACAGCAGTAGACAACCACATCGCTCACTATATGGATGCAGGTTATATTCCTCATCCCAGCATTGCGGCCTGGCCGGGAAATGGAAATACAGCTAATGGGATGAGTCTTCATCTGGCTCCATTTTACGACCAGGATAACGATGATAATTATGAGCCGGAAGAAGGAGACTATCCGCTGATTTTGGGTGATAAAGCCACTTACGTCATTTTAAATGATTCAAAAGGAATTCATCCGTCCGGGATAGATCCCATGAAGCTGGAAATGCATATTATGTATTATCAGTATGAAAATGCGTCGGATCCCATTCTAACTCAAACAACGTTTGTACAAACTAAGTTGTACAATCGAGGTACGATTGATCTAAACAACCTTCGTTTCGGGCATATTATTGATTTCGATTTGGGAAATCCGATGGATGATTATATCGGAACCAATCCGACACAGCAAATGGCATATGTTTACAACGGAGATCTCAATGATGAGCCTTTCTCCGGAAATCCGGGATACGGTGTTAATCCCCCGGCAGTTGGTGTAATCTCATTGGATGGCGACCTTACCTCCAATGTGCCGGTTCAAATGTCTGATTTTCCCAATACCGGAATGGAATATCTCTACCTGATGAATGGATATGATGTAAACGGAAATCAAATCTTTGACGGTTCAGGAGCACCTACAACCTATATTTTCAATCAATCCGGGGCTAGCGGATGGAATGAAGTAACTGAAAATAACATGCCCGGAAATCGCTTATCCGCTTCAGGTCACACTGTTGTGAACTTCCCGCCGGAAGCATCATTGGTTTTTAATCATGCGGTCGTTTATGCACGCAGCGATGAAGGAACTGTTTTTGCCAGTGTAGACAGTTTATTTGATGTTGCCGATCACATCCAGGATTACTACGACCATTCAATTGTGAATTTGGGTGTGCCTGATTTGGAACTATCAGCCGAATTGGAGTTTATTGTTTATCCGAATCCGGCAAAAGAGCAAATCCGTGTAGCTGGTTTGACTTCAGGTACTTATCGAATTGTGAATTTGGAAGGAAAGGAATTGCTTGCAGGAACTTTCGAAAATCCGATCATTCAAATCGATTCACTGAAGAATGGATTTTATATTCTTGAAATTACTTCAGGTGGAAAATATGACCGAAAATCATTTGTGAAAGAATAAATCCCATTCTTTTTGCATGCTAAACCCTTTGGAAACAGAGGGTTTTTTGTTTTTTAATAACTTTTTTTGAAAAAAATCTGTTTTTAAATGAACCTTTGAAGGTCGGCTGAGTAATCCTTTTAGAAACCCAGAAGTCGGGCGCGCTGATTTTTTTAAAAGAAACACATGAAACACTTATTTATCGGACTTACTTTTTTGACTTGCTTCCATTCCTTTTCACAAACAGATGGAGTGATCATTCAAAAGCCGGAAACTGTTTACAGTATCGCCAAAGAGCAGAAAGAAACTTCCTGGTATGAGACTCAGATCAAACTATGGAAAGCTGAACTAGACAAAAACAACAAAAACGGGGAAGCGTGGATTAACTATTACAGGGCTAATCGTGCTTTGAGAAACCTATCCAAAACAGAAGAAGAGCTAACGAAATGGGATACGCAGTGCAAATCCATTCACGAACAGGTTTGGAAGGCGATGCCCAAAAGTTTCGAAGCATATTTTATTCAATACTCTGAAAACGGGTTTAAAAAAGACGCAACCGAAGATCTCATGGCTGCGCAGGCACTTCGCCCGAATGATCTTTTGATCCAGGATTTGCTGATGATCCACTACGAAATGAATAATGACAGCAAAAAAAGGGATTTCTACGCAAACAGGCTTTTTGAAAACAACGAACTTCCGGTAGGAATGCTAAACTGGGCCTACAATATCCTTTCTGAATTGGACGAAAATGCCATTCTTTTCACTTACGGCGATAACGATACGTACGCTCCATGGATCATCCAGGCTGCGAAAGGTTTCCGGAAAGATGTTACTATCATCAATTTACATTTAATCCTGGTAGACAGTTACAGAGATGTAGTGCTGAAGAAATTGGGTTATGAACCATTTGTTAAAAGGGAGGCCCAAACAGAGGAAGAAGCAAAAGTAATTGCAAATGAACTGTATGCACATTTCCTGAAAGGCAAACGCCCGGCGTACTTTTCTGCCAGCGCAATCAACGGACTTGAAGAAGTTTTCGGAGATAAACTCTACCTCACAGGTCTTGCTTACAAATACAGTGAATCCAATTTAGACAATACGGCCATCATCCGCAGAAATTACGAAAAACGCTATTTACTGGATCATTTGAAAGAAGTGTTTTCCCACAATATCGGTGATCTGAAGGCTGAAGAATTCAATGGAATGTACCTTCCTTCCATGATCAAACTATACCAGCATTACTCGGAAAGTGAGGAGACTCAGAAAAAACAAAACCTGGAGATCTTATTATTAAAAGTTGCCGAACAAAGTGGTCAACAGAGTGAAGTGTTTGAATTACTTTCAGCACAACCAAAACCCGCTTCCATTCTTTCAACAGTGATGGACCTGAAAACCCTGGAAAGTAATCTGATACCGGTTAATGGGAATATTTACATGGACCGCTACGAGGTGACAAACGGAGATTATAACAAATTCTTATACAATCTGAAGCTTTCCGGGCAAAATGAATTGTACCAGACAGCGATGTATGATTCCACGCAATGGCAAAAAGGAAAATTTGAAGCTGTCTTCAATAATCCAATGATGGATATGTACCACTGGCATCCGGCTTATGAAAATTACCCCGCTGCATGCATTTCATACGAAGGTGCAAAAGCCTATTGCGAATGGCTGACCAAACAATACAATCTACAACGCAAAAGAACATATACGCAGGTTGTTTTTCGCTTACCAACAGAACAGGAATGGAGAACAGCGGCAGGTTCCGGAAATGCTGCTGCAATCACTCCTTTCCCCAATAACCGGATCCAAAACGATAAAAAAATCTATTTGGGAAATATCCGAACCTCACAGGGACGCTTCTTCGACGATGGAGGATTTCACCAGGTAAAGGTTCACAGCTACGAACCCAACAAAATGGGATTCTACAATACTTTCGGCAACGTTTCTGAAATGACCAGCACCAAGGGAACAGCATTGGGAGGATCCTGGTTTGACTTATTTGAAGATTGTACTTTTGACAAAAAACAACCCTATTCTACCCCGATGCCAACAATCGGCTTTCGAGTTGTGATGGAAATAATAGAAAAGTGAAAAAGCCTAAGTAACCTTGAAAAGTTTACATCATAAACAACAAAGCGACGAAGAGTTGATGGTTCAGGTAATGGACCATCACTCTCCTTTGTCCGCCAAACAGGCGGAATTTGCATTGGTGGAACTCCATCACAGGTACAGTAAAAAGCTGCTGGGTTATTTTATCAAAATGCTGAACAAGGATGTAGACCTGGCGCAGGATTTCGTACAGGAGATTTTCCTGAAACTGATGGAGAAAAAACACCTGTTTGATCCCAGTAAGAAATTCTATTCCTGGATCTTTGCCATTGCTTCAAACATGTGCAAAACAGCCTATCGTCATCATGGAAAAACAGTATCGCTGCATCCGGAAATAAATCATCCGAGCGGACTGGCAGAAAACCTAATGGAGAAAAAGCTGTTCTTAAAAGCCTTGCAGGAAGGGATTGACGGTTTGGAGCACCACCACAAAACGGTGTTTGTACTGCGCTACCTGGAACATTTCCCCCTAAATGAAATTGCGGAAATAACCGAAAGTTCATTGGGCACAGTTAAATCCCGTTTGTTCTACGCAACCAAAAAAATTACCGATCAACTGAAACACTTTGATCCCAGTTTTGAAACAACACTTTTTAAATTGAATTGATATGGAAGAGCAACACGAACGCTTATTCGATTTGATAGCATCTAAATCTTTTGAGGAACTCAGCAAAGACGAGCAGTCTTTTGTTTTGGGTCATTTGACAGAAGCCGAATATTCGCTTCAAAGAACCGTCATTGCTGCAACTTCGGAATTGGAATACGATGTGGAAGAACCTCTTGCTCTGGAACTTCCAACAGCAAAAAAGCCTTTTCTGAAAAGAAGCATTCCGCTTTACCAGGTATTGATCGGGGTGGCTTGTCTGGTACTTCTTTTTATGTCCGCAAACGCCAAAACGTATTCGCTGAACTGGAATATTTCAGGGTATCCACTGGAAATTTCAATCGCCAACGGAGCTTCTCCCGGCAAGGTTATCCACGATACGATCGTGAAAGAAACACCTGTTTTTCAATCCGGCTCAAAGATCATCCGCGATACGATCATCCTTGTTCAAAACAGCATTCAACAAACTGAAAAGCGCATGCTGGAAGCAGGAAATTCGGTTTCTTACCCGGAATTGAGCGAAAAATTACTGGAAAGTAAAAGTGCTTCTTTGAAAGACGATCAAACTGCGCAGTTTTTACCTTCTATCACCGTTGTGAATACTATGAAATAAATTAAACAGATCTGTTTTTAATCTCACGCAGATTTAGGGAATTTCGCAGATGTTTGACATTGTTTCACAATGTCTTTCTGCTGAATCAGCCAGATCAGCGTGCGAATTTAATTGGCTAAATAGATCCTGCAAGAATTAACACTAACAATACCAGTGTTCCCAATGCCAACAAACCTATAGCCATTACTGCGAAAAAAGTTCCCCAGAAACTGTCCTTGTTTCGTTTCCATTTTATGATGCCGATAATTGCAAAGGTTAGAGCAGCTACAAAACAGATCACAGCCAACGCAAAGAGGTTGCTGAAAATAGTAATAATGCTGAGAATCACATAACCCATTGCAAAAACCAAGGAGTTGATTGCAAAAAGATTCGGGCCCTTTTCCTTCGTTTCCAAGAGCTCACTCCAATCCTTTTTCATGCTAACAGGAATTACAGCTTCGTCTGATGATTCATGAATCGCCAATTTGGCGTCAACCGTTTTCCGGGTAGAATCCTGACTTTTAACAAAATCTTCCGGCTGATTTATCGGGTTCTCCAAATCTGTTCCAGCTGGAATTACCAACTCTTCCTTTTCCGCAACGTCCGATATTTCCGTAAAAGCCGAATCTTTGAGGGCGATTGATTCGGTTTTCAAATCTGATTCTTCCGGTACCGATCCATCGTGCTTCGCTTTTTCTTTTAATGCAGATTTGTTCCAGGAAACGTAATATCCATTTCTGAATGTACGCTTCTGAATAGTACAGGAAGCAGCAAGGAGTGAAGTAATAAAAAGGATAGTTAGCAGTCTCATGTTACTGGTTTTTGTTTCCACAAATTAACCGAATACTCATTTATTGATTGTTGCGAAATTCCGTACTTGAAAATTGGTCTCCGTACAATTGGACGTACCCGCCGCAACGGATTGTGGAATTCCGTTTTTTAAGATCGTTTACTCGAGACTTATTCTTCGTCCTTGGAAAATCGCTTAGATAGCTGCTGCTGCCCGTAAAAAACGAGCAACAAAACCAATCCGCTTCCGAAGAAGATCAGTGCCAGTGGCCTCGTTGTGTCTTCAAAGAAAAACTCTCCGATCACCCAGGTGGAATTTGCAGCGATCCAGAGAATGACTGCCAGGTTGTGCACCAGTTCTGAATAGGACTTTCTCATTTTCCAGGTGAGCCAAAACGCAACGGCAAGAGTTGGCAGGATCATGATCGTTCCCAGCCATTTCAGATCAGCGGCCCAGCAAATGTCTTTGAGAAGCCACAATAAAATATGAAGATTTTCTATTTTCCGGAAGTCGAAAAACATTTATGCTTTAGCACGTGCAGTTTCCAGGCAGTTAATTGCCTTTTCCATCATTTGTTTCGAACCCGTAAAGAATCCACAGCGCTCATGCAGCTGATGCGGCTCCAGATCTAAAATACGATCAGTTCCGTTTGTAGCCATTCCTCCTGCTTGTTCTGCAACAAATGCAAGCGGGTTACACTCATACAACAAACGCAGCTTTCCTTTCGGGCTTTGGTTGGTAACCGGGTAAATATAAATTCCGCCCTTGATCAGGTTCCGGTGAAAATCCGCTACCAATGATCCGATATATCTTCCGGAATATGGTCTTCCATCCGCCTGAACTTCCTGGCAAAAAGAAACGTAATCTTTTACGCCCTGCTCGCATTCGTGAATATTCCCTTCGTTCATGGCGTAGATGCGTCCTGTTTCAGGCATACGCATATTCGGGTGCGACAAACAAAATTCTCCGATGGAAGGGTCCAAAGTAAATCCGTTTACCCCATGCCCGGTTGTATAAACAAGCATAGTGGACGAACCGTACAAAACGTAACCTGCAGCAACTTGCTGTGTTCCTTTTTGAAGCATGTCTTCCAATGTTGCAGGCGAACCTTTCGGAGAAATGCGTTTGTATATCGAGAAAATCGTTCCGATTGAAACATTGCAGTCGATATTGGAAGAACCATCCAAAGGATCAAACAATACAATGTATTTTCCACCTTGAGCTCGTTCAGTCGTAAAGGCTAAAAAGTCGTCGTTTTCTTCCGAAGCAATTCCACAGATCTCACCACTCGATTCAAATACTTTGATGAACTGCGTATCTGCAATCACATCCAGTTTTTGCTGTTCTTCACCCTGAACGTTTTCAGCTCCGTGAGAACCAAGGATGTGGTCTACCAATCCGGCTCTGCGAACATCTCTTGCCACAATCTTTGATGCGATGGAGATATCATTTAAAATACGGGACAATTCGCCGGATGAACCGGGAAACTCCGCCTGACGTTCCATAATAAAATCGCTCAATGTGATGATGTGTGACATACTTGCTGTTTTTGCTCTTTACACAAAGATAGAAAGAAAAAGCAAAGCTTTCGTGGATCGATTTAGCATGTTTCAAGTTTTCTAAAATTTGGCAGGTTTTATGCGAACCGACGATGAATTTGTCAAAGGAATAAAGTTGTCATCCAAATAAGTCCTAACTTTGCAGCATGTTCCAAAAGTACAGGTATCATTTGCTCATGCACCTCATTATTTTTATGTGGGGCTTTACCGGGATTTTGGGGAAACTCATTCACATTGAAGCGCAGTATTTGGTTTGGCACCGGATCCTGATTGCCTTGATTTCCTTGTTGATTGGTTTGTATTTATTGAAAATGCCCATGCGGATCCGCAACCGAAAAGCCATGCTGAAAGTATTCGGAACGGGAATCATTGTGGCTCTGCATTGGATCACTTTTTACAGTGCCATCAAACTTTCAACTGCTTCTTTGGGAATTTTGTGTTTGTCAACGGCAACTTTGCACGTGACCTGGATCGAACCGATTGTTTTCAAAAAGAAGTTTTCCTGGGTCGAATTCCTCTTCGGATTGCTCGTAATCTTCGGGATTTATTTTGTTTCTTCCGATTTTGATGAAAAGCAGTATATCGCTCTTGCTTTGGGCTTGACTTCTGCACTTTGTGCCGGATTTTTTTCTGTGTTCAATGCTAAGCTGGCTGAAGAAGTTCCCTCATCAGCCATTACCCTGCATGAAATGGGGATTGGTTTGGTTTTTCTTACCGGAATGCTTTTGTACAACGGAAAACTGGATAGTCATTTGTTCAAAATGACGGGAAGCGATTTTGCCTGGTTGTTATTCCTGGGAATTTGCTGTACTTCTTTCGCCTTCATCGCCACCATTGAAGTGATGAAAAAACTGGGCGCTTTTACCGTTTCACTGAGTATCAACCTGGAGCCGGTTTACACCATTCTGTTAGCCATTCCAATTCTCAACGAAGATGAATTATTGAACGGAAATTTCTACGCCGGTTCAGCGATGATCATTTTGGTGGTGATTGCCAATGCAATCTACAAATCTAAGATGCGCGACCGGGAATTGAAGCGGCTTAACTAACTTATAATCCACAAAGTCATTCGGAAGCACTGGATTTTTCTTTCCCACAAATGCGCAAATTTTTTGAGGCGCTTACCAGTCGCCTCTTTTCTCCTTCCTATTAATCTTCATAATAAAGCGAGGTCGGTGCGCCTATGCTGAAGCTTCAGCGTAAGTATTAGGCTCGCCCATAATTTGTGCATTTGCGGGAAAATAGGATTGGATTTATGCGTCAAATCCCCAGGAATAAGCGCCACTCTTTGGCCTGGTGCTCATTCATCACACGCGGGAATTTGTTTTTGAGATCCAAGCTTTCCTTTTTCTTCCATGAATTTGTAGAAATTGTTCACGCTTGTTTCGTAAGCTGCTAAATCTATTTTTCGAGATAACAGTCTTATTTTAAATAATTTATATATTAGCAATCTAACTTATAAATTATTCACTATGAGAAAATTAATTTTTTTCTTGGGGGGCGTTGTATTACTAAGCTTCCTTTCATGTTCAAAAACCCAAAATTTAAGAACAAAAAATTCTACGGCACTTGAATCTTTTCAGAACTTTGAAAAGAGGATTGATCAACGTTTAGCTTTTAACCTATTGACAGTTACTGAAAAAGCTGCTTTGGCGAAGGAACACATTGATTTTTGCATTTCGTATTTTAACCTCTCCACTACCCAAATTAGTATATTGGAGAATGTAAAATCTGATCTTAAAGATATTTATTCTTCAACAGACCCCGAAAACGAACCGTGCTTGATTCAGCTCGCCCTTGATATCGACCAATACTTTACAAATTTATCCGATCTTGATGGTCAATTAATTTTTGATTCCATGGTCACTAATGAAGAAGGTGTTAATGAAATGATTGTATACAATCCTGATAAAGGGGGAACTGGATGCACATGCAGTACAAAATCGAGTTGGTGTTCGTCATCTCCATATGGACCAAGAATACTTTGTGATAAATCAGCATGCATGAATACAACTACTTGGGGATGTGGAACACTGTGGGGATATGCGTGCAATGGAAAATGTAATATTTTTGCCTAAATGCATTTATCTAAGGTAATTGGGTGGATTTGTTTGTCCACCCTTATTTTTCTTTGTTTGTTCATCCTTTTGCAATGGCTCACCCATGAAGTGTTTTTGTTTCAGCGGATTGTTCATCATATTTGGCTATTTATCTTATTTGGCGCTGCCAGTTTTATTCTGCCGAAATATTACGGTTTGGTCGGAGGGTCTATTATAGGGCTCTTTTGGATCGTGTTCATATTTCTTACCAACAATCTTGATTTCCAAAATCTAGCTATTTCATCTGTAATGATCCTGGGATGTGTTTCCGGGTATTTATTAAAGAATCGCTTATATTTTTTTGGCTCATTAAATATATTCTTTTCAATAGTAATTCTGTTGTATGCATATTCCAAGTACTCTTCTATTACAGATTCCATTGTCAAGAACAACCATAAATTAATGATCAACGATTTGAACGAATCAGTAGAGCATGTCACTGCTATCAATGGAAGAACTTTGAAGTTTTCAGAAGACAGTGTCTACTTAGTCAATTTTACTTTTTACTCCTGTTTACCCTGTAGAAAAAAGAAGAAGTATCTAGAGCAATTAGCTGCCCATTTTTCAAATCGGCCATTTCGGGTTATAGAAATCCATTCTTTCGAACCGAAAGAAGTATTCCTGAAATATTATAAGGAAACCAAAAATGCGTATCACGATTCAGGACAAGTTCTTACAAAGAAACTAAGAATAACCAGTGCTCCTTATGAACTCTTATTCGATAAAAAAGGAAACGAAGCTCGCAGAATTTCCGGTTTCGATTCAGAAATGGCAGATGACTATATGAACAAGAGTATTGAATTAATTACGAATTATTTAAGAGAATAATCATGAAGTTTATTGCTATAATAAGTTTAATCATATTAGTTTCCTCCTGTAAAGAAAAGCAAGAAGTCTTTACACAAAAAGACCCTGCTGTTTTTTTGATTCCATCTAAAATTGATTTGGGTAAAATTGAAGATATGAATATCAAGGAATTGAATTTTGAGATTGTGAATAAATCTGATTCAGATATGAAAATCGTTTCAAAAGCCAAGTCGTGCGGATGTACCAATTTTGCTTTGCCTTCTGATATTATTAAGGCAAGAAGTCGAATGAAGATTAAAGTAGATTTTGATCCGTCTCAAGTGAGTGGTGATTTCGAAAAATCAGTTTTTATGAGATTAGAAAATGGAAAAATTCTAATGTTCAAATTTCTAGGGAAAACGATCAAGAGTTAATTCGGAACAATATTCAGCTTAAAAGTTAGTGCAGATATTCTCTCGAATTACTCCCCGCTAATATCTGTGCATCTGCGGGAATATAGGAATGTGAGCCCATGGGTCAAATCCCCAGGAATAAGCGCCACTCTTTGGCCTGGTGCTCATTCATCACACGCGGAAATTTGTTTTGAGATCCAAGCTTTCCTTTTTCCTCCATGAATTTGTAGAAATTGTTCACGTCTGTTTGGTAAGAAGCCGGATTTTTCAGCGTATCATATTTTCGAACGGAATAATAATCATCATTGAGCTCGCATAGAAATTCATCAACCGTTCTCATCACCAATTCGGTGTCCATGGGCTTATCCGTCCCGAAACACCAGTAATGTCTTTGTTCCCCTGAATTGGCATACAAACAAAACTCAGGAATAGCCACATTGAGCTTTTCTCCTGCTTTCATGATTGCCACATTGATATTATCCAGCGATAAGTGTTCACCGACTAAACTCAGGTATTGTTTGATCCGGCCGCTAATGCGTACTTCACGTCTTTCGAGGTCCACAAACTGAACCAGGTCGCCAACCAGGTAGCGCCACAACCCGGCGTTGGTTGAAATAACCAATGCATAATCTTCTTTCGTAACTACCTCATCGACCGTCAGGGCTCTCGCTTCGGGTTTCAGATTTCCGTATTCGTCAAAATTATCGCGGTTAAAGGGAACGAACTCGAAGAAAATTCCTGATTTCAGGAGTAGCTGCATACCGTTGCTTTCCGCTCTTTTCTGGTAGGCAAAATATCCTTCTGAAGCCAGGTAAGTATTCATAATCTGTACCTTTTTCCCGCACACTTTCTCGAAGCGGTTCAGATAAGGTTCGAAATAAACTCCTCCCGATAAGTACAGCTCCAAATTCGGCCAGATGTCGTGAATAGAATCTACCTTGTATTTCTCAATGATGCGTTCCATCAGCATGATGCACCAGCTTGGGATTCCGGCAATTGTACTGATATCCCATTCAGGAGCTTTTTCCACCATGCGGTCGAGCTTTGCATTCCAATCTTTTATAGCCGCCGTTTCTGCATCCGGTTTGGTCAATGGAAGCAATACTACGGAAGTGTGTTTCTTTAAAATTCCGGAAAGATCACCTTCAAAATGTTTTCCTTTTCTTTCCGGTTTGGAAGAACCGCCGACGGCGATAAGTGATTTTTGGTAAAATCCATCCGACAAATGATAATCTGCGGTGGATGTGAATTGTTTGATCGTATTTCGCTGAAACGAACGGATCATTTGTTTCGTAACCGGAATGCGTTTACTCGGTGAGCCGGTAGTTCCGGAAGAAAGCGCAAAATATTTGATCGTTCCCGGCCAGATCACGTCTGCTTCATCGTCCAGGCAGCGGTGCAGCCATGTTTGATAGAACTGGTCGTAATCGCGAATAGGAATGGATTTTTGAAATTCCTCCACCATGTTTTCAGAATCCAGAATGGATTGAAAATCATAGTGATATCCAAATCTGGTTTCCTGGGCAAACTTTAAAAGTTTTGTAAGTACTTTTATCTGATCTTTGAAATCAAGTCCCTTCAGCGCATTTCTCCGAGCCGAAAATTCGGTAGTCTTTTTAAGCAATTTCCCGATTATTGGCATTTTTCTCCATTTTGATACACCTACAAAAGTGAGAAAAAACCACGACTTATTGTTTTATTAACGTCTTATTTTTAATATTGATTCCGGAAATAGAATCTAGCTTCTAAAGCTTTGATTACATTTGCACTACTATAAAAACCCACAAATGCTCCTTATGGAAAAAAAGACCATTATTGTTCCCCATGATTTTACCCCAGTTGCGGAAAATGCTCTGAACCATGCTATTAATGCTGCAAAAATCACCGGTGCAGAGATCTTGCTCCTACATGTTGTAGCAAAAGACAAGGCAGTTGGTGAAGCAGAAGAAAAATTAAAAGGCGTTGCAGAACAGCACAAAGGGGAAATAAAAATTACCCCGTCAGTTCGCGTTGGAAATATTTTTGATGATATCGGTGATTTCGCATCTGAGAACCATGCAGAATTAATTTTTATGGGTACTCACGGTCAAACCGGATGGCAGCACATTACCGGAAGCCACGCTTTGAAGGTAATTACGCACTCTAACGTTCCTTTTATCGTGGTCCAGGAAAAACCGATCAAAGATACAGGTTACGATGATATCGTTGTTCCTTTGGATTTGAATAAGGAAACGAAGCAAAAACTGGCATACGTTGCAAACATTGCTACTTACTTCAAATCGCGTGTTCATGTCATTACTCCGGATGAATCAGATGAATTCCTGCGTCACCAGGTAAAAGCGAATATTCAGTTTGCGGTACGCTTTTTCCACGAAAGAGGAATTGACGTTACTACGAAAGTTGTTCCAACCAGCGGATTTGATAAAGAGGTGGTAAAACATGCCGTTTCTTTGGATGCCGATTTAATTGCGATCATGAACCTGAATCGCAATAACATGCTGGGAGTAATTACAGCAAATCACGAGCAGTATATTCTTACAAATGAGGCTCAGATTCCTACACTGATCGTAAACCCGGTTGCAGGGAAATACGGAAGCAGCGTTTTATTCAGTTAATCTCGATTTTTTAAAATAAAAAAAGTAGGCACGCGATGCATCGCGTGCCTACTTTTTTTATAATCAATCCTTGTACTCATCTCTGGCCAAACGTTCCTCCACCTCTTTGAGGTTTTGCATCTTCTTCGTTTGTCTGCTTGCAATGGCTGTCGGTGTAAAGTATTTGTGCAGGTTCTTCAGGAAAAACACCTGCATGTTATCCCATTGGCGATCACTATCGATTTTCCCGTGCTCACGCAACTCTCTTCTCAATCTGTCAGAGATTTCATGAAAATCATCTCTTCCCAGGTAATCCAAATCGGCATCACAGATAATCTGTTCCAGTTTGTTTTTAGGTTGATGCGGAATCTGTGTTACGAAGATCAACTCTTTAATCTGCGCAATGTGCTGATCCGAGTATCCGTATTTCGGAAGGATTTCTTCAGCCATTCGCGCCCCGATCGGTTCATTTTTTTCATAACTCTCTACGAATCCGGCATCGTGATAAGTTGCTGCAGATTTGAGAAGGAACAAACCTTCATCCGTTACACCTTCCAATAAGGCATAGCGTTCCACTGCGCGAACCACATCTTTGGTGTGTTCAATACTGTGATAATGCAGCATTGGCGATAATCCTTTTTCCAGTACTTTGATAATGTGGCGCTCTGCTTTGTAGTAGTTGATGCTGCTGTATAAGTGCAGGTTGACAATTTGCTGGAAGCGGTCGTTCGGGTAAAGTCCTTCCCCATTGATGGAAAGTTCGGGTTTGATGCGCTCTACAGTGAACATTTCGATCAGCCCTTTACTCTTTGTTCTTACCTTTCCGCGGTAAGTACATTCAAAGTAAGGTTCGATCAGCTTAAACGTGGATCCGGAAATAGTTACTCTTCCGGGTTCGCCCATCATTTCCATGCGCTGCGCCTGGTTTACGGTCGCTCCCCAGATGTCGTATGCCAACCTT